>CALXIO010000001.1 GCA_944388385.1 uncultured Ruminiclostridium sp.
AAATGGTGATCTCGCATATCCATTATAACACCTATTTTGAATTCTGCCGAGTACTTTCTAAAGATTTGTCCTTTTTTGCCATAAAAATATGCACCCCAAAAGTGTCTAACTTTTGGGGTGCATATCAGAGGGGCGGATATTTTTTTGTGGGGGAATTTGTTGTGGGGCTTCGCCCCACACCCCATTAAGGGGGCTACCGCCCACATTAAGAATACAACGGGGTTTTAAGGGGGCTTGCCCCCTTAAGCGGTCGCAGGGCGGCAGCCCCGAACTTCTCCCCCCTTCCCAAGGGGAAGGGGGGCAAGGGGGGATGGGGATAGCCGTCTGCTGACGATACATATAAGGGGGTAGCATAGCCCCTTATGGATGTACGCTATGCCCCCAGCAGTCGAAAAATAAAAGGGGGTACGCCCCACCCATTAACAAAAAAACACCCCCCCATTGCCCCCATTACACCGCCAATCCCTCATATTAAAATAAAAGAAAAATTAACACCGCCTTTGTTTTCATATGTGATAAATGCACAAGTACATAAAATTTGTTTAAAAATTTTGTGAAGTATATACAAAATCAATAATAGGGGATTTTTGTTTATTCTGCTATAAACAAATTACATAAATTTCCATAAGATTACTTTATTTAACTTAATATTAACTGATTACAATTTCATAACAAAAATTTTACTCAAGGCTTTTTGTGAAAAGTATACAAATTTCAACAGCTATTTTTATTTGACATTTCCATAAAAACACTTTATAATGACACTAACGCAGATAAAACTGCGACTAAGTTCAACCAAGCATAAAACAAGGAAAGGCAGAAGTTATGTTTCTAAGATTAAAAAATACCAAGTTTTCGGTACGCATATCCAAGAACATAGCACTTAAGATGCTTCTTATATTCGGAAGCGTTTTCAGTGTATTTCTGATGACCGGTCTTTTATACTTCAGAAATGATGTAAAGATTGTAGACGGAGCTTCAGAGCGTATAGTTTATACCGTAAATGAAGATCCTGCACAGATATTAAATGAAAACTTCATTGATGTAGGCCCCTACGACAGAGTTGATTTCACCGGCTTTACAGATAATGAAAAGACAGCGGTGCTGACAATTACAAGATCATTTGCAGTGCCTGTTACCTGTAACGGCGAGAAAATCGGCGAGGTTTACAACATTGACAGCACAGTAGAACAGCTTTTAGAGCAGTTCGGCATTGAAATGGGTGAGTTTGACGGAACCACCCCCTCAAAGGACAGCGTACCCACCGAGGGCTCAGTAATTGATATTAAGAGAGCCTATGATGTAGTTATTGAGGCTGACGGAACTAAAACCGTTGTAAAATGCCTTGACAACACCACAAAGGAATTACTTGACAGAGCCGGAATTACCATGGATGAGGACGATATGGTATCTGAGGCTATTGACAAGGTAATTACCGAAAGCACCACAATCAAGGTTTCAAGAGTGCTTATTAAGAAATCCTCTGTTACAAGATATGTTCCCTACGAAACAAAGTATGTTGCCGATAATTTAAGTGTTATAGGCACAAGCGAGGTAAGAACTGATGGTGTGGACGGAATTGAGCGCACCACCACAGAGGTTACTTATATTGACGGTGAAAAGACAGGTGAAAGTGTTTTCACCGAAATTGTAAGGGAAAGGGTAGACGAGGTAATTGCAGAGGGAAAAGCGGTAGCAGAGCCCTATTGCAAGCTGGACGATCCTTCGATCGTACTTGAAAACGGCAGACCGGTAAATTATGAATACATTATTTCCGGCAAGGCAACAGCATATACAGCCCCCATGGGCGCATACACAGCCAGCGGCAGACTTGCCGAGATAGGCACTTGTGCGGTAAATCCCAATGTAATCCCCTACGGATCACTTTGTTACATTGTGGGACAGAATGATGATATATGTTATGGTTATGCTATTGCGGCTGACACCGGTGACGGAATGATGGACGGAACAATTCCTGTAGACGTATATATGGGCAACAGAGAGGATCACTATTATGACTCATGTCAATGGGGACTTCAGTATGTGGATATATATGTTATCAAGGTAGGAAACGGCTGATAACAAAAACCAAGGGAAGCGAGAGCTTCCCTTTTTTATTTTTGTAAGTGGGAATTTGCTTTGTTAAGGGGTTATGTGATTTCTTTTGTTTTTTCGACTGCTGTCGGGCAACCCCATCCCCCCTTGCCCCCCCTTCCCCTCGGGAAGAGGGGAGTAAATCGGGGCTGGCGCCCTGCGACCCCCTTAAGGGGGCAAGCCCCCTTAAAACCCCCGTTAAGGAACTCCAAGGGTACGCACCGCCCCTTAACAGAACGAAATCCACCCCCACATTAAATTTTCTGTAAATCTATTGAAATAATCCTTAAGTTGTTGTATAATTTATATGATGGGTGCATTGTGCCCGAAAATAAAAACAGAAAAGAGGTTACTATGGCACAGGAATTTAAAATTTCCCTGCAAGCAATCATTGATGAGTGCAAACTGGAAATAATCCACACTCCCCAAAATCCGGCAAATATAATGATTTCAAATATTGATGTAAACAGACCGGGACTTCAGCTTGCAGGCTTTTATGAGTATTTTGATAACGGCCGTATTCAGATAATAGGAAAGGCGGAGCTTGCATATCTTTCCGAAATAGGTCCGGAAATGATGTCAGCAAGACTTAAAACCTTCTTTGAGCATAAGCCTGCCGCTGTGGTGGTATCAAGAGGAATGGAGATACCCGAGGTAATGGTAATGCAGGCTAAGGCAAGCGAAATTCCCCTTTTAAGAAGCGAGGAAAGTACATCCACCTTTACTTCAAAGTTAGTTGCATACTTAAGTCTTCAGCTTGCCCCCAGAATTACCCGTCACGGTGTACTCATTGAGGTATACGGCGAGGGTATGCTTATCTTAGGTGAAAGCGGTGTAGGTAAGAGCGAAACCGCAATAGAGCTTGTAAAGAGAGGCCACCGACTGGTAGCAGATGATGCGGTTGAAATAAGAAAAGCATCAAACATCACCCTTGTAGGCTCATCCCCGGATAATATAAGACACTTTTTAGAGCTAAGGGGTATCGGTATTATCAATGCCCGTCAGCTTTTCGGTATGGGTGCTGTTAAGGTAAGCGAAAAAATCGACATGGTGGTTGAGCTGGAGCTTTGGAATCCCGAAAAGGTATACGACAGAATGGGTGTAGACAATCACTATATGTCTATCTTGGGAGTAAAGGTTCCCTCCCTTACAATCCCCGTAAAGCCCGGCCGTAACTTAGCGGTAATTCTTGAGGTAGCGGCTATGAATAACCGTCAGAAGAAAATGGGCTACAATGCGGCTAAGGAATTACTTTGTAACCTTGGTATGGATATGGAAGGCTCAGAAACAGTAACCAGCTACACATAATATATAAAGAAAAGTGAAGAACAAGAAGGAAGGCAATTTAAAATGAATTTTATAGCGGATATGCACACCCACACCATAGCATCCACCCATGCATATTGTACTATAATGGAGAATGCAAGGGCGGCGGCTGAAAATGGGCTTGCTTATTTAGGCATGACAGACCACTGTATTAAAATGCAGGATTCCCCGAACGAATGGCATTTTTGCAATCTTGTTACCATTCCCAGATTTTTATCCGGGGTAAGGGTAATAAGAGGAGTAGAAGCGGATATAATGGACTATGAGGGAACACTTGACACCACAGCGGATATTGAAAGAAGCGTGGAATGGATAAATGTTTCATATCATTATCCCTGCTGTGTACCCGGCACAAGGGAAGAAAACACCATGGGATATTTAGGGGCGCTTAAAAATCCCAAGGTATGCGTACTTGCCCATACCGATTCCCCGGATTATGACTATGACGAGGACAGAGTAACAAAGGCCTGCGCACAAAATAATGTTCTTATAGAGCTTAATTGCAGTCGCCTTGGAAGAAAAGGTTCAGAGGACAGACTGAGAAATTATATCCTGCCTGCCTGCGTTAAGAATAACTGTCGTATTATAGTGGATTCGGATGCACATTTCTGTGATAAAATAGGCAGCTTTGAAAAGGCGGCACAGCTTTTAAGGGATATAAATTTTCCCTTAGAAATGGTGGTAAATGCAGATATAAGCCGCTTTGAGGAATTTCTTAAATCAAGAAATATCCTTACAAACTCTGATTTAAAATAAGGAAGGAATAAAAAGCATTATGTATAACATAGGTATAGATTTAGGCGGAACAAATATCAAGGTAGGTGTTGTGGACGAAAACTGCAACATTGTGGGAAAGTCAAACATAAAGACCAATCTGCCCCGTCCGGAAAATGAAATAGCAGACAGCATAGCACAGGGTGTATTACTTGCCTGTGAGGATGCAGGAATTGATGTAAAGGATGTAAACAGCATAGGTATCGGTACTCCCGGTGTGGCTGACAGAAATAAGGGTATAGTTCTTTATTCCTGTAACTTAGGCTTTAACAATACCGATCTCGGGGCATTGTTAAAGGAAAGACTGGGAACGGATATATTTGTTGAAAATGATGCCAATGTAGCGGCATACGGCGAGGTTTTAGGCGGCGCAGGAAAGGGCTATAGGGATGTAGTTGTAATTACACTTGGTACAGGTGTAGGCGGCGGCATTATCATTGACGGAAAAATCTATACCGGCTTTAATTTCTGCGGTGCAGAGCTTGGCCACAGCGTAATCGAATATAACGGCAGACAGTGTGGCTGCGGAAGAAAGGGCTGCTTTGAGGCATACAGCTCAGCTACCGCCCTTATTACAGCCACTAAAAAGGCTATGGAGGAAAACAAGGACAGCCTTATGTGGGAAATTGCCGGAAGCATTGACAATGTAGACGGCAAGACAGCCTTTGATGCCATGAGAAAAAATGACCCTGCCGGAAAGGCTGTTGTGGATGAATATATAAACTACTTAGGCTGCGGACTTACAAATGTGGTAAATATATTCCAGCCTGAAATGCTGCTTATAGGCGGCGGTATCTGTAAGGAGGGCGAATATCTCACAAAGCCCTTAGAGGAATTTATCGCAAGAGAAAGCTATTGCATAAATCCCGAAAGATCCACGAAGCTGGGTATCTGCAAGCTGGGTAATGATGCAGGTATCGTTGGTGCGGCTAATCTTTACAGACTGGAAAAGTAAAATACGGCATGGCCGATAAATAAGGAGTGCAGCTTGAATATAGGCACCGATTACAGCTCACTTGAGGCTGTGGCAAAGGAATACAATGCCACAGTCCTTTATGATGAGCCCATGAAAAATCACACCTCCTTTAAAATAGGGGGAGCTTGTGACATGATGATAAAGATAAACTGCGAGGAATTGCTTTGCAGACTGCTTGCTATATGCAGAGAAAACAATATAAGGCACTATGTCATAGGAAAGGGAAGCAATATCCTTGTAAGCGACAAGGGGCTTTTTGGGGTGGTACTGCTTTTGGGAGCAGATTTTTCCACCATAACCGTTGAGGGGGAATATATCACCGCAAAGGCAGGAGCCTCCTTAGGGGCGGTATGCACAGCGGCGCTTAAAAACAGCCTTACCGGATTTGAATTTGCCTACGGCATACCCGGTTCAATGGGTGGGGCGTTATATATGAATGCAGGAGCATACGGCGGAGAAATGAAGGACGTTGTATGTGAGGCAAGCTATATAGATGAAAATTATAAGATAAAGACAATCCCCCTTGAAAAAATGGAGCTTTCCTATCGCCATAGTGTTTTTTGCGGAACTGACAGCTGTATCACCTCAGTGAAGCTGAAATTAAGAAAGGGCGACAGTAAGGCCATAAAATCCCGTATGGATGAGCTTATGCAAAGACGACTGGATAAACAGCCCATAGAATATCCCAGCGCCGGAAGTACCTTTAAAAGGCCGGAGGGGGATTTTGCCGCAAGGCTTATTGAGGTATGCGGACTTAAAGGCCTTAGCGTAGGGGATGCTGAGGTAAGCCAAAAGCACAGCGGCTTTGTTATAAACAAGGGAAATGCAACAGCCGAGGATGTAAAAAGGCTTATTGAGATGATAAAGGAAAGGGTAAAGGCTCAGACGGGAATAACCCTTGAATGCGAAATGCTTATACTTGAATAGGCGGTGAAAATTACCATGGAAATTGTAATAGTTACCGGTGTATCCGGTGCAGGAAAATCCTGTGCGGTAAATGTTATGGAGGATATAGGCTATTTCTGTATTGATAATATGCCTCCCAGACTTATACCCGGCTTTGTGGAAATATGCAGAGCCAATGAGGAAATAACAAGAGTGGCTATTGTTACGGATATTCGCGGGGGAAATATGTTTTTACAGCTCAATGAAAACATAGACACCCTTAAAAAGGAAGGCTATAATGTAAAGATACTTTTCCTTGACGCAAGTCATCATGTGATAAAGCAGCGCTATAAGGAAACTCGTCGTCGTCACCCCTTGTTTGATGTATGTGACGGAGATATAGATAAGGCAATAGATGCAGAGTATGAGATATTGGTAACCTTAAAGCACAAGGCGAACTATTACATAGACACAAGCCTTATGTCCACCGCCACATTAAAGGAAAATGTGCTTAATATTTTCCTTGACAAGCCCACAGACAGCATGACCATAAGCTGCATTTCCTTTGGGTTTAAGTATGGAGTGCCTAATGAGGCGGATCTTGTGTTTGATGTAAGGTGTTTGCCCAATCCCTTTTATGTGCCGGAGCTTAAAAAGAAAACCGGACTTGATAAAGAGGTACGGGACTATGTTATGAATTCGGAAAATTCAAGGGAGCTTGAAAGAAAGCTGTTTGACCTTATGGATTTTCTTTTACCCCAGTATCTTCACGAGGGAAAGAGCCAGGTGGTAATAGCTTTCGGATGTACGGGAGGTAAGCACAGAAGCGTTACCTTTGCGGAAAATATGTGCAGTCACCTGAAGGAGCAAAATCTCCGTTCAAGGGTACTTCACAGGGATATAAAGAAATAAACCGGTGATATTATGTCATTTGCAAATGATATAAAAACAGAATTATGTGAAGCAACACGCCCCCGAAAGGACAGCCTTATGTTATGTGCAGGGGCGTGCTTTGCTATGGGTGAAAACGGCTTTCGTACAGAGTGCAGGGAGGCGGCAGTGCTTATAGCAGATTGCCTTAAAAGGCAAAAAATCCCTTATACCGAAAGCAGTTATATTAAGAACAAGGCTGACAGATACTATATAAAGGCTGAAAGAAATATATACACCGATAGCATACCGGATATATCCGGGGATGAGGATTTCGGGGTATTTTTAAGGGGAGTATATCTTGTATGCGGTATAGCCGCAAACCCGGAAAAGGTATATCAGCTGGAATTTTTCATACGGGATGAGGGCAAGGCAAGGCTTTTGTTACAGCTTATAGAGGAGCATGGTATGTCTGCCAGAATTTCCGTAAGACGGCAAAGCAGCTTTATTTATATAAAGGAAAGTGAAAAAATGTCGGATATGCTTGCCTTTATGGGGGCTATGTCAGGGGCAATGGAGATAATGAATGTGAAGATCTTCAAGGAGGTTCGCAATAATGTAAACCGTTCGGTAAACTGCGAAACCGCCAACATAGATAAAACCATAGAAGCGGCAAACCGACAGATCGAGGATATAGAGTATATCTTTAAGACCAAGGGGGAGGACTATCTTCCGGGAGAATTGCTCCAGGTGGCTAAAATAAGGCTGTCGGCAAATGACCTGTCACTAAGTTCCATAGGAAAGCTGCTGGATCCCCCCATAAGCAGAAGCGGAGTAAATCACCGCCTCAGACGAATATCCGAAATAGCACAGGAATTAAGGGGGGAGAGATAAAGCGGATGAGTGGATTTGTTCATTTACACGTCCACAGCGAATACAGTCTTTTAGACGGGGCTTGCCGTATAAAGGAGCTTGTAAGGACGATAAAGGAAATGGGACAGACAGCCGTAGCTATAACCGACCATGGGGTTATGTACGGCTGTTATGATTTTTATAAGGAATGTATAAATAACGGCATTAAGCCCATAATCGGCTGTGAGGTATATGAAGCCCCCGGTTCAAGGCATGAAAAAGGGGGAAACATAGGCCGTAACGAATATTATCACCTGATACTATTATGTAAAAACTCCACCGGATATAAAAATCTGTGCAGGCTTGTTTCAAGGGGCTTTACAGAGGGCTTTTATCAAAAGCCCCGAATAGATAAGGAGCTTTTGAAAAGGTACAGCGAGGGGCTTATTGCCCTTAGTGCCTGTCTTGTGGGAAAGATACCGAAGCTACTGCTTGCGGACAGGTTTGAGGATGCTGTAAGGGCGGTGGAGGAATATAAGGAGATATTCGGAGAGGATAACTTCTATATAGAGCTACAGGATCACGGTATTAAGGAGCAACGGCAGATATACCCCTATCTTTTGCGATTGGCAAAGAAAACAAACACTCCCTTAGTGGCTACCAATGATGCCCACTATCTTAAAAAAGAGGACAGCTTTGTACAAAGGGTGCTTACCTGTATTTCCACAAATACAAGGCTTGATGATAAAAGCTCCCTTACCTTTCCTACCGATGAGTTTTATTTAAAAACCGAGAGGGAAATGAGAGAGCTGTTTCCCCCGGATGCAATAGACAATACGGTAAAGATAGCGGAAAAATGCAATTTTGCCTTTGATGAGGGAAAGCTGATACTGCCCCATTTTAAGGTGGAGGGCTGGGATAATAACGAGGCTTACTTTGACTATCTTGTGGATAAGGGGAGAGGGGAGCATTACGGAAATAATCCCCACCCGGATATAATAAGCCGTATTGAGCATGAGAAAAATGTTATAAAGAAAATGGACTTTGTGGACTATTTTCTTATTGTGGCGGATTATGTGGAGTATGCAAGACGGCATAATATAGCGGTAGGCCCCGGCAGAGGCTCAGGCGCAGGAAGTGTGTGTGCCTATTGCCTTCATATTACCGATGTGGACCCTATACAGTATAATCTGCTGTTTGAGAGATTTTTAAACCCGGAAAGGGTATCCATGCCGGACTTTGATATAGATTTTTGCTATATCAGGCGGCAGGAGGTTATTGACTATGTGGTAAATAAGTACGGCAGAGATCATGTTACCCAGATAGCCGCCTTTGATACCATGAAGGCAAGGGGCTCTGTAAGAGATGCGGCAAGGGTAATGGGTATACCCTATGCAGATGCAGACAGGATAGCAAAGCTGATACCGGGAGGGCCGGGAGGAACTATTGAAGCCGCCCTTACCCCGGGAAGCGAGCTTATGAAGATAGTGCAGTCAGACAGCAATATAGCAAGGCTTATAGATACTGCCAAAAAGCTTCAGGGAACACCCAGAAACCTGTCGGTGCATCCCGCAGGGGTGGTTATAACAAGAGAGCCTGTTGATGAATATGTACCTCTTTGCAAAAGCAGAGAGGACACCATAACCCAGTTTGAAAAGGGTGCTGTTGAAGGACTGGGTCTTGTAAAGATGGACGTGCGAACTGTTTGCCGGCTAAACTATTCGGAAACGAAAACAAAACCGGCAGAGCTATACGCTTAACTTCTGTGATGATAATGGGGCGAAATTCCCCTTACGGGTAAAGGCCTGTACCCGTACCTTAAGCTCCGGTATGCTCTGTATTCTTAAAAATACAGGGTATAAAGCCCGGTAAAGTCGGCCGTGTAATTACGGTCGGAGGTCCATAAAGTGCAGTATGCTGACTCACCGGAAACCGCTGTTTGTACGACGGCTATATCGCATATACACTTGTCCGTTATGTATATGCCGTGCCTTATTTTCCTTTCAGGCTATGGGGGATAGGGGGTATATCTGTCAAAGGCGGCAGCTAAGCTGCATGGTAAGGATAGTTACAGAGGAACAGTTGAAGTTGTGAAAGGGATAAAGGGAATTCCCCAAAGAAAAAGCAAGGCATTTTTTGTGGGGTGTTATCCTTGGAATGTTTAAGCGTTTATGCCCTTAGCAGTCAGGAAATGGTCTGCGAATCACAATGGCAGCAGCCCGTAGTAGTAAGGACACCTTAATCGGTGTATGGCGAAGGGGCATAGTCGGTGTAATGCCGATGGAACGCCGTGTGCGGTGAAAATCGCACGCACGGTGTGAAGTGGGGGAAAATCCGCCTTAGCGTAAAGACGAAGGACAGGATTACCTATCACTATTTTTTAGCACTGAGAAACCTTACGGTAATAGAGGATTGCTGTAAGCTGGTAAGAGAAAAAGAACCGGATTTTGATATAGAAAAAATCCCTCTGGATGATAAAAATGTATATAAAATGCTGTCCACAGGCGGTACTGAGGGTGTATTTCAGTTTGAAAGCTACGGTATGACCTCTGTACTTAAAAGAATGAAGCCCGGTTCAATAGAGGACCTTACTGCGGCATTGTCACTTTACCGCCCGGGACCTATGGATTCAATAGATACCTATATTGAAAACAAGGCACACCCTGAAAGGGTGGCGTGTAAGCACCCTCTTTTAAAGGATATACTGAAGGACACCTACGGCTGTCTTGTATATCAGGAGCAGGTAATGATGATATGTACCACCCTTGCAGGCTATTCTTACGGCAGGGCGGATATAGTAAGAAGAGCCATGTCAAAGAAAAAGCCGGAGGCCATGGCAAAGGAGCGTGACAGCTTTGTAAAGGGAGCTGTTGAAAGGGGTGTTAATAATGCCCTTGCAAATGAGATATTTGACGAAATGGAGAAATTCGCTTCCTATGCCTTTAATAAAAGCCATGGTGTTGCCTATTCCATTGTGGCATATCGCACCGCATATCTGCGGTATTACTACTATAAGGAATATATGATTTCCCTTATTACAAGCGTTATGGGAAACAGGGAAAAGACAGCAGAATATATAAACGACCTGTACGAAAATAATGTAAAGCTGTTACCGCCCCATGTAAATTACAGTAATGCCGGCTTTTCAATAGAAACTGACTCCATAAGATACGGCCTTAAGGCCATAAAGAACATGGGAATAGGCATTATTGAGGGAATTATTGAGGAACGCTCAAAGGGAAAATATACAAGCCTGTATGATTTTTGCAGCAGAATGTCCCCCTACCGCATAAATAAAACAGCGGTGGAATCCCTTATAAAAAGCGGAGCTCTTGACGGCCTTGGCAATAACAGAAGGGAAATGATGCTAAGCTATGAAATGCTTCTGAATTCCCTTTCTTCATCCTACAGCCGGGTAAACCCGGGGCAGATGAGCCTTTTTGATGAGGAGGAAACAACTGACCCCGGCTATGAAATGACGGTGGCTGATGAATATGACGGAAAACAGCTTTTGCTTATGGAAAAGGAGGTACTGGGTATCTATCTTTCAGGACACCCCACCGATACCTACCGCCATTATGCCAAAAGCCACGGCTTTTTAACCTTAGGGGGTATTATATCATCAGAGGACGGAAAAACAGCGGATGCTGTGGTTATGGTAAATACCGCCCGTCACCGCACCACAAAAAGGGGAGAGGAAATGGGAAATTACACCCTTGAGGATGCCTCTGCTGAGCTTGAGGCCATGCTTTTCCCGAAGAGCTTTCCTCTGTATAAGGATATATTAAGACCAGGGGAGATAGTCCTTGTGAATATAAGGGTAAGCAAAAAGGACGAGGACGATATTACCTATATAATAAATTCAGCAAAGCCGGTAACCGGTGAAATGGCAATAAAGCCAAAAATCCTATACGTTCAGTTTGAGTCAAGGGCAGATGAAAGGGTAGCCCGGTTTAAAAAGCTGATAGACAGTCATAAAGGGCATAATAAGGTGGTGGTATGCTTTAAGGATACCCGCGAAACATTTACATTATCACCGCAAAAATATACTGATTTAAGCCCTGATTTAATGAAACAGCTTGAAAATTTATGCGGAAGTAATAACATTCTCATAAAATAACCTCAGATTTTGTTAAATTTACTATTGACTAATGTTTGGTTTTGTTGTAAACTGAAAATGTGTGAATTCATAGGGAAAGTATGCACTTTTCCTGTTTATCTATTTTTCCAAGGAAGGATGTACGACAAATGAAAAAGATTGGTGTATTGACCAGCGGCGGCGACGCTCCCGGCATGAATGCGGTTATCCGTGCAGTTACAAGAGCAGGTATTGCTAAGGGCATGGAGGTAGTAGGTATCCGCAGAGGTTACAACGGCCTTATCAACGGCGATATTATTGACCTTGGTGCAAGAAGCGTATCCGACATTATCCAGAGAGGCGGCACAATGCTTTATACAGCAAGATGCGCTGAATTCAGATATGAGGACGGCCTTCAGAAGGCTAAGCAGACCTGTATCGAAAACGGAATTGAGGGTATTGTTGTAGTAGGTGGCGACGGCTCTTTCAGAGGTGCGGCTGACTTATCAGCAAGAGGTATTCTTTGTGTAGGTGTACCCGGCACTATCGACAACGATATTTCCATGACTGAATACACTATCGGTTATGATACAGCTATGAACACAGCTATGGAGATGGTAGACAAGCTCCGTGATACTGCTCAGTCCCACGACAGATGCTCAGTAGTTGAGGTTATGGGCAGAAATGCAGGCTATATCGCACTTAACACAGGTGTTGCCTGCGGTGCTACTTATATCATCACCAAGGAAGAGCCCTATACAATAAATGAAGTTATCAACAAGATCATTGACGGTCAGAAGAGCGGCAAGCATCACTTTATCGTAGTAGTTGCTGAGGGTATCGGTAACTCTGACCAGATCGCAAAGGAAATTGAGCAGGCTACAGGCGTTGAGAGCCGTACTACTATCTTAGGCCACGTACAAAGAGGCGGCAGCCCCACAGTTCGTGACAGAGTAGCTGCAAGCCAGCTTGGTTATTATGCAGTTGACCTTCTTTCAAAGGGTATCGGCAATCGTGTAGTAGGCTTCCAGAACAACAATGTTGTAGACTATGACATTCAGGAAGCATTAAAGATGACAAAGAGCTTTGAGCATGAGCTTTACAGAATAGCTAATGAAATAAGCTTCTGATATTATCCCCAAAGGGGTTAATATATTTTATCCGAGCATTTGCTCTGCTGTTAACGACAGAGTAGGGATATGCGCGTAAAGTGCTTATGGGACGGGGAGTTGCCCATAGGACGAACACCACAGGGTGGCGGTGCATATTTCGCATCTCGCTGTTGCATAAATAGAGATAATTGCCATATTTATCCCGAATTATGTAATTGCGTTAAGCACTAAGTAATTTTAAGGAGGTAAATATGGCATTCTTTTTAAACTTTAAAAAGTCCTTTAACGAGCTGAAGTCGGTTCGCTGTCTTACGGTAACCGCACTTCTTATCGCAGTTTCGGTGGCGCTTAAATTTGCTACGATATTGCCCAGCGAAACATTGAAAATCAGCTTTGCCTTTGTGGGTCTGGCGGCTATCGGTATGCTTTTCGGCCCTACTGTTGCAGGTCTTGCGGGAATTGTTACCGACGTGGTGGGATTTTTAGTCCGTCCCACGGGAGCATTTTCTCCCATATTCACCTTGGTGGAGGTTATAGGAGCTGTTATATACGGCATATTCCTTTATAATCTCAATCCTGCAAAGATAGAATTTGAAAAAGGCAGGCTTATACACAGTATAAAGGTGAACCTTGTACAGGTGGTAAGGGTATTTATGGCAAAATTTTCCGTCAACCTTATCTGCAACGTTATTTTGAATACCGGCGCTATGGTGATGATGGGATTTTTTGCACCGGAGCTATTCTGGATAAAGATATGCGAAAGGGCTTTGAAAAATCTTATGATGCTGCCTATTGAGGTGGCAATATTGCTGGTTATTTTATACCCTGTTATGGTGGCATATCGTGCCGCCTTTAAGGTAAAGACAGCATAAACGAGGTAAAATTATGACTAAGCTTGGTTTTATAGGTACAGGCAACATGGGAAGCGCCATTATAAGAGGCTTATCCGCTAAAAATAAGGATATTTCCCTTTTTGCCTATGATAAGGACACCGAAAAGGCAAAGAGCCTTATTGAGTGTGGTGTTACCCTTTGCGAGGATGAAATTTCCCTTGTGAAGGAATGTGACTACATACTTTTTGCGTTAAAGCCCCAGGTTATAGCTGATGTGCTTGATACTATCAAGGGCAATACAGAGGGTAAGGTATTTATATCTATCTGCGCCGGAATTTCAGCAAAGTATATAAGCGATACTTTAGGGGGCGCTAAGGTGGTACAGGTAATGCCCAATACCCCTATGATGTTAGGACTTGGCGCTTCTGCTGTTGCAAGGGGCGAGGGTGTAGCCGACAGCGAATTTGCCTTTGCTAAGGGGGTAATTGAAAGCTGCGGTATTGCCATGGAAGTCCCCATAGATAAGATGAATGAGATAATTGCCGTAAACGGCAGTTCTCCTGCATTTATCTATCTTTTTGCAAAGGGCTTTACAGATTATGCAAAAAGTGTGGGCATAGACGAAAATACCGCATTACAGCTTTTTGCTCAGTCCCTTGTGGGCTCAGCTAAGATGCTTACCGATTCGGGTATGACTGTAGACCAGCTTATAAAACAGGTTTCCTCCCCGGGAGGAACTACAATAGCAGGACTTGATAAGCTGTATGAGGGGGAGCTTTTAAAGACGGTGGATAACTGCTGTAAGGCTTGCACCAACAGAGCTTATGAGCTTGCACAGAAATAATTTCACAGGCAAATGAATACTCCTTGTTGCCTTGGGGGTATTTAGTCACGGCATAAAGGCAAAGGGCGTTTTATGAAAAAAATAATTTCTTTTTTACTTGTAGTAGTAATGGCAATTTCCGTTACAGCCTGCGGTTCCTCTGTTACTCCCAATGATGAACCGGTATGGCAAAGCGGAGTGCTTTCAAATCCCAATGCGGATGAAAATGCAAAGAAGCTGTTTTCCTATCTTACCGATAATTTCGGAAAGGTAATGATTACCTGTCAGCAGGAATCCACCTGGATGGGCTCACCTGATTATGAGATGGATTATCTCTATGAAAAAACCGGGAAATATCCTGCCATGCGTGGACTTGACTTTATGAATGATGACTTTGACGGAGTTGTAAATCGTGCCATTGAATGGCATAACAAGGGCGGTATAGTCACTATCTGCTGGCATACCGGCATAAACGGTCTTGGCTATGAGGAATCAAAGGCGGATGTTCCGGATTTTGAAAAGCTGTTCGATGAGTCCGCCGAGGAGCATAAGAACATGAAGGCAAACTGGGACAGGGCGGCAAAGGCTCTTACCACATTAAGGGACAAGGGTATTCCGGTATTGTGGCGACCCTTCCATGAGTTTGACGGTCATTGGTTCTGGTGGAGCAAGGGCGGTGCCGAAAGCTTTAAAAAGCTGTGGCAGATGATGTATGACTATTTCATCAATGACTATAACCTTACTAACCTTATATGGGTGCTTGGTTATACAGGAGATGTTAAGGACGGCTGGTATCCCGGTAATAATTACTGCGATATTATAGGCTCAGATACCTATGACAATTCCACCAACAGTAAGGCATGGGCAAGACTTGAAGCATTGGGCACAGGTAAAATAATGGCATTCCACGAGTGCGGAAATGTTCCTTCCATGGAGGACTTTGAAAAGGACAAGGCATTGTGGTCATGGTTTATGATATGGCATACCGAGTGGCTTACAAAAAATGATACCGAAAATCTTAAAAATGTCTATAACCACGAAAAGGTAATAACCCTTGACGAATTGCCCCCTTTATTTGAAGCTACCGAAGAATAAAAGAAAAAGGCTGTTAATACAGCCTTTTTTATAGCAAAAAATAACCCCGCATAAAATATGCGGGGCTTTTTTATTACATTTCGATTACGATGTCATTTTCAGCCTTTAAGATGCTGTCAAGAATGAGGATACCCTCAATCTTTTCACCGTTTACGGTAACGCTCTTAACACCATGCTCACTGCCGTTGGGGTTCTTTACCGTAACATGGAGTCTCTTACCTCTGAAGGTCTTGTCCATTGTGTATTCCTTCCATTCTGAGGGAATAGAGGGATCAATTACGATACCCTTTGTTTCGGGGTTAAGACCTAAGATACCTTCAGTTGTACCTACCATTACTGTGGAGGCTGTACCTGTAAGCCAGTGAACGTGTGCACGGCCTGCAAAGGGGCTGTCCTTACCTTCAACGAACTGACCGTAAACATAGGGCTCAAGAACTCTGTGCTCTGCGTTGTCGTTGTAGGTTGCAGGAGCTGCTTCCTTCCAGTACTTGTATGCACGGTTACCGTGACCCAGCTTAGATTCAGCCAGGATAAGCCAGCCCTGGGGCTGAGAGAAGATACCTGCATTTTCCTTTGTGCACTTGTTGAAGCACTGCATCAGCGCACCGTCAAAGCCATGCTCAACATAGGGAGGATACATAACCATAGCGCCGTAGGGAGTGTTAAGCTCTCTTTCTACGCTGTCCATAGCCTTTTCGCCCTGTTCCTTTGTAGCAAAGCCGGAAATAACTGACCATGACTGGGGGTTAAGCCACATGGAAGCCTCGGGGTCTGTTCTCTGACCGATAACAGTACCGTCCTCCTTGTAGCCTCTTATCCATCTGTCCTCGTTCCAGCAAGCGGAAAGGATTTCGTCTAACTTAGCCTTGATTTCATCAAGGTATGCAACATACTCTGTATCGTTCTTTTCTACTGCGTAGGTTCTTAAAATCTTGATAGCATATACCAGCTGGAATGCAACGAAGGTGGATTCACCCTTCTTGCCAAGACGCAGACAGTCGTTCCAGTCTGCATGAAGTCCGGCAGGCATACCGTGGTTGCCGAGGTGGTTCATGGAGAACATGATAGCTCTCTTTAAGTGATCGTATACTGTGCCCTTTTCTTCATCGTTGGCATAGTAGATTTCCTCATCAAGGAATGCGTGATCACCGCTTTCGGAGATGTACTTATATACTGTGGGGAACAGCCATAAAGCATCATCTGCACGGTAGCTGGGGTGACCGGTTTCCTTAGCGTAGGGTGTATTCTCGTCATTTTCATCAGGGTGATTTTCATGACCTGCATTGTGAGTATACTTTACAAGGGGAAGACCTGCACCGTTTGTAACCTGTGCTGAAAGCATGAATATGATCTGCTGCTTTGCCATTTCGGGAGCAAGGTGAATTACACCCTGGATGTCCTGTACAGTATCACGGTAGCCAAAGCCGTTACGAAGACCACAATACTGGAAGGATGCTGCTCTTGACCAGATAAAGGTGATAAAGCAGTTGTATGCGTTCCATACGTTTACCATATTATTGAAGTCAGCATCGGGAGTGTTTACCTGGAGGTTGTTGAGCTTTGAATGCCAGTATTCCTTAAGCTCTGCAACTTCCTTCTCAACTACACCTGCTTCATTGTACTTAGCAATAATTTCAGCGGCAACAGCCTCAGGCTTCTGACCTAAGATAAAGGTGAATTCCTTTGTTTCGCCGGGAGCAAGCTCAACGTCGCTCTGTAAAGCGCCGCAGGAGTTGGTGTTGTAGTTTAAGTTGCCCTTAAGTCCTTCTTCGATACCCTTGGGGTCAGCGTAGCTTCTGTATGAGCCTACAAAGGCATCTCTGTCACCGCAGTAAGCGGAAACATCAGCTCTTGCAAGACCTAAAAATCTTTCGTTGTTGGGGTTCTTGAAGATCTCGTTCTGCTTCTGGAGAATGAAGTTACCCTTGAAGTAGGTACGGGTAATGAATAAGGTGTACTGAAGGTTTACCTGGTCCTGCTCGTAGTTGTTATCATTTACAAATTCGCAGTAGCCTGTAACGGATAACTTACGGGGCTTTGAATCCTTATTTGTTACCTTAGCTGCCCATACCTCATAGGTAGCATCCTTAGGAACATAGTAGGTAACCTCAGAAGCAATATCCTTATATTCTGAAGTAATTACTGTGTAAGCTGTACCGTGACGGCATTCGCTCTTGAACTGATCAAGAGGCTTACAGCAGGGTGCCCATGAGGCTGACCAGAATTCATTGGTTTCAGCATCCTTGATATATACATATCTGCCGGGCTGATCGTTGGGAACGGAATTAAATCTGTAACGGATAACTCTTCCGTTAGCGCCGGACTTTACAAAGCTGTAACCGCCGGCATTGTTAGAAATGATAGCACCGTATTCAGGTGAGCCTAAGTAGTTGGCCCAGGCAGAGGGTGTATCGGGTCTTGTGATGACATATTCCTTATTTTCAAGGTCAAAATGTCCGTAGTTCATTGGTTTATCCTCCTTGTTCTATGTCATTTTCCGCCGAAAATGAAAACGATACCACAGCGGAAAACGATTACCTTAATTACAATTATAGCAGTAATAATCCCCTATTTCAAGGGCGGTATTTTGCACAAATTTAACAGGTGGGATTTGTGGATATTAACGAGAGGGATGGTGGGGGAATGGCTGACGGGGGAAGGGAATAATAAGGGGGCGCATAGCCCCTTAACAGGGCGAGAGCCGACCTTTGCCCACATAGGGGCTATATACACCCCCTCCCTATGAGGGAGGGGGCGGGGGTGGGTGGAGAGAAGTCTGAAGCCGTTCAGATTGAACAGGGCGCATAGCCCCTTATGGGGGCTATAATTCCACCTTCGCCCGAAATAATAAAGGAGGTCGCACCGCCCCTTAACGGGGGTTTTAAGGGGGCTTGCCCCCTTAAAGCGGTCGCAGGGTGCTAGCCCCGATTTACTCCCCCTTCCCGAGGGGAAGAGGGGTAAGGTGGGTTGGGGTTGCCCCTCTGCACTTGTGCAGGAAAAAAGAGGTACGCATAGCCCCTTATGGGGCTGTAATTCCGTCCTCGCCCGAAATAATAAAGGAACTCGCACCTCCACTTAAAAAAGACACAATCCCCCAACGCTATATTATAATAGTATACCCACCCCAAAATCCACTAAATATAACACAATCCCCACAAAAACACACAACATCCAGTAATTATGTATATTCTGCACAAAAACAGGTAAAAATACTGTCAAAAATTCTACATCTATAATTTTGTAAAAAACCTTGCAATTATAGGTATAATCCTGTATAATAGTGTTTGCACGCGTGAAGTGTGTACTGCGAAGATATGCTGAGATGTCTGAGGTTGCGGTTTTACCGGTAATTCAGACGGAGTATGTCCAGGAAATGGGCGAAAGCGGTCAGCAGGGAATACGGTATCAAGGATTTCTTTCCCGTCAAACGGGAAGGGTTGGTAATAACCAATACCCCCGGTGGAAAAATCCTATTTTGTATGGATACCAAAGAAACACCCGGCACAGTATGTTTAAATGACCGTATCCGTCGTCAAAAGACGGCGTTCCCCCGAAAATATTAAGAAAGGGAGATTTGAAAATGGCAGTTAAGGAAAAAGTGAGAATCAAGATCAAGGGCTACGAGCACTCAATCGTTGATGCTGCTGCTGCAAAGATTGTAGAAACAGCAAAGCGTACAGGCTCAAGAGTTGCAGGTCCTATTCCCCTTCCTACAAACAAGGAAGTAATCACGATCTTAAGAGCTGTACACAAGTACAAGGACAGCCGTGAGCAGTTCGAGCTCAGAACTCACAAGCGTCTTATCGACGTTATCCGCCCCACCAACAAGACAGTTGAAGCTTTAAAGAATCTTGAGCTTCCTGCAGGTGTGGAAATTTCTATGGAGCTTTAATCCATAGCGCAAGTTATGTTGGCTTAGCTTTAAAGTCAACCAATAACCGCGGCACCGGAAAAAAGCAGTATATCGGTGTCGGTGGTCATGTCGGGAAACCGACCAATAACCTAAAAGGAGGATTTAATCCATGACTAAGGGATTAATCGGAAAGAAAATCGGTATGACACAGATTTTCGACGAAGCAGGTAAGGTAATACCTGTTACCGTTATCGAAGCAGGTCCTTGCGTAGTTACTCAGGTAAAGACCGATGATAACGATGGCTACACAGCCGTACAGTTAGGCTACGGAGATGTTTCTCCCAAGCACGTAAACAAGCCCATGGCAGGTCACTTCAAGAAGAACGACCTCCCCTTCAAGAGAACCTTAAAGGAATTCAGATTAGATGACGTAAGCGCAGTAAACGTAGGCGACATCATCAAGGCTGATGTATTTGCAGCAGGCGATATTATCGACGTAAGCGGCGTTAGCAAGGGTAAGGGCTTCCAGGGCGCAATCAAGCGTCACAATCAGCACAGACTTAAGGAAACTCACGGTACAGGTCCTGTTGTAAGGCAGGCAGGTTCAATGGGCGCATGTTCATCCCCTTCAAGAATCTTCAAGGGTAAGGGCATGGCAGGTCACATGGGTGCTGAAAATGTTACAGTTCAGAATCTCGTGATCGTAAAGATCGATGCAGAAAACAATCTTATCGCAATCAAGGGTGCTGTTCCCGGCCCTAAGGGCGGAGTAGTTTGCATTACCGATGCGGTTAAGAAAGCGTAAGGAGGAGGATTTATATGGCAAAAGTATCAGTTTATGATATGACAGGAGCTGTTGTATCCGACCTTGAGCTTAATGACAATGTATTCGGCATTGAGCCCAATGCAGTTGTTATGCACGCCGCAGTAGTAAATTACCTGGCTAATCAGCGTCAGGGCACACAGTCCACACTTACCAGAACAGAGGTAAGAGGCGGCGGTAGAAAGCCTTGGCGTCAGAAGGGTACAGGCCACGCAAGACAGGGCTCAATCAGAGCTCCCCAGTGGACACACGGTGGTGTTGCTTTAGGTCCCAAGCCCAGAAGCTACAGATACACACTTAATAAGAAGGTAAAGAGACTTGCATTAAAGTCTGCACTTTCTTCAAAGGTACTTGACAACAACATGATCGTTGTTGATGCGATTAAGACCGATGAATACAAGACAAAGACAATAGTTAATATGCTGAAGGCTCTCAGTGCTGATAAGGCTCTTATCGTTCTTAACAGCGTTGATGAGAAGGTTATCAAGAGCGCCGCTAATATTCCCGGCGTAAAGACAACTCAGGCAAACACTCTTAACGTATACGACATCTTAAAGTACAATAAGTGCATTATTGTTAAGGATGCCGTTGCAACTATCGAGGAGGTGTACGCATAATGGCAAAGCTTGCTTATGATATCATTATCAAGCCCATCATCACAGAAAAGAGCATGGAAATGCTTGTACAGGGCAAGTACACTTTCAAGGTTGCCAAGGATGCAAACAAGATCGAGATAGCTAAGGCTGTCGAGGCTCTCTTCCCCGGCGTTAAGGTAGCTAAGGTAAACACCATAAACTGCCGCGGCGTAATGAAGAGAATGGGTCGTAACCAGGGCTACACAGCTTCCTGGAAGAAGGCAATCGTAACTCTTGCTGAAGGCTCTAAGACAATCGAGTTCTTCGATGGAATGATATAAAGGAGTGATAAATAATGGCTATTAAGACTTACAAACCTGTCACCCCCGGTCGCAGAGGCATGACCTGCACCGATTACAGCGTTCTTTCCAAGGTAGAACCTGAAAGAAGCCTTCTTGAAACATTAAAGAAGCACTCCGGTCGTAACAGCTACGGTAGAATCACTGTAAGACACAAGGGCGGCGCACAGAGAAGAAAGTATCGTGTAATTGACTTTAAGAGAAACAAGCTCGGCATGAACGCTGAGGTTATGACTCTTGAGTACGATCCCAATCGTTCCGCTTTCATCGCACTTATTCAGTACGAGGACGGCGAAAAGAGATATATAATTGCTCCCGACGGCTTAAAGGTAGGCGACAAGGTAAGAAGCGGTTCCGATGCTGATATCAAGCCCGGTAACGCACTTGCACTTGCTGATATCCCCGTTGGTACAGTAATTCACAACATTGAGCTTTATCCCGGTAAGGGCGGCCAGCTTGTTCGTTCAGCCGGCAACATGGCTCAGCTTATGGCTAAGGAAAACGGATACGCACTTTTAAGACTCCCCAGCGGTGAGTTAAGAAATGTTTCCGATAAGTGCATGGCTACTATCGGCGTTGTATCAAACCTTGACCACGAAAACGTAAACTACGGTAAAGCAGGTCGTATGCGTCACAAGGGCGTAAGACCTACAGTAAGAGGTTCTGTAATGAACCCCAATGACCACCCCCACGGCGGTGGTGAAGGTAAGTCACCTGTTGGTCGTCCCGGACCTGTTACCCCCTGGGGTAAGCCCGCTCTCGGTAAGAAGACCAGAAAGGTCGGCAAGAGCACCGATAAGTTTATTGTTAAGAGAAGAAACGGTAAGTAATACCGACAAGTCATTGTTAATAAGTGCGGCGTTAGTCATAGTGACTGTAATGCCGCCGCACATTAACTTGCAATTCACTTGAAAGGAAAAAAATAATGAGCAGAAGTATTAAGAAGGGACCTTACGTGCAGGAAGCTCTCATGAAGAGAGTGCTCGCTATGAACGAGGCCGGCGAAAAGAAGGTTTTAAAGACCTGGAGCCGTTCAAGCACAATTTTCCCTGATTTCGTTGGACACACATTTGCCGTACATGACGGCAGAAAGCACGTACCCGTATATGTGACTGAAGATATGGTAGGTCATAAGCTGGGTGAGTTTGCTCCTACAAGAACCTATAAGGGTCATGCAGGAAGCAAGACATCAAATAAGTAAGGAGGAGTAAACCATGGAGGCAAGAGCAGAACTCAGACAGGTTCGCATTTCTCCTCGTAAGGTTGGCATTGTTCTTGATCTTATCAGAAACAAGCCCTGCGATATGGCGATTGCGATCTTAAAGCATACACCCAAGTCAGCGAGCGAGCCTTTATTAAAGCTCCTCAAGTCGGCAATGGCAAACGCTGAAAACAACCACAACATGGACGTATCCAAGTGCTATGTTTCAAGCTGCCACGTAGGTGCCGGCGTTACCTTAAAGAGAATCAGACCTAAGGATCACGGAAGAGCACATCGTATTCTCAAGAGAACTTCCAACATCGTATTGGTTGTAAAAGAAGCTGAATAAGGAGGAGCACAATGGGACAGAAAGTTAATCCTCACGGTCTCAGAGTCGGAGTTATCAAGGACTGGGATTCCCGCTGGTACGCAGGCAAATCCACTTTCGGCGATACACTCGTAGAGGACTACAAAATCCGTGATTATATCATCAACAAGAGAATGCTCAACAAGGCAAACGGCGAAAAGTCAGATCAGCAGCTCTCAAGAGCAGCAGGTATTGCCGATGTAGAAATTGAGCGTACAGCAGATAAGGTTAAGATCCACATTCACACCTCAAAGCCCGGTATGCTTATCGGTTCTAAGGGTGCTGAGATTGAAAAGCTCCGCGCAGAGATCTCCAAGATCGCAGGCGGCAAGGATATTAACCTCAACATTGTAGAAGTTAAGAACCCCGATATGAACGCTAAGCTTGTAGCTGAAAACATTGCTATGCAGCTTGAACAGCGTGTATCCTTCAGAAGAGCTATGAAGGGTTGCATCGGCAGAACAATGAAGAGTGGTGCCAAGGGTATCAAGACAATGGTAAGCGGCCGTCTCGGCGGTGCTGAAATTGCACGTAGCGAAAGCTACCACGAGGGTACAATTCCTCTTCAGACATTAAGAGCAGACATCGATTACGGTGTTGCAAGAGCTAACACAACCTACGGCGTTATCGGCGTTAAGGTTTGGATCTACAAGGGCGAAGTTTTAAAGGGTGAAATTCCTGCACAGAAGACAGCAGAAAAGCCCCGTCGTCGTAACAACGACAGACCTCGTAAGCCCAGAGCAGAGAAAAAAGAAGGAGGTAATGCATAATGCTGCTTCCAAAGAGAGTAAAATACAGAAGAGTACAGCGTGGCCGTCTCACCGGTAAAGCAACACGTGGTAATGTAGTAAGCCACGGTCAGTACGGTTTACAGGCACTTGAGCCCGCATGGATCACTTCAAATCAGATCGAGGCAGCCCGTATCGCCATGACACGTTACATCAAGCGTGGTGGTCAGGTATGGATCAAGATCTTCCCCGACAAGCCCATCACAGAAAAGCCTGCTGAAACCCGAATGGGTTCAGGTAAAGGTTCACCTGAGTATTGGGTAGCAGTAGTTAAGCCCGGCCGTGTAATGTTTGAAATTGCCGGCGTTCCCGAGGAAACTGCAAGAGAGGCTATGCGTCTTGCTATGCACAAGCTTCCCATCAAGTGCAAGTTCATTACTAAGGAAACCGGAGGTGAGCAGTAATGAAGGTTAAAGAGATCAGAGAGCTTACAGAATTAGAGCTTGACAAGAAGCTTTTAGAGCTTAAACAGGAATTATTCAACCTCCGTTTTCAGCTCGCCGTAAACAAGCTTGACAATCCCACAAGAATAAATGCGGTTAAGAAAGAAATCGCAGTAGTTAAGACAGTTCAGCGTGAGCGTGAACTGGCTGCTAAGTAAGAGAGGAGGAACTGACTTTGAGCGAGAGAAATTTAAGAAAGACCAGAGTTGGTAAGGTAGTAAGCAACAAGATGGACAAGACCATTGTAGTAGCTATCGAGGACAATGTCCGCCACCCTCTTTATAAGAAGATCATCAAGCGTACAATTAAGTTCAAGGCGCATGACGAAAACAACGAATGCAACATCGGTGACAAGGTTGAGATCATGGAGACAAGACCTCTTTCAAAGGATAAGAGATGGCGTCTCATCAACATCATCGAAAAGGCTAAGTAATTCGATATAAAATTTATCGGAAGGAGAATATATCCATGATTCAGATGCAGACACGCATGAAGGTTGCGGATAACACAGGCGCTAAAGAGCTTATGTGCATCAGAGTACTTGGCGGTACACGCAGAAAGTACGCTAACATAGGCGACGTGGTTGTAGCTTCTGTAAAGAAGGCAAGCCCCGGCGGCACTGTTAAGAAGGGTGACGTAGTAAAGTGCGTTATCGTTCGTTCAGCAACAGGTATCAGACGTGACGACGGCACATACATCCGTTTTGATGAAAATGCAGCCGTTATTATAAAGGAAGATAAGAACCCCAGAGGAACCCGTATCTTTGGGCCCGTAGCCAGAGAGCTTCGTGAGAAGGACTACACAAAGATCCTTTCTCTTGCTCCCGAAGTATTATAATCGGAGGTCGCTATGAACAATTTACACGTTAAGACAGGCGATACCGTTCAGATTATGTCCGGCAAAGACAAAGGCAAGCAGGGCAAGGTTCTGGAAGTATCCCTTAAGGAAAAGAAGGTTATCGTTGAGGGCGGTAACATGGTAACCAAGCACGTAAAGCCCAGAAGACAGGGTCAGCAGGGCGGTCTTGTAAAGGCTGAAGCTCCTCTTTACGCGTGCAAGGTAATGCCTGTTTGCCCCAAGTGCAACAAGCCCACCAGAGTAGGTTACGAAATGAAGGGCGACAAGAAGGTAAGAGTTTGCAAGCATAAGGGCTGCGGCGCAGAGCTTTAATGCCCAAATTACGACAGAAAGGTCGGATAAAGTAACTTCCGGCTGCTGTCAGTAAGGAGAATAAAGAATATGACAAGAATGAAAGCATATTACAGAGAAACAGTTGCTCCTGCTCTCTTCAAGAAGTTTGGCTACAAGAGTGTAATGCAGGTTCCCAAGCTCGACAAGATCATCATCAATGTTGGTTGCGGCGAAGCTAAGGAAAATGCGAAGGTTGTTGACGCTATTATGAGTGATCTTATGCAGATCACAGGTCAGAAGCCTATCGTATGCCGTGCTAAGAAGTCAGTTGCTAACTTCAAGTTAAGAGAAGGCATGGTAATCGGTGTTAAGGTAACACTGAGAGATGAGAAGATGTACGAATTCCTCGACAGATTCTTCAACGTTGCTCTTCCCCGTGTACGTGACTTCAGAGGTATCAACCCCAATTCCTTCGACGGTAGAGGCAACTACTCTACAGGTATCAAGGAACAGCTGATTTTCCCTGAAATCGAGTACGATAAGATTGATAAGGTTCGTGGTATGGATATTAACTTCGTAACCACAGCAAAGACTGATGAAGAAGCAAGAGAGCTGCTCACACTTATGGGCGCTCCGTTCGCAAAGTAAGAAAGGAAACTAAAGAATTATGGCAAAGAAGTCAATGATTGCTAAACAGCAGCGCCCTGCAAAGTTTTCTACCCGTTCTTACAACAGATGCAAGATCTGCGGCAGACCTCACGCTTATATGCGTAAGTTCGGCATTTGCAGAATTTGCTTTAGAGAGCTTGCTTATAAAGGACAGATTCCCGGCGTAAAGAAATCCAGCTGGTAATAAGCACAAATATTATAAGGAGGAATTAGTAATGCAGATCACCGATACTATCGCAGATATGCTTACCAGAATTCGTAACGCTAACTCCGCTAAGCATCAGACTGTTGACGTACCTGCTTCAAACATGAAGAAGCAGATCGCACAGATCCTGCTTGATGAGGGTTACATTAAGAATTACAAGGTAATTGAGGACGACAAACAGGGCGTCATCAGAATTACTTTAAAGTATACTGAGAATAAGTCGCAGGTCATTACAGGTTTACGCCGTGTAAGCAAGCCCGGACTTAGAATTTACTCAAACAGCAAGGATATGCCCAAGGTTATGAAGGGCTTAGGTATTGCTATCGTGTCAACATCCAAGGGTGTTATGACTGACAGAGAAGCACGCAAGAACAACGTTGGCGGCGAAGTACTCGCCTTCATCTGGTAATCAAGGAGGAACAGAATATGTCAAGAATAGGTAAGCACCCTATTGCTGTTCCTGCCGGCGTTGAAGTTAAGATCGACGGCACTACCGTAACAGTAAAGGGTCCCAAGGGCACTCTTACTAAGGAGTTTAAGCCCTCCATGCAGATAACACTCGAGGGTACTGAGGTCAAGGTTACTCGTCCTGATGATGAGAAGGAAAACCGTGCACTTCACGGTCTTACAAGAACTCTGATCGCAAACATGATCGAGGGTGTTACAAACGGCTACAAGAAGGAGCTTGACGTAAACGGCGTCGGCTACCGTGTACAGAAGCAGGGTAAGGATCTTATAATGAACCTTGGTTACTCACACCAGGTTATCGTATCCGACACAGAGGATATCAAGATCGAATCTCCCGCACCTAACAAGATCATTATTACAGGTATTGACAAGCAGAAGGTTGGTCAGTTTGCCGCAGAAGTAAGAGGCAAGCGTCCTCCCGAGCCTTACAAGGGTAAGGGTATCAAGTATACCGAAGAAGTTATCCGTCGTAAGGAAGGTAAAGCAGGTAAGGGTAAGAAATAAACCGCAAGGGGTGAAAAAGTAAATGATTAAAGTAATAGACAGCAAGAAGGCAAGAATCAAGCGTCGCAAGCGTATCCGTGCCAAGATAAGCGGCACAGCAGCTTGTCCCCGTCTGAGCGTTTTCCGTTCTTCAAAGCACATTTACGCACAGCTCATTGATGATGTAGCAGGTAAGACCCTTTGCAGCGCATCAACAATGGAGAAGGGCTTTGAGGGCTTCGGCGGTAACGCAGAGGCAGCAAAGAAGGTTGGCTTAGCTCTGGCTGAGAAGGCAAAGGCAGCAGGTATCTGTGATGTAGTATTTGACCGTTCAGGTTATGTATACCACGGCAGAGTTGCAGCATTAGCTGAAGGCGCAAGAGAAGGCGGCCTCAACTTCTGATAAGTTTAAGACGCAGGTTCATTTTGAACCGATTATAATAGGAGGACAAAATTTTGGCACTTTTAGATGCAAGCAAGTATGAGCTTTCCGAAAAGGTAGTTGCCATAAACCGTGTATCCAAGACTGTTAAGGGCGGACGTATTATGAAGTTCTCTGCTCTTGTAGTAGTTGGCGACGGAAACGGTGTTGTTGGTTTTGGCACAGGTAAGTCAAACGAAGTTCCCGATGCTATCCGTAAGGGCATCGAAGACGCTAAGAAGAATATCGTAAAGATTTCTTTAAAGGGTAATACAATTCCTCACGAGGTTATCGGTAAGTTCGGCGCAGGCGCCGTTCTTATGAAGCCCGCTCCCGAAGGTACCGGCGTTATCGCAGGCGGTCCCGTTCGTGCCGTTGTTGAAATGGTAGGTATTAAGAATATCCGTACTAAGTCTCTTCGTTCCAACAATCCCTGCAACGTAGTAAGAGCAACAATGGCAGGCCTTACATCTCTCAGAGATGCTGAAGAGGTTGCTGCTCTCAGAGGAAAGACTGTAAAAGAGATCTTCGGTTAAGATCTTTTACATTTGAGAAAGGACGGAAACCGACATGGCTTTAAAAATCAAGCTGGTAAAGTCTCTTGCAGGTCGCAAGGACAGCCACATTGAAACAGCAAAGTCTCTTGGTTTACGCAAGATCGGCGCTGAAACAGTTCAGCCCGACAACGCTGCTACAAGAGGCAAGATCGCACAGATCAATTATTTAATTGAGGTTACTGAGGAATAATTCCTTACACCTTATACACGTTAAACAAGCACATTAACAAATAGGAGGTGTAACAAATGAAGCTACACGAATTATACCCTGCAGCAGGTGCAACAAAGGAAGTTAAGCGTATCGGTCGTGGTCACGGTTCAGGTCACGGTAAGACAGCCGGTAAGGGTCACAAGGGCCAGTGGGCACGTTCCGGCGGCGGTGTAAGACCCGGATTTGAAGGTGGTCAGACATCACTTGCAAGACGTATGCCTAAGAGAGGCTTTAACAATATCTTTGCTACAGAATATACAGTAGTTAATGTATCCGATTTAGAGGCACGTTTTGAAAACGGAGCTGTTATCGATACAGAGGCACTCATTGACTGCGGTTTAGTAACCAAGCTCCTTGACGGAGTTAAGGTACTGGGCAACGGCGAGCTCACAAAGAGCTTTACAGTAAAGGCTGCAAAGTTCTCTGAGTCAGCTAAGACTAAGATTGAAAACGCAGGCGGAAAGGCTGAGGTGCTCTAATGTTTCAGGTCTTCAGAAATGCTTGGGCTGATCCGGCGCTTCGTAAGAAGATCCTTTTCACACTGCTTATAGTTATTATATTCAGATTCGGTTCTGCAATATTTGTACCGTTCCTTGATCCTTCAGCCATTAAGGATATGATGGGCGAGGGTACGATACTTAACTATCTTGACGTTCTGACAGGTGGTTCACTCAGTCAGGGTACACTTTTCGCAATGTCAATTACTCCCTACATCAACGCTTCTATTATAGTACAGCTTCTGACAGTGGCGATTCCCGCACTTGAAAGACTGGCTAAGGAGGGCGAAGAGGGAAGAAAGAAGATAGGTAAGATAAACAAGTTTGTAGCGCTGGGTATAGGAATCTTCCAGGCAGTAGCGTTCTACATCGGTCTTCGCAACGCTAAAGCCGTTCAGTACACAGACGGCTTTGAGGGTGTGCTGGCAGCTATTACAATAGTAGCTTGCTTTGTAGCCGGTGCTTCCCTTATTATCTGGCTTGGTGATCAGATTTCCCAGAAGGGTATCGGTAACGGTATATCAATGATACTTTATGCAGGTATTATTGCCCGTACTCCCGAAATGATCATCAACCTCTTCAGACAGATCGAGGCACAGCCTCAGAACTGGTTCTTTGTTCCGCTGATACTTGTTATCTATGTATTTATGATAGCATTCGTAATACTTATGACAAATGCGGAAAGAAGAATCCCCGTACAGTATGCCAAGAGAGTAGTAGGCAGAAAGATTTACGGCGGTCAGTCAAACCATATTCCGATAAAGGTTGCAATGGCGGGCGTTATGCCTATCATCTTCGCAATGTCAATTATGTCATTACCTGCAACAATAGGTTACTTCTTCGGAGTAACTCCCCAGTCAGGTTCTCCATTCTGGAGCGACTTTATCGGTTTATTCAGCACAAACAGCATTGTTTATGCTATAATTTACTTCTTCCTTATCTTAGGCTTCAACTACTTCTATATTGCTATGCAGTATAACCCCGTACAGATAGCCAACGATCTGAAGAAGAACAACGGTGCTATTCCCGGTTATCGTCCGGGCAAGCCCACTTCGGATTTTATCCAGAATTCACTTTCTAAGATCACTATGGTGGGTGCGATATTCTTAGGTATCATCGCAATATTCCCCATCATATTCCAGATGTTAACAGGTCTCAACGGTCTTTCACTGGGTGGTACAACAATACTTATCGTTGTAGGTGTTGCTCTTGAAACAGTCCGTGCTCTTGAAAGCCAGATGATGATGCGTCATCATAAGGGCTTCCTTGAATGATAAACAGCGAAAGGAAAAAGTTATGAATCTTATTTTCTTAGGTGCTCCCGGAGCAGGTAAAGGCACTCAGGCAGAGGTTGTTTGTGATAAGCTGGGTATCCCCGCTATTTCCACAGGCAATATGTTAAGAGAAGCTGTAAAGAACGGCACACCCGCCGGTCTTGCTGCTAAGGAATGTATGGACAGAGGCGATTTAGTTCCCGATGAGGTAGTAATCGGCATCTTAAAGGACAGAATCGCACAGGACGATGCAAAGAACGGTTTCATTCTTGACGGTTTCCCCAGAACAGTATCTCAGGCAGAAGCTCTTGAGAACATGGGCGTACAGATCGACAAGGTAATCGAAATCAGCGTACCCGATGAGAAGATCATCGCAAGATTATCCGGCAGAAGAGTTTGTGAGCAGTGCGGTGCTTCTTACCACATTGAATACAAGCCTACCAAGGAAGAGGGCAAGTGCAATCTTTGCGGCGGTAACGTTGTACAGCGTATCGACGACAAGCCGGAGACAGTTATTTCCAGACTCAAGACCTATTATGAAAAGACAGCTCCCTTAAAGGACTATTATGCAAGCAAGGGTAAGCTGGTTACAGTTGAGGGTCAGGAAGAAATTGCCGAAACATCAAAGCTGACACTTGCAGCAGTTGAGGCGTAATAATGATTCAGGTAAAATCGGCAAAAGAAATTGAAATAATGAAGAAAGCAAATGAGATAGCCGCAGGGGCGCTTATTGTGGCAGGGGAGAATATAACCCCGGGCATGAGCACCTGGGAGCTTGACAAAATCATCCATGACTACATTGTAGGCAGGGGTGCAAGACCGTCAAGCCTTGGCTACGGCGGTTTTACGGGCAGTGCCTGTATTTCCGTCAACTCTGAGCTTATTCACGGTATCCCCTCCAAGAAGAAGATAATTCGTGAGGGTGATATAGTATCCGTTGATGTTACAGCGGAAATTGACGGCTATAACGGTGATAATGCCTATACCTTTATGGTAGGGAAGGTCCCGCAGAGGGCTGAAAAGCTCCTTGAGGTAACTAAGGCCGCTCTCTACGAGGGTATTAAAATGGCGGTTGCCGGAAACCGTATCGGTGATATTTCAAATGCCGTGCAAACCTACTGTGAGTCAAGAGGCTACTATGTAGTAAGAAAATTTATCGGTCACGGTATAGGACACGAAATGCACGAGGACCCAGAGGTTCCGAACTTCGGTAAGCCCGGCAGAGGTCCGAGACTTGTACCGGGTATGACTATCTGTATAGAGCCTATGATAAACGAAACCACAGCCGATGTGATAATAATGCCGGATAAATGGACGGTAGTTGAGGCAAACGGCAATTACAGTGCTCACTTTGAGCATACTATTGCAATAACCGAAGGCGAGCCCATTATTCTGACAAAAAGCTCACTTCACCATCCCGATTGAGGTGTAATATGAACGCTGATATTTTAAGGGTGGGAATGGTTGTGAAAAGCATGGCAGGTCATGACAGCGGAAGCTATTATGCGGTCTTGAAAACGGAACAGGGCTTTGCGTATATTGCCGACGGCAAGAACCGCAAGGTATCAGCTCCGAAGAAGAAAAATCCCTTACATTTACAAAAGACAAACACAGTCATTGATGTAAAGGATATATCCGATAAGAAATTACGAATATTGCTGAAAGGTATCGGACCTTCAGCAGACATCGCCGAGGAGGAGTGATCAGCTTGTCAAAGGAAGATGTAATTGAAGTAAGCGGCAAGATACTTGAAGCATTGCCGAATGCAACTTTTCAGGTAGAGCTTGAAAACGGACACAAAATTTTAGCTCATGTAAGCGGCAAGCTGCGAATGAACTACATCCGCATCTTACCCGGTGATAAGGTTACTGTTGAAATGTCACCCTATGACCTTACAAAGGGCAGAATTACATGGAGAGCTAAGTAATCTTAAACCAGAGGGCGTAAAAGCCCGCAGCCGGGAGTATTGCTCCCATTACAGGAAGGATGATAAAGATGAAAGTAAGACCTTCAGTAAAGCCTATGTGCGATAAGTGCAAGGTAATCAAGCGCAAGGGCAAGGTTATGGTAATTTGCCAGGAACCTAAGCATAAGCAGAGACAGGGTTAATTCCCTACAATAATAGGAGGATAAAGATATGGCAAGAATTGCTGGTATCGACCTGCCGAAGGAAAAGCGTATTGAGATAGGTTTAACCTATGTATACGGTATCGGCAGAAAGACAGCTAACGACATTCTGGCACAGGCAGGCGTAAACCCCGACACCAGAGTTAAGGATCTTACCGATGAGGAAGAAACTAAGATTCGTGATGCTATCGAACAGCTTGGCGTAGTTGTAGAAGGCGACCTCAGAAGAGAAGTTGCTCTTAACATCAAGCGTCTTGTTGAAATTAACTGCTTCAGAGGTACACGTCACCGCAAGGGACTTCCCTGCCGTGGTCAGCGTACCAAGACAAACGCAAGAACAAGAAAAGGTCCTAAGAAGACCATCGCTAATAAGAAGAAGTAATCTACTTCATAGAAAGGTGGTATAATAATGGCAAAGGCAACCGCTAACAAGAAGCCTGTTATCCGCAGACGTCGTGAGCGTAAGAACATTGAAAACGGTGCAGCTCACATTCAGTCTACATTTAACAATACTATTGTTACAATTACAGACCTTCAGGGTAATGCTTTATCATGGGCATCAGCAGGCGGACTTGGCTTCAGAGGCTCAAGAAAGTCCACACCCTTTGCAGCACAGAGTGCAGCAGAAACAGCAGCTAAGGCAGCTATGGAGCATGGTTTAAAGACAGTTGAGGTTTACGTTAAGGGTCCCGGATCCGGACGTGAAGCAGCTATCCGTGCTTTACAGGCAGCAGGTCTTGAGGTTAGACTTATCAAGGATGTTACTCCTATTCCTCACAATGGATGCCGTCCTCCCAAGAGAAGACGTGTATAATCATACTGAGTGCAGTTTACTCAGCGTCGTTTAAAGCAAAAGGCTAAAGAAACGATATTTATTTAAAAAACGGAGGTACTGACAAATGGCAGTAAACAGACAGCCTGTCTTAAAGAGATGCAAGGCATTAGGAATTTCTCCCATGGTATTGGGATACAGCAAGGAAACAACCCGTCACGGAAACGCTAACAGCAGAAAAAAGGTTTCTGACTATGGTATGCAGCTTAAGGAAAAGCAGAAGCTTAAGTTCATCTACGGCGTACTTGAAAAGCAGTTCCGTCACTACTATGAAATGGCAGTTAAGATGGAAGGCGTAGCAGGTGAAAACCTTCTCAAGATCCTTGAGTCCAGACTTGACAATGTTGTATTCAGAATGGGTATGTCCATTACAAGAAGAGAAGCAAGACAGCTTGTAACACATGGTCACTTTACAGTAAACGGCAAGAAGGTAGACGTTCCTTCTTACAGAATTAAGGTTGGCGATGTTATTGCAGTCAGCGAAAAGAGCAAGAAGAGCCCCAAGTTTGCACAGATTGTAGAAGCTACAAATGGTAGACTTGTTCCCCTGTGGCTGGACGTAAATAAAGAGGCTATGTCAGCTAAGGTTACTCGTGAATTCGAGCGTACAGAGCTTGACTACGAAATTTCCGAACACCTCATCATCGAGTTGTATTCAAAATAATAGCACTCTTTCATACCATGCTGTATGGTATGTATCAGTTATTTTTAAGTTACAATTCCCGGATATATCCGGGAGGGTTAAGGCCCGCCAAATCGTAATTTAAAATTAACTGGGCTATCTCTGTGAGATTCAGCCCGTTAATATATCGGAACACCGATTGGACTTTTATCAAACTTGTGGGAGGGTAACCAAATGCTTCAAAAAATTGAAAAGCCAAATATCGAGACCGTTAAGTTAAAGCCCGACGGCACTTATGGTATGTTTTCGCTTGAACCGCTGGAATGCGGATACGGCAACACCCTGGGCAACAGCCTCAGACGTGTACTGCTTTCATCCCTTCCCGGTGTAGCTGTTTCATCTGTAAAGATTGACGGCGTTAAGCATGAATTTTCAACCATTCCAGGTGTTAAGGAGGATGTAACTGAAATCATCCTTAATATCAAAGGTCTCATTGCAAAAATGTATGGCGAATGCCCGAAAACAGTTTATATCGATGCTGAGGGCGAGTGTGTAGCAACTGCCGGCGACATTAAGGCAGACAGCGAAATCGAAATACTCGACCCCGGTATGCATATAGCAACCCTCGGCCCCGGTGCTAAGCTCCACATGGAGATAACACTTGAACGCGGCAGAGGTTATGTATCAGCCGAAAAGAACAAGCAGCAAAACAACCTTTCAGTAGGTACTATTGCTGTGGACAGCATTTATACACCTGTTTTGAAGGTGAATTACACGGTTGAAAACACTCGTGTGGGACAGAGAACCGACTATGACAAGCTCATTTTAGAGGTTTGGACAGACGGTACTATTTCCGCTAAGGAAGCTGTTTCATATGCTGCCAATGTTCTGACAACCTATTTACAGCACTTTGTTGAATTATCCGAAGAAGCAGTTCAGCCTGATCTTATGGCTGACAAGAACGAGCCCGGCAAGGATAAGGTACTTGAAATGACTATCGAGGATCTCGACCTTACCGTACGTTCCTTCAACTGCTTAAAGCGTGCTAATATCAACACCGTAAGTGATCTTATCAAGATGTCACAGGCTGAAATGGTTAAGGTCAGAAACTTAGGCAAGAAGTCACTTGAAGAGATCAACGATAAGCTTCAGTCTTTAGGTTATAATCTTGCAAGTGATGACGACAATAATTGACGATTGACTTTCAAATTGTCTGAAAGGAGAAATATCCCATGGCAGGTTCAAGAAAACTCGGCAGAACCAGTGACCACAGAAAGGCTATGCTCAGAGGCATGGTAACACTTTTGCTTGAAAAGGGCAAGATCATTACCACTGTAGCAAGAGCCAAGGAAGTACGTGCTATGGCTGAGAAGATGATCACTCTCGGCAAGGTTGGCACACTTCACACCAAGCGTCAGGTTTTTGCATATATCACCAAGGAAGATGTAGCTAAGAAGGTATTTGACGAGATCGCTCCCAAGTACGCTGATAAGAACGGCGGTTATACACGCATCGTTAAGATCGGCCCCAGAAGAGGCGACGCAGCTGAAATGGCTATTATCGAGCTTGTTTAATTAAAAAAAAGACCGTCCTCGGACGGTCTTTTTTATTGCAAAAATAAAGACCGCCGAAAGGCGGTCCTTATTTTTTAGAGAGATTACGATAAATAGTGTTACCTATTATTCGGAAACAGCTGAGCTTGATACACCGTCAGAATCACCAACGGTAGATTCACCGCCGTCGCAAGCAGTAGCAGTTAATGCGATCATGGCAACTGTTAAAAATAATGCTAATACTTTCTTCATTTTGTTAACTCCTTTTTTGGTTTGTTTTTATCTATATCTATGGTGAAATCCTTCACCAATGCCTATTATAGACACATTCAGCCTTAAAATCAAGGGAATTTTTAAAAAAAATGTAAACGATAACAGATTTTCGTAAAAAATATCAAATTAGTGCGCTGAAAAGGAAAAGTTACTGGACTTTTTCATAAAATTGTAGTATAATATGTGTAAATTAAGTGCAATTCAAGGGAAATTGTTACGGTTTTGTTACCTTTTTGGATATTATTTACAGTAAATTGCTATTTCATAGCAGAATATTTACAGCAATATCCATTAAATGCTAAATATTAGCAAAAATCTTAAACCGAAAGGAAGCGATAATATGTCAAACACACCAACACCCCATATCGGGGCGGCACTTGGGGATATTGCCCCCAAGGTACTTATGCCCGGAGATCCGCTGAGAGCCAAGTATGTGGCGGAAAATTACCTTACTGAGGTAAAGTGCTACAATTCCATCAGAAATATGTATGGATATACCGGCTTATACAAGGGAGAGCCGGTATCGGTGCAGGGCTCAGGTATGGGTGTATCCTCAATAGGAATATACAGCTACGAGCTTTTCAACTTCTACGGGGTTGAGGAGATTATAAGAATAGGCACAGCAGGTACATTAAGTCCCAAGGCAAAGCCGAAGGACTTAGTTATAGCCATGGGGGCGTGTCATGACTGTAATTGTGATAAGCAGTATCGTCTGCCGGGAATATATGCCCCGGTGGCGGATTTTGACCTTGTTTCAAGGGCGGTGGAAAGCGCAAAATCCAAGGGTATAACCTACCATGTGGGAAATGTGCTTACAGCCGAGGTATATTATGATGCCTCAAACAGCCTTGCAGACTGGACAAAAATGGGGGTACTCTGTGTTGAAATGGAGGCTGCCGCATTATATATGAATGCTGCATATTCCGGAAAGAAGGCACTTTGTATCTGCACTATTTCAAATGATCCCATAAAGGGAAGTGAGGATCTTACCCCCGCAGAGAGGGAACAATGCCTCACAGATATGATAACCACAGCACTGGATATTTAATAAATACCAAAAAAATTGACCTGAATATAAATGATTTAGTGTATTTTTATTAAAAATCCACAAAAATATAGGCTGAATTTCTTAAAATCTATTCTTGCTATTCAGGTGAAAATATGTTACACTCTTATATAGTGATAATAATTTCCTTTTTTGGATAGCTGTTATCTGAAAAAAATGAATGGGGGATACTAAGTGACAACCTTTACTTATGTTGCTACCGACACCAATGGTAAAAAGGTAAGAGGTAAGGAAAATGCCGAAAATTCCCAGGAGCTTATTGAAAAGCTCAGGCAAAAAGGTCTTTTCTGTACATCTTACAAGGACGTTACGAAGAGCAAAGCTTCGGATGTCAAATTCAAATTCAAGACGAAGGATCTTGCATTCTTCTGCCGTCAGCTTGCAGCGATGCTGACTTCCGGTATCAGTCTGGTTAAGTCATTACACATTCTGCAATCCCAGACAGAAAACAAAAAGCAAAAACAGGTACTCCTTGATATTTACGAGGAAGTACAGAAGGGTCGTTCCTTCTCAGAGGCTATTGCCACAAAGCCCGGCGTATTCCCGGACCTGTTTGTCAGCATGGTTTCCGCCGGTGAAGTTTCAGGTAACCTGGACATGATTATGAACAGAGTTGCCGAGCACTACGCAAAGGACAGTAAGACACAAAACAAGATCAAGGGCGCTATGATTTACCCTATCGTTCTTCTTGTACTGTTAGTTGTAATCTTCATTGCCATGTTTACAACGATTCTGCCTATGTTCCGTGATCTTATCACAGACGAAAGCGAAATGCCTGCATTATCAGCGGTCATGTTCGCAATCAGTGACTTCATGATCGGTTACTGGTACATACTTGTAGCGGTTTTCGTTGTAATCGTAATTATAATACGTATTATACTGAAAACGCCTGCTTCAAGACTTAAGTACGATGAAATGCTGCTGAGACTGCCGAAGGTAGGTAAGCTGCTCAGAACAATTTATACAGCCCGTTTCTCAAGAACAATGGCTAACCTGTTCTCCAGTGGTATGCAGATGGTTGAATGTATTGAAAAATCTGTAGGAACTCTGGGCAACAGCTACATTATCCAGGCATTTGACGATGTTATTGAGAATGTAAAACGAGGCGAAGCCCTCTCGGTTGCAGTAGGACGAATAAACGTATTTGAAGGTATGTTCGTATCTATTATATATGTCGGTGAGGAAGCCGGTGCACTTGACACCATTCTTGAAAAGTCATCCGACTACTACGACGAAGAAGCGGATTCCGCTATTTCGAGCCTTGTATCGCTGCTGGAGCCTGTAATGATTATCTTCATGGGTATCATGATAGGTTGTATCCTTGCGGGTGTATTCCCGATTCTTTATAGCGGTATGGAAGGCATGGGCAATATGTAAATTAACCACAATACAGGAAGGAAATATAATTTATGTTATCAATAGATATCACCGACAGACAAGTAAAGCTTGTCCGCGGCTCTGCACAGGGCAGCAAAATTAAAATCGATGAAGTGGATTTCCGCAACATTGAACCCGGACTTGTATCCAACGGTTACATTGCAGATGTACCCATGGTTGCAGCGGAAATCATAGATATCATCAACACAAGAAGTATCAAGGAAAAGGATACCATAGTATCAGTAAGCTCATCCTCAATTCTTTATAAGGAGCTTACACTTCCCAAGCCCAAGAAGCTCAGCAACACAGCGGCTATCGAGGCTATGATCGGTAGTAACATGGGTATCTCAAATGAGTACAATATCTCATATACTATCGTAGGTGAAACAACAGACGAAAACAAGAATCCCCTTATCAAGGTTCTTGCTACCGCTTGTCCCCAGAGACTTGTTGAAGGTTACGTAAAGCTCTTTACTCACCTTGGTCTTTCACTTAAGGCAATCAACATTTCCAACAACTCAATTTCACGTCTTATCCAGAACACACCGAAGATGTCAAACTATATGCCTCTTCTGTTAGTTCAGATAGACAAGGGATTCTTAAACATCAACCTCTACGAAGACAACGTGCTTTCATTCTCACGTTACTTCAAGATAGATGCGGCAGATTACAATAACTCACCTGACTATGTAAACCAGGCGATTTATGATAACCTGTTCAGAATGTTCCAGTTCTTCGCATCAAGAAAAGATATGAAGCCCATTAAGGAAATGATGTTCTATGGTGAGGTAGGCGACTTTATTTCCCTTACAAACACCGTAGCACCCTTCAATGTTCCCTGTCATATCTTAAGCGCACCTACAAATATTGCTTCCCGCGCTGACTTTGAGTTCACAATGTACGCAAACGCAATCGGTGCTCTTTACAAGGTTAATAAGGAAGTTGAGCACATCAACCTTCTTGATACCACAGCGGCAAAGGAAAGTAAGGGTCTTAACACCTTCTTTATTGCACTTGGTCTTACAGTAGTAGGAAGCTTGGCAGTTGTATTCTTTGCAAATATGATTATCGGTATCATAAATACAGGTATTGAGGGCGAAACAAAGAAGATACAGGCTCAGATAGATGACCCTGCCTTCCAGGAACGTCTTAATACCCTGCATACCAAGGAAGGTGTACTATCAAACTTCCAGAGCTATAAGGAAGCTATTTCAAATGCGGAAATCATGTTCAACTATATGCCCAAGGGTACAACAGATGTATACAAGATGCTTCGTGAACCCTTCCAGGCAGAAGAGGGTATCGAGGAAATTACTTCCGCTGATATAAGAAATCAGCTCGACGGTATGAGATTGGTTGATACAGTAGAAATTTCTTCTTATTCGGTATCTGCAACATATCAGTGCCCCTCTCAGGCAATGCCTTCAATCTATGTAAGAGCACTTATTGACCAGGGCTACTTCGAGAACATTCAGTATACCGGTTATGAGGTAGAGAGAAGCGAGGACGGCGAGACAGAGCTTGTTACTTTCGAGCTTACTATGCTTCTCAAGGCAGGTAATGATGTTGATATGTCAAAGGAGCAGGCTGAAGAAGCTGTAAACAACAGCGGCGCTGAGGTTCCTGCCGACAACACAACGACCGAATAAGTTTTGAAAGGAATTTTTAGATATGAAAATCAGTAAACAAGAACAGATAATTATCATAGTCTTACTTGTTGCAGCTATTGTAGGCGTAGGCTTATTCGTATTCCTGCTTCCCAATATCGACAAGATAGGCGAAAACAACAAGAAGCTCGAAGCTAAGCAGACTGAATATCAGGGCTACCTTACAGAGCTTGAACATGAAAAGACAATCGACGATGAAATCAAAGCTGCTTATGAAGAAGGTAAGGACCTTGCAGATACATTCTACAATGACCTTACCACCTACGAGGCAGACGAAATCATCCGTCAGTTCCTTGCAAATGACACAGACATCGTAATCGACGGTCTTGAAATTTCACCCTTGGCTACAGAATCTCTTACAGTTTCCGTATTTAACGAAACAGAGGTTACATATCCTCTTAAGGACTTTGCAAATACCGTGGTTGTAACCGAAGAGGAAGCAATCGACTTCAACACTCTCAGCGACAGAGAGAAGATTATGTACGCTAAGGATTTCATAGCTACAAATCTTTCCCAGTCACAGCCTGTTGTAGTAGGTGTTGTAAATGTATCCTTCACAGCTCACTGTGAGAAGCTTGAAAACCTCCACGCATTTGTTGACAGACTTTACACAGGTGTAAGAGCAGACGGTGAAAAGGCAAAGGCTACTTACCTTGCGGGTGTTTCTTATGAGCTTTACGAGAAGACACAGACAGTAGGCGTAGAGGATGAAACATCAACTCCTGCTGATAACACAAGCACACCTGCTGACAATACAACAAACAACACAGAATCCGACACTAATGCAGACGACGGATACTCAATGGACTTCGCAGTTAAGTTCTACTGCATCCAGCCCGTTGCAGATCCCTTTGCAAACGGTACAGCAGCATAATTTAATAGGCAAAAAGCCCGGTTTTTACCTCGGGCTTTTCGCCGTATATTGAGAAAGGAAAAGCGTGATGCATAATAAGACAAAATTTAACAAAACGCTGAAAAAACGTTTTAAGCTTTCACGACTGTATAAGGGCAAGGGCTCGATACTCTTTATCATCGTTGCAGTAATGTCCGTACTTGCAATTCTTGCATCTGCGGTCTACTACTCCGTATCTGCTTCAAGAAAGCAGGTTGATATAAGATATGACACAGAACAGGCATATCAGAGTGCAGTTTCCCTTAATGAGCTGTTTACCGACTATCTTTCAGTAAATTCAGCCGGACCTTTAGCACAGAGCATAATAGGTCTTGCACCCGGACAGTCACTTGTAACCACTAGCAGTAACGCTGACGGTTTTAATGAAATTGCCGGCGGTCTTGGTGAGTATAAGATCACAATCAAGAAGATAAGAGGTAACGGCACAAGCGATGAAGTTCACGTACTTGAGATCGTTACCGAAACAAAGGTAAACGGCAAGACAGAATCTCTGTCAGTAGTCGGTGCATTTACAGTAACCGCACAGGCAGCATCCTTCGACAGATTCTTTACAGCGACCGGTTATGCACCTAACGACGTTGCCATCACCGGTGGTGCTATCAACTCAACACTTTACCTTGATACAGAGTTCTCACAGATAGGTACAAGACCTTCAGCAGGTGCAAACTCCGATACACATATAGCGGCTGATATTATTGCGGCAGGCTCAGTTATGTTCGGTCGTATACCTACCTTTAACAAGGATGCAACAATTAACAATGTAACCCTTGAAAGAAAGGAAATGAATGTTACCATCGGTAACAACTGTTACTTTGTAAACAACGCTGAGCTTGACCTTAACGGCGGTAAGCTGAGAGTAGGCGGCAGTATTGTTCATCTTGAAAACTGCTATCCTATAAAGTCTAATTCCGATATTTATGTTCTCGGGGACTATTTCTTAGGTACAGCCATGAGCGAATCTAACCCCAGCAATATTTATATTGACGGCGACTTATATCTTTGCGGTAACGCTGATTACCCCGGAAAGATTTATGTAAACGGCGACCTTATTGTAAGTTCAGAACATAACAACAGTGGTATTGATAATGAGATTCATGTAGGCGGTAATGTATATATTCCTTCCAATATGAATGTTGATAGTTATCGTGGAGGCAATGTTCATATCGGAGGTACCTCCTTTGTATATGAAGCCAATGATGCAGCATCCAAAGCAAAGATGGATTTCACCTTAACTGAAGACTCTGATGTAGAAAACTACCAGAGAAAGGGCAAGGAGTTAAAGGCATTATTCGGTCAGGTACCCAGCCACTCACTTGTATGGCCTCTTACAGGCGACTCCCCCTCACAGGTTAAGGCTAAGATCAACGAAACAATCGGTTACTCCGAATATATCAACTGGGATCTTGAAAACAAGTTTGTTTCAAGCACAGGCGCACTTATAATTGAGCCTACCGTACTTGATTATACCGGCGCTGACCAGTGGAACCCTTCCACTACAAAAGTCTTCTCTGCTGCAGACCAGACTGAATATGTATTTGATTTCCAATACTTAGGTCATACGGGATACGGCGGTATCAACCTTGTTTTCGATACAGCAAACGGTACAGGCGGCTATGAAGATATTTATGTATATCTGAAGGCTAACTGTAAGGAAGTTATTGAAGGCAACGGGGGCAAAAAATATGTAACAAATGTTCCCGAAAGCGAATATGACTGCTTCTGCTGGGGTCCTACCGACCTTAAGGACAGCTGGGCTGCCATGAACGTACTTGTAAAGGGTAAGGGTGCACTTGTTATGGTATTACCCGATAACGTTAAGTATGTTGCAAAGACTGCTTCCTATGTAGGTCATATTTCCCTCTTTGAAGAAGCCTTCAACGGCGGCAACCCCCTTGATCTTAATGCCGCTCCTCCTTCAGCAGCAACCTGTAACTCAAAAATACAGGTAATTCAGAGTCTGTATACTGAAGACGGCTATATAAAGGATAACATTATAACAAAGTACGAGAACAACGAGCAGTACATTCACAACAATGTTTTCCTTGTAACAGTAAGTAAGAACGCTGATATGGACTTCTACTCAAATTCACAGAATATGTTTGCAGGTATTATCTACGCACCTTATATGACCTATAAGGTAAAGAATGCAAACAGTATGTCAGTTTATGTAGGCGGTATGGTCGTTGGTAACTACGATATCCAGGCATCAACAAACGGCTATGTATTCGCAGCTCCCTACGATTATTACGATACCCATGTATCTTCAGGCCTTAATGATGAACAGAAGGAAGAAGAAAGAAAGAAATATCTTTCCAACCTTATGGCTTCCTCCGGTTGTTCTTCAACCTTAGGCTCTTCAACCTCAAGAAGCTGGAGAGTATACGGTTATAACTAATAACCGTATACAGCTTTCCCTAATTTTACGAAAGGAAGAATGATATGAAAATCAGAAAATTGCTCTGTCGCAAAAAGAAGGGCTTTACTCTGGTAGAGTGCGTTGTGGCAATGGGTGTTTTTGCCGTAATGGCTGCCATGATCATGCAGATGCTGGCTATCAGCATTATGAAGTACAGAGTAAATCATAATCTCCAGCAGGATATGGATAAACAGATCTCCGACATAATCAGCGAAAATGCTCTTGTGGAAAGAGAAACCATGGATTTTGCCATGAGATTTATCTTATCCGGAGGTGCAGGCAGCGGCATAAATGTTAATATCAATGATGTTAAGGTAAACAAGGCGCCTGCAGGCGAGGGAGATAATCGTCTTGAGATAAACAACTTCGAGGGCGAAATTGAAGCTCCCGATGATGACGGCTCCAATAACGATGTAGGCGGTGCCGGAATGGTTAAGGACACCGACCACGTATATGGTACGAAGGGTATTAAGAGAATTTATATCGATTCTGAAGAATCAGATAATGCTGAAAACGGAAATAAGGTTATCACCCTCGGAATTACTATTTATGACAATGACAAGGTACTTGCAGGTTCAGAAAGCAGTTCAGTCAAGATAAGCCTTCCCAAGTCAGCAGTAGAAGTATCCTTCCCTAACGCCGACAACAGATTAAAGCCTACTATTCTTTCAGGTAATACCTTCAGAGTTTACCTTGCAAGCCCTAATAACAGTGCAGAAAGCTACAACAAAGTAGAGGTAAGATTTGAGCTTACACCCGAGGACTATGAGGATGACTATGAGTCATTTGCACAGTTCTTCATGGGCAGAACAGGTACAGACAGTTCTGTAACCTTCTATGAAAACCCCGAGGTTCCCGGTGTATATAACCTTACTTCACCTGTTTTGGGGGTGTGATGTATGAGATATTTAAGACGACTGAAATATAAAAAGGGCTTTACCTTAGTAGAGCTTCTCGTTGCAACAGCGATTACATCCATACTCCTTGTTGCGGCTATGTCACTTTTCACACCTGTAAGAAATATAGCAGGACAGATCGAGGGTGATGTTACAACAGATAACATTACCACATCAATGAACAACTACATAGCCTCAAGACTGAACAAGGCCTGTGCCTTCAACATTGACTCCTACACAAACGAGGAGCTTATTCAGGCTCCCGGAAATGCCGCACAGGCAGGCCCCGCATGGAGACTTGACAAGTTAGTAAGTAATGCAGAGGGCTCAATAGGAGCAGGAACAATCAGATATTATGCTATGATGCTTAAGGATGACGGCCTTGGCTACAGAATATATGACTTCGGCGAATGTTCAAGCAATTCCACAGGTATCCACAATGAAGGTCAGAACCTTTTTGCCAAGATAGGCAATTATGAGGTTTACTCCTTATTTGAGGATGCTTACTACAACAACCGTAGCTTCAAGTTTACCTTCAACACTCCCCAGAGTAACTGGTGCGAGGTAGGTACAACTGCATTTAACATGGACGGTCAGGTTGAAATTCAGGAAAGAAAGACAATTTTCAAGGTGCTCAACCTTATTGCAACAGCAGGTGCAGTAAGCCAGCCCGCTCTCGCTACTTATGATGAGAATTATCCCGACGGTGAAACAATAGTAATAGTTTACGCTATTGCTGACTACACCACTTATACCGGTGGATAATATAAAGTTAATAAAAAATACGGCTTGACGAAAGTCAAGCCGTAGATTTAACTTTATTTTAAAGAAGATCAAGATAATGCTTGATTATTGTTTCTCCGAACAATGCACCTATTGCAAGACCCACAGCAAGGCCGGGACCGAAGGCGATTCTGCGCTGAAGCTTAACCTTGGTAACTGCATTGTTTTCAACAAATACTCTGAAAACATATTCATGGTTTTTCGGAATATCACCCATAAGCTCAGTAAGAGCATTTTCAAATTCCTCGTCATGATTTTTCATGGCCTCAGGGTCAGTCCAGGCTGATTCCTCAAAAATTTCGGTATCTATTTTACATTTACCGTATTCATATTCGCCTACTATTATATCCTTTGAGTTTTCGGTCATTTTGCCCTCAACCCAAGGAGCGAATATTTCCTTTAGCTTTTCCTTCTTTTCACGGTTTAATTTCCTGTCGGAAAGGTTGATAATAACGCCGTATACAGCGCCGATTATAACACCGATAACAGCGGAGGGAACAATCTTCCAGCCAAGCATAAAGCCGGATGCGGCCATAAGCTGGACATCACCGCCGCCCATACCGCCGAAAAGAGCAAGAATTGCAAAGGGAACTGCAATAACCACAGCACCTACAAGGTGTTCCCACCAGGGCATCTGAGGTTCTGTAAAGAAGGTAGCGATACCAAGCACAGCGATTGATATTGTGCACCAGTAGGGAATTTCCATGTGGTCAATATCAATACAGCTAAGTACAATAAGAAGTGAAAAATAAATTACTGCAACAAGCATTTGCAGTGAAAAGTCAAAGCGCAGATATGCAGCTAAGAATAAAAGACCTGTAAGAGCCTCCACCACAGTATAACGGCCGGAGATCTTAGCCTTACAGTTACGGCATTTTCCGCCAAGGAAAAGCCAGCTTACAATAGGTATCAGGTCATAGGGCTTGATTCTTTCCCCACAGGTAAAGCAGTGGGAGGGTCCGTTTACGATAGACATTATAAGGGGTGTGCGGTAGATAACCACATTTAAAAAGCTGCCGATACATGACCCGAAGATAAATACCAGTATGCAGATAACTGCATAGTAAAGTTCAGGCATAGTAAAATTTCCTTTCCTATTAAATTTATTGTTATTCTATCACATATAAAGAAATTTTGCAAGTGGGAAGGATAATATTAGTTTTCGAGGATCACTCCGCAGGAGTTATCATATAGTCCGTCTATGACGGCACCCTAAAATCTTATTAAATCAGGGGGAGAAAGCAAATGAAAAATATTCGTATAGGCGAGCTTTTGGTTGAAAGCGGCTATCTCACGAATGAACAGCTTCAGGAAGCACTGGCTAAGCAAAGTGAAAATCCGGGCATGAAGCTGGGTGATGCGCTTTTGGAATTCGGCTATGTTTCAGAAACACAGCTTGCTCAGGCACTTTCAGTACGTCTTAAGGTTCCTTTTGTTGACCTTACAACAACAAAGGTGGACATTGAGGCGGTAAAGAAAATCCCGGAGGAAACAGCGAAGAAATATTGCTGTGTTGCCTACGAAAAGAGCAGCTCAAGACTTACGGTAGCAACAATTGACCCTATCAATTTCTATATATTTGAGGAATTGAAGGTTATTTCCGGTATGGAAATACACCCGGTATTAGCTACCCGTTCAGCAATCAACGAAACCATCAACAAGGCATATTCACAACAGACAGTTAGCTCGGTTATGGATAACCTTAATAAGGAATACACCGGCGACGACACAAGCCAGGAGGACTTGGAATCCGGCGAGCGTGTTGATAATGCGCCTATCGTTAAGCTGGTTAATACCATTGTTGAAACCTCATTCAGACTTAACGCATCGGATATTCATATAGAGCCCTTCAAGGACAGAACCCGTATAAGACTGAGAATCGACGGTGAACTTGTTGAGAACATGAAGGTAAAGCCTGCGGTTCACAACTCACTTATTACCCGTATCAAGATTCTGGGCGGTATGAATATCGCCGAAAAGAGAATACCTCTTGACGGCCGTTTCGGTATGGTTATCGACGGAATAAGCCTTGACGTCCGTGTATCTACAATTCCTACCGTATACGGTGAAAAGTGCGTTATCCGTCTGCTTTCAACAGCAGATGAAAAGACAAGAAAGATTACCGACCTTGGTATGACTCTCTATAACTACGAAATGTTCAAGCAGATCATTCGTTGTCCCCACGGAGTTATGCTGGTTACAGGACCTACCGGTTCCGGTAAATCTACCACCCTTTATGCAACACTGGGCGAGCTTTCAAAGCCCAACGTTAATATAGTAACGGTTGAGGACCCCTGCGAAAAGAAAATCGACGGTATCAACCAGGTACAGATCAATGCAAAGGCAGGTATGACCTTTGCGGCGGCGCTCCGTTCTATCCTCCGTCAGGACCCTGACATCATAATGGTCGGTGAGATTCGTGACGGCGAAACAGCGGATATCGCCATTCGTGCGGCTATCACAGGTCACTTAGTGCTTTCCACACTCCATACAAACGATGCGGCAGGTACTATATTAAGACTTGTAGATATGGGTGTTGCACCCTACATGGTTGCTTCCTCACTGGTAGGCGTTATAGCTCAGCGTCTTGTTAAGCTGTTATGCCCCGAATGTAAGGAAACAGTAACTTTGACAGAGCCTGCGGACCTTCGCCTTGTTGGCAAGACCGAGCCTGTCCAGATTTGCCAGGCCCACCCCGGTGGATGCCGTGCTTGTCATAATACAGGCTACAAAGGCAGAACTGCTATCCACGAGATCATTGTTACATCCAATGATATCAAGGAGCTTATTTCACAGGGCGCTACTTCTGAGGAAATTGGCGCACAGGCCGAGAAAAACGGCACAAAATTGCTTAGAAGCAACGTTACCGACATGGTTCTTGCAGGTACAACCACAATGGATGAGCTTGTAAAGGCTACCTACACGGTATAAAGTCAAAGTAAAAGGAGAAATATAATGGACATTAACAAAATTCTTGACGAAGCCAGAAAGCTTGGCTGTTCCGACCTTCACTTCACAGCAGGTCTTCCCCCTGTAGTACGTTTACACGGTAGCATTAAAAAGCTCAGCGGTTATCCCGACTGTACAGAGCCTATCATCGTAAACATCATCAACCAGATCACATCCATGAAGCACAAGGCATCTATCCAGAAGGGTCTTGACACCGACTTTTCATATGTATCCGCTTCAGGACACAGACACAGAGTTAACGTATACAGACAGAGAGGCTACCACGCAATAGCACTTCGTCTGTTAAGAAACGACATCCCCACACTTCAGGACTTATTACTTCCTGCTATTATGGGTGACTTTGCACTTCGTCCCCGTGGCCTTGTACTTGTAACAGGTCCTACCGGTTCAGGTAAGTCAACAACCCTTGCGGCTATGATTGACCACATCAACCGTAACAAGAACTGCCACATCATCACAGTTGAAGATCCTATCGAGTATCTTCACACACATAAGCAGAGTATGGTAAACCAGCGTGAAATCGGTGCCGACGTTGACAGCTTCGCAGGATCACTTCGTGCCGCACTCCGTGAGGACCCTGACGTTATCCTCGTAGGCGAAATGCGTGACTTTGAAACAATCAATGCCGCAGTAACCGCCGCAGAAACAGGTCACTTAGTGCTTTCAACCCTGCATACCACCGGTGCCGCTGATACTATCGACCGTATCATCGACGTATATCCTCCTCACTCACAGGGACAGATCAGATCTCAGCTTGCTAACTCCCTTGTTGCAGTTATTTCCCAGACCCTTGTACCTACCGCAGACGGTAAGGGCCGTGTAGCTGCACTTGAGCTTATGAGCTGTACAGATGCTATTTCTGCTCTTATCCGTGAGGGTAAGATCTTCCAGATTCCCAATGCTATCCAGACATCCCGTGCTATGGGTATGTTCTCCCTTGACCAGGATCTTGCAAGACTTGTTCGTACAGGTAAGATTACCGAGCAGGTAGCAAGAAGCAGATGCCAGAACCCCGAAGATCTCAAGAGATACATGACAGCATATTAAAAGACAATCACCTGCCCTTATACGGGGCAGGTGTTATTTTGTGAGGTATTATGAAATTTGTAATTCAGAGAGTTACCCATGCCGAGGTAAGTGTTGAGGGACAGATAACCGGCAAAATAGATACCGGATTTTTAGTGCTTATAGGCATTACCCACACCGACACTAAGGAAATTGCAGATAAAATGATAAAGAAGCTTATCGGAATGAGGATTTTTTCCGACAGTGAGGGAAAGACAAATTTAAGCCTTGAAAATGTGGGTGGAGGACTGCTTTTAATATCCCAGTTTACCCTTTATGCCGACTGCAAAAAGGGAAATCGTCCCTCCTTTGTAAATGCGGCAGGGGCGGATATGGCAAATTCCCTTTATGAATACATTATAGCGGAATGTAAAAAGAGTGTACCCCATGTACAGTGCGGTATATTCGGGGCGGATATGAAGGTAAGCCTTTTAAATGACGGACCCTTTACCATAGTTCTTGACAGTAATGAGCTTTAATTACAAGATATTTACTTGCAATTTTACTTATTATAGTGTATACTAAATTAAGGCGAAGGCCAACTTCTTAAAGGAAAGGAAAAAGAAAATGAGTAAAGCTCTTATTATCGGTGCCGGCGGTGTAGCAGGCGTAGTAGTTCATAAGTGCTGTCAGAACAGCGAGGTATTTACCGAGATATGTATTGCAAGCCGTACAAAGTCAAAGTGCGACGCATTAAAGAAGGCGGTAGAGGAAAAGGGTACAAAGACAGTTGTTACCACAGCGCAGGTAGATGCTGATGATGTAAAACAGCTTGTTGACCTTATAAACCGTGAAAAGCCGGATATTGTTATCAATGTGGCTCTTCCTTATCAGGATCTGACAATAATGGACGCTTGTCTTGAAACAAAGACAGACTACCTTGACACAGCAAACTATGAGCATCCCGACACAGCTAAGTTTGAATATAAGTATCAGTGGGCGTACAGAGAAAAGTTTGAAAAGGCAGGTATCACCGCCATTTTAGGAAGCGGCTTTGACCCGGGTGTTACCGGTGTATTCTGTGCCTATGCCCAGAAGCACTATTTTGATGAAATAAACTACATTGATATTCTTGACTGTAACGGCGGTGACCATGGTTATCCCTTTGCCACAAACTTCAATCCCGAAATAAATATCCGTGAGGTAAGCGCCAAGGGCAGCTATATCGAGGACGGCAAGTGGGTAGAAACCGAGCCTATGGAGATAAAGAGGGTATATAACTTTGAAGAAGTAGGCGAAAAGGATATGTACCTTTTACACCACGAGGAATTAGAAAGCCTTGCACTTAATATCAAGGGTATCAAGAGAATACGCTTCTTTATGACCTTCGGACAGAGCTATCTTACCCACCTTAAATGCCTTGAAAATGTGGGTATGACTTCAATAAAGCCCATTATGTTTGAGGGCAAGGAGATAGTTCCCTTACAGTTTTTAAAGGCTGTACTTCCCGACCCTGCATCCTTAGGTCCCAGAACAGTAGGTAAGACCAATATCGGCTGTATCTGTATCGGCAAGAAGGACGGCAAGGAGGTTAAGTACAAGGTATATAATATCTGTGACCACCAGGAATGCTATAAGGAGGTAGGCTCACAGGCTATAAGCTATACCACCGGTGTTCCTGCCATGATAGGCGCTATGATGGTACTTACCGGCAAGTGGAAGAAGCCCGGTGTATATAATGTGGAGGAATTTGACCCCGATCCCTTTATGGAGGCTCTTAACAAATGGGGACTTCCCTTCAGAGAGGACTTTGACCCCCAGCTTGTTGACTGATAAATTTTTACCCGACAGAATATGTCGGGTAATTTTTTAAGGTAATTTAAAGTAACAGGCATTATTATAAAATAAAGGATGTGATACTATGCAATTACTTTTTGCAGAGGACGAAATAAGCATGGCAGAGGCGGTAACGGATATACTTACCTACCACAAGTATATGGTGGATACGGTGTATAACGGAATTGATGCCTATAACTATGCCAAAAGTGATGAGTATGACGGTATAATACTTGATATAATGATGCCGGGAATGAACGGACTTATGGTACTTGAAAAACTGAGAAAAGAGGGAATTATCACCCCGGTACTTTTACTTACTGCAAAATCAGAGGTGGAGGACAGAATACAAGGCCTTGATATGGGGGCGGATGACTATTTGCCAAAGCCCTTTGTTATGGGGGAATTGCTTGCAAGGGTAAGAGCCATGCTAAGACGAAAGGAGCAGTACACCCCGGATATAATAAGGGTAGGAAATGTAAGCCTTAACCGTCAGAATTACGAGCTTATGGGACCTGAGGGTGTTACTCCCTTATCAAGACTTGAATATCGCCTTACAGAGCTTCTTATGATAAACAAGGGAATATATCTTTCCACAGATACCCTGTTTTTTAAGGCATGGGGCTATGACAGCGACGCTGACAGCGGTGCTGTGTGGGTATATCTGTCTAATCTCAGAAAAAAGCTGTCCTCCATAGGGGCGGATGTGGAAATAAGGGCAAAGCGGGGAGTAGGCTACAGCCTTTTTGTAAAGGGAGAGGACAATGGTTAAGGACTTACAGAAAAAATTCATACTCACCGCCATGACAGCAATAACCCTGCTTATTGTGGTGCTTCTCGGAGTGATAAATATCTTCAGCATAACCTTATCCCATGATGAAAATAACCGGGTTTTGGATATGCTTTGTGATGATGCCGGGGATAAAAAGCCAATGCACCCCCAGGATAAGGATGACAAGCTGAAACCGACAAAGCCCTTTGGTGACAGGGACGGCTTTATTTCCGCCAGATATTTTTATGTTATATTCAGCGGTGATGTGGCAATAACCACCGATGTTTCTCGTATATCCTCAGTAGAGGAGGAAACCGCCGTTGTAGCGGCAAGGGAGGTACTTTCTAAGTCCGAAAAAGGAAATTACAGCGGATTTTTATATAAAAGGGTAACAAGACCCGATAATACCACCCTTGTATTATTCCTTGATACCTCACAGCAAACAAGCGTTATCTTTACCACCTTTATTATTTCTTTATGTGCAGGGCTTATATGTTGGGGGCTTATGCTTCTTCTTGTGGTGCTTCTTTCAAAAAGGGCAATTACCCCCATAGCACAGAATATAGAAAAGCAGAAGATATTTGTTACCAATGCAGGCCATGAAATAAAAACTCCCCTTGCAATAATCCTTGCAAATACAGATGCCATGGAGCTTCACAACGGGGAGAACAAATGGAGCAAAAATATAAGAGCCCAGGCCATGAGATTATCGGGGCTTATGCAGAAATTACTTACCCTATCAAAAATGGAGGAGGGGAATATAACTATCCCCTTTGAGGAATTTGACATAGGCGAGCTTACAGAGGATACCATTCAGGCATTTTATGAGCCTGCCCTTCTTAAAGGCATAGAAATAGAGGAAAATATAGAGAAAAATGTTATTATAAATGCCGGAAGGGAATATATAACACAGCTTCTTACCGTACTTATGGATAATGCCGTAAAGTATACCCAGGGGGGGCGGTAAAATAAAGGTAGACTTGACAAAGCAGGACAAGGGCTGTATCATAAGAGTAGCAAATACCTACCCTGAAATAAAAAACCCGGAACAGCTTTTTGACAGGTTTTACAGAGAAAACGATGCCCGCACCCAAAAAACAGGGGGCTACGGCATAGGGCTTTCTGTGGCAAGAGCCATTGTAAAACAGCACCACGGCAGTATTACCGCAAAAAGTGTTGAGGGACAGCTTACCTTTACAGTTAAGCTTTAGTTTATATAAAAAGGGTAATATATACTAAAACAAACACCGGAGGACAATATGGAAAATAATTCCCTTGTACCCCCTGAAAAAAAGGAGCTTTACAAACAGCTTTTCAGGGATGAACAGTTAGCAGAAAAATGGCGTGACCGCTTTTTAAGATACAATGAGCTTATGGCATATTATCGCTGTGCCATTATGGAGATAACCACCAAGTTTAATGTACTTAATGAGGAATTTTCCCTTTTGTATGACCGCAATCCCATAAGCTCAGTAAAAAGCCGTCTTAAAAGTATAGAAAGCATACTTGAAAAGCTGGACAACCGCAATATGCCCTTTACCTTAAACTCAATAGAGGAAAACCTTAACGATATAGCAGGGGTAAGGGTGGTTTGTTCCTTTGTAAGTGATGTTTATATGCTTGCGCAGGCTCTTTTAAAGCAGGATGACATTGAGCTTGTGGCAATAAAGGACTATATAGCAAACCCCAAGCCCAACGGCTACCGCAGTTTGCATCTTATAGTTACGGTACCCATATTTTTAGTCCATGAAAAAAGAATTATGAAGGTTGAGATACAACTTCGTACAATAGCCATGGATTCCTGGGCAGCCCTTGAACATCAGCTTAAATATAAGAAGAATGTGCATTTCACAAAGGAAATGATCGACACCCTTTATAACTGCGCTCAGCTTAGTGCCACACTTGACAGCCAGATGGACGGCCTCAGAAGTGAGATACTAAGTGACGATGAACCGGATTCTGAGGATGACTGATTATCTTAAAGGCCCGGGCAGAGTAGCTATCTGCTTTTCCCCGGGGAAACAGTTATCCATAAGCAAAACCGCATTTTTTATAATTCCGTCGCCGAATCGGCGGCGGATTTTTTCTATGCACCTGTCCGCTGCCTCAGTCTTTAAAAGCCTTTTTGTATCGGAAAACAAATCCAGCTGATAGGGCTCGTCATATTCCATAAGATCAAAGGCGGTTATACTAAGGGAACGGATGGGATATTTCCAGTCGTAGTTGTCATATAACAGCCTTGCGGCATTTTCCGCAAGTATGGTGGGGGATTGGGTAGCAATAGGCAGGGCGCATTGATGACTTTCCCGGTTAAGCTGTGAGCTTCTTATCCCCACACTTACCGAGCAGGCTCTTTTTCCCTGTAAGGACAGCCTGTGACCCACATCCTGGGCAAGGCTTAAAAGATAGGCAAAGGCGGTTTTGTTATCCGGAATATCCCTTTTGGCGGTGGTACCGTGACCTATGCTTTTTGCAGGAACTACAAAGTCCTTATCCAGCACCGGAGAATAGTCTGTACCGTTTGCAAAGCTATGGATAACAGCCCCGTTTTTCCCGAGGACTGTCCTTATCCATTCCTCCTTTACTCCGGCTAAATCCCCAATTGTATATATGCCGTAATTTTTAAGCTTCGCGTATGTGTGGCGGCCTACCCCCAGCATATCACAGGCAGGAAGAGGCCAGATTTTTTCCCTGAAGGATTCATAGGGTATAACCGTCACCGCATCCGGCTTTTTCATATCGCTACCCAACTTTGCAAACACCTTGTTAAAAGACACCCCCACGGAAATAGTAAGCCCCAGCTCATTTTTGATACGCTCCTTTATTTCATAAGCCACCCCCTCAGGCTCTCCGAAAAGCCGTCTTGTGCCGGATATGTCAAGCCAGCATTCATCAAGGCCGTAGGGCTCAATAAGTCCGGTGTAGTCGCTGTATATCTTCCTTGCCAGCCGGGAATATTCAAGATACCTTTCAAAGTGGGGCGGTACTATAACAAGCCCCCTGCACTTAGATAAGGCAGAGCCTACCGTTTCGGCTGTTTCTATGCCGTACTTTTTCGCCTCATAGTTTTTTGCAAGCACTATGCCGTGTCTGTCCTCCACACTTCCGCATACCGCCACCGGCTTGCCTCTAAGGGCAGGATTCAGCATACACTCCACCGAGGCATAGAAATTATTCATATCACAATGAAGAATTACCCTTTCCACATTTCCTCCTTATTGACAAAATACGCAATTTATGTTATTATAAATACGCAAGTTAATTTCGTATCTACATTATACGCAATTAAGTTGCGTTTGTCAATAGAAATAAGCAAGTAAATTTCCAAGAATGGAGAAAAATTTATGAAATTCTGTGATAAATTGAAAAATGCCAGACAAAAAACAGGCCTTACCCAAAGTGCCTTTGCAAAGGCTTTGGGGGTATCATTAAGGACTGTTACCAATTATGAAAGCGGGGAGAGTTATCCCAAAAAGCGTGAATTATACGGCAAAATGGCGGAAATATTAAAGGTGGATATAAATTACCTTCTTACAGAGGACGAGGAGTTTGTTATAGATGCCGGGGAGAAATACGGCAATAAGGGTGCCGCCCAGGCAAAACAGCTTTTAAACGAGGTACAGGGGCTTTTTGCAGGAGGCACAATGAACGAGGAGGATATGGACGAGATGATGAGGGCTATACAGGATGCCTACTGGATAGCTAAGGAGAAAAACCGCAAATATTCACGCAAGAAGGGTGAGTAGGAGGCAGTATGGTAAGGGATATTTTAAATATCGTATCTGTAGCCGACAGCCTTACAGCCATGTATGACACAAGCGACCCCTTTAAGCTGGCAAGGGCGGTGGATGTGGAGATACTAAAACGGGATTTCAAGCGGCAAAAGGGCGCATATAAGGTGATACTCAAAAACCGCTTTATCTTTATAAAGAAGGATCTTTCACAGTATGAAGCAAGGATAGTGGCGGCTCATGAATTAGGCCATGACCTTCTGCACAGAGAGTATGCCATGCTTAACGGTGGCTTTGAGGAATATAGCCTCTTTAACCGACCGGATGACCGTATGGAATATGAGGCTAATATCTTTGCGGCACAGCTGCTTATAGCCGACGGGGATTTTCTTGAATATGCGGCCATGGGCTATGACACAGAGAAGATAGCAAAGGCGCTTAAAAGCCATAAAAATCTTGTGGCATTAAAGGGGGATATACTTATAAAGAAGGGCTACCCCCTGAAGGCGCAGGAGCACAGCGGCAAGTTTTTAAGATACGATCAGTGATATTTATGTGAGAAATAAAGGAAAATAAGGGCGAAATGTGCAAAAAACCGCCTTTAAATCCATATTTAATTGATATTTTTCTGAAAAATGCCGTAAAAGGCTTAACTTTTGGCAATAAATGTGCTATACTATTACGAAGGGCAAATGCCCTTTTAGGCTAGAAACATATTGCTTTTATAAAGGACAGATAAAATGAGTGATAACAAAAAATACTATTTTGATCTTGACAGCGAGATCAATCCTAAGCCTGTAAAAAAGAAAACGAAAAAGAAGAAAAGCAAGATCCCGAAAAGGATAAGGCAGTTCTTCTATGTAATAGGCACAACGCTTTTAAGCGTGGTTATGGTGGCCATTATAACAATCTGCATAGTGGCTACTGCTCTTGTTGCCTATATCATGCAGTTTGCGGATACGGATTTTGACATTGACCTTAAAAACCTGGATCTCAGCTACACCAGCTTTATTTATGCCTATGACAATGAGGGTAACCAGGTGGAGATAAAGCGTCTGTCTGATGATATAAACCGTATCTGGGTGGATATTGAGCAGGTACCCGAGCATACTCAGCTTGCCTTTGTTGCGGCAGAGGATAAGAGATTTTTCGAGCATGAGGGCGTAGACTGGCGCCGTACCATTACAGTTACGGTATCCACATTGTTTAACGGCTACGGACAGGGTGGTTCTACCATTACCCAGCAGCTTATAAAGAATATCACCGGCGATGATAAGGTAAGCCCCGAGCGTAAGATAAGGGAAATTTTCCGTGCGCTGGAGCTTGAAACAAAGTACACAAAGATAGATATACTTGAATCCTATCTTAACCGTATACCAATGGGCAGTACCGTTTACGGTATAGGCACAGCGGCATATCATTATTTCGGCAAGACCGTAGATCAGCTTACCTTGGCGGAAAGTGCAATTCTTGCAGGACTTACCCCCTCTCCCAGCGTGCTTAATCCCTATGCGGACTTGGGAGAATCAAGAAGAAAACAGCTTTATGTACTTCAGAGTATGTATGAGCAGGGACTTATAACCACCGACGAATATGAAGAGGCAAGGAATGAAAAGGTAAAGTTCCGTCTTATTGTTGAGGGTGATGACTACGGTTATGTAGACCCCAGATATGAGGAATATTACGGTAATAATCAGTCTGATGAGGAAATTGACGAGGACGGAGAATATATCGAGGAAGAGGATGACTACGAGGCATACCGCTGGGATGAATATGAAATCAGCCAGAACTGGTATGTGGATGCCGCCATCGAACAGGTAATTGAGGATATAGCAGAAAAGAAGCTCATGACCTACGAGGAGGCAAGAACCGAGGTATACAAGGGCGGCTATAAGATATATCTTAATATGGATATGGATATACAAAACAGCCTTGAAGAATTCTTCAACGATCCCTATAACTTCCTTTACAGCTATGACAAGACAGCAGAGGCTGAGGATCTTGTCCAGGCGGCATTTGTCCTTACCGACTACAAGGGCAGAGTTATTGCCATAGCCGGCGGTATCGGTGATAAGCCCGGTGACGGCTGCTTTAACAGAGCCACCCAGGCTATACTCCCCATAGGCTCCACCATGAAGCCCATATCGGTTTACGGACAGGCAATAGACAAGGATCTTATCACCTATTCCTCAATGGTATATGACAGAGCAATAAAGCTCAATGACGGCACCACCTGGCCCAGTAACTTTGAGGGCGACTACGGTACCTTCAATTACTATCCTGCATGGTTTGCTGTACAGCAGTCAAAGAACACAATGGCTGTAAGAGTTTGTGAGCTTTTAGGAATAAATACCTGCTTTAATTTCCTTGTGGATAAGCTGGGTGCTACCACCCTTGACTATACCTACGACAAGGCATATTCTCCCATAGCCTTAGGTCAGCTTACAAACGGTATGCCCCTTGTTGAGCTGGCAGGCGCATTCCAGATATTCGGCAACGGCGGTGTATATCACAGACCCCTGTTTTACAGCGTGGTTACCGATTTCAATGATGAAGTGGTGCTTGAATCAGACGTACTTGGCGAGCGTGTAATAAGCTCAGACAGCGCATATATTACAAACCGTATGTTAAAGACGGTTGTTGACGCTACCTACGGCACTACCGGACGATATGCAAAGATAGACGGAATTGAGGTAGTAGGCAAGACAGGTACCTCAAACGATGAACGTGTACTTGCCTTTGCAGGACTTACCCCTGACTATGTGGGTGTTATCCGTATGGGCTATGACGATAACCAGAAGCTCACCGGCGTAAATTATATCTACATGGCGCAGATCTGGAATAAGTTCATGAAGACCCTTGTAAATGAAAACTCCACACCGGAGTTTGCGGTTGACCCCAATGTAGAAAAGAGAAACTACTGTACTGTAACAGGACTTATTGCCACATCAAAGTGCCCCTCAACTGCGGTGGGATATTACAAGAAGGACAATATGCCTAAATCCTGTGATTGCGACCATTCAAGCGAGGAAAAGCAAAAGCAGTATATCGCAGATCATACAGGCGGTACTCTCCTTGTACCCGACACCTTCAGAAATCAAAGCACAGAGGCTGAAGCCTCTTAAAGAGAATAACCATAGGTCCGTGCCATTGGCACGGACCTATTTCGGAAAGGAATAATATGAATTTTGAAATGACCGCCTCCTGTCTTTTCGGACTGGAAAAGACACTTTCCTTTGAGGTAAAAAGAGCCGGAGGAGAAAACATCACCGTTACTGACGGACAGGTAACCTTCACCGGAGATGAAAGGGTGCTTGTAAGGGCAAATATGACCCTTTCGGTAGCTCAGAGGGTGGAGATAGTTTTAGGCAGATTTAAGGCTGTCACCTTTGAGGAATTGTTCCAGGGGGTTAAAAAATGCCCCATAGAGCAGTTTGTGGGAAAATTCGATAAATTCCCCATAAAAGGCTCATCCTTAAATTCCAAGCTGTCAAGCGTTCCCGCCTGTCAGAAAATAATAAAAAAGGCCATGGTGGAAAGGCTGAAGGGCGTATATAATATAGGCTACTTTCAGGAAACCGAAGCCCTTTATCAGTTCAGCTTTTCCCTTATGAAGGATAACTGTACATTTAAGCTGGATACCACAGGGGAAGCGCTTCATAAAAGGGGCTACAGAAAATTCTCCAATGCCGCCCCCATAAGAGAAACCTTAGCGGCAGGGCTTGTGGACCTTGCAAGGGTAAAGCAGACAGACATTGTATGCGATCCCTTTTGCGGAAGCGGTACAATACTTATAGAAAGCGCACTGAAGGCACTTAATATGCCGGTGGGTGCAAACAGGCATTTTTCCGCCATGGACTGGGATATTATCCCAAAGGAGCTATGGCAGGAGGAAAGGGAGGCCCTGCTTAAAAATATAAGGCAGGATATACCCTTTAAGGCCATAGGCTATGATATAGACCCGGAGGCGGTAAAGCTCACATTACAGAACGCAAAAAATGCCGGGGTTGAAAAATATGTTACCGCCGAAGTAAGGGATATAAAGGACTTTACATATCCCGAAAATGTAACCTGCGTTATAACAAATCCTCCCTACGGAGAAAGACTTCTTGAAAAGGAGGAGGCACAAAGGCTATATAAAATAATGGGCAAAAGAATGTTACCCTACGGGGATAAAAGAATATATGTTATCACCTCAGATGAAAAATTCGGGGAGCATTTCGGACAAAAGCCCACATCAAACCGAAAGCTGTATAATGGTATGCTTTTGTGCAGATTGTACTCATTTATGAAAAAATGAGGCATTTTATACCCAAATTTTGCGGAATTTACCTTTATAATGAGGAAAAATCCTTGACAAGGGAATAAAAATGTGGTAGAATATCCTATAGTAGTATAAGGAGGCTAAAGACTGAGTGTGAACTCAGTCTTTCGTTTATATATGGGCTACTGTTGAAAGGAGGAGCTTATGGCTAAGCAAAAGGGCGGCAGAAAAAATATGGCCGCCGAGGTAGAGCGTGAGGCCGCAGAAAAGCTGATACCCATAATTGAGCAGTACGGCTATGAGGTATGGGATATAGTTTTTGAAAAGGACGGCGCTATGTGGTATCTGAAGGTGCTTTTTGATAAGCCGGAGGGCGGCATAGATGATACCATGTGCGAGGAGATAACCGCACCCATAAATGAGGCGGTGGATAAGCTGAAGTGCATAGACCTTATTGATGTGCTTGAAGTAGGCTCACCGGGACTTAATCGTGTTCTTCGTACACCGGCGCATTACAAATGGGCAGAGCAAAAGCCCGTTAAGGTAATGATGAAGGACGAAAACGGCAAGGATATATACATCGCAGGAACATTAAGCGATTATATAGATACAGAAAAAACAATAGTGCTTCTCACCGAAAAGGGAGAGGAAAGTCTGCATACAGATAAATGCAGAAGAATTACATTGGATCTCTGATCCGTCATGGAGGAAATGAAATGGCAAAAAAGAACGAAAACAATTTCAAGCCCTTTGAATCATTGGAGCTTTTAGCAAAGGAAAAGGGTATTTCAAGCGAGGTTTTACTTGAAAAGATAAAGACAGCCATAGAAAAGGCTATCAGCAAGGAACACCCCGGCGTAAAGGAAATCCGCTACAAGTTCGACAGAGAAAAGGATAAGATGAGTGTTTACATTGTAAAGACAGTAGTGGAGGAGGTTACCGACGAGGCTAACGAAATTTCTGTTGAAGCCGCAAAGGGCAAGAGCGCAAAGAAGCCCGGCGATACTGTTCTTGTGAAGGTGGACACAAAGGCATTTACAAGAATTGCCGCAACCACCGCAAAGCAGATGATAAAGTCCGGTATCAAGGAGGCTGAAAGAAGCCGCATAGTTGAAAAGTGGGGCGCACTTGAAAATGAGATAGTAAGTGTTACGGTAGTAAGAACCGACCCCAAGGGCTCATTTGCAATAGTAGAGCTTAACGGAAACGAAATTCCCCTTTCCGTAAAGGATATGATTCCCGGAGAAACTATCCGTGTGGGAGATATTATCAAGGTACACATTTCCGGTGTATCAAAGGACGATCACCGTCCCGGCCTTAAGCTGTCAAGAAAGAACAAGGAATTTGTAAAGCGTTTGTTTGAGCTTGAGGTTCCCGAGATACATGACGGTACAGTTGAGATAAAGGCAATAAGCCGTGAGGAGGGCTCACGCTCTAAGGTGGCGGTTATAAGCCATGACCCCAATGTGGATGCCTTAGGCGCTTGTATCGGTCCTAACCGTGCAAGAATAAGCCAGATATGTAAGGAGCTTTCCGGGGAGAAGATAGACGTTGTATTATACAGCGACGACCCCAAGGTGTTTATAGCCCAGGCATTAAAGCCAAGCGACGTTATAAGCGTAGAGATAAACGAAGCACCTGCCCTTGATGAAGCTGATGAAGCAGAGAAGAAAAAGCAGGATAAGAAGGCTGAAAAGAAGTCCTGTTTTGTTACGGTACCCGACAGCCAGCTCTCCCTTGCCATAGGCAATAAGGGACAAAACGCTAAGCTTGCGGCAAAGCTCACAGGCTACAAGATTGACATAAAGCCCGAAAGCGGATTTTTTGAAAGCAAATCCGAAGAGGAATAATAAGGAGGGTAAAGGGTGGTTGTAAAGAAAATACCCATGAGAAAATGTGCAGGCTGTGACTGTATGAAGGAGAAAAAGGAGCTTATAAGAATAGTTCACACTCCCGAGGATGAATTTATAGTGGATTTTTCCGGTAAGAAGTCCGGCAGAGGAGTTTACTTATGCCACAGTAAGGCCTGCCTTGAAACGGCAAGGAAGAAAAAATCCCTTGACCGTTCCCTTAAATGCACCCTGCCCGACACGGTATATGAAGCCCTTGCAAAGCAGCTTGAACAGGAGGGACGGGATGAATAATTTTCTCAGTACCTTAGGACTTTGCAAAAAGGCAGGTAAAATAATATGCGGCTTTGATGCTGTATGTGATGAGGTACAAAAGCCGAAATCAAAGGTACAGGGAGTATTTACCGCAAAGGACTTATCCGAAAAATCCCTTAAGGAATTAAGGTTTATCTGTGATAAATACAATGTAAGTATATTTAACACAGAGGTCACAATGGATGAGATAAAGACGGTACTTACAAAGCGTACAGGTATTATTGCAATTACGGATGAGGGGCTTGTTAAAAGCCTGTCCGGTTTAAATAGAAAGCCTCAGAATGAAAATCTATAAGAAGGGGATCAGTGAATGGAACAAAAATACAAGGTAAAAGATTTAGCTAAGGATCTTGGTGTCGGGGCAAACGACATCACAGATATTGTAGAAGAATATTTCGGTACTCAAAAGAAGGCTCAGGCATCACTTAATGAGGAAGAGGTTTCCGTGGTAATGGAAAAGCTCACCCAGAAAAACCAGGTAAAGGGCTTCGATGAGTATTTTGCCACAGCAGGCAAGCCAAAAGAGGAGAAAAAGCCTGAAAAGAAAAAAGCGGAAAAGAAAGCAGATATAAAGGAAGAAAAGAAAGAAGCGGCAAAGGAAGAAAAGCCTGCCGAAGAGGTTCACGAAAAGGTGAAGGAATCCGAAACACAGGAGAAAAAATCGTTGGTAGAGGAAAAGAAACCCGTACAGGCTGAAACAAAGCCTGAAGCAAAGGCAGAAACAAAGCCTGCAAAACAGGACAGACCCAAGTCCGACAAGGAGGGCAAGAAATTCGATAAGGATAAGCCTAAATTTGATAAGGACGGCAAGAAATTTGACAAGGACGGAAAGAAGTTCGATAAGGACGGAAAGAAGTTTGACAAGGACGGAAAGAAGTTTGATAAGGACGGCAAGAAGTTCGACAAGGACAAGAAGTTTGAAAAGAAGCCTGCCCGTGACGAAAAGCCTGCCGCACCGGTTATCGACCTTGCTAACATCAAGACAAACGCACCTCCCACAAAGCACGTAAAGGGTGAGGCTGTAAAGCGCGGCGAACAGGTTACAAAGCACGTTGATACAAGAGGCAGCTATGTTGATCTTGATAAGTACAATGAGAGATATGAGTCAATGGCGGCTGACGAAACAAACCGTCGCGGCGGTGACAACTACTCACAGAAGCAGAAGATAAAGCAAAAGAGCCAGAAGAACAAGCAGCAGCAGTTCAGCAAGAAGAAGGAAACCGAAGCCCAGAAGCTGAAACGTCTTGAGCTTGAAAAGGCAAGAAAGAAGCAGCTTGAGGTGGAAATTCCCGATGAGATCGTTGTATCTGAGCTTGCTTCCCGCTTAAAGGTAACAGCGGCAGAGGTTATAAAGAAGCTGTTCGGCCTTGGTGTAATGGCAACCATAAATGAAACCATCGACTTTGATACAGCCGCCCTTGTAGCAGAGGAGCTCGGCGCTAAGGTATCAAAGGAAGTGGTGATTACCATTGAAGAGCGACTCTTTGAGGAAATTGAGGACAATGACGAAAACTTAAAGCCCCGTCCTCCCGTTGTAGTTGTTATGGGTCATGTAGACCATGGTAAGACATCCCTTCTTGACCACATAAGACACGCTAACGTAACAGCCAGCGAAGCAGGCGGTATTACTCAGCATATAGGCGCATACAGAGTAAAGATGAATGACAGGGATATTACATTCCTTGATACCCCCGGCCATGAGGCATTTACAGCTATGCGTGCAAGAGGTGCATTGGCTACCGATATTGCCATACTTGTAGTAGCGGCAGATGACGGTATCATGCCCCAGACTGTAGAAGCCATAAACCACGCAAGAGCCGCAAACCTTCAGATAATCGTAGCTATAAACAAGATTGATAAGCCCGGTGCAAATCCCGAAAAGGTAAAGCAGGAGCTTACCGAACACGGCCTTGTTTGTGAGGAATGGGGCGGCGATATTATCTGTGTTCCCGTATCTGCAAAGACAGGAGAGGGCATGGATGATCTTCTTGAAATGGTAAACCTTACAGCAGACGTTATGGAATTAAAGGCAAACCCCGGCAGACTTGCGGTAGGTACCGTTATCGAAGCAAGAATAGACAAGGGCAGAGGTCCTGTGGCAACTGTGCTTGTACAGAAGGGTACACTTCATTCAGGAGATGTTATTATTGCCGGTACAGCCTTAGGTCGTGTAAGAGTTATGAGAGATGACAAGGGCAAGGTAGTAAAGGAAGCAGGACCTTCAGTTCCTGTTGAGATCATGGGTCTTTCCGAGGTTCCCTCCGCCGGAGATGATTTTGCGGTAGTAGAGGATGAGCGCCTTGCAAGAGAGCTTGTTGAAAAGAGAAAGTTCGACGCCAAGGAAGAACAGTTCAAGCTCTATAAGAAGGTAAGCCTTGATAACCTCTTCTCACAGATCGAGGAAGGCTCAATGAAAAAGCTGCCCATTATCGTAAAGGCAGACGTACAGGGCTCTGTGGAAGCGGTTTCCCAGTCACTTATGAAGCTCAGCAACGATGAAGTAAAGGTTGAGATAATCCACGGTGCAGTAGGTGCGGTAACCGAAAGCGACGTTATGCTTGCAAACGCATCAGATGCTATTATTGTAGGCTTTAACGTAAGACCTCATCCTGCCGCTGCCGAAAACGCAAAGCGTGACGGTGTGGATATAAGACTTTACAGAGTTATTTATGATGCAATAGAGGAAGTACAGACAGCCATGAAGGGTATGCTTGCTCCCAAGTACAGAGAGGTGGATACCGGACGAGTTGAGGTTCGTCAGGTAATGAAGCTGTCCAGCGTAGGCGTGGTAGCAGGCTCTTATGTACTTGACGGTAAGGTACAGAGAAGCGGAGAAGTAAGAATTGTCCGTGACGGCATTATTGTGGCTGTTGATAAAATCGCAGGTCTTCGCAGATTTAAGGATGATGTAAAGGAAGTAGCCGCAGGCTATGAATGTGGTATCACCCTTGAAAAGTTCACCGACATTAAGGAAGGTGACATATTCGAGGCCTTTGTGGTTGAAGAATACAGAGATTAAGGAAGAATAATGGCTAATTATAATATCAGCAGACTGTCTGAGGATATCCGCCGTGAAATATCGGTGGCTATAAAGGACATTAAGGATAAGGCGGTGGCAGGGGGCATTGTAAGTGTATCCCATTGTGAGCTTACAAATGACCTGTCCTATTGTAAGGTGTATATATCCTGTCTTGACGGAAACAAAACCGAAAGCGCAGTAGCCGCCCTTACAAAGGCATCCGGCTTTTTCAACCGCCGTATAAACGAGCGTATCAAAATGAGGAAGCTACCCAAGCTTATTTTCCTTGCGGATAACAGTCAGGACTATTATGAGCATATAAGCAAAATAATAGACAATCTACCTGCCTATTCTGAGGATGAGAAGGAGAACGAGGAAGAATAAGTGTAACTGAGGAAAGGTATAGAAATGTTGATAGACAGACAAAAAGCAGCCGAAATACTGACGGAAAATGACGATTTCCTTATTATAAGCCATGCAAACCCGGACGGGGATACTTTAGGCAGCGCATACGGACTTTGCGGCATACTTCAGGGTATGGGCAAAAGGGCAAAGACTATATGTGCTGATGAGGTTGCCCCCCGTATGGAGTATTTAAAGAAGGCGGTAATTCCCCAGGAATTTGAGGAAAAGTGCATTGTAACCGTTGATGTGGCTGATGTAAAGCTGCTTGGTGCACTTGAAGAAAAGTACGGCGACAATATCTACCTTGCAATAGACCACCACGAAAGCAGAAAGGAATTTGCCAGATATACTGTTGTGGATTCCACGGCGGCGGCTACCTGTGAGATGATATTTGAAATAGCACAGCTTATGAAGGCAAAGCTGAACAGCAATATTGCGGCTTGCCTTTATACAGGACTTTCCACCGATACAGGATGCTTTAAATATTCCAACACCACAAGTCGCACCCATAATATAGCGGCAAGCCTTATAGAGTATGATTTTCATCATGCTGAGCTTAACTATAAGCTGTTTGATGTTAAGACAAGGGGCAGAATCGACCTTGAAATGAGGCTTATGCGGGATATGGAGTTTTTCTGCAACGATAAAATTGCCCTTGTAACAATAACAAGCGAGCTTATGGATGAATTTCAGGGCAGAGTGGATGTGGAGGACTTTAACGGCCTTGCAAGTATGCCAAGGCAGGTTGAGGGCGTTATCTTGGGTGTGACCATTAAGCAAAAGGGCGAGAATGTATTCAAGGTTTCCATGAGAAGCGAGGAGCCTATAACTGCGGCTAAGCTGTGCAGTCTTTTCGGCGGCGGCGGCCACGCAAGGGCGGCAGGCTGTACCATAAACGGCAATCTTGAATTTGTAAGAGCAAAGCTTTTACCCGTCCTTGAAAAAGCGGTAAAATCCGTATGACAGGCGGAATAATCTGCATAAATAAGCCACAGGAGTTTACCTCCTTTGATGTTATAGCAATAGTAAGAAAAACCGCCGGCACAAGAAAGCTGGGTCACAGCGGTACTCTTGACCCTATGGCAACCGGTGTATTGCCGGTGTTTATAGGCAGAGCCGCAAAGGCGGTGGACTTAAATCCGGATAATGTAAAGGCATATAGGGCAGGCTTTAAGCTGGGATATGAAAGCGATACTGAGGATATATGGGGAAATGTGACACAAAGTGACAATACCCATATAAGCCTTGATATGGTAAAAAAGGCGGTGGAGGATTTAAAGGGAGATATGCTCCAGACTCCTCCCATGTATTCTGCTGTAAAGGTGGGAGGAAAAAAGCTCTACCAGCTTGCAAGACAGGGTATAGAAATAGAAAGACAGCCCCGACCCATAACCATTCATGATGCAGGGCTTATAAGCTATGATGAAGAAAAAAGGGAAGGTGTTATTACCGTTACCTGTTCTAAGGGAACCTATATTCGCACCCTTATATGCGATATGGCAAAAAATCTTTCCACAAGGGGCATAATGACAAGCCTTGAAAGAACACTTTCCGGGGGATTTTCCCTTTCGGACTGTATCACCATTGACAAGGTACGGACCCTTACTACTGAGGAGCTTTATAACAGCCTTATACCGGTGGACAGAATATTTACCTGCTATGACAGGGTGGAGCTTAGTGACAAACAGCGAAAAATGTTTTTAAACGGTGTTGTGCTTGACACCGAAAGAATGAATATAGACTATGCCAACGGCACTAATCTGAGGATTTATCACAAGGATGATTTTTTAGGCCTTGGGGTAGTTACTGCCGATAAGGGCATGAAGGTGCGTTTTTTAAATGTACTTGCATAAAAAATGACTGTGAGGTACGGACTTGACAGACATAACCTACAATAAAATATTTGTACCGCCAACAGCAGTTGCCCTGGGATTTTTTGACGGACTGCACACCGGACATATGACGGTGGTGGAGGAAACCCTTAAATATCCGGGACTTGCCCCGGCGGTATTCACCTTTCACAGCGACACGGCATTGCCTAAGCGTGAACGGGTGGAAAATCTGCTGTCAAATGACATGAAGCTGGAAAAATTAGCGGCAGCAGGAATAGAATTTATATATCAGCCGGATTTTGAAAGTGTAAAGCATTATACCGCCGTTGACTTTATTGAAAAGGTACTTTTGGCAAAGATGAATGCCAAGGTGGTGGTATGTGGCTTTGATTTCAGACTGGGTGCAGGAGGCGGCAGCGATGCCAATGCCTTAAAGGAAATATGCAAAAGCTATGGTATAGAAGTGGTTATAAAGCCTGCCTTTTCCCTTGATAATATGGTGGTACATTCCACCGCCATTAAAAACCTTATCAAGCAGGGCAATATAAAGCAGGCAAACCGGCTTTTAGGCTATGATTTTTCCATTGAGGCTATTGTGGTGGACGGAAACCACTTAGGCAGAACAATAAACAGTCCCACCATAAATCAGATATACCCCGAAAATATTATTTTACCTCTTTTCGGAGTTTATAAAAGTATTACCTATGTTGATGACAAGCCCATGGTATCTGTTACCAATATAGGGGTAAAGCCCACCATAGAAAAGAACAGCGTTCCTTTGGCGGAAACCCACATACTTGATTATGAGGGGGATTTATACGGCAGGAGGGTAAGGGTAAGCCTTATTTCCTTTATCCGCAGGGAACAGAAGTTTTCCGGGGTGGAGGAGCTTAAAAATCAGCTTGACAGGGATAAAAATACTGCAAGGAACAGTTAATTTTATTTTACTGTCACATCATTTTCACTTTAGGACAGTATAATGTTCCCCGGACATATACAACATAAGGAGAAATCCAGTAATGATTGAAGTTAGAAATCTGACAAAACGCTACGGCAATAAGCTGGCGGTGGATAATATCTCATTTTCGGTAGACAAGGGTGAGATATTGGGATTTTTAGGCCCTAACGGTGCAGGAAAATCCACCACGATGAATATTCTCACCGGCTATCTGTCCTCCACCGACGGACAGGCGCTTATTGACGGCATAGATATTTTAGAGGATCCGGTAAGGGCAAAAAAGCTGATAGGCTATTTACCCGAACAGCCTCCCCTTTATATGGATATGACGGTAATGGAGTATCTGAAGTTTGTTTACCGTCTTAAAAAGTGCAAGCTGCCTATTATTTCACACCTTAACGAAATATGCCGGCTTGTAAAGATCGAAGAGGTAAAAAACCGCCTTATAAGGAATCTGTCAAAGGGTTATAAGCAAAGAGTGGGTGTAGCCCAGGCATTGGTGGGAAATCCCCCGGTGCTTATTCTGGATGAGCCTACCGTAGGTCTTGACCCTAAGCAGATACTTGAAATAAGAACTCTTATTAAAAAGCTGGGCAAAAACCACACAGTAATATTATCCTCCCACATTCTCCCTGAGGTACAGGCGGTATGTGATAAGATAGTTATTATAAACCGTGGTAAGATAGCCGCAGATGACAGCACGGAAAGTCTGTCACAGCACATGGACGGAAACTCTCGTCTTATTATCCGCTGTGAGGGTAAGCCTGATGAGGTGGTAAAGGCATTAAACGGCCTTTCCGGACTTGAAAGCATCAGAATAAACAAGGAAAATGTTGAGCCCGGCGTAAGCGAGTATTATATCAATACAAAGGAAGGCACTGATTTAAGAAGAGACGTATCAAAGCGACTTTCCTCCAGGGGCTATACAATAGTTATGATGAAATCCGGAGAGCTTACCTTAGAGGAGATATTCTTAAAGATAACCACCGGTGATATTTACGGCAAGGTGGATGACGATACTGTTATCCAGGGCAAAAAGAAAGGTGGTAGGAAATAATGCTTGCGATTTTTTTAAGAGAATTCAGATCTTATTTTACCTCCCCCTTGGGATATGTATTTTTAGCCATATTCTATGCCTTTTCCGGAGTTTTCTTCCTGGTATTTTCTCTTGACCTTGGTACAACGGATCTTTCAAGCGTATTTTTAATGATGTTCCTTGTACTGATGATATTTGTACCCTTACTTACAATGAGGCTTCTTGCAGAGGATAAAAAGCAGAAAACCGAACAGCTTACCCTTACCGCCCCCGTAAGTCTTTTCTCAATAGTTATGGGAAAATTCTTAGCGGCTTATGTGATATTTGCTATGGGTGTTATTGTAATGCCGATATACGGCTTTGTAATGTCCACCTTTACAACAATATCATGGCTTCCTATTTTGGGTAACACCTTAGGACTTTTACTTTTAGGCGCTATATTTGTATCCGGCGGACTGTTTGTTTCCTCCCTTACAGAAAATCAGATGATAGCGGCAATAGGCAGCTTTTTTGTAAACCTTATGGTGCTTTTACTTGATACTCTTATCAACATGGTACCCTCAGGTTTATTCAGGGATATACTTGCCAGCATATCAATATATACAAGATACGCAGAAATTACCACAGGTATTTTCAGCCTGTCAAGTATAATATTCTTTATAAGTGTAGTAGTGATCTTCCTTTTCCTTACCGTAAGGGTACTTGAAAAGAAGAGATGGGCATAACTGCCGTAAATTTCAGAAGGAGAACTCACAATGGCAAATAAAGAAGCTACGGCAGTTCAGAAGAAAACCCTGAACCCGTTTAAGAATAAAAAGCTAAAATACGGCGGACTTTCGGTACTCTTCACGGTAATTTTTATTGTGGGTGTGGTACTTGTAAATGTTATAATCACCCTTTTAGGTGAACGCTTTAGTGTGGAGGCTGACCTTACCGATGCCGGACTGTTCACAATAGAGGACACCACAAAGGAATATCTTTCCGGCATTACCGATGAAGTAATTATTACAGTAACCTCAGAGGAAAGTGCCTTTACGGCAAACGGCACGGAATTTAACCAGACAAACGAGATATTAAAGAAGATAGCAAACAGCTCTTCCAATATCACATTACAGTATGTGGATGTTATATCAAACCCCGGCTTTCTTGCAAGCTATGAGGAGGATATAACCCAGATGGAAATAGTAGTTGAAAGCAAGGGCACAAAGCGTGTAGAGGTGCTTGACTCAAACGAATATTTCCACATTATCTATAACGAGCAGTATTTACAGATGGGCTATCAGGTCCCCGAATCAGTAGAGGCAAACTGCGAGCAGGCGGTGGTATCCGCTATTATGAGCGTTACAGATACCAACCCTGTTAAGGTAGCGGTGCTTACCGGCTACGGTGAAACCACAAACGCAACCGTTGAAAATCTGCTTACCACCAACAGCTATGTGCTGGAGGATGTAAATATCACCCTTGTGGAAAATATAAGCGATGAATATGACTTTGTATTTATCTTCGGCCCTGATAAGGACTATTCCACAGAGGATGTGGATAAGCTGGCAAGATGGCTTGATAATGACGGTAATTTCGGCAAAAATCTGATATATGTAAATAATCCCTCCCTTGGTGAATCCCCCCACATAGACAGCCTTCTTGCTGACTGGGGATTAAAGATAGAAAAGGGAACCTTATACCAGACAGATACAAACTATGCCTACGAATCCCGCCGCACCTATCAGATGCTTCAGCTTAACGAAACAGTATTTGACGAAATGCAAACCCAGGGATATTTTTTCGGTGATAATATGAGCCCTGTTACCCTTTTATGGGAGGGATACGGCAATATGGCAACCTCTGCGGTGCTTTCCACCTATGACGGCGCTACCATAATGCCTCAGAATTCCGGAGATAACTGGGAGCCTGCTGACAATGCGGAAAAGAAGGCATATCCTGTTATCGCCCAGTCCTTAAAGATAAGATATGTGGGCACAGACCCCCTTCAGAGCCGTATAATGGCATTCGGCGGTATGGAATTACTTACAAATACCTTCCTTACCTCCCCCTCCACAAACAACGCCCAGCTTTTAATGAACATATTCAATGTAAGCTGTAACAAGGAGGCAGGAATAACCCTTACTCCCAAATCCTATGAGTCCACCACCTTTGAGATAACCGAGTCACAAAAGAAGCTGTTGACTGTTATCTTTGTCGGAGCACTCCCCGCTGTTTTATTTGCTTCAGGTGTTGTGGTATGGTTAAGAAGAAAGCATAAATAATATATAAGAGGACCTATGAAAAAGAATACAAAAATACTTATTTCTTCTGTATGTGCCATTGCGGTATTAGGTGCTGCTACCGGTGTACTTGTACTGACAAAGCCGCAGACAGAGGAAACCTCTCAAGCAAGCAGCGAAGAGGAAAAGACAGAGATATATTCCTATAAGGCGGATGATATATCCACCCTTACAATAAAGAATGAAAAGGGCGAATTTACCGTAAACCGTGAGGGAAAGGGTAAATGGAGCATAGACAGTATACCGGAAGATTATGCGGATAACACAAAGTACGAATCCGCCATAGGTGATGCCTGTGAAATTTCCTATAAGCTGATAGCGGAGGAAAAGCCGGAGGATTTAAACAAATACGGCTTTGACAACCCCACCGCCACCTTTGAAATGACCTTCAAGGATGACAAATATGAGCCTGTATCCTGTATGATAGGAATTGAAAACTCAGGCGAAAATTCCTGGTACTTTAAAACCGGCCTTTCGGATACCGTATATCTTGTATCAAAGCCGGCCTTGAGCTTTGCCATGGGAGTTGACCTTGACTATGTACAGCTTTCCGAGCTTACAGACGCCTTTGATAAGGAAAATGACATAGTACAGCGTGTGAGGGTAGAAAGACCCGACCTTCCCAATGACCTGGTACTTGACTATGTACCTGCAAATGAGGACAGGGAATTTCAGAACACATACGTTTCCTACAAAATGTCCAGTCACAACAATATCCTTGCTGATGATGAGGCGGATATGGGAATTGTATACGGACTTTTAGGACTCAGTGCAAAGGGTGCTTATGCAATACAGCCCGATGACAAGACAAAGAGTGAATGTGGCTTTGATGAGCCCTCATGTGTAGTTACCACGGTAGTAAATGAGGACGAGGTAATAAAGCTGACCTTAGGAAAGGCTATATATGTAACTGCGGATGATAATACCGAGGTGCTTGATTCCTATTACGGTATGGTTTCAGGCAAGGACGCTATTTATATATTTGATGCCGCAAGCCTTGAATATCCCACGGTAACTCCCGAAAGTATACTTTATAAGCTGTTTTTAACTCCTTATATTTATTATCTTGACGGGGTAACGGTATGGGATAAGGACAACAACGAATACCGCTTTGACATAACCGGTGATGCTGATAACTCAAAGGTAACTATTGACGGCAAGGAGGTTTCTCTCCCTCGCTTTAAGACCTTCTATCAGTTTATTATCGGCTCTTATGCGGAGGAAATTTATCTTGAGGATATAGACGAGGAAGTCAATACCTTTGTCGGTGCATTTGAATATGACTACCGTGACGAGGCAGACGGACAAAACGGCAAGGATAAGGTTGAGATTTACTTATCCCAGAGCGACAGAAAATGTATCTTTGTTGTAAACGGAGATGTTCGTTACAAGATAAGAAGCATTTACGGTGAAAAATTCCAATCAAATCTCACAGCCCTTCTGACCGGTGAGGGAGATATTCTTACTGATTATTGATACCCGGTATAGTCCGCAAATTTTCGCACACGGGCTATGGGCATGACCGCAGTGCGGCGGTGGAGGTAATTATGGCAGAACAGTTTTTCTCTTATAAAGGGCTTCCCCTTGTAAGAAAAGGAAACACCATTTATTATGGGGATATGTCAGACAAATATGTGGCGGTTATCACAATACTTTCCACAAAGAAGATAAAGGACCTTGAAATTGCAGACAAGACAAGAGTCCAGCTTATGGCAACCGATCCTGCTGTGCCTATTACTGAGGCTATTGCAAAGACCGGCGAAAGAGGAAGCCTTTATGATGCCATTGATGTGGCAGGAATCTGGCTTTCAAAGAATAACTGATCAAAAATCGGAGGTAATACCTCCGATTTTTTTATTATGTGTTATTAAGTGTACTAAACCTTGTTGAAAAACAAATCCGGCTATTGTATAATATAATAGGACGCTTATTTCAGCGGACAACAATAACTACGGAGGGAAATTATTTATGATAAAATTTATCACGGGACGCTCCTGCACGGGAAAAAGCACAGAGCTGTTTTCTTTACTTACAGGGGCTGTTGACACAGGCAAAAGAACCATATTATTAGTACCTGACCAGTTTACCTTTGAAACAGAAAGAAAGCTGGCTGTAAAGACACATGAAAAGCACAACGAAATAAGTGTATATGGCTTTGATTCCCTGGCCGGTGACATAATAAGACAGCATGGGGGCAAAAGCGAATACGCAGATGACACCTGCAAGATTATAGCCATGAAAAAGGCTCTTAATGAAATAAAGGACGGACTTTCCTTTTACAATGCCCATGTAAATAAGCAGACCTTTGTTTCATCCTGCATTTCCCAGATTTCAAAATTCAAGCAGGCAGGACTTAAAAGCGGTGAGCTTATAAAGCTTGCAGAGAAATGCGAAAACGAATTGCTGAAGAAAAAGCTCACTGATCTTGCCCTTATAGAGGAAACCTACAATGCCGAAATAACAAAGAGGTTTGAGGACAGACTGGATAACCTTAATGTTGCACAGAGACTTGCAATGGAATCTGCATTTTTTGAGGGCTGTGATGTTTATGTGGACGGCTTTAACAGCTTTACCGGAGCACAGCTTAATTTACTGAAGCTGATGATAGAAAGGGCAGATAATTTCACTATTGCTTTAAGGACAGATAAAAGCGGAAATTATTACTTTAAGCAAACAGACAAGACCCTTTTAAGGCTTGAGGGCTTTGCAAGGGAGCTTGAAAAGGAGATAAGCTACACCCACCTTACCACCTCCTATGCAAGCCCTGTTATGCAGAATGTGGACAGCCTTATTCTTGATAATAAGACCTGTACCGATAAAAAAGAGGGACAGGTGGTTATTTTAAGCAGTCCCGACAGAGAAAGGGAAGGGGACTATATCTGTTCTCTTATAAACAGAATGGTAATGTCCGAGGGATACAGATACAGGGATATTGCGGTTATTTCCCCCAATCTGTCCTCCTATGTAAATGTACTGTCCTCCTCCATGGAAACCTACGATACACCCGCATTTATAGATAAGTCTGTACCGGTGATTAAAAAGCCCCTTACAGGCTATATTCTCAATATGCTGAGGCTGTCACAGGACATGACAGGAAGAAATGTTATATCCCTGCTTAAAACCGGCTTTGTGCGTATTAAAAGCAAGGATGACGGGGAATTTCACGAGGTAGGCAAATATGAGATAGATATGCTGGAAACCTTCGGTGAGCAGTGGGATCTTATGGATAAAAGCTGGGCAAAGCCCTTTCCCCGGAAAAAGACGGGAGAAAAGGACTTTGATGCCTATGATTCCTGCGAATACATAAGACAGCAGATAACAGACCCCATAACAGCCTTTAATAAAAGGGTATCAAAGGCAGGTACCACCGCCGCAGTTATTACAGAGGAACTGATAAAGCTGTTATTTGATGACTTTGATATATCTAAGGCTATCCAGGGCAGATGCAGGGATGTTAATTCCGACACATTCCGCTATGATAAGACCCTTACAGATGAATATAACAATCTTTGGGGAATTATTGCGGATATGCTGGATTCTGTGTTTTATTTTGCAGATGATATGAAGCTTAACGTGGAGGAATATACCGAGCTTATTTCCACCTGTGCAAGAAATATAACCATTTCCGCAACCCCCAATGTAATTGACAGGGTAATTGTGGGGGATATTTCCCGTACCGTATTGGCTGATAAAAAGGCAGTATTTGTTATAGGTGCTGATAACGCCGCCTTTTCGGATATTTCCGCCGATAAGGGAATGTTCTCCGGCAGAGAAATTGCGGAGTTATCCGGCCTTGCCCCTGATTTAGCAGATACCGACACGGATATTTATAACGCAAGACAGCTTGAAATATATAATACCCTTACCTTAGCCCAAAACAGCCTTATTATATCCTGGAAGGGTACAGAAGATGATATTGCCCCGGTGGTAAAGCGAATAGCAAAGGAATTAAGCCTTGAAATAAAGGATATAGACCTTGTATCCCCGAAGGAATTTTGCACTACCACAGGAGCACTTAAAAAGCAGTATGCAAAGTGCTGTCTTAAGGATGAGCTTACAGCAGAGGAATTAAGAGCCGCACTTATAGAGTCCGGTAACGGTGACTTTGCTCTGAAGGTGGATAATGCAAAGAAAAGAAAGCTTTCCGGTGCTAATCATCACGATATAGGAAGCCAGGGTAAAATTATTTTCGGAGGAAATTATTTATCCCCCACCGGCACAGAAACCCTTTGCGGATGTCTGTTTAAATACTTTATCAAATATGGCTTACGCATAAAGGAAAACACCTCCATAAGAATGAACGGGACTAACTACGGCACTATTACCCACTATATATTAAACTATTGCTTTAAGGAGATATTCGCCCCTGAAAAGATAGATTCACTAAGCGAGGATGAATTAAAGCAGTATCTTGAGGGCTGTAAGGATAAGGCTTACCTTGAGGGGCTTACCACAAGGGCGGCTGATGAATACCGTGAGAATGAGCTTATCCCTGTTGACAGCACCTCCCCTGTGTATAATGAAATGTACGAAAACATCCGCAACAACTGTGTGGAAATGCTTCCCTATATGATAGATGAAATAAAGGAAAGCCGTTTTATTCCCAGGTACTTTGAGCTTAGTCTTGACAACAGCGAAACAGCCGACGGAAAGATAACCGCCTCTCCCTTCAGACTGAAGGTTACAGTGGGCGACGGTAAAGAGTTAGATATAAATATCGGCGGTACTGCCGACAGAATAGATATTGCAACGGTTACAGACGAAAACAACAACACAGTTCTTGAAACAAGAGCCATAGACTATAAGACCTATGCTAAGGCTACTGACCTTACAAAGGTGTTTTACGGTCTTGACCTTCAGATGCTGCTTTATCTTTTTGCCCTTTGCGAGGCCAATCCAAAAAAGCTGAGGGAATCGGAAACCCTTTACTATAACATTACCGGTGTTCCTACTGTAAATTCCCACCTTACCGATGCTTATTTAAATGGTATATGGGCGAATAACCACACCCACAATGATATAGTTGTTGACAATACCACAGCCAAAAAAGAGATAGATGCCATGCAGGGCAAATATAATTACCCCGACAATAATGGCAAAGTAAAGACTGTAAGCAATAAGCCCACGGTATTGACAGATGAGCTTCTTTCCAAGCTTAAAGAGCATATCTGCAAGGTTATAGCAGATAATCTTTTAAGCGCCTACAAGGGCAAAATAAGTGCTGTGCCGGTGGTAAAGGATGATGATTTATTATCCTGTGAATATTGCAGATATAAGAATGTATGCGGTTTTAGTAAGGATGAGGTTAAGGATATTAAGGGAGATGAGGCCATAGCCTTTAAGAATATCTATTCACCGGAGCCTGAAAAAGAAGATAAGACCAAAGAAAAAAACCTGAGGCCACAAAGAAGGAAGGAGAATAACAATGGATTGGACTACACCGCAGAAAGATGCCATAAACTATAAGGATGACAAAAGCGCCATAGTTACAGCCAATGCCGGAAGCGGCAAAACCGCTGTACTTGTTGAAAGAATAGCAACCCTGATAACAGACGAGAAAACCCCCGTTGACCCCTCTTCGCTTGTGGTGGTAACCTTCACGGAAAAGGCGGCACAGGAGCTTAAAACAAGGCTTGACAGCAAGCTAAAGGAGCTTATTGATGCTTCAGAGGGTAAAAGCCGTGACTTTTATATAAGCCAGCAGATAAAGCTGAACAGCGCAAAGATTTCCACCATAAGCTCATTTTGTTTTGAGCTTATAAGGGAAAATATAAGCTACACCCACCTTGCCCCCGGCTTTGGAATAATGGACGAAAAAAAGACTGCTTTAATTAAAAACAGCATTTGCGAGTCCATGCTGAATGAGTTTTTAAAGAACGAAAGCACCCCCGAGGAAAAGGCGCTTATAAGGCAAAGACTGGGTAAGAGCTTTGGGGAGCTTGTAGGCGACATAATAAGGATTGATGACTTTTGCAGAGCCCTTACAGACAGGACTAAGTGGGAGGAGGATAACCTTAATGATGTTTTTGACAGCAGAATAAAATCCGCCTATATCGAGTTTATAAACACAAACTGCGATATGGCCGAAAAATATCTTTCAAGCCTTAAAGCGGTAGGAGAGAAAATTCCCCCTAAGGATAAAAAGGGCGGAAAATATGCCGCCGCAGAATATTGCGAGGAGCTTTATGATAAAGAGCACGGGCTTTATGATAAGGTTAAGAAAGAAAACTATCTTTTGACACCTGAGCTTAAGGATGCCTTTAATGATAAGCTCAGAAAACAGGCCGCCCCCAAAAAGGCAGAGCAGGATATACAGAATGAATATTTATCCGCAAGGGATGGCTATATTGAATCAAGGGACAGAGTTTACAGCTACTGTGATAAAATGGTTATTTTTGAGGCAGGCTTAAAGGCAAGTAAGCCCTTAAAGGAGCTTTATATTAAGCTTGCAAGAAAATTCAACAAGGAGTACACCGCCTATAAGACAGCTAAAAACCTTGCGGACTTTACGGATGCAGAGGAGCTTACTTACAGGATAATAAAGGAAAATCCGGATATTGCACAGCAGCTTGATTACAGCTATATAACCGTTGATGAATTTCAGGACAGCAACAGACTTCAGTATGAAATATTCAAGGGCTTATCCAAAAACGGCAAGAACCTTTATTTTGTAGGTGACTTAAAGCAGTCTATCTACCGCTTCAGAGGGGCTCAGCCTGAGGTATTTGACCAGGTTTGCAGGGATACCGGAAATTATAAGGAGCTTCCCCTTAATGAAAATTTCCGCAGCTGTGAGAATGTTATAAAGGGCATAAACCAGATCTTTTGTGCTGTAATGACAGAGGAAAAGGGAGGCGTTGACTACAAAAACAAGGCTCAGCTTGTTTGCGGCGGCAATAACCCCTTTAAGGGCCACCCTGTGGAGGTACATATTGAAAACAGCAAAAGCATAAGGGATGACGCTTTATATGTGGCAAAGCAGATAAAGGAGCTTTTAAACAGCAACGCAAATGAAATTGCCTACGATATAAGTAAGACAACAGAGGGTAATGACAACCGGGAAGAGGCTTCCCGGGAGGCTGAAAATTTACCCGAAAGACATTACAAGCCGGAGGATATTTATATATTACTCCGTTCAGCAAACAACAAGGCTGATATTTATATAGATGCCCTTAAAAAAGAGGGTATATCTGCCACCTTCAAGGGAGGCGACTTTTTAGGACAGCTTGAGATAGCCACCATGATGGATTTACTTTCGGTTATTGATAACCCCTACAATGATGAGGCATTTGTAAGACTGCTTTTATCTCCTGCCTTTGCCCTTAGTGCAAAGCAGGTAACGGCAATAAAAAACGGCACTGTCATTCTTGATATAGATAAGGCTATTGAAAAGGAAGAAAAGGCTCTCAAGGAATACAACCGCAAAAATTTAAAAAGAAGGCTTTATTCAATGCTCAGGTATCTTTCATCAGATAAAAAGGATGATGTTACCTTTACTTCAAGAGAGGATCTTTTCAAGGATTGCCCTGAGCTTAAGGAGTATATTATCCCCGATGTGGATAATTCCTATGAAATTTTACTTATAAGGGCATTATACAGCTGTATAAATGAGCTTATGGCAAAAAAGTCCTCCCTTACCCCCGGAGAGCTTATCAGCGCAATTTACAGAACAAACAGCATAAGGGAGCTTTTGCTTATTTCCGCTGAATCAGACAGAGCAGAGGGAAACCTTGACTTACTGCTTCAGTATGCAGAGGCATATTCAGACTCTGAGGGGGGAGTTGAGGACTTTATCAGGTATCTTGATGATTTGGTACAGCGTGGTAAAAACCTTGATATAGCCGAAACCACAGATAAAAACTGCGTTACCGTTATGAGTATACACGGCTCAAAGGGACTTCAGTTCCCGGTGGTGTTTGTTGCCAACTGTGATTGTAAATTCAATCAAGAGGATACCAAAAAGCCTGTATTTTTAAGTGAAAAATACGGTCTTGCCTTCAGAATTGAGGAAAAGGCGCTTATGAGAAAAATCCCCTCTCCCTCATACACCTTAGCGGCTGATGAGGAAAAAAGCAAGCTATACAGCGAGGAGATGCGTCTTTTATATGTTGCCGCCACCAGAGCAAAGGAAAAGCTCGTGTTCACCGGAGGAGGGACTAAGACCACGCTTATTCCCGACTCGGAAAACTATATAAGCTGGATTTGCAGATCCATTTCGGCAAAGGAGCTGTCCGATGTTCCCATGCTTATTAAGGACAGCATATTGTTTGTAAATAATTATTACGAGCCCCCGGAATCGGATGAGGATACAGTACAGCCTCCTGACAGCAATATAATATCTTCAGATACTAAGGAAGAATCTCCTTTTGTATCAGAAAAGGCAACAGAGGATATAGTAAGCAATATTCAAAAAAGGTATGCCTTTTTCGGGGATACAAAAATTCATTCCAAGTATTCTGCCACAGAGCTTACAAGAAACGAGCGTATGTATACCGGCTCAGATAAATTCGGCATATATATAAGCCGTCCCACCTTTACTCAAAGTAAGGAAAAGGGCAAGCTGTCCGGTAAAAAGCGGGGTGACGCATACCATAAGTGCATGGAAAATCTCCCCTTCTCACTTTCCCTTACAGTAGAAGAAATAAGCCGGTTTATAGCTGACGAAAGCCGTTCTCACCTTAATGAGGCAGAGAGAAATACGGTAGAGGCAGAGGTGGTATATAAATTCTTCCAAACTCCTCAGGCAGAGGAAATGCTTAAAGATCCGGATAACAGGATATATAAGGAATACAAGATATTCCATAAAATAAATAATTTCACACTAAGCGCAGAAAAACTGGGAATAGATAAGGACATAGATTTTTCTTCAAGCGAAATATATGTTCAGGGTATTGTGGACCTTTTCTATATTGACAAAGAGGGTATAATTCTGATAGACTATAAGAGTGACAGCAACACAAGCGAAAACAAGCTAAAAAAGGAATATGCTTATCAGCTACAGCTTTATGCAGAGGCTCTTACACAGGAATTTTCATTACCTGTAAAGAATATCTATATCTATTCCTTTGAAAAGGGAATGATGATACCTCTTAACAAAGCGGAAAAGGAAGAAGAATGAACTACAATAAATCCCCCGCCACCATAAAACAGCAGTTAGATATACTGAAAAGCAGAGGATGTATTATTGATAATGAGGAATATGCGGTAAAGTGCCTTACCAATATAAACTATTACCGCATAGCCCATTATTTTGCACCCTTCTTAGAGGAAAAGGGCAAATATTTTGATAATACCCGTTTTGAGGATATTATGAAGATATACGACTTTGACCGCACACTCAGAAGGCTTATACTTTCCTTTCTTGAGGAGATAGAAATATATCTTCGTGCAGTAATCTCAAACTACCACGCCATAAAATACGGCGCCACCGGGTATCTTAATGCCTCATCCTTTGACAATCATCACAACCATAAGGCCTTTTTAGGCAGTATTGAACGTATGATTGAGCTTAACGAAAAGGAAGGCCTTGTTATGCACCATAACAAGAAATACGGCGGTGTTATGCCCTTATGGGCAATAGTGGAATTGTTCAGCTTCGGCAATATAGCCTATTTTTATGCGGATATGAAGCAGCCGGATAAAAAGGAGCTTGCTGCCGCCCATTTCGGAATGAATTTCAGAGTGGTAGAGGACAGGCTTATGTGCCTTACGGATATGAGAAATATCTGCGCCCACTATAACAGACTTTACGATAACACCTTTGAAAAGCCCATAAAGGACGGGGGAGATTTTGACTTTCCCCCGGATAATACCTTAAAGTCCTATCTCAGGGCGGCAAAAAGTCTGTACCCGGATAAGGCAAAATGGGACGGGGAATTTATAACCTCCCTTGAAATGCTTATAAGAAAATACGATATGCAGGATAAAATGAAGGCATACGGATTTTAAAAAAAGAAAACTCAGGATATTATCCTGAGTTTTTTTATTTATTACCTTTGCCGGAAAATTCATTTAATATATCATCTATATCATAGCTGTATGTGGGACGGTGTTCCTTTTCTTTGGGAATTGCTTCCGGTTCTTCTGTGATTTCTTCTATAACTTCTTCCGGGGCTTCTTCCTCCTGCTTTTCTTCTGTTACAGGCTTGTCCTCTTCATCATCTTCTTCATCGTCATCATCATCTATATCTTCATTTTTATCTTCATCCTCATCCTCATCATATCCTTCATCCTTATATTCATATTCATCTTCATCATCTTCATCATCTTCATCATCGTCTTTATCAACTATATCAATTTCTTCCGCTGTATCACGCTCTTTTTTCTTAGCGGCGGAATTTCTTGCTATATCAAAGAAAAGCATGGCAAGGCAGGGCAAAAGGGCTATTACAAGCACCCCTAAGGGCGACATTATAAATCCCACTATAAGACCCCCTATGGGGCTGTAGTAGCGTATTCTTCCCACATATTTATCAGTACCGACAGTAAAGCTGTTGCCCTCCCTGTCTGATAAAAACAGGGTGTTATCAGCGGTATTTGTTACTCTGCCGGGGCTTATGGTGTTATGCTCATTTATATATAAAATCAGATCTCCGGGGTTAAGTGAAGCGGTATCCTTTTTTTCAGCCAGAAGAAGGCTGTTTTCCGTTATCTCATAAAATGCCACATCAGGCATAAGGCTTATGCTGTAACCGAATATCTGCTTGTCCGGAGTATTGGCGGTAAAACGAAGCACCACCGCCCCCACAGCAAGAATAATTGCCGGTATAAGCAGTATTACACCCAGTACGGTAAAAAACTTTCTGGCCATGATTTCCCTCTTTTCTATCCCTTGACACAAGTTAAAATTTATGGTAGAATAACTTCAGTCTGAAAAATCAGATAGGACTATTATATCACAAAATGATTTTTTTTGCAACATTTTATGCTGGTATAGCTCAGTTGGTAGAGCAACGCATTCGTAATGCGTAGGTCGTGGGTTCGAGTCCCATTCCCAGCTCCATATTGGTGATACTAAATAGATGCACCCCACTGAAAGCCCCTATTTTAGGGGCTTTTGTGGTGTATAAAGGCGAAAAAATTCAGGTGTATTTTTATAGATGGTTTTGGAGTAAAACAGGAATCGAACTCATGCAAAACCATTTTATGAAAAATACAGCCGATTATTTTGCAATCGTGTACGTTGATATTAAGACGGTCACCAAAAAACAAAAATTAAATGTTTACAAAAATTTGCCGATTTTATTAGATGTAGATCCGATAGGATCGGCTTTTTTGTTGCCAAAAGTCAACATATATAGTATTTTAAATAAAAATGAACGGAGGAATTAAAATGAACGAAAAACTAATAATCAACGCAAATCTACTCCGCAAGGAATCGGAGTTCCAAATGAAAACCTGCGTGGTGGAAAAAGCGATAGCCGTATCCCACGGAGAATTTGAAAATCTGAAAAAACACCCTTTGCAGGATAATAATTTAATTGCCGAAAACGCAGAATTAATGTACTGCGACAGCAATGAACATTATCACTGCTTGCTGATTTATGACAAGGAACAAGGCGACGGTCTGCTGATCGAATCGGAGGGGGGCAAAATATGCACGATATGCCCAATATGTTTCTAATGCCAAACTTCTGTATGAAAATCATGTTCAGCAGAATCTGCATGAAATGAAGTTATACTGTCCGCTTAAAATATATTCCGATATCGACATATCGGAATATGATTGGAATGACGAGATAACAGACAATTTTGAACATATTTCTACCTACGACGCCGCAGATTTTGAAAGTGAAATCAATGCAGCGATATGCCGATATTCAGAAACTATGGAGAAAGAAAGAGGTCTGATGAAATATTACAGCGGAGATCCGGAAGTTAAACAAAAAGTATTTTCGGCGTTTCCGTCGGTGGAGGTCAAGGACGGAGAACTTATAGGAGTTTTTAACTTCAAGGTTTCGCCCGATATTTCTGATAGTCATGTTGAAGAGCTGAAAGAGTATCTGACAGGTCAGGCGGCAGACGGCTGGGGCGAGGGCTTCGAGCAGCAGGAAATAAAAACGTCAGGGCGTGGCAAAATTTTCGTTAGCTTTTGGAGTAGCGATGGAGATTGGTCAATGCAAACAGAAGAAAATATGGAAACGGAGGAAATTGAAGAAACCGAAGAACAGAATATGTCGATGTAACGGCTGAGTTTCAAAAAATACTCAGCCGTTTTTTTATTGGAAAAATCGGAAAGGAGAGGATTTGTACTGATAAAATATTTTGATATTTTCGCAGGGATAGGCGGATTCAGAAGCGGTCTGGAAAAGGCGGGCGGCTTTGAATGTGTTGCCTACTGCGAGATCGACAAGTACGCAAAAAAAGCATACGAAACCTTGTATGACACGGAGGGAGAGATGTATTTTGAGGACGCAAGAAAAATCGACCCGAATAAGCTGCCCGATATCGACCTTATTTGCGGAGGATTCCCTTGCCAGAGCTTTTCAGTCGCAGGAAAAAGGCGAGGGTTTGACGACGTCCGAGGAACCCTTTTCTTTGAGATCGCAAGGATTGCCGCCGCTAAAAAGCCTAAATATTTGCTCCTTGAGAACGTTCCCGGACTCCTATCGCATGACGGCGGCAGGACGTTTGCGACCATCCTCGGTACGTTGGATGACTTGGGGTACGATGTCACGTGGGAGGTGCTTAACAGCGCAGATTTCAAAGTCCCCCAATCAAGAAAAAGAGTGTTCATTGTCGGATTTTTTAGAGAAAAATGCTCCGGAAAAGTACTGCCTTTCACAGACGCAAATCCAAAAACTATTGTCCAACGCATACCCGGAAAAGAGGGAAACCGAGTCTACGACCCCAACGGATTAGGCATAACTCTCACAAGTCAGGCAGGCGGATTCGGAGGAAAAACGGGACTTTACGAAATACTCGGGCTGCCCGTAAAATCTAAAACCAAGTCGGGATATCAGATAGCTTTGCCGGGCGACAGCATAGATCTGGCTTACCCGAATTTAAATTCAAGGCGGGGTCGAGTCGGCAAAGAAATGGCTCATACGCTCACCACAAGCTGTAATCAGGGCTACTATGCAATGTGTATTGATATGAATCCGAACCCCGAAATCACGGAGCTTTCGAGGTGCATAACGGCAAGGCAGGACAGCGGTATAGGTAAGCACAGAGGCGAGCATTCGGGAGTAATACTTGTCTCTGACCCAATCGCAGTGCTTACTCCCGAAAAGGAAAAAGTCCGTCAGCAAGGCCGAAGATTCAAGCTTCCCGACGAGCCGATGTTTACCATAACCGCAGCCGACAAGCACGGCGTTGTTTACTGCGGATATATCCGAAAACTTATGCCCATCGAGGCTTGGAGGTTACAAGGCTTCACCGATGAACAGTTCAACAAGGTTGCGGCAAAGGGAATGAGCGACGCACAGCTTTACAAACAGGCAGGAAATGCGGTGACTACAAACGTTATCGAGGCTCTTGCAAGGTTTATTTTACAAATCGAAAAGGAGAATGCAAATGGAACAGATGATTAAAATTTTTAAAAACGAAGAATTCGGCAGAGTAAGAATAGTTGTCAAGAACGGCGAGCCTTGGCTTGTGGGCAAAGATGTTGCCAAAATTCTCAAATATAAAGAAACTGCAAAAGCTATAAAAATGCACGTAGATAACGAAGATAAAGGGGTGTCCGTTTTGGACACCCCCGGCGGTCGTCAGAAAATAACTGTTATCAATGAATCCAGACTTTACAGCCTCGTACTTTCAAGCAAAATGCCGAGAGCCAAGAAATTTCGCCGATGGGTCACATCGGAGGTTTTACCTACTTTGAGAATAACAGGAGGATACGTCGCCAACGAAGATATGTTCATCGAAAACTATATTCCCTTTTTGAATACGGAATATCCCAATTTCTACAGGCAGGAGAAATTGGAATTTGAACTCGGCGGCGAGAAGTTCGAGGGTATGGCTTATCTGATGAATAAAGGTGAAATTTCTCCGCCGAGTTATGCGTATTATATGACGATCTTGCGGGGCTACAAGGAAAACGGACTTGATGAAAGTTTTCTGCAGAAGGCTCTGGATAATTCGTTGGACAGCGAACAGAGAATAAGGATTGAATTTGACGAGGAGGACATCGAGGGTTTAGAGGAAGATTTACAGCTGAAATTTTAAGGAGGCGATGTTTTGAATTACAAAGATTTTATGTTAGGATCCTGCCCGACGATGATATAATTCGTGATGGCAAGAACGGTGAAAAGATCCACTGCAAAGGTTTTATGATCGAGATTTTTGCGGACGAATCCGAAAAAGTAGAGCTTGATGTTTTCTCTGCGGCTGTGGATTTTGAATTGCTGAAAAATGATGCTTCTGAGGCGGAACAGTTTGCAAAAGAGTATATAGATTGCGAGGAAAAAGAGTTAAAAAGGTTGGAGGAAAAAGTGATTTAAATAAAAAATCGCTGAAAGCCTTTTAAAATAAGGAGTTTAAACTTATCATCTATTTGGTCTCAGCAACACAATTTTTATAAAAACCACAACAAATTTATAAGGGTGCTATTCCTATGCCTTTTTTAAGGGAAACAGAGGATAAATTGCCTGAAAATGACTTTGCGGAGGACTTACCTCCGCTTTTTTATTGACAAATTTTTATAGAGGATATATAATAAAACTATCACAATAAAACCGGGAGGGCATAATGAAGATAACCTGTCTTGTTGAAAACACATCCATAGATGAAAATGTAAGAGCACAGCACGGACTGTCCCTTTATATAGAAACCGGGGATAAAAAAATCCTTTTTGATATGGGTCAGGATGATTTATTCTGGCAGAATGCCAAGGCCATGGGCATTGATTTATCCGGGGTGGATTTTGCGGTAATTTCCCACGGACACTATGACCACGGGGGAGGACTGGGGGTATTTCTTGATATAAACAAGACCGCCCCGGTATATTTAAATGAGCACGCCTTTGAGCCTCACTACAACGGGGAGAAATACATAGGCCTTGATACCACCCTTAAAAATAATGAAAGGCTTATATTCTGCGGTGACAAGCATCAGATAGATGACGGAATTTGCCTTTATTCCTGCAACGACCATACAAAGCAGTTTGACTTTATCGCCTCCGGTCTTACCTTAAAGGAGGATGGGGAGGAAAAGCCGGAGGATTTCCGACATGAACAGTATATGCTTATAAAGGAAAATGACCGCCGTATATTATTCAGCGCCTGCTCCCATAAGGGAATTATGGATATAGCAAGCTGGTTTATGCCGGATGTGCTTATAGGGGGATTTCATTTTTCAAAGCTCCCCACAGATGAAAATATGGCACATAATGCCCTGTTTTTATCAAAATTTGATACGGAATTTATCACCTGCCATTGTACCGGGGTAGAGCAGTACAAGTTTATGAAGCAGTCCATGGAAAAGCTGTCCTACCTGTCCGCAGGAAAAACAGTGGAGATAATATAAACCCCACAGCCTTATTTGGGCATTGTGCTTAATAACAAAATACTATGCCGATGTAAGGGATTTTTAAGTGAATAAAAAACCACCCGACTGAAATTCAGTCGGGTGTGATTTTTTTATTAAACTGTCGGTTTTTGTCTTACCTTTATATGAACCTCACGAAGCTGCTGTTCGGTTACCTCTGTGGGTGCGCCTAAAAGCAGATCCTGTGCATTTGAGTTCATGGGGAAGGCTATAACCTCTCTTATACTTTCATCTCCGGTAAGAAGCATTATCATTCTGTCCACACCGGGAGCCATACCTGCATGGGGAGGTGCGCCGTACTGGAAGGCGTTATAAAGTGCGCCGAACTTTTCAGCCACATCCTGTTCGGTATAGCCTGCTATTTCAAATGCCTTTATCATGGTATCAAGGTGGTGATTTCTTACAGCGCCGCTGGATAACTCAACACCGTTGCATACAATATCATACTGATAAGCAAGTATTTCAAGGGGATTTTTGGTATTAAGAGCCTCAAGTCCTCCCTGGGGCATTGAGAAGGGATTGTGGGTAAAGATAGTCTTTCCTGTTTCCTCGTCCTCCTCATACATGGGGAAGTCTACTATAAAGCACATTTCGTAGCGGTCGTAGTCGATAATCTCCATACGCTTTGCAACCTCTGTACGAATCTGACCTGCATACTTAGGTGCCAACTTCTTGCTGTCTGCAATAAAGTAAAGTACATCTCCCACCTCAAGACCGCATCTTGATTTAAGCTCGGCTCTCTGCTCGTCATTTAAGAACTTATCAATAGGTCCTAAGTAGTTGAAGCTTTCGTCAACCTTGATATAGCCAAGACCCTTCATGCCGATTTCCTTTGCAAAGGCCTCCATTTTTTCAAAGAAGCCCTTTGACTTTCCTGCCATCTGAGGAACTCTTATACCCCTTACGCACTTGTTTGCGAAGGGCTTAAAGTCGCTGTCGATAAACAGATCGGATAATTCGGTGATGATAAGGGGATTTCTCAGATCCGGCTTATCTGTGCCGTATTTAAGCATGGATTCCTCAAAGGGAATTCTCTTAAAGGGGGCAGGGGAAACCTTCTTGTCGCTGAACTTTGAGAATACTGCTGTCAGTACCTCCTCAGCTACGGCAAATACATCCTCCTGGGTAGCAAATGCCATTTCAAAGTCAAGCTGATAAAATTCACCGGGCGAACGGTCAGCTCTTGCGTCCTCATCTCTGAAGCAGGGAGCGATCTGGAAGTATTTATCAAAGCCGGACACCATCAGAAGCTGTTTAAATATCTGGGGTGCCTGGGGTAAAGCATAAAACTTACCGTGGTGCTTTCTGCTGGGGATAAGGTAATCTCTTGCGCCCTCAGGGGAGCTGGTGGAAAGAATGGGGGTCTGAATTTCAAGAAATCCCATTTCTGTCATCTTACTGCGTAAGAATGAAATAACATTTGAACGAAGCACTATATTATTGTGCATTCTCTTGTTACGAAGGTCAAGGTATCTGTACTTAAGACGGATATCCTCCTTTGTTTCTGTGGAGGTGGGAACCTCAAAGGGTAACTGCTCAACAGTTACCTTGCCCAGTACCTCAAGGCTTTCTGCCACAATTTCAATAGTACCTGTGGAAATCTTTTCGTTATAGGTGCCCTCTGAACGCTTGATTACAGTCCCGGAAATGGTAACTGAGCATTCCTTATTTACACCCTGTAAAAGTCCTTCATTCTTCTGGAAGGTTATCTGCACATAGCCGTAATGGTCACGAAGGTCAATAAACTTAATACCACCGTGATCACGGATATTTTCTACCCAGCCTGCCACTCTGACTGTCTTTCCTATATCAGCCTCACTAAGCATAGCACAGGTATGTGTGCGGTATTTGTTTTCCTGAAACATCTTTGTTATCCTCTCTTTTTATATTATCAGCCTTTCAGCTTTTCTTCAAGCATCTGCTTTACCGAAGCCGGGGAAGCGGCTCCCTTAAGTGCCTTGTTGCACTGACCCATAAGAAAACCGAACACCTTTGTTTCGCCGTTTCTGTACTGCTCTACAGGGCCGGGGTTTGCCGCAAGTATTTCATTTATGGTCTTTTCAAGAAGGTCATTATCCTCCTTTATCCATAACTGCTGCTGCTCTGCAATCTCCTCAGGTGACTTGCCGGATTCAATCATCTCACGGAGTATCACCTTACGGTTATCCTTTGAAATCTTACCCTTTTCCGCAAGCTCTATAAGTGAAGCAAAATCCTTTGCACTAAAGGGCATATTGTCAAGGTCAATTTCGCCTAAGTTTATTCTTCTCATAAGCTCAACCACTATAAATGTGGCGGTGGGCTTGGGAAGGTTATTTTCCTTAATGGCATTTTCAAAAAAGTCGCTTATTCTCTTGGAATCGGTAAGCACCTTAGCATCAGCCTTAGAAATGCCGTATTCATTAACATATCTTTCAAGCCTTTGGTGGGGCATTTCCGGAATGTCCGCCTTAATTGCCGCCAATTCCTCCTCGGTAAAGATTATGGGGGGAATATCAGGGTCGGGGAAGTAGCGGTAGTCGTGGGCATCCTCCTTAGAACGAAGGGAGCTGGTTTCTCCGGTGGCATCATTAAAGTGAAGTGTTTCCTGTACCACTCTTTCGCCGTTTTCAATAAGCTCTGTCTGGCGGTATATTTCATACTCAATGGCACGCTGTATAGCCCTTGTGGAGTTAAGGTTCTTAACCTCTGTTCTTGTACCTAACTTATCTGAATCCTTTTCTGCAAGGGAGATATTAACATCACATCTCATTGAGCCCTGCTCCAGCTTACCGTCGCAAACTCCTGCATACTGAAGCATAAGGCGGATTTTTTCAAAGAATGCCGCAACCTCAGCCGCAGAATGGAAATCCGGCTCGGTAACTATCTCAATAAGAGGGATACCGCAACGGTTATAGTCAGCAAGGCTTATTCTTTCGCTGTCGTCGTGTACAAGCTTACCTGCATCCTCCTCTAAGTGGATACGGTTTATTCTCATGCGCTTTTCTTCGCCGTCAACATTTATATCCACATAGCCCCCAAGACAAACGGGTCTTGGCATCTGGGAAATCTGATATGCCTTAGGCAAATCGGGGTAGAAATAGTTCTTTCTGTCCCACTTTGTAAAGTGGGAAATATCGCAGTTCATTATATATCCGGCCTTTATGATATACTCAACAGCCTTTGCATTAAGCACCGGTAATGTACCGGGAAGACCTGAGCAAACCGGACAGCATCTTGAATTAGGCTCACCGCCGAAGGAGGCACTGCATGAGCAGAATACCTTTGAATTGGTAAGCAATTCAGCGTGTATTTCAAGTCCTATGGTAGGATAAAGCTTCATTTGTTATCTTCCTTTCCCTTATATATTGGCAGTACGCTTTTCAAAAATCTTCTCAAAAGCGTCAGCCGCACCGATAAGTGTGCTTTCGTCAAACTTCTTGCCTATAAGGGACATACCTATGGGCATACCCTGACTGTCATATCCGCAGGTGGTGGATATTGCAGGAAGTGATGCAATATTAACAGTAACAGTGCATATATCCGCAAGATACATCTTTACAGGGTCTGTTTCCTGCTCACCGATACGATAAGCTACCGTGGGGGCGGTGGGAGTAAGAATTATATCCGCCTTTGTGAATATCTCGTTATATTCCTTTATAATCTCCTGCTTTAATGCAAGAGCCTTTAAATAGTATGCATCATAATATCCGCTGGACAGGGCATAGTTACCCAGAAGTATTCTTCTCTTGACCTCATCGCCGAAGCCTCTGCTTCTGCTGTCCCTTATCATTTCATCAAAGGTTCTGCCCTCGCCGTGAAGTCCGTACTTGACACCGTCAAATCTTGACAGGTTTGATGCCGCCTCAGCACTTGCAACAAGATAATAAGCCGCAACCGCATACTTAAGACTGCTTATGGAGCAATCCACAAGCTCAGCGCCCATTTCCTCATACTTCTTAGCCGCAGCAAGAACTGCATTTTTTACTTCATCATCCACGCTGTCAGCGAAAAATTCCTTGGGAAGCGCTATCTTAATGCCCTTCATATCCATTCCTATCTTCTCGCAGAAGTCAGGAACATCAACCCTTGCGCTGGTGGCATCCCTTTCGTCCTTACCGCAGATAACATTAAGTATGGTACCGCAGTCCCTTGCATTATTTGCAATAGGTCCTATCTGGTCAAGGGAGCTTGCAAATGCCACAAGACCGTAACGGGAAACTCTTCCGTAGGTGGGCTTTATGCCGGTAACACCGCAAAATGAGGAGGGCTGTCTTATAGAGCCGCCGGTATCTGAGCCTAATGCCGCTACCGCCATTCCTGCACTTACTGCCGCCGCACTACCGCCGGAGGAGCCTCCGGGAACTCTGTTTAAATCATAGGGATTTTTTGTCTTGGCAAAGGCGCTTGTCTGGGTAGAACCGCCCATGGCAAATTCATCCATGCTTACCTTACCCAGCATAACAAAATCCTGGGCTTTAAGCTTTTCTATTACACAGGCATCATAGGGAGGAATGAAATTCTCCAGCATTTTTGATGCACAGGTGGTGGCAACACCGTCAGTACAGATATTGTCCTTTATCGCAAGGGGAATACCTGTAAGTGCCTTTGCCTCCCCCTTGTCTATTATCTCCTGAGCCTTTTCAGCCTGCTTTAAAGCAAGCTCCTCAGTAACGGTAATAAAGGAAAGCACCTTGCTGTCCTTTTCCTTTATAGCCGCAAAATATTCTTCACATAATTCCTTCGCACCTATCTCTTTGGTATCAAGCATTGTACGAAGGGAAGAAAGTGTCTGGTTTTTAAGCTCCATTTATGTCCTCTCCTTAGTCTACCATTTTGGGAACAACATAGCAGTCGTTCTTAGGCTGTGTATTTGAAAGCAGCTTGTCTGTATCAAAGGAGGGCTTTGCCTCATCCTTTCTTACCTCTGAAAAGGAAATGCTGTTATTGTCCTTTGTATCGTCATATACAACGTCAAATTCCTTTACCGTATCCATAAGCTCGATAATGGCGCTCATCTCCTCCATTACCTTCTGCTTGCCCTCATCTGTATAATTGAGCTTACTTAAATTGCATAAATGCTCAATAGTCTTTATATCCATTATACAGCGTCCTTTCTGTTGCAATTTTTATCACGCCGGAATTCGTCCGGGCATACTTTTATATATTATACTACATTTCATTTTTATTTGCAAGGGAATTATAACATAAACAGGTCAGATTTTCAAGAAAATAATAAAATTTTTCCCATTTTTCACCTTAAAAATGCGCCCTTTCGCAGGTTTGGTGATATTTTGCACAAAAGACAGCAAATTTGCAAGAAAATATTTTGCAAGTTGCAAGTAAATTTCTTGCAAAAACATATTGACATCTGCGCAAAGCGGTGTTATAATACCATATAGTGAATGGTCCCTATTGCAGGCAATCTAAAAACAGCGTTGTTTACAAGACCGGGTTTTGAAACAAATCTTGCAAAATTTGCAGATTACCTTGTCATTTGCCTGCTGTTTTTGTCTTTATAAGGACCATACAAAACACACAGGTTTAAGGAGTGAGCTTATGCTGGAAAAAGAAGGTCAGGTAAGAATACCTGCAGGATGTGCTATTTCGGGATTTATCAGCAGAGACGGTAACAGGATCTGCGGTGATAAGATCGTAAAGTCCATATCCTATATGCATGACAGATCTAACGGTCTTGGTGGTGGTTTTGCAGGCTACGGCATATACCCCGAATACAAGGATCAGTACGCTTTTCATATTTTCTATGACTCAAATGAGGCAAGAGTAGAAACAGAGCGTTTTCTTGACAGACATTTTGATGTAGTAAACCTTTCAAGAATACCCACAAGAAAGCATCCCAACATTACAAACGAGCCTCTTATATGGAGATACTTTGTAACACCCCTTCCCACAAAGCTTGCGGCAAGCCAGCTTGATGAGAGAGAATTCGTTGCACAGTGCGTTATCAATGTAAATGACAGAATAAACGGCGCTTATGTATTCTCCAGCGGTAAGAACATGGGTGTATTTAAGGCGGTAGGTTATCCTGAGGATGTAGGTGAATTCTACAGACTGGAGGAATATTCAGGCTATGCCTGGACTGCCCACGGCAGATACCCCACAAACACCCCCGGCTGGTGGGGCGGTGCCCATCCCTTTGCACTGCTTGACTATACTATAGTACATAACGGTGAAATTTCATCCTATGATGCCAACAGAAGATATATAGAGATGTTCGGTTACAAGTGTAACCTGCTTACAGATACAGAGGTTATCACCTACATATTTGACTATCTTAACCGTAAACAGAAGCTGTCACTTGAGGATATTGCAAAGATAATCGCAGCTCCCTTCTGGAGTGAGATTGAATCCGGCAAGTTCTCAAAGGAGGAAACAGAGAAGCTGAAATACTTCAGAAATGTATTCTCAAGCCTGCTTATTACAGGTCCCTTCTCAATAATCCTTGGTTTTGACGGCGGTATCATGGCACTTAACGACAGACTGAAGTTAAGAAGCATGGTAGCTGCGGAAAAGGACGACATGGTTTACCTTGCCAGTGAGGAATGTGCTATCAGAGCTATTTGTCCCGATGTGGATAAGATCTGGTCACCCAGAGGCGGCGAGCCTATAATCGTTAAGTTAAATCAGAAGTAAGTAGTAAAGGAGCAATTAAAGTGGCACTTAATTATTTTCAGCCTTTATTTGAAGTGATCCGTGATAAGGATCGCTGTATAAAATGTCAGGCTTGTGCAAGACAATGTTCCAATGAGGTTCATAAATACGATGCAGAGCTTGATATGATGATTTCCGACAGCCAGACCTGTGTTGACTGCCAGAGATGTGTAACTATCTGCCCCACAAGAGCACTTAAGATCACAGAGAACAACAATCAGTTCAGAACAAACGCCAACTGGAGCCAGCAGACAATGACTGAGGTTTACAGACAGGCAGAGTCAGGCGGTGTTCTGCTTTCATCAATGGGTAACCCCAAGCCCTATCCTGTATACTGGGATAAGATACTTCTCAATGCTTCACAGGTAACAAACCCTCCCATCGACCCCCTTCGTGAGCCTATGGAATCAAGGGTATTTTTAGGAAAGAAGCCCCGTAACGTAAGCTTCAATGAGGACGGAAGCGTAAATACAAAGGTAACACCTACCCTTGAGCTTTCCACTCCCATTATGTTTTCTGCCATGTCTTACGGTTCTATCAGCCGTAATGCCCATGAATCCCTTGCAAGAGCCGCAACTGAGCTCGGTATTTACTATAACACCGGTGAGGGCGGTCTTCACAAGGACTTCTATCAGTACGGACCTAATACAATAGTACAGGTAGCCTCCGGACGTTTCGGTGTATTCAAGGATTATCTTGAAACCGGTGCGGCTATTGAAATCAAAATGGGTCAGGGTGCTAAGCCCGGTATCGGCGGACACCTTCCCGGACAGAAAATTCTTGAGGACGTATCAAGAACCCGTATGATCCCCATGGGAACAGATGCAATTTCTCCTGCTCCCCACCACGATATTTACTCTATCGAGGATCTTCGCCAGTTAGTATACTCCTTAAAGGAAGCAACCGAATATAAAAAGCCGGTTATCGTAAAGATTGCGGCTGTACATAATGTAGCGGCTATTGCCTCAGGTATTGCCCGTTCAGGTGCGGATATAATCGCCATTGACGGTTACAGAGGCGGTACAGGTGCCGCACCTACAAGAATAAGAGATAATGTAGGTATTCCCATTGAGCTTGCTCTTGCAAGTGTTGACCAGCGTCTGCGTGATGAGGGTATCCGTAATGAGGTATCTGTAGTAGTAGCAGGCTCTATTCGTTCAAGCTCAGATGTAGTAAAGGCTATTGCCTTAGGTGCAGATGCGGTATATATCGGTACTGCGGCACTTTTAGCCCTTGGCTGTCACCTTTGCAGAACCTGTCATACAGGTAAGTGCAACTGGGGTATTGCTACCCAAAGAGATGACCTTGTTAAGCGTCTTAATCCCGAAATCGGCTATAAGCGACTTGTTAATCTTGTTCATGCCTGGGATCACGAAATCAAGGAAATGATGGGCGGTATGGGTATCAACTCTATCGAGGCATTAAGAGGCAACCGCCTTATGTTAAGAGGTATCGGACTTACCGACAAGGAGCTTGAGATTTTAGGAATTCAGCATGCCGGTCAGTAATTGAAGGGAGTAGGCGACAATGAAAAAAGTATATGTAAATGAAGAATGGTGCCTTGCCTGTCATCTGTGCGAATATTATTGTGCGGCGGCTAACAGCGGTGCCGAGAATATGATAAAGGCTTTTGCCAACGGCAATAAGCCCATACCCAGAATCAGGGTAGAGGAAGGCAGTAAGATAAACTTTGCAGTACAGTGCCGTCATTGTGACGATCCTATTTGTGTAAAGAGCTGTATCACCGGTGCTTTATCAAAGAAGGACGGCATTATTTCCTGTGATGAAACCAGATGTGTAGGCTGCTACACCTGTGTACTTACCTGCCCCTATGGTTGTATAGTGACCTCCGAAAATTCCAAGGTAATTCAGAAGTGCGACCTTTGTCTTAAGAACAACAACGGCGACCCTGCTTGTGTAAAGGGATGTCCCAATAAGGCTATCGTACTTGAGGAAAGATAAGGAGGGGCAAAATGAAAAAGTATGTTATTATAGGTAACTCCGCAGCGGCAATCGGTGCGGTACAGGGTATAAGAAGTGTAGATACAGAGGGTATGATAACGGTTATTTCCGATGAGCCCTATCACACCTACTCACGCCCCCTTATCAGCTACTGGTTAGAGGGTAAGGTGGTGGATGAAAAGATCTACTACAGAGAACCCGACTTTTACGAAAAGAACAACGTTATGACCATGTTCGGTGTAAGAGCAACAGCCATTGGCGGCGGATATGTTACACTTGACAACGGCGGCAAAGTAGCGTATGATAAGTTATTGATAGCAACAGGCTCAAAGCCCTTTGTTCCTCCCATGAAGGGACTTGATACAGTGGATTATTTCACCTTCATGAACTGGGACAGCGCAAAGGCTATTAAGGAAAAGGTAAAGGAGAATACAAAGGTACTTATTATCGGTGCCGGACTTATCGGTCTTAAGGCCGCTGAGGCTCTTTATCACCTTAATGCGGATATTACCGTTGTGGATCTTGCTGACAGAATTCTTCCCAGTATTCTTGATGTGCGTGCAGGACAGATCATGCAAAAGCACATTGAGGACAAGGGCACTAAGATAATCTTAGGGGCCAGCGTAGAGGAATTTTCCGGAAATACAGCAAAGCTCACAAACGGCGATACTGTGGACTTTGAGATACTTATTGTTGCAGTCGGTGTAAGACCCAATACCGAGCTTGTGGCTGATGCCGGCGGCAAGGTAGAAAAGGGAATCGTTACCGATCTTCAGCAGCAGACCACCATTCCCGATGTTTATGCGGCAGGTGATTGTACATTAAGCCACGACAGCTCATCCGACAGCGAAAAGATACTTGCACTTTTACCCAATGCCTTTATGCAGGGCGAAATCGCAGGTAAGAACATGGCAGGTCAGATGTGTCTGTACTTAAACGCAATTCCCATGAATGCCATAGGATTTTACGGTCTTCACATTATCACAGCAGGAAGCTATGAGGGTGAGGAATATGTAACTGAGGATGCAGAAAAGGAAAGATACAAGAAGCTTATCTTCAAGGACGGCAAGCTCAAGGGCTTTATCCTTATGGGGGATGTTGACAGAGCCGGTATTTATACATCTATTATAAGAGAACAAATTCCTCTTTCCGATGTGGATGTGGAGCTTTTGAAGGATCATCCCCAGATGATGCTTTTCGGCAAGGCCAGAAGAGATGAAAAGCTGGCAGGAAAAATAGGCTGAGGAAAGGACGACAGCAATGGTTATAAATGCTAATGAAGTAGGATACTTCGACCTTAATAAAAAAATCGTTGAGTGTCCTGATGAAGATATTACCGTTACCAATGCAATGGGTCAGCGTTATATCGGCTGTGGTGTTGCAGGAAAGAAGATAACCGTAGAGGGAACTCCCGGTAATGCCCTTGGCGCTTACCTTGACGGAAGTCGCATAATCGTTCACGGCAACGGTCAGGACGCCATCGGTGACACCATGAATAACGGTGAGATCATTATACACGGAAGCTGCGGCGATACTACAGGTTACGCCATGAGAAGCGGAAAAATTTTCGTTAAGGGTAATGCAGGCTACCGTGTAGGCATACATATGAAAGAGTATCATGAATATTTCCCCAAGATCGTTATCGGCGGCAAGGTGGGAGATTTCTTAGGCGAGTATCAGGCAGGCGGCATTATCGTGGTGCTTGGCATAGGCTATGAGGACGAGTGTCCTGTTGGCTCATTTGTAGGAACAGGTATGCACGGCGGATATATCTTTATCCGCAGTGAGCATGAGCCTAAGGGTCTTCCTGTTCAGGTTTGCTGTGAAAAGGCCACAGATGAGGATAAGAAGAAAATTGCTGAATATGTGGAAGAATTCAGCGTAAACTTCGGCTACAACAGTGAGGAATTGCTTTCCGGCAATTTCTATAAGCTGACACCCAACACCGCAAGTCCCTACAAACAGCTGTACACTCACAACTAAAGTGCACAGGGGGTAAGAGCAGTGAAAATTCTTGTTATGGGTAAGACCGACGAATTATGCGCCGGTATATCTGAGCTGCTGGCAGATATGGACAGTCCCGAAATTACCTGTCTTACAAGCGGTACGATGGGCAGAGGCACTGACATATCCCGGTTTGACAGGATAATAATTTCAACACCGCTTTCAGATGAATTCGGCCTTGATTTTGTGGCAGACATATCAAAGCAGACAAGAAGCGGTATAGTAGTTCTTGCCAAAGGGGAAATAGCTGACGAGGTTCAGAAAAAGATAAAATTCACCGGGGCGCTTGTACTGGCAAGACCCTTCGGAAAAGCCATGCTTATACAGGCTCTCAAATTTGCAGAGGTTGCAAGGGAGGGTATGTTAAAGCTGGAGGAGGAAAACAAACAGCTAAGCAAACAAATATCCGATATGAAGCTTGTAAATAAGGCTAAGGCGGTGCTTATGCAGTATCTTAATTTAAATGAGGAGCAGGCACACCGCTATATTCAAAAACAGGCTATGGATATGAGAAAAACGCAAAGCGCAATAGCCCGGGAGATTTTACAGACCTATCAGAATAAAGCGGAAAGTAATAATGAATAATAAACAGAGAGCTGTTATACAGCTCTCTTTTTATTAGGGCGTATTGACTTTAAGCTTGGTTTTATGTTAAAATGATTTATAATGTGTAAAAAATATCATTGGAGGGTAATATGGTAACTGTAAATATATTTGGTGATTGTGTATGCAGGGATAGTTGTACACCCCTTGTAAACAGCGGAGAAGTGAATGTATTGCAATATCCCGGTCATTCAAGCATGATTGCTATGTTTTCGCCTAAAATATCAGAGGATATTGAGTTTAACTATGATACTACTCAGATTCCTTTATCAAATTTCAGGGTAAGACAGATAAGGCATGACTATAACAAGATTTATTTTGATTATTTATTTGCTAAAAAATCTGATTATGTTCTTGTTTCCTTCAGTAATAACCGCCATGGGCTATTTGTAAAGGGCGACGGTAAGATAACCGATTTTTATTTAAAAAAGACTCTTACTGAAGAACAGCAAAAATATCTTGAAATTGATAAATGTCGATATGTTTCTGCCTATGATGATATTCCTATTGAGGATCATTATGCCTCGATAGATAAATCCATAGAAAAGTTGCTTAGCGTTTATGATGGGCATCAGCTTATATATATCAAGCATTTAGCCGTTAAAAGCGGAAAAACATCAAAGGGTACTATTTCTTCTTTTTCCACTTCTGCTGCTGAGGAATGTGAAAAATTTAATAAGCTCGAAGAAAAGCTGTGCGCATATTTTATTTCAAAGGTACCAAATTGCCATGTTATAGAATTCCCCAAATCTACCATAGGAGACTATAATCATCAATTCGGAGCAGGAATACTTCATTATGTACCGGAATATTATGAATATGTGGCAAAGGCGTTGAGAATTATATTTAAGGGTCTGCCTATCGAAGAGGAAAAAGAAAGATTGCAGGAGCTTTATGAAATATATGAAGTAGTTTTAAAACAGCTTAAGGATAACTGTGCTTTAATAAGCTATAAAATCAACAATGTACGGCTGAAAACTGCGGCTTCCATGTTAGAGAATATGATTTCGGATATATATAATGAAGGCAAGTTTGACAGATTTTTAGATGATATTTCTGCAAAAAACAAAACTCTTGCGGTATTAAGCTTTGATTCATTTGCTGGAAGGGCGGTACTGACAGCCGCAAAAAGCAAAAGCATACAAGTGATTTATCAATCAAACTGTTCTTCTGTAAATAAACTGACTGACGAGGAATGGGAAAAATGCAGAAAGGCTGATGTGATAATTTTAGCCAATGTCCATTCCGCCGTTGCAAATACAAGAGACGGCATTACAGAAATAAATATACAGCAACTGCTTAAATAAAATAATCCCCCTGAAGTTCAGGGGGATTTATTATTATTCATTTATTTATTTATTGTAATTTATTACCGCACTTTGTACAGAACACCGAGTTACCGGGGAGCTTAGTACCGCATTGATTACAGAACTTAAAGCTTTCCTGTACAGGTGCAGGAGAACTCTGTGAAACCCTTGCGCCACAGCCTGTGCAGAAGGCAGAGCCGGGAGTAATGGGCTTGCCGCAATTACTACAGGTTGCAACACTCTGTGCAGGGGCAGGTGCGGGAACAGGTGCCGGTGCAGGAGTGGGTGTGGGAATTGATACAGGTGTTGTTTGGTTATTTATGATCTTAGTGCCACAGCCTGTACAGAAGGCAGTATCGGGAGCTACCTCCTTACCGCATACAGGACACTTGATTCCTGTATTTATAGGAGCAGGGGCAGGTGTGGGTGCAGGTGTGGGTACAGGCATTGGAGCAGGTGCAGGAGTTACCGCAGAAGCATTCTGACTGTTTATAACTCTTGTTCCACAGCCTGTGCAGAATATTGTATCTGAGGGAAGCTCCTTACCGCATACAGGACACTTGGTTCCTGTATTTACAGGAGCAGGAGTGGGTGTGGGTGCAGGCATTGGTGCAGGAATTGAAGTTGCATGGGGATCTGTCATCTGGGGAATAGTGCTTGCTTCAGGTGTCACACTAAATGCTGTATCTTCAGCGCTGGCATTTATCACAGGTGTATTATCCTCAACAGGAACTGCTGTGCCGCAATTTGTGCAGAAGGCACCGCTTACAACAGCACCGCATACTGTACAATGCTTTTCGGTGGTGTTATTTACAGGGGTGAAGCCGGCAAGCTCATCCTCTTCATTTTCAGCCATATTGGGCATGGGAGCAACTTCCTCGGCAGGAGCAACCTCCTCAGTAGGAACTGCTGTGCCGCAGTTAGTGCAGAAGGCACCGCTTACAACAGCACCGCATACTGTACAATGCTTTTCAGCAGGAGTTTCTTCAACAGGGGCTACCACAGGGGCAACTACAGGAGCTTCCTCAACAGGGGCAACCTCCTCAGTAGGAACTGCTGTGCCGCAATTTGTGCAGAAGGCACCGCTTACAACAGCACCGCATACTGTACAATGCTTTTCGGTGGTGTTATTTACAGGGGTGAAGCCGGCAAGCTCATCCTCTTCATTTTCAGCCATATTGGGCATGGGAGCAACTTCCTCGGCAGGAGCAACCTCCTCAGTAGGAACTGCTGTGCCGCAGTTAGTGCAGAAGGCACCGCTTACAACAGCACCGCATACTGTACAATGCTTTTCAGCAGGAGTTTCTTCAACAGGGGCTACCACAGGGGCAACTACAGGAGCTTCCTCAACAGGAGCTTCCTCAACAGGGGCTTCCTCAACAGGGGCTTCCTCAATGGGAGCTTCCTCAACAGGAGCTTCCTCAACAGGGGCTTCCTCAACAGGAGCTTCTTCAACAGGAGCTTCTTCAGCAGGAACTTCCTCAACGGGAGCTTCCTCAACAGGAGCTTCCTCAACAGGGGCTTCCTCAACAGGGGCTTCCTCAACAGGGGCTTCCTCAACAGGGGCTTCCTCAACGGGAGCTTCCTCGACGGGAGCAACTTCCTCAGTAGGAGCAACTTCTTCAGTAGGAACTGCTGTGCCGCAGTTTGTACAGAAAGGACCTGTTAAAACTTCGCCGCATACTGTACAATGCTTTTCAGCAGGAGCTTCCTCAACAGGGGCTACCACGGGGGCAACCTCATCAGCAGGAGCAGGCGCTCCGCAGTTTGTACAGAAAGGACCTGTTAAAACTTCGCCGCATACTGTACAATGCTTTTCGGCGGTGTTATTTACAGGGGTGAAGCCGGCAAGCTCATCCTCCTTATTTTCAGCCATAAAGGGCATGGGAGCAGGGATAACACCGGGGTTTGAAACAGGTGTGTCCATGGGAGTTGTTGCAGGGGCAACGGTTTGTACAGGTGCGCCCATTGATTCATCGGCAGGTATTGTCTGGGGCATGGGGTTAAATGCAGGAATATTATCTGTCATGGGAGCATTACCCATATTTGCGGCCGCAGACTTTTTCTTTGCCTTTGAAACAAGTAAAAATGCCACAACACCTAAAATCGCAGGAATTAAAAGATAAGCGGCATAAAGGCCTACCGATAATCCCGGTGAAAATTCGATAGAATGATTGATGTTAATGGTTACCGGCATACCAAAGTTTGCAGGGCCTAAGGCTACGCTGTAAAACAGGGGATTGGGGTTACTCATTCCCATAAGAATAATTACGGTAAATGCCGCAAATGAAATAACTCCCACTATTGAAAGTATAAAGCCAATAAGTGAAAGTGCGCCACCCAGCGCCTTGGGTCCGCTTTTGCCCTTTCCTATTGCAAGAACAAGAATAAGGGATAGGATTGCCAGAACTGCTGTAAATAATCCTACGCCGATAAGTATGGATGGAATAACAGCCCCGTCCATTATCTCATAGAATTTCTCTAAAGCAGCATCAATTTCAGTTTGTCCAACCATATAGATATTTCCTCCTATGTAAAGAGATTTTTGCGGAATTCCGCATATTATAATTTTATCATATTAAATTCCTCCTGTCAACAAAATTCAGGTAAAACCTTATGATTTATTCCCTTAATCTGTTAATTTTTTTACACTCTATTGTCAAAAGGCGGGTAATATGCTATACTAATTAAAAATAATAAAGCAGGAATTTAAACATGAATGACAATATTATCTGTCTTTGGGACAGACTTAAAGAAACAAAAAAGCCCATAATTCTCTACGGCATGGGGGACGGGGCACAGAAAATAATGACCGTACTTGATTCTCTGGGAATAAAAATATCCGGCTTCATGGCAAGCGATGATTTTGTCAGAGGCCACAGCTTTGCAGGATTTGAGGTAAAAAGGCTGTCGGATATAGAAAGGGAATTTAAGGACTTTATTATCCTTGTGTGCTTCGGTACATCTATACCCCAGGTCATGGACAGAATAAAGACAATAGCAAAAAGCCACGAATTATATGCCCCCGATGTACCTGTAATAGGGGGAGGGCTTTTTGATCTTTCCTATGCAAGGGAAAATAAGGATAAGCTGGAAGCGGTTTACAATCGTTTGGCGGATGAGCAGTCAAGAAGGGTTTTTCGGGGCTGGGTATTATACCGCATTACCGGGGATATTTCCTATATTACAAAAAACCAGACAGAAAAGGAGGAATTAAACAGCTTCTTTTCCTTGTCCGATGATGAAATATATGTGGACTTAGGTGCATATACAGGGGATACATCTGAACAGTTTATAAGGGATGTTAATGGAAAATACCGCCATATATATGCCTTAGAGCCGGATGGCAGAAATTACGGCAAAATGCTTAAAAGACTGGAAAATGCGGATAACTTCACCCCGGTAAATGCAGGGGTATATTATAAGGATTGCATTATGCAGTTTGTTCAGCGCGGAGGCAGAAACAGTACGCTTATCCCTTATGAAAAGGGACACCCCACCGATAAGAAAATAAGGGATATAGAAATGAAAAGCGTAGATTCCCTTCTTTTCGGGGGAGAATGTACCTATATTAAAATGGATGTTGAGGGCAGTGAGGCCCATGCCATAAAAGGGGCTGAGCATACTATTTCCGTATATAAGCCAAAGCTTAATATTGCCCTTTATCACAGGACAGAGGATATATTTGACCTGCCTCTTAAAATACTTGCACTTAATAATGACTATAAGCTGTATTTAAGACAGCACCCTTATATTCCTGCTTGGGATATGAACCTTTATTGCATATAACATAAAGCCGGTTTTATATCGGCTTTTTGTATTTTTTTGAAGTTAAGATGGTGTATTATTTCGTTTTTATTGTAATGTGGTGATAGTTTTACAGGGTTTTATAGGTGATTTCTTGCTCATATTGCATAAACTTTGCAAGAAATCAAAAAAAGCCTTGCAAAATGAAAGCCAAAGGGGTATAATATAGAACGGAGCGTAAAACGCAAAAATATTTATTAAGGGGTATAGAGAAAATGGAACAAAATCAGATCCTTGAAATCAAAGCCAAGGCTGAAAAGGAATATGAAGCGCTTTGTGCAAAGGGATTAAAGCTGGATATGTCAAGAGGCAAGCCTGCACCTGCACAGCTGGATTTATCTCTTGATATGCTTACCCACTGTCTTGACGGTGAGTGCTTTTCTGAGAATGGTACTGACTGCCGTAACTACGGTGTGCTTGACGGTATCGAGGAGGCTAAGCGTCTTTGTATGCCTATGCTTGGGGTAGGCCATGATGAAATAATCATCGGCGGTAACTCCAGCCTTCAGCTTATGTATGATACAATAGCAAGAGCCATGCTTTTAGGTGTGCTTGGCGGTGACAAGCCCTGGAGCAAGAACGAAAAGGTAAAATTCTTATGTCCTGCACCCGGCTATGACAGACACTTTGCTATCTGCCAGAGCATGGGTATTGAGATGATAACAGTTCCCTATAAGGCTGACGGTCCTGATATGGATATGGTTGAGAAGTTAGTATCCGAGGATGAGCTTATCAAGGGTATATGGTGTGTACCTATGTACAGCAACCCTGAGGGCATTACCTATTCAGATGAGGTTGTAAGGAGATTTGCAAACCTTTCACCTAAGGCTAAGGACTTCAGAATTTTCTGGGATAACGCATACTGCGTACATCATCTTACAGATACTCCCGACCACCTTTTAAATCTTTTAGAGGAAGCTAAGAAGACAGGCAAGGAGGACATGGTATTTATGTTTACCTCCACCTCTAAGATTTCCTTCCCCGGCGGCGGCCTTGCGGTTATCGGTGCCAGTGCGGCAAATATCAACTTCATCAAGAGCCAGATGACCTACCAGACAATAGGCTATGATAAGTTAAATCAGTTAAGACACGCAAGATTTTTCGGTGACTTTGAGGGAATCAAGGCTCATATGTTAAAGCACAGAGCAATTATTGCCCCTAAGTTTGAGGTGGTTATAAACACCCTTGAAAAGGAAATTGCCCCCACAGGCTTTGGCTCATGGCATAACCCCAACGGCGGTTACTTTGTATCCTTTAACGGTCTTCCCGGAACAGCAAAGAGAACAGTTGAGCTTTGCAAGAATGCAGGCGTTGTTCTTACAGGAGCAGGCGCTACATATCCTTACGGCATTGACCCTGAGGATAAGAACATAAGAATTGCTCCCACATATCCTTCAGTAGAGGAATTACAGACAGCTATGGAGGTATTTTGCGTAGCAGTTAAGATCGCCGCTTGCGAAAGCCTTTTAAAGTAAGATAAAAAGCATATCCCCTGTACCTTGGTACAGGGGATTTTTTATTTATTCATTTCTGTATAGTAGTAAACGGCAAGCTGAGTTCTGTCCCTTAAATCCAGCTTTTCAAGAAGGGAGGAAAGGTAGTTTCTTACCGTACCCTCACTTAAATATATCTTTTCCGCTATTTCCTTATTATTATAGCCCTTTGCCACAAGGGTGATAAGCTCGGTTTCCTTTTCGGACAGCATGGGATTATTCCCGGATTTTTCTGCTTTACTTGTCATAATGGAGGGCAACTTTTCCATTACCGCCTGACCGAATACACTCTGACCGCTTAGTACCGACCTTAATGCCGGGGCAATAGCGGTGTAGTCCTGCTTTAAGATATAGCCCTTAGCCCCCATGGCAAGGGCTTTTACTATATATTCATCATCCGAAAAGGTGGTAAGGTAGAGAATTTTCGCATCCGGGTGGGCTTTTAGTATTTCAAGCCCTGCCTCAATGCCGTTCATATCCGCCATTCTTATATCCATAAGCAGAATATCCGGCTTTAATTTTTCAAACAGCCTTACAGCATCCCTGCCGCACTCTCCGATGCCTGTTACCCTTATATCCTCATTACTTTCAAGTATGGTTTTAAGAGAAAGCGTTACAAGGCTGTCATCATCAATAAGCAGAATGTTCATAGTATCAGCTCCTTTTTACCTTAGGGATAGTGATAAATACCTTAAAGCCCTTTTCATTTGCGGTTATATTGATAGTGCCGGAAAGCTCCTGCACTCTGCTTTTCATATTCATAAGTCCTATACCGCTGTTTTTTATAACTGCATTTTTGCCGTTGTCAAAAACAGACATTCTGCAAAATTCCGGGTATTCGTATATTTCAATAGCCACCTCATCCCCCTTTGAATGCTTGATTATATTATTCACACATTCCTCAAGTATGGCAAGAACGGATAGCTTTATTTCCTTTGATACATTTTCGCTCATATCAAAGGCAAGGCGAACATTGAATTTTTCCGGCAGAGCCTTTACACAGTCATTCACCCCGTATTTAAGATTAACAGAATCATCATGAAGATCATGAACACTTTGTCTTATGCTGGTCATGGCATCATCAAGGGTGGCCTTAACGGTGGAGATAGGTTCTTTAAGGCTTTCCTCCTTGTTTATTATCTCAATAGCCCCCATTTGCAAAATAGCCCTTGTAAGCATATGGCCTACCTTATCGTGAATTTCCCTTGCTATTCTGTTTCGCTCGGTAAGAACGGCAATTTCAACTGCGTCATTTTTAGTCTGGATAAGCAGGCGGTTTTCATTTGACAGCTTTGTATTTTCCGTTGAAAGCCTGTCCTTCAGCTCAAAGTAATTTTTCCTGTAAAATTCGTACCTTGAAACAATCCCCCATAATACTACGCTTAATATACAAAGGCATAAAACAAACATCCCGGAATTTTTATCCCCGTCTAAGCAAAGCCTTATAAGACCTATAACCGGGAAAACAACCGACAGCTTATTTATATAAAGTCCGGTTAAGATAATAGCCGGGGTAAATACCGCCGAGGGCAAAAAGAACATGGAACCAAGACCGCAAACAAAAACAAGTACATTTTTTGCAAGCCGGAATTTTTCATCTGTTGCCATGGCGGTTATAAGAAGGCTTGATACTATAAGAAAGGATATGATAAGCTCATGACTGTAGCCCACAATGAAAAGCCGAGCTATTAAGGATATGGCCATCGATCCTCCGGTGCATATAAGACTTGTCACGGTATCACTTCCTTCCTTTTTAAATTATAGCATAGGGAAATTAAATTTTCAATAATAAAGAGCTTATGTTGTGACAAATGTCATATCAGCTTCTGACATTGTACACTTACAAAATGAGAAATAAGGGGGTATAATAAGAATGTAAAGGAAAGGAGTGTTATTATGGCAAACACAGTAGTTAAAATAAGCAACCTTGTTAAAAATTACGGAACCCTTACAGCGGTCGATCACCTTGACCTTGAAATAAAGGAAGGTGAGATATACGGACTTTTAGGTCCCAACGGCAGCGGCAAGACAACCACCATAAGCTGTCTTTTATCCCTGCTTTCTTATGATGAGGGTGAAATTGAGATATTCGGCAAAAAAATGAGCTCCACAGCCTATGATATTAAAAAGGATATAGGTGTGGTTTTACAGAATGTGGCAGTATTTGAACAGCTTAATGTATATCAGAATATAGACTGCTTTTGCTCCCTTTATGTAAAGGATAAGAAGAAAAGACAGGAGCTTGTATGGGAGGCTATAAAATTTGTTGGCCTTGAGGATTTTGTTAAATTCTATCCCAAAAAGCTGTCCGGAGGACTTTTAAGACGACTTAACATAGCCTGCGGTATTGTTCATAAGCCTAAGCTGATATTCTTTGATGAGCCTACGGTAGCGGTAGACCCCCAGAGCAGAAACAATATACTTGACGGCATTTTAAGGCTCAGGGATGAGGGCTGTACTATTATATACACCTCCCACTATATGGAGGAGGTTGAGCAGATTTGCTCCCGTATTTCCATAATAGATAAGGGCAGAAAGGTGGCAGAGGGCACAAAGGAGCAGTTAAAACAGCTTGTACACACCACCGAAACCATACTTATTGAGGTTGAGGGACTTACAAACGAGGGCTTGCAGGAAATAAAATCCCAGGGCTTTGTTACCGGTACAGAGTTTGACGAACACACTCTTAAAATATATTGTCACAGCGACGGGCATTGTCTTTTACCGGTGCTTAATATTCTTGAAAAGCACAATGTAAAGACCGGCGGTGCATATACCAAGCTCCCCACCTTAAACGACGTATTCCTTGAAATAACTGGTAAAGAGCTTCGTGACAAGGAGGCATAATATGTTCGGCAGATATTTTTTATACTGTATCCTTCTTAACCTTAAAGCAAAGGAAGTAATAATGTGGATAGTAGTTTTCCCTATGGCATTGGGACTTATGTTCAAGCTGGCATTTTCAAATGTGTATGAATCCTTTGAATTTAAGGAAATTCCCGTGGCGGTGGTGGAAAACAAGGACAATCCGGTATTTGATACCGTTATTGAAAATCTTTCCGGGGAGGAAGGAATTTTAAAGCCTCAGTACATAGAAAAGCAAAAGGCAGAGGAGCTTTTATTTTCCGGGGAGATAAAGGGAATATTCTATGTGGATGATAAAATTTCCCTTTCGGTATCCCAAAGCGGAGTGGAGCAGACCATATTGCAGTCCCTGTCAAACAGCTATATCCACGGAGAAAAGGCCATAATGGATATTATGGAAAGCTCACCGGAAAAATTACCGGATGCAATAAAGGCCATGAGCGATACCGCTACTAACTACGGTGAGGAGACTCGCCTTGTAAATAAGGAAATCGACCCCTTAGACACCTACTTTTACAATCTCGTCGCCATGGTGTGTCTTTGCGTGTCCACAGCAGGGGTTTATGTTGCCACCTCAAATCAGGCGAATTTATCAAACGTGGGCGCAAGAACAGAGTGCAGCGCCAAAAGCAAGACCGTAAGAATATTAAGCGCTTACTTAGCTACAATCCTTGTTGCCGGGGCTTGCTCAATACTTTCTGTAAGCTACGTAAACTTTGTACTTGGGGTATCGACCGGGGATCTTCTGACCTCGTACATAACAGGCATACTGGGAAGTATATTCGGCATTTCCTTAGGCTTTGCCGTTGGTAGTATTCCTAAGATAAAGGAAACTGCCAAAATGGCTATTCTTACCCCCCTGTCCCTTGCACTTTGCTTTTTATCGGGACTTATGGCGGCAAATATGAAGGGCGTAATGGAGATGTACTGTCCCATAGTAAACGATATAAATCCGGCGGCTATAATTTGCGATATGTTTTCAAGCATGGCTGTATATGGGAATGTCTCAGGATATATAATGCTTTGCGTAAAGCTGCTTATTATCAGCGCTGTATGTCTTATTTTCGGGCTTTTGATGACAAGGAGAAAAAATTATGCAGATATTTAAGCTGTTTTTTACCCTGCTTAGTAAAAATATAGGCACTATAATCATGTGGTTAATGATAGGAATATCCATTATAGCCATAACCACCGCCACTTCAGGAAGCACAGGTGAAGCGACCTTTACAGGCACCAAGACTACAGTGGGGATAATAGACAGGGATAACACCCCTGCCTCACAGGAATTTATAAGCTGTATAGAAGCTCGTCACAGCGTGGTTTTCTTAGAGGATGACAAAGCCGGAATAAAGGATCTGCTTTATTATGATATGATAAGCTACTGTATCGAGATAGAAAAGGGCTTTGAGGAGAATTTCGGCAAGGGAGAAGCCCTCTATAAGGGCAGCTATATAAACTACACCCAGCACAATGTGCTTGCTAAAAATGACATAGATGAAATTTTGAGAATAGCCTCCGTTTACAACACTTCAGGTCTTACTCCGACAGAAAGCCTTAAAAAATCAAAGGAGGCTGTGGCAGAAAATGTGGAGGTAAATATAGCTGTCAAAACAGATGAAGAGGTAAAGGGTCTTACCGTGCCCCAGTTTATATTTTACAGAAGTATACCCTATTCTCTTTGCAACATAATCATCATTACAATACCCCTTGTGCTTACCGTCCTTAACAAAAAGGAGATAAGGGACAGAATAAATGCCTCCATGGTAAGCTCAAAATCCCGTATAGGACAGCTTTTCCTTGCAGGGGCTATATATGTGGCGGTGATGTGGGTGATAATTTCAGTGCTGGTATTTATAACAGCCACCCCGGATATATACTGTCTTATAAGCAGTCTTATGTTCTGTCTTTCCATGGTGGGGCTTGCCTTATTCCTGTCGGCGCTTGATATCAGTATAAATATGATAAACTGGCTTTCAAACATTATAAGCCTTAGCATGGCATTTTTCTGCGGCTGCTTTGTGGATACCTCAATACTTGATGAGTCGGTACAGACAATAGCCCAGCTTCTGCCTATGAACCACTACACAAAAACCGTATATATGTGCTACAACAACACCTTTAATATGCAGGATTTTATAATAAACAATCTTATTCTTCTTTGCTTTGCGGTATTCTTTATCGTCCTTGCAGGCGCAGTAACCGCCGTAAAGCAAAGGGGCGGAATTAAAGTAAAAAACACATAAAAATAACCGACCCTTAAAGGGTCGGTTTTCTTTCATCTTAATGTATCAATAAATCTCTCAAAGGCGGCTATGCCCTCATCATCTCTTTTAAATACTCCTGCATCAAGAAGTACCTGCATAAATACCTTGCCTATCTCCTGCTTTATTATTTCTGTGGCGGAGTCTATATCCATAGGCTTCTGTGTTTTGGCAATTTCAGAAAGCCACTTTTTATGACCGGATATTCTTTCGTCCTTTTCTATAAGGTTGTTATCAAGAAGGGCGGATGCCATAAGGGGAAGCTCATTTGCCAGTCTTGCAGGAAGTACCGCAAGTCCCATTACCTCAATAAGTCCTATATTTTCCTTTTTGATGTGGTGCAGGGAGGGGTTAGGATGAAATACACCTAAGGGTCTGTCCTCAGTTGTAATGTTATTTCTCAGCACCAGGTCACACTCAAATTCATCTCCCTTTTTTCTTGCTATGGGGGTTATTGTATTATGGGGAACATCATCTGTAAAGGCAAATATTCCCACCTTTTCGTCGGTGTAAGCTCTCCATTGGGTAAGCACCTTATCGCAGGCATCTCCTAAGGCCTTTCTGTCCTTGCCTCTCAGTCTTATTACCGACATGGGCCATTTTACCCTGGCGGCGGAAATATTCTCAAAGCCGGCCATTGTAAAATACTCCTCCTCAGGGGCATTTTCCATAGTGAAGGTATAGTGTCCTCCCTGGAAATGCTCATGGGATAAAATAGAGCCGCCCACAATAGGTAAATCCGCATTTGAGCCGATAAAGTAGTGGGGTAATAATTCCACTATATCAAACAGCTTGTCAAATACCGCCCTGTCTATCTTCATGGGGATATGAAGACTGTTAAAGACTATACAATGCTCATTATAATATCCATAGGGTGAATACTGGAAAAACCAGTCGCCGCCGTTTACCTTAACAGGCACAGGACGGAGATTTTGTCTTGCGGGGTGGGTCAATGTTCCTGCAAAGCCGGTATTTTCAATACAAAGCATACACTTAGGATATGAGGCGGATTTAGCCTTTCCGGCGGCGGCAATATCCCTTGGGTCCTTTTCGGGCTTAGAACGGTTTATGGTAATATCAAGCTCACCATACTGACAGGGGTATTTCCAGCAGATATCCTTAGCTATTCTTCCTGCTCTGACATAGTTTAAGTCCTTGCTGTACTTATAATAGTTATCGGTAGCGGTAACAGGGGATATTTCATAATCCCCGTAGAACTTCTTAGCTACCGCACTTGGCTTATCGGTAAAAAGTCCCATTATCCTTGTGTCAAAAAGATCTCTTCTTGCCGCCGAATCCTCAATGATATTATTTTTTACGGCATAGTCTACAATGCCATCAAGTATTTCATCAATGGTCATATCCTCCCTTGGTGGAGTATCAATAACCGCTTCTGAAAGTCCAAGCATATCAATAAGCCCGTTATGAAGGCATACCCTGTCCTCTTTTTCCATAAGCTGATTTTTTTCCGCATAAGAAAGAAGTGCGGCTATGTACTTGTGTATCATAATTATTCCTCCTTAGTTACATCTGTATCCTTATCATTAAGCTTTATGCTTAATATGTGCCTTAGTAAGCTGTACCGTGTCATTTTACGGTTATTTTCCACCATTGTCTGAATGGTGGAGGGAGCGCCTGTAATAATAAGCAGTTTTTTGGCTCTTGTAACCCCGGTATATAAAAGATTGCGGTATAAAAGATTTTTGGTAACCGCCGATACAGGAATTATTACAGCGTCATATTCGCTGCCCTGACTTTTATGTATGGTCACCGCATAGGCGTGTTCAAGGTTTTTAAGCATCTCAGGAGTGAATATAGCATATCTTCCCTCAAAATCTATCTCCAGATTGGAGGAAAACCTGTCCACCTTCTTTATAATGCCTATATCACCGTTGAAAATACCGCTTCCTCTTTCGCCGAGCCTTGTCCATGCCACGTCATAGTCATTCTTTACCTGCATTACCTTATCTCCCACCCTGAAGATAACATCAAAATATTTCATCTCCGCCTTATCGGGAGAGGGGGGATTAAGTGCTGACTGAAGCCTTTTATTAAGCTCCTTTGTGCCTGCCGCACCTAATTTTGTGGGGCTGAGTACCTGTATATCGTCTATGGGAGAAAAGCCGTAGCTTTTAGGAAGCCGCCTTTCACAAAGGTCACTTACAAGCCTTGCCATATCCTCCTCATCGACTTTCGGCATAAAGAAAAAGTCGTTTGTCTTATCATTAAGCACCGGCATTTCACCGGATACTATCTTGTGGGCATTGGTAACTATAAGGCTTTTGGCCGCTTGTCTGAATATTTCGGTAAGCTCTACTGTGGGGATATGACCGGATTTTATAAGATCCCTTAATACATTACCTGCACCAACTGAAGGAAGCTGGTTTGAATCTCCCACCATAATCAGCTTACATTCAGGCTTTAATGCCCTTAAAAGTGATGCCATAAGCTGTATATCCACCATAGACATTTCATCCACTATAACCACATTTGCCGACAGAGGATTTTTCTCATTACGCTTGAATTTAAGCTCATCCGTCTTATCGTCATGCTCCACCTCAAGCAGTCGGTGAATTGTCCTTGCCTCCATTCCCGTAAGGTCGGTCATACGCTTAGCCGCCCTTCCTGTGGGGGCGCAAAGAAGTATTCTCTGTCTGAACTGCTTTAATATCTTTATAACTCCGTTTAAGGTGGTGGTTTTACCTGTACCGGGGCCGCCGGTGAGTATAAATACCTTATTGCAAAGACAGGAATTTATAGCCACCCTCTGAAGCTTTTCGTACTTTATATTTTCGGTGAACTCAACGCCGTCAATTTCCTTTGAGTAGTCCGCACAGTAGTTAGCGGAGGTTCTTATCATATATGCCAGCTTTTCTGCCACATATAATTCTGCGGTGAAATATTCCGGCAGATATATAAAGGTCTTTCCTCCAAGGGTAAGGCTTTCCGTAAGCCTATCCTCAAGGCATTGCTTTAAAATGGAATTAAAGGTGCTTTCCTCTATGCCGAGCCTTTGACATACTGTGTCCTTTAGCTTTTCTGTCGGCAGACAGGTATGGCCGGAATAGGAATTTTCCCTCAGCACATATAGTATACCTGCCCTTATTCTGGGGGTGCTTTCCACATCAAAGCCAAGGTCAAAGGCTATTCTGTCCACCTTGAAAAAATCCGCCCCGGAATTTCCCTCACAAAGTATATAGGGATTTAGCTTCAGCGCCTTTACGCTTTCATGCTCAAACCTTTTCCATACCTCCACCGCATAGGCAGGGGAGAGATTATATTCATTCATAAAGCCGATAACCTCATTTATGCCGGTTATCTTGTGGTATTCCTCTGCTATGTATATTGCCTTTTCCGCATTTATGCCCTTAACCTCAGTCAGCCTCATGTGGTCATTATCTATAATATCAAGGGCTTCATCCCCAAAAATATCCACAATCCTCTTGGAAAGGGCAGGACCAAGCCCCTTTATGATACCTGAGCCTAAGTATGCCCTTATCTGCTCAGGGGTGGTTGGCTTTGAGCGTTCGCACACCACAGCGGAAAACTGCCTTCCGTACCGGGGGTTCAGCACCCAACCGCCCCTTAGTACAAGGGTTTCACCCTGGGCTATATCCCCCAGATTTCCGGTAACGGATACAAGCCCCTCCTCCTTGCTGTTTATAATAAGGACTATATAACCGTTCTGGGAATTTTTATATATTACCTCCTCAACCGAGCCGCAAAGCTCACTTGATATATCCTGCTTTTTATCCTCCAAGCTATCAGCGTCCTTTCCTTTCTATCACAATATTCTTTTCCCCGTACAGCCCGGACAATATTTCCAGGCTTTCATTGTCACTAAGTATTTTATCATCTGCAATAAGGGTAAGCCTGCCCCCTCTTATAAGGGCAGTTCTTACTATGTATTCTGTTTTTTCCGGGTCATCAAGGGTTATTTTAATTTCTCTTTTGGGGCAGAAAATAAACTCCTTTAATAAAAGCAGGGAATTTGCCGCCCCTAACAGCCCTAAAAATATAAGTCCGAATATGCAAAGATATGTGCCCCCCATAATATCCCCCTTTATAGCTTTTTTATATTCTATGACTGGGGAATAAATCAGGTTACTTGTTGCAGATACAAAGAATGGCATTCCAGCCCTCCTTTTCGGTTATGGACTTAATTTCAATATTATTTTCGGTAAGGGCATCTGTAACCTCCTTAAGTCTTTCGGTAATAATACCGCTTACTATAAGAGTACCCTCCTTTTTAAGAAAGCCGGAAAAATAGGGTGACATGGATATAATTACATCCGCCACTATATTGGCGGTGATACAGTCATAGCCTGTGCCTATCTTATCCCTTAACTGCTCATCATCGCTTATATTACCCACATAGCCTGCCACTCTGTCAGCACCGAAGCCGTTTTTATCGGTATTTTCAAGGGCAGTTTTAACGGAATTTTCAAATATATCCACCATAACCGCACTTTTTGCCCCAAGCAGTAAGGCAGCAATAGATAAAATACCGCTTCCGGTACCTAAATCAAGAAGCCTGTCCCCCTCCTTTATAACCCCCTCCAGAAGTTCCATAACAAGTCTTGTGGTGTGGTGCTGACCTGTACCGAAGGAGGATGCCGGGTCTATCTCCAGAATTTTTCTGTCGCCGGTGTTAGATACATTCTCCCAACTGGGCTTTACTATCAGCTTTTGCCCTACGTTAAAGGGCTTGTAAAACTGCTTCCAGTTATTTGCCCAGTCCTCCTCACGAACACAGTCCACCTCCACACGAAGGGAGCCGTAAAAGTCATCCGTATCGTTGTTTTTAAGCTCGTTTAAGGTTTCGTAAAGGGAGGTAAGCATGGCAAGACCCTGTTCATTGTCCTGTACATAGCAGGTAATATGGGGCTCTACTGTTTTAAGTCCCATAAGGCTGTCATCCACATAATCCCAGTTATATTCCTTATTTTCAAGAAATTCCTCAAAATCCGCCGGGTCATGGATAATAAAGCCGTTTATACCAAGCTCGGATAATCTCATGGAAAGCACGGAAATTGCCTTGCTTTCGGTGTATATATCTATCTGTCTGAATTCCATTGTAAACTACTCCTTTATATTATAGTGCATATATATCTATTATCCTACATTTTACCGAAAAATTCAAGGGGTATTTTTAAATCAGGGGGATAAAAGGGTGTCTTTTATATTTCCTCTTGCTATTTTCTTTCGCTTATGGTATACTTATAGTAATTGCAAGCAAAAGACAAGTACACAGGAGAGATTGCCTTGATAAGAGAGATAACACAGGAAGAAAAACAGAGCTTTAATGAATATATAGCCAAAATAAAGGAAATAAACAGCAAAAGCCTTAATATCCCCTTAGCCCATGTTCACAGCTTCGGCTGTCAGCAGAATGTCAGCGACGGGGAAAAGATAAAGGGTATGTTAGCGCAGATGGGCTATGGCTTTACATCGGACACCGCCATGGCGGATATAATTATTTTTAACACCTGTGCTGTAAGAGAAAATGCAGAGGACAGGGTATTCGGCAATATAGGTGCTTTAAAGAAGCTGAAGCAACAGAACAAGGGTCTTATTATAGCGGTGGGAGGCTGTATGGTACAGCAGGAGCATATCGCAAAAAGAATAAGACAGTCATATCCCCAGGTGGATATTATATTCGGCACTCACGTTATGCACGAATTACCCCGTATGATATATGAAAAGCTGGCGGAAAATAAAAGACAGGTGAATATTCCGGATATGGACGGGGTTATAGCCGAGGGACTTCCTGTAATAAGGGAAAGCAAGGTTAAGGCAAGTGTTCCCATAATGTACGGCTGTAATAATTTTTGCAGCTATTGTATAGTGCCCTATGTAAGGGGAAGGGAGCGTTCAAGAAGGCCCGGGGAGGTAATTTCCGAGGTGGAGAGCCTTATAAAGGAGGGCTACAAGGAAATACTTCTTTTAGGACAGAATGTAAATTCCTACGGCAAGGAGCATAATTTCAGCTTTGCAAGGCTGCTTTCCGCCCTTGATAATTTCGAGGGGGAATATAAAATCAGCTTTATGACCAGTCACCCCAAGGACTGCACCTTTGAGCTTATAGACACAATAGCAGACAGCAAGCATATATCCTATCATCTTCATTTGCCGGTACAAAGCGGAAGCAACAGGATATTAAAGCTGATGAACCGCCATTATGATATGGCCCATTATCTTGAGCTTATTGAATATGCTAAAAAGCGTATACCGGATGTGGCACTTACTACCGATATTATAGTGGGCTTTCCCGGGGAAACCTATGAGGATTTCAAAAAGACCTTAGAGCTTATGGAAAAGGTTCGCTATGATTCTGCATATACCTTTATTTACAGCAAAAGAGAGGGTACTGTGGCGGCAAAAATGGATGACCCTGTAAGTGATGAGGAAAAGGGAAGATGGTTCAGACAGCTTCTTGATGTTCAGAATGCCATAGGGGAAACCGCATATCAGCGATTTGTAGGAAAGACAGTAAGGGTACTGTGTGAGGGTATCGGCAGAACTGCCGACGGACTTATGACAGGACACACAAGACAGGGAGTTATAGTTGACTTTCCCGGGGATAATGGCAGCATAGGGAAATATTACGATGTTAAGGTAACAAGGGCGCTTCCCTGGGCTGTTACAGGTGAATTAGTCGGTAATGCCGATTAAATATAAATTAAAACAAAAGGAGAAATAACAATGGACGCAATCAAAGCGGCAAGAGAGCTTGGCAAGGCTATCCAGGCAGATGAACGCTATATCGCATACCACGATGCAAGAATAGCAAACGATAACGATGAGGAATTACAGAAGCTTATAGGCGAATTTAACCTTAAGCGTCAGCAGGTAGGTCTTGAAATGAGCAAGTCCCCCGAGGAGCAGGACAAGGCTAAGCTTGACGAGGCAAACAAGGAAATGCAGAGACTCTATACCCTTGTAATGTCAAATGAGCATATGGCTGATTTTACAATGGCAAAGCAGGGCATGGATAAACTCGTTCAGGAGATAAACGCCATTATCGGTATGTGCTGTGACGGTGAAGACCCTGACACCTGCGAGGTATCCTCCTGCACCGGCTCATGTGCAACCTGCGGAGGCTGTCACTAAGACTATGACACTCAGACCCGGTATATATAGCCGGGTCCGGGTGGTTTTTATTCTCTTCTGAAAGGACTGAAAAATTTGGCAAGGGACAATACCGAAAAGCTCACCCCGATGATGCAGCAGTATAAGGACATAAAGAGTAAATATCTTGACTATATCCTGTTTTACAGGCTGGGGGATTTTTATGAAATGTTTGACGGGGACGCTCTTATTGCAAGTAAGGAGCTGGAGCTGACCTTAACCCAGAGGGCAGGAACTCCCATGTGCGGAGTACCTCACCATAGTGCGGAAAACTACATAAAAAGGCTTATAGACAAGGGCTTTAAGGTGGCTATCTGTGAGCAGACTGCCGACCCTGCCTTATCTAAGGGACTTGTGGAGCGTGATATTGTAAGGCTTGTAAGTGCCGGTACGGTAATTGAGGCCTCCATGCTTGAGGAGGGAGTAAATAACTATATTGCCTGCGTTTATGTGGGGGATGAGGGCACAGGACTTGTGTTTGCGGATATTTCCACCGCAGAGGTACAGGTATTTGAAAAGAAGAAAAGCAAAAAGCTGTCCGAGGATATTATAAACGAGTTTTCCCGTTATGCCCCGGTGGAGCTTTTGTTTAACGATAAATTCCCGGCATTAAAGCCGGTACATGATTTTTTACGCACACGCTTTTCAAAGTGCAGTGCAGAGCCGCTGACTGAACAGGACTTTGATATAGAGGAGGTTTCTGAGGCGGTTGAACAGTTCGGGGAAAATAATATATCACTATTATTAACGGCAGGTATGCACAATGCCTTAAGGGCGCTTTGTGCTATGCTGAGATATTTATACAGAGCGCAAAGAAGCGGAGCAAAGAGATTTGTTTCCCTTAATATACACAGCGGTAACGAATATATGGATCTGGATGTTACCGCAAGAAGAAACTTAGAGCTTACCTCCACCATGCGAAACGGGGAGAAGAAGGGCTCACTTTTATGGGTGCTTGACAGAACTGTCACCTCAATGGGAAGAAGGGCATTACGCAAGTGGATAGAACAGCCCCTTACAGATGTACTTCAGATTATAAAGCGCCATGACGGAGTGGAAGCATTATGCGAAAATGCCTCCTGTCTTTATGATTTAAGGGATGAGCTGGATGCGGTTTATGACCTTGAAAGACTTATGACAAGAATTGTCTATAAAACAGCCTCCCCGAAGGATGTTTTTGCCCTTGGAAAAACCTGTGGGGCGTTGCCCTCATTAAAATCCCTGCTTTCTTTGATTAACGCCCCTGTTATAGGGGAGCTTAACAATGATATATCCGACCTTTCGGATGTGGCACAGCTTATAGAAAGAGCAATAGATGATGACCCTCCCGCCCTTACAAAGGACGGAGGATATATAAAATCCGGCTATAATGAGGAGCTGGACAGACTTCGCGAGATAACCGGCGGAGGCAAGGAATTGCTTGCGGAAATCGAGCAGAAGGAAAAGGAGCTTACCGGCATTAAAAATCTCCGTGTGGGATATAACAGGGTATTCGGATATTATATTGAGGTATCAAAGGGAAATATTTCCATGGTGCCGGACAGATATATAAGACGGCAGACCCTTACAAACGGTGAGCGTTATATTACAGATGAGCTTAAAAAGATAGAAAACGAGATACTTGGGGCAAATGACAGAATACTTGCCCTTGAAGCAAATCTGTTTTCTGAGGTTATTGCCTACATATCACAGAAGCTGGATATTATACAGCAGACAGCGGCGGCAATAGCGGCTGTGGATGTGCTTTGCGGATTTAGTGTTGTTTCCATTGAAAATAATTACACCAGACCCCAGATGACCACCGACAGCGTCATTGAAATAAAGGACGGCCGTCATCCGGTGGTGGAAAAAATGGTGAACGATGTGCTGTTTACCCCGAATGACACTTACCTTGACAGAAAGGCAAGCAGGCTTATGATAATAACCGGCCCCAATATGTCGGGTAAGTCCACATATATGCGACAGACAGCGGTAATTGTGCTTATGGCACAGATAGGCTGTTTTGTTCCTGCAAGCTATGCAAGGCTTGGGGTAGTGGATAAGATATTTACCCGTGTGGGGGCAAGTGATGACCTTAGCGCAGGACAGTCCACGTTTATGGTGGAAATGACCGAGGTAGCCCAGATATTAAGGGAGGCCACAAAGGACAGCCTTGTTATACTTGATGAAATAGGCAGAGGCACCTCCACCTATGACGGCTTATCCATAGCAAAGGCTGTGGCGGAATATATCAATTCCTCGGCCATAGGCTGTAAGACCATGTTTGCGACCCACTATCACGAGCTTATTTCCCTTGAAAATGAGCTTGAGGGGGTAAGAAACTTCAGCGTAAAGGTAAAGCGCAACGGAGATGATATAAAATTCCTTCATAAGATTGTGGAGGGGGGCACAGATGACAGCTACGGTATTGAGGTAGCACATCTTGCAGGAGTTCCCAAAAAAGTCACCGACAGAGCAAAGCAGATACTTTCCGAAATGGAGGTAGGCTCTAAGGTAAAGGCGGAGCTGGAATTAAGACGGCGTGAGGAAGAAAACACCCAGCTTGATTTTGAGCTGCTTAACCGTGATAAGGTGATAGCGGAGCTTAAAAATATTGACCTTGATGATATGACTCCGAGGGAGGCTTATGCAAAAATCGAGGAGCTTAAGAAACTGATAGATTAAAGGAGGGATAATATGCCGGAGATAAGACTGCTTGATAAGGCAGTAGCGGAGCTTATAGCCGCCGGAGAGGTAATAGAAAAGCCTGCTTCGGTAATAAAGGAGCTGGTGGAAAATTCCATAGACGCTGGTGCCCGGCATATTACCGTTGAGATAAGACGGGGCGGCATTGAGTATATGCGTATAACCGATGACGGCTGTGGAATTGAATATTCCCAGCTGCCACTTGCCTTTATGCGCCATGCCACCAGTAAATTAAGAACAAGCGAGGATCTTTTCTCTGTGCTTACCATGGGCTTTCGAGGTGAGGCATTAGCCTCTGTGGCGGCTGTGGCAAAGGTGGAGATAATGACCAGAAGACCCCGGGATGAGCTTGGAGGCAGATATATAATTGAGGGGGGCGAGGAAAAGCTCCATGAACAATGCGGTTGTCCCGTTGGTACAACTATTGTTATAAGGGATCTGTTTTATAATACCCCGGCAAGAAGAAAATTCCTTAAAAAGGATATATCCGAGGGAAACTACATAGCGGCGGCGGTGGACAGACTTGCCCTTGCAAACCCGGATATAGCATTTCGCTTTATAAGGGATAATAAGGCGGTGCGCCAGACCCCCGGTGACGGAAAGCTCATAGGCACAATAAGATCCATATACGGCAGACAAACCGCAGACAGCTTTGTGAATGCGGATTATATCTATAACGGAATAGAGGTAAAGGGCTATGTAAGCTCACCTCTGTTTTGCAGACCCAGTCGCAGTCTTCAGGTGTTTTTTGTAAACGGAAGATACATTAAAAGTACCACCTGTATGGCGGCGGTGGAGGAGGGCTACCGCAACAGCATAATGACGGGAAAATATCCTGCCTGCATACTTGATATAAAAATCCCCCCGGAGGCGGTGGATGTAAATGTTCATCCTGCCAAGACCGAGGTGAAATTTTCAAACGATAAGCAGATATTTGATGCGGTGTATCTTGCCACCAAAAATGCCCTGCTTAATTGCTCATCACAAAAAAGAGAAATAGACCCTCAGCCTAAGTCATATAAAAATGCAGAGGACTATTTCAGAGCAAACCCGGATACAAGAAAATATGAACAGCAGATACTGACTAAAGAAAAGCCGGTTATAAAATCCCCGGAAATAACAAAGCCGGCTGATGAAAAACCGGATATAAAGTATATTTACGAGGGTGTAAGACCTAAGAGTATCAGCTTTAATTCTCCGAGAGCCGAATATAAGCCGGAAAAACCGCTTACCGCAAAATCGGTTATAATTGAGCCGGATGAAAATGACCTGCCGGAAATTCCTGAGGTACAGCCGGCAAAGGTACAGCCGGAGATAAAAAATGAGCCGGTAACAGCCCCTGTTATAAAGGAGGAAATTCCCGCAGATAACAACAAAGAGGAAATTGATATACGGGTAATAGGGGAGTTTGCAAAGACCTATATATTATGCGAAAAGGGAGAGGAACTTATTATAATAGATAAGCACGCCGCCCATGAGCGTATACGCTTTGAACAGCTTAAAAAGGAATTTTGCTCAACATCCCAGCTTTTGCTTGACAAGACTGAAATGCAGTTATCCCATGAGGAATATAATGCCTTAAAGGAATATTACGAATATGTGGAGCAGGCAGGAGTAGAGCTTATTTTCGGGGATGATTTCACCGTTGAGATAACAGCCCTTCCGAGCGTTATCACCTGTCCCCCAAGGGAGCTTATCAGCTTTATTGCACAAAGACTTATACAGCATAATACAGATACCCTGTCTGATGTATATGATGAGCTTTTGCACAGCATGGCTTGTAAATCCGCCATAAGGGCAAATGACAAAAACGATATAACCGAGCTTGAAGCCCTTGCAAAAAGGGTATTTGCAGATGAGAAGATCCGTTTTTGTCCCCATGGCAGACCGGTAATGACGGTGCTTACAAAAAGCAGATTGGAAAGATTTTTTAACAGGAGTTAATATTGAAAAAGCAATTTGTAGTAGTAATATGCGGCCCTACCGCCTCCGGAAAAACGGCAATAGCAATAAGGCTTGCCAAAAAGTACGGGGGAGAGATAATTTCCGCTGATTCTATGCAGATATATAAGGGAATGGACATAGCCACCGCAAAGCCCACCAAGGAGGAAAGAAATGAAGTGCCCCATTATCTGGTGGACTTTCAGGATACCAATGAGGGCTTTTCGGTAGCACAGTATGTACAGCTTGCCCATAAGTGTATAGAGGATATAGGGGCAAAGGGGAAAATCCCCTTTATAGTAGGGGGTACAGGGCTTTATATAAGCTCCCTTATAGATAATCTTGATTTCGGGGAAACTGAGTGCGACTATGAATATAGGGAGGAGCTTCGCAAAAAAGCACATGAAAACGGAAACGAGTATGTTTTAAATATGCTTGCGGAAATTGACCCCGATACCGCAAAAACCCTTCATCCCAATAACTTAAATCGCATTATAAGAGCCCTTGAGGTATATAAAACCACCGGCAGAAAAATGAGCGAGCTTAAAGAGGACAGCCGGAAAAATCCTTCAATGTATGAGCCCTGTATGATAGCCCTTGACTATGACAGACAGGTTTTATATGACCGTATCAACAGCAGAGTGGATATAATGCTTTCCATGGGGCTTATAGATGAGGCAAAGGAATTTTACCAAAGAAGAGATTATCCCACCGCCGCCCAGGCCATAGGCTATAAGGAATTAAAGCCCTATCTTGAAGGAAAATGTGAGCTTCAATGCTGTGTGGATGAGCTTAAAAAGGAAACCCGACACTATGCAAAAAGACAGCTTACCTGGTTTAAACGGGATAAACGAATAAACTGGATAAGAGTGGAAAGAGATACCACCGAAGAGGATATAATAAAGTGCGCTGAGGGTATAATAGACAAGGCTCTTTCGGATATGAAAAGGGGCGGCTGACAGTAAAATTCTGAAATTTTTTAAAAATTTTAAGAAATTTTAAAAAAACTGTGGAAATTATTTTAATTATGTGCTACAATATATTGTGAGCAGTTATAACCTGAATACTGTGGCTTGTTCACGCAGAGATGTGAAAGAAATATATGGGCAAGCGGTTGTTTATTTTATTTTCGGGAAATTCCCGCAGAAAGGACGATCTTCATGGCAAAGGAACTTAATTTACAGGATGTATTTTTAAACCAGGCAAGAAAGGAAAAGATACCGGTAACTATCTATATTACCAACGGCTTTCAGTTCAAGGGCATGGTAAGGGGCTTTGATAACTATACTGTTATCCTTGATACCGACGGAAAGCAAAATCTTATATATAAGCACGCTATTTCCACCATTACACCCTTAAGAGCTGTATCTATTCTTGATGCCTTTGATAAGACCGAGGAAGATAAAAATAACGTATAATGGACAGATCTCTGACAACAACCATCGTGACTTTTATACTGGGCTTGTTTTTCATTATAATGATAGCAAGCCAGATAATGGTACAGGGTGACAGTTACAAGACTGAGATAGCCATGCGCTATAATTCCGGGGAAACCATTGAGTTTGACGGGGTGGTCATAAGAGATGAGCACACCGTAACACAGCAGGTGGAGGGAGTTATCCGCTATGCCAATGAAAACGGCTCAAAGCTTGCCATAAACAGCGTTATGGCAGAGGTTTACAAAACCGAGGAGGATATAGAAAAGCGCAGGCAGATAGATCTTATAAAGCTTCGCATAGAACAGCTTGAGGACGCAAAGACCCTTACAGGTACAGATAATTCACAGATAGAGTCCTTTACAAAGCTCATTACCGAAAAGCACAGCAGAATAGTAACCGCCATTGATGAGGGGGACTATTCGGAAATATCAAGCCTTAAATATGAGCTTATGAATTTGCAGTGCAAGAAAAGCATGGCAAAGGGCAGGACAATAAACTATGATGATGTGATAGCCGCCCTTAATTCAAGGGTGGAGGATCTTGAAAAGAGTATTTCCTCCCAGCCTGAGATAATATATTCCCCTGAATCGGGATATTTTGTAAATTCGGTTGACGGCTATGAGGGAGAATTTTCCTACGCGGACGCAGATAACATAACCCCGGATAAAATAAAGGAGGTTGTGGCAAGTCCTAAAAAGGAAGCGGACAAGGACGCTATCGGCAAGATGATTTCCGACTACAGCTGGAAGGTGGCGGCGGTTATTGATGACAATGCCTCCACAAGCGTAGAAAAGGGAGATAAGGTAAATCTTGTGGCAGGCTCTGACCAGTCGGTTATAGTAGCCTATGTGGAAAACATAAAAAGCTACGGGGATGATCAGAATGTTATAGTATTAAGCTCTGATGATCTTAATGACAAGCTTTCATCCATCAGAACCGAGCGCTTCAGACTGCTTATAGACAGCTTTAACGGTATACGCATTTCTTCATCTGCCATACACTTTGATGATGAAAACAACATCGGCGTGTTCATAAAGGACGGAGTAAGATGCTCATTCCGTAAGATTGAAAGAATATACACGGCAGAGGGCTATGTTGTGGCGGCGGACACCACCGGCAAGGCAGGTTATCTGTCCATGTATGATAATATTATTGTTGAAGGGAAGGATCTCAGTGAAGGAAAGATCTTATAAAACTGCTGAGGATACCACTTTCGAGGATATAAAGCAGAATTACCTTAATATCTGCGAAAACCTTTTTGAGGCCATGGATAAGGCAAACAGAAAGGATAAGGTATGGCTTATGGCGGTGACTAAAACCGTGCCGGTTGAAAAGATCAACTATGCTCTTGACCTTGGCATTGATCTTATAGGGGAAAACCGTGTACAGGAATTCCTGTCAAAATATGAGGGCTATAAGAAGGGAATAGAAACCCATTTTATAGGCGGCCTTCAGTCAAACAAGGTTAAGTACATAATTGATAAGGTGGATATGATCCATTCCGTGGACAGCGAAAGGCTGGCCCGTGAAATAAATACCCGTGCGGCAAAATGCGGCAGGGTAATGGATATTCTGCTGGAGATAAACATAGGGCAGGAGGAAAGCAAAAGCGGACTTTTGGCCGGGGGGTTTATCGAAACAGCAAAAATCATTTCCGAAATGGAAAACATACGCATACGGGGACTTATGTGTATACCCCCTGTGGGGTCAGATGAAAGCTACTTTGCCAAAATGCAGGAGCTTTATGAAAACGGCAGGGCGAATTATTCCTTTTTAAAGGATATGGACACCTTGTCTATGGGGATGTCGGGAGACTATGAGTCGGCTATAAAATACGGCTCCACCATTATCCGTATAGGCAGCGGCCTTTTCGGATACAGGAATTATTCTATTTAACTAAACTACGGAGGACTAAAAGATGAGTGCATTTGAAGGACTTAAGAACAAGGTAAGCAGCTGGCGTGGTGCAGATGAGGAAGATTTTGAGAGCGTTCAGAGCGATAACTATGAACAGCCCATGGTATCAAGATCCCAGTCTTCTGATTCCAGCAGTAAGGTTTTCACCTGCAGTGCAAGTACAATGCTTCACATTGTTGTAAAGAAGCCCAAGAAGTACACAGATGCTTCTGAGATAATCGACCTTTACAGAACAAAGAAGTCTGTAATTATTATGCTTAAGGACACAAACAAGGATACAGCTTATCGTATCATTGACTTTATCGGCGGCGCTAGCTATATGTCTGACGGTAACTTTAAGAGAATAGGCGAATCCACCTTTGTACTTTCTCCCTACAATGTTGATATTTCCGGTGAGATTATCGACCAGGTAGGCGACGAAATTTCAAGAGAAGATATTTACGACAGCCTTGGATAATCAATCTGAAAACAAGCTTTCCGCCAAAATAATGTCAGCGGCGGCGGATTGTTACAGCCGCAGCAGACCCTATTTCACACGATTTTTAACTCCTGCCGAGCAGGCACAGATTAAAAAACTGTGTCTGCCGTCAGGTGTTTTTGGTGTGTTTTACGGCGGAGATAAAAATACCGAGCCGGACAGGTGCTGTTTTGGTATTATACCGAATGATTTCGGGCTTGACGAAAACACAGCCACCGGGCTTTTTGAAATTAAAACAGTATGCTTTAAGTACAGGTTATGTGATGAGCTGTCCCACAGGGATATATTAGGCTCACTTATGGCGCTTGGAATAGAGCGTGATACAATAGGGGATATATATGTAATGAAGGGCATGGCGGTAGTATATGCCGCCGAAAAGATGGCGGACTATATAGCCGGCAATATAACTAAAATCGGAAAGGTTGGAGTAACGGCTGTTACAGATGCTGATTTTACCCTGCCGAAAAGACAGTATGAGGAGATATTTTCCTCGGTTGCGTCATTAAGGCTTGACAATGTGGTAAAGAGTGTGGCAGGCTGTTCAAGGGGGAATGCGGTTGAAAGGCTTATTCGTCCGGGGCTTGTTACTCTTAATTCTATAACATCTGACGATCCTTCAAAAACGGTAAATGAGGGGGATGTCATAAGCGTGAGAGGAAAGGGGAAATTTCTGCTTTATCACATAGGAGATACAGGCAGGAAGGGAAATATTCATATCACGATTAAAAAATACATTTAATACATAGGAGGGTTTTACCGTGAACGCAAAGGAAATAGTTTCAAAAACCTTTGAAAAGGCTAAAAAGGGCGGTTATGTAGTTGAGGATGTTGACGAATTTTTAAGAGATGTATCTGTAAGCTACAAGCAGCTTGAAAATGAAAACAAGGAGCTGGAGGAGAAGCTTGGCATCCTTGCTGACAAGATCAAGGAATACAAAAGCGACGAGGATGCACTTCGTGATGCTTTACTTGTTGCCCAGAAGAATGCTATCAAGATAGTGACTGAAGCTAAGCAGCAGGCTGAGGAAATATTGAACAATGCCAATGAAGAGGCAACAAATACAATAAACGATGCCAATGCTAAGGCAGAAAAGACTATAAATGATGCTGATGCACTTTCTGCCAAGCATGCAGAAACCTCACAGCAGAAGCTTGATGAAGCCACAGCAAAGGCAAAGCAGATTATTGCAGATGCACAGGCACATTCAGATAAGATGATAAAGGATGCTACTGACGAAAGCGAGCGTATCCATAAGGAAATGATACAGCGCACCGAAAGAGAGCAGATTGTCCTTGACAGAGTTCATAAGGAATCAAATGACTATATCACAAAGCTCATTACAGTATACAATGCACAGATTGAATATATCAAGAAAATTCCTGTACAGACTGAAAATGAGTTTATCATTGATACAGCAAAGAAGGTAGCTGAAAGAAAGCCCGAGGAAAGCGCATTTTATAAGGCTCCCGTTGAGAAAAAGCCTGAGCCTGCGCCTGCACCTGCTCCCGAGCCCGAGTCCGAGGCAGTAGAAGAGGCAGCAGAAGAAGTAGCTGAAGTAACAGAGGAAGCAGTTACAGAAGCTGATATAGAAGAAGTAACTGACGAAACTGTTGCAGAAGCAGTTGCTGAGGCTGTTGCAGAAGCAGTTACAGAAGAAGCAAATGAAGAAGATGTTGCCGAAGAAGAAAAGGAAGCTGCTCCTGCGGTGGCTAAGGTTTCCGGCGCTACCCTTACAGCAGAGGAGGGCATGGAGCTTTACAAGAAAATAGAGGCTGCTGCCGCAGAAAAGGAAAACAAGGCTCATGCCGTATCCGCAGAGGAGGATGTTCCTTCATATGTGGATGATGAGGAGCCTGCTTATGCAACAAGTCCTCTTGATGCCACTGCACCCTTTAAGGCAATAAAGCACAGCCCCACCGGTTCAAAGCTTTTCTCCCTTGGAGAGGACAAAAAGAACTAAAGAGATAAAACAGGATAACAATCTGAAAGGATATAAACATGGTATATATAGCACTTGCGGTAGCCGCAGGTCTTATAGGTCTTGATCAGCTTACAAAGTTTCTCATAGACAGCAATATGAGGGTACATGAATCCTTTCCGGTAATAGCAATAGGAGATCAGCATATACTGAATATCACCTATGAGCAGAACACCGGGGCGGCATTCAGTATTCTTGAGGGCAAGCAGTTTTTACTTATAATAGCCACCACCCTCATTATTGCCGCTGTGCTGTGGGCTTTACTTTCAAAGAGGGTAAAGAAAACCCCCTATATATGGGCTATGTCCCTTATAGTTGCAGGAGGCATAGGAAATCTTATTGACCGTATAGCAAGGGGCTTTGTGGTTGACTTTATAGATGTAAAGATTATAAATTTCGCCGTATTTAATGTGGCGGATATATGTGCCGTTGTGGGCGCAATAGCATTTCTCTTGTTTGTCATTGTGGATGAGATAAAGGAAAGCAAGGCAAAAAAAGAGAATGAAGTCTCCGCTGAGGAGGAAATGACAATTACCGATAAATAAAAGATACCGCAGGGGGTGTTTATCATGCTTTACGAGTATATTTGCAATGCCGAGGGCTTGCGGATAGACAAGTTTTTAGCCGACACCGACTGCGGTCTTTCGCGTAATGGGGTAGTTTCTGCCATAGAAAAGGGAGAATGCCTTGTAAATGACAAGCCTTGTAAGAAGAGCACAAGGCTTAAAGAGGGGGACAAAGTCACAGTCATAGTAAATGACCCGGTGGAAATTGATATTCTCCCTCAGAATATCCCTCTTGATATAGTTTATGAGGATGAGGATTTACTGGTGGTAAATAAGCCTAAGGGAATGGTGGTACATCCTGCCCCGGGGCATTATGATAATACCCTTGTAAATGCCCTTATGTATCATTGTAAGGACAGCTTGTCCGGGATAAACGGGGTACTTCGCCCGGGAATAGTTCACAGAATAGACAGGGATACCTCAGGACTTCTTATTGTGGCTAAGAATGACAATACCCATAGGGTATTGGCAGAGCAGATACAGGTACATAGCTTTACAAGGGAATATATGGCGGTTGTAAACGGTGTAATAAAGGAAAACGGAGTTGTTAATGCCCCCATAGGCAGACACAAAACCGACAGAAAGAAAATGTGCGTTACCGACCTTAATTCAAAGGAGGCGGTGACCCATTATTATGTGGAGCAAGGCTATAAGGCGAATACTCTTTTAAGGCTCAGACTTGAAACCGGAAGAACCCACCAGATAAGGGTACATATGGCATATATAGGCCATCCGGTAACGGGGGATGAGGTTTACGGAAACGGCAGTCCCAAGTGGCTTATGGGACAATGCCTTCATGCAAAGAAAATAGGCTTTATACACCCAAACGGGCAGTATATGGAGTTTGACAGCAGTTTGCCGGACTATTTCCAAAGGCTTTTAAAGAGTATAGAAAATCAAAGGACAGACTGAAATGGATTTTAAAAATGTGATAATAATGAGTGACCTTGACGGCACTCTTTTAAATGATAAAAAGGAAATATCCAAAAGGGATATGGACTCAATAAACCGTTTTTGCGATAACGGAGGACTTTTCACCATAGCCACCGGCAGAGGATATTCCATGGCAAAGCCGGTAGCGGAAAAGCTGGGTCTTCGTATGCCGGCGGTAATTTTCAACGGTGCGGCGGTATATGACTTTAAGACTGAGGAATTTTTATGGCAGAGTGAGGTTACAAAAAGGGCAAGGGAATATGTGAAGAATGTAATAGAGCATTTCCCGGATATTGGTATAGAGGTACTGCATAAGCATTCGGTATATGTTCCGGCACTTAATGAAATTGAGCAGGAGCATATGGATATGGAAAATGTAAAGGGTGCATTATGCAGTCTTGATGATATACCGGAAGGGGGCTGGCTTAAGGTACTTTTTGCATATCCTGCGGAAAAAATGAATGAGTTGAGGCAATATGTAGATAAATATTGCTCAGAGGGAACAAACCCGGTGCTTTCCGCCCCCATATTCTATGAGCTTTTGCCGAAAGGGGTAAGCAAGGCCTACGGCTATAAAAAGCTGCTGGAGGTAACAGATAACACCCACCGATTTACTGTGGCGGCAGGGGATTATCCGAACGATGCGGAAATGGTTGCCACGGCGGATTTAGGCATAGCTGTATCAAATGCCCATGATGAAGTAAAGAAGGCGGCAAAGCTGATAATCGGCTCAAACAATGAGGATCCTATGACACATATAATAGAGTACATAGAGAGATTGTAATTTTTATAAGAAAATCTTATTAAAGCCTTGACTTTACAAGGCACAAAGGATATAATTATACAAGGAAAACGATTACCGCAAGGTAAATGATGTAAGGAAAGGAAAATAAAATGGACGCAATGATTAAAAAGCAGCTTGAAGTAACTGCTACCAAGGTCAGAATGGGAATAATCGAGGGCGTGTATAATGCTAAGTCCGGACATCCCGGCGGCTCACTCTCAATAGCCGATACTCTGACATATCTTTATTTTGCAAAGATGAATGTAGATCCTGAAAATCCCCTGTGGGCAGAACGTGACAGACTTGTTTTATCCAAGGGTCACACAGCACCTGCACTTTATTCAGTGCTTGCAAACAGAGGCTTTTTCCCTGTGGAGGAGCTTAAGACATTGCGACACATAGGCTCAAGACTTCAGGGACATCCTGTATATAAGAAGGTACCCGGTGTTGATATGACCACCGGTTCATTAGGCCAGGGTATTTCCGCCGCCTGCGGTATGGCATTATCCGGCAAGATTTCTAATGACTCATATAAGGTATATGCTGTTTTAGGTGACGGCGAAATCCAGGAGGGTCAGGTATGGGAAGCATTTATGTTTGCGGCTCATTATCAGCTTGACAATCTTGTGGCAGTTATCGATAACAACGGCTTACAGATAGACGGCAGGGTAAAGGATGTTATGTCACCCTACCCCATTGACGAAAAGCTCAAGGCATTCGGTTGGCACGTTATTTTAATGGACGGACATGATTTTGAAGCCATTGAAAAGGCATTTGACGAGGCTGAAAAGATTTCCGGAAAGCCGGTTGCAATTATTCAGAAGAGCATAAAGGGTAAAGGCGTTTCCTTTATGGAGGACAACGTATCATGGCACGGTGCAGCCCCCAACGAGGAGCAGTACAACACAGCTATGCAAGAGCTTAAGGCACATTTAGCCCAGCTTGAAAAGTAAGAGAAAGGAGTCCTTATAATGGAAAAGAAAGCAACCCGTGAAAGCTACGGCGAGGCTCTTGTACAGCTTGCCGAAAAGAGAAGCGATTTAGTAGTTCTTGATGCGGACCTTGCGGCCGCAACAAAGACAGGTATATTTAAGAAGGCTTATCCCGACCGCTTTTTTGACTGCGGTATTGCAGAGGCAAATATGATGGGTGTAGCGGCAGGTATTGCCACAACAGGAAAGCTCGTATTTGCCAGCACCTTTGCTATGTTTGCGGCAGGAAGAGCCTATGAAATTATCCGTAACAGCATAGGTTACCCCCACCTTAATGTAAAGATAGGCGCTACCCATGCAGGTATTTCTGTAGGTGAGGACGGCGCTACCCACCAGTGCAACGAGGATATTGCCCTTATGAGAACTATCCCCGGAATGACTGTTATCAATCCTGCTGATGATGTGGAGGCTAAGGCGGCTGTTATGGCTATGGCTGATTTTGAGGGTCCCACATATATGAGATTCGGCAGACTTGCAGCCCCCATTTTTAATGACAAGGATACCTATAAGTTTGAGCTTGGCAAGGGTGTTACTCTCCGTGATGGCGATGATGTTACCATTGTAGCAACAGGACTTATGGTGGCTGAGGCACTTACAGCGGCTGATACCCTTCGCAGTGAGGGTGTAAATGCCCGTGTTATCAATATCCATACAATAAAGCCCATTGACAGGGATATTATAATCAAGGCGGCAAAGGAAACCGGCAGAATAGTTACCGTTGAGGAGCACAGTATTATAGGCGGCCTTGGAAGTGCTGTTTGTGATGTGGTTTGTGAGGCTTGCCCCGTTCCTGTTACAAAGATAGGTGTTATGGATACCTTCGGTCATTCAGGTCCTGCTCCTAAGTTACTTGAGGAATTCGGTCTTTGTGCTGAAAATATTATCAATGTTACAAAGAAGTTTATAGGAAAATAATTTTTATACCACCGCTTTTGCGGTGGTTTTTTTGAACCCTTTTTGAAATTCTGCATAGGCTGTAAAGGGGTGATATTATGAAAACACTTCACAGCCTTAAAAAAGGAGAAGCCGGCAGAGTTTGTGAAATATGTGCAACAGGGGATATAAGACGCAGGCTTATGGATCTGGGAATAGTTAAGGGCACAAAAATCACCTGTGAGCTGTATTCACCCGGGGGAACGCTTCATGCCTACAGGGTACGGGGAGCGCTTATAGCACTTCGCAATACAGAGGGAACTGCCATAAGAATAAAAAACTCGGTATAATTGCACAAATTTCAAAAAAATTTTACAAATGTATAGACAAAATAAAAAAAATATAGTATAATTAAATGACTATGGAAATATGAAAACCAATGGAGGTATTTTGGCTGATATATTTTTCAGATGAAATAGCTCTTGCCATGATTTTTTCCTTGTCGCTGAAAAAATCATGGCTTTTTTTAAGATGAGAGGTGCAAAATGTCTATTTTACTTAAAAACGGCTATATAGTGGATTATGCCAACCGTACAGAGGGAATAAGGGATATTCTTATTGACAATGGCGTAATTGAAAAGGTGGCGGAAAATATCACCGATAAGGCAGACCGGGTGATTGACTGTACAGGCCTTACTGTAATGCCGGGACTTTGCGATATGCACGTTCATTTAAGAGATCCGGGACAGACCCACAAGGAGGATATTTATACCGGCTGTGAAGCGGCGGCGGCAGGCGGTGTTACAGCGGTAGCCTGTATGCCTAATACCACCCCACCGGTGGACAACCCCGAAACGGTAAAATACATTCTTGAAAAGGCTAAGACAGCAAAGGCGAGAGTTTATCCCGTGGGATGTATTACAAAGGGACTCAAGGGCGAGGAGCTTTGCGACTATGAGGCTTTAAGAAAGGCAGGCTGTGTGGCGGTAAGCGATGACGGCAGACCGGTAAAGTCCACCACCATGATGGCACAGGCCATGGTTAAGGCTCACTATGCGGGACTTAAGGTAATATCCCATTGTGAGGATTTAGAAGTAATAGATGGCGGTATTATGAATAAGGGCAAGGTATCAAGGGAGCTTGGCGTAAAGGGTATGAGCAGGCTCAGTGAGGATACAATAACCGCAAGGGAAATAGCAATAGCACAGGCAAGCGAAATGCCTATTCATATAGCCCATGTTTCTACAAGGGGCAGTATAAATCTTATAAGAAGTGCGGCTCATGAGGGTGTTATGTGCACCTGCGAAACAGCACCCCATTATTTTACCCTGACTGATGAAAAGCTGAGAGGAAGGGATGCGGATTACAGAATGAATCCCCCTTTAAGAGAGGACAGCGATGTCAGTGCGGTATTAGCGGCAATAATTGATGGCACAGTTGACTGTATAGTTACCGACCATGCTCCCCATTCAAAGGAGGAAAAGGCGGATTTTGAAAAGGCTCCCAACGGAGTTGTGGGACTTGAAACCTCCCTTGCGGTAACACTTACAGAGCTTTATCATAAAAAATTCACAAGCCTTATGAATATAGTAAGGCTTATGTGTGTAAATCCCAGAAAAATACTTGGTATAGAGGGCGGTTCATTATCGGTGGGCGAAGTTGCGGATATAGCAATAGTTGACACCGAAAAGGTATGGACAGTTGACCCTGAAAGGCTTCATTCAAAATCGAAAAACACCTGCTTTAAGGGTATGACCCTTAAGGGAAAGGTAAAATATACACTCCTTGGCGGAGAAATTGTATTTACAGATGATTGATATATAAAAGGAAAGGTAAGGTAAGAAAAATGGCACTTGACAGACTTATTGAGGCTATTGTTCGCACACAAAATCCCACCGTTGCAGGTCTTGACCCTAAGCTTGACTATGTACCGGAATATATAAAGGAGAAGGCCTTTAACAAATACGGCGAAACCCTTAAGGGTGCGGCAAAGGCAATACTTGAATACAACAAGGGACTTATTGATGCATTGTGCGAGATAGTTCCTGCCATAAAGCCCCAGGCGGCATATTATGAAATGTACGGTACAGCAGGTATGAAAACCCTGTACAAGACACAGGAATATGCAAAGAGCAAGGGTATGATAGTTATTACCGACGGCAAGAGAAACGACATAGGTACCACAATGGAGGCCTATGCGGCGGCTCACTTAGGCAAGGTTAAGATAGGAAGCGAAGAAATCGCTCCCTTCCCGGGTGATGCCCTTACAGTAAACGGCTATCTGGGCAGTGACGGTATAAATCCCCTTATAAAGGTCTGCAAGGAAAATGACAAGGGCATATTCGTACTTGTAAAGACATCAAACCCCTCCAGCGGCGAATTACAGGATTTACTTATTGACGGCAAGCCTGTATATGAGCACATGGGGGCTATGTGTGAAAAGTGGGGCGAGGAGTTACCCGGCAAGTACGGTTATTCAGGTGTAGGTGCGGTAGTAGGCGCTACCTATCCCGAGCAGATAGAAGCCCTTCGCAAGCTGTTGCCCCACACCTTCTTCCTTATCCCGGGCTACGGTGCACAGGGCGGCGGTGCTAAGGATATTGCGGCGGCATTTGACGAAAACGGCCTTGGCGGTATAGTAAACAGCTCAAGAGGTATTATGTGCGCATATAAGAAGGAGGGCTGCGACGAGCATTTCTATGCTGAAGCGGCATTCAGAGAGGCTATGCGTATGAAAGAGGATATAATGGGTTATGTAAAGGAAATTCGCTTACCGTAAGGTAGGATAAAAGGAAAGGAATGAAAAAGGATGACTTTAAATTCGGTAAATGCTCCAAAGGCATATCTTATTCTTGCCGACGGAACTGTATTTCAGGGCAAGAGCTTTGGCTGTACCGGTGAGGTTATCGGCGAGATAGTATTTACTACCGCCATGACAGGTTATGAGGAAACTCTCACCGACCCCAGCTACTGCGGTCAGATAGTAACTCAGACCTTCCCGCTTATAGGAAACTACGGCGTAAATGATGAGGACTATGAATCAAGGGGAAGTGTGGTAAGCGGATATATTGTCCGTGAATACTGTGAAATTCCCTCCAACTTCAGATGCGAGGGAGATATAGACAGCTTCCTTAAAAAGCACAATATCATAGGACTTTATGATATAGATACAAGAAAGCTAACAAGAATTATCCGTGAAACCGGTGTAATGAACGGTATGATAACCCCCACATTACCGGAAGGCTCAGAAATGGATAAGGTACTTGAAAAAATAAAGGCATATACAGTAGGGGAGGTTGTACCTAAGGTAACAGTTAAAGCCCCCGAGGAATATAAGTCAGAACAGGGCAAGTACCGTGTAGCCCTTATAGACTACGGCTACAAGCACAATATAAGAAGAGAGCTTGTAAAAAGAGGCTGTGATGTTACTGTATTCCCGGCTCAGGTATCAGCAGAGGAAATAAAGCAGTTTAATCCTGACGGCATTATGCTTTCAAACGGCCCCGGAGACCCTCAGGACAATCCTGTATCAATAAATACTCTCCGTGAGCTTATAAAGGAACAGATACCCACCTTCGGAATTTGTCTCGGTCATCAGCTTTTAGCCCTTGCAAACGGCGCTACAACAATTAAGCTGAAGTACGGTCACAGAGGCGGAAATCAGCCTGTAACCGACCTTACCATAGACCGCACCTTTATCACCTCACAAAATCACGGCTATGCGGTGGTAAGTGAAAGCGTACCGGAAAGTGCAGGTAAGGTAAGCCACATAAACGGCAACGACCACACCTGTGAGGGAGTTATGTATACAAATGCTCCGGCATTTACGGTACAGTTCCACCCGGAGGCCTGCGGCGGACCCCACGATACAGCTTATCTGTTCGATAAATTTATTAGTCTGATGGAGGAGAATAAGTAATGCCCTTAAGAAGTGATATAAAAAAGGTATTGGTTATCGGCTCAGGCCCTATCGTTATCGGACAGGCGGCTGAGTTTGACTATGCAGGAACACAGGCCTGCCGTGCTTTAAAGCAGGAGGGTCTTGAGGTAGTGCTTATTAACTCAAACCCTGCTACTATCATGACCGACAAGCACATGGCTGATAAAATATATATCGAGCCCCTTACCCTTGATGTAGTAAAGAAGATAATCGAAATAGAAAAGCCGGACAGCATTCTGTCTACCCTTGGGGGACAGACAGGTCTGACACTTTCAATGCAGCTGGCTGAGGAGGGATTTCTTGATTCCCACAATGTAAAGCTGCTGGGTGCAAATCCCGAAACCATACATAAGGCAGAGGACAGACAGGCCTTCAAGGACACTATGGAGGCAATAGGCGAGCCCTGTATTCCTTCAAAGGTAGTAGAAACCGTTGAGGATGCTATGGAGTTTGCAAAGGTAATTGATTACCCTGTTATTGTCCGTCCTGCATTTACCTTAGGCGGTACCGGCGGCGGTATTGCATATAATGAGGCAGAGCTTCACGAAATTGCCACCAACGGCCTCAGGCTTTCACCCATTACCCAGGTACTTATTGAAAAATGTATCTCCGGCTGGAAGGAAATTGAGTTTGAGGTTATCCGTGATGCAAAGGGTAATGTTATTACCGTCTGCTCAATGGAAAACTTTGACCCGGTAGGCGTACACACAGGCGACAGTATAGTTATTGCCCCTGCTGTAACCCTTGCGGATAAGGAATATCAGATGCTTCGTACAGCGGCACTGAATATTATCCAGGCATTAAAGGTTGAGGGCGGCTGTAACTGTCAGTTTGCATTAAAGCCCGACAGCTTTGAATATGCGGTAATTGAGGTAAACCCCAGAGTTTCCCGTTCATCAGCCCTTGCATCTAAGGCTACCGGTTATCCCATAGCCAAGGTTGCAACCCGTATAGCAATAGGCTATTCCCTTGATGAAATTATAAACCAGGTAACAGGTAAGACCTATGCCTGCTTTGAGCCTGCCCTTGACTATGTGGTAGTAAAGTTCCCCAAGTGGCCCTTTGATAAGTTTGTATATGCAAAGAAAACCCTCGGCACTCAGATGAAGGCCACCGGTGAAGTAATGGCTATCGGTACCAGCTTTGAAGAGGCTATGATGAAGGCGGTGCGTTCCATTGAGCTTGGTATGGACAATATGCGTAAAAAGACCTTTATCACAATGACCGATGATGAGGTAAGAGAAAAGCTCCATGATGTGGATGTTGACAGATCCTTCTGTGTATTTGAGGCTTTGAGAAGAGGCTTTGATGTAAAGGAAATATGCGACATTACCACCATTGACAAGTGGTTTGTAAGCAAGCTCAAGAACCTTGCTGACTTAGAGGCATGGCTTGAGGAGGGTGAGCTTACCCAGGAAAAATACGATGCGGCCAAGAAGTACAGCTATCTTGATAAGACCATTGAAAGACTTTCCGGTCAGAAGCTGAGTGACAAGGGTATAAAGACTCGTCATGCGGTATATAAGATGGTTGATACCTGTGCGGCTGAGTTCTCCGCAGAAACACCCTACTTCTACAGCACCTATGATGAAGAAAACGAGGCTGCTGAATTTATCGAACAGCACCCCACAGATAAAAAGAAGGTAATAGTATTCGGCTCAGGTCCTATCCGTATCGGACAGGGTATCGAATTTGACTACTGCTCAGTACATTGTGTATGGGCACTTAAGGAAATGGGTTATGAGGCTATTATCTGCAACAACAACCCCGAAACAGTTTCCACCGACTTTGATACCGGTGACAGACTTTACTTTGACCCCCTTACCTTTGAGGATGTGGACTCCCTTATTGCAACAGAAAAGCCCTACGGCGTAGTTGTACAGTTCGGCGGCCAGACAGCTATCAAGCTAACAAAGCATCTCCAGGAAAGCGGTGTCAGAATTTTAGGTACATCCGCCCAGAGCATAGATGATGCAGAGGACAGAGAGAAGTTTGATGAGCTTTTGGAAAAGTGCGGTATTCCAAGACCCTCCGGTCATACCGTATTTACTACCGAGGAGGCACTAAAGGCGGCAAACGAGCTTGGCTATCCTGTGCTGCTTCGTCCCTCATACGTACTTGGCGGACAGAATATGATAATTGCCCATTGTGACAGCGATGTTACCGAATATATGACAATCATAACCGCCACAGAGCTTGAAAATCCTGTGCTTATAGATAAATATCTTATGGGTACAGAGGTTGAGGTTGATGCTATCTGCGACGGAACTGATTTCCTTATTCCCGGTATTATGGAGCATATCGAACGTGCCGGAGTGCACTCAGGCGACAGTATCTCTGTATACCCTGCACAGACACTTTCCGAAAAGATAAAGCAGACAATAGTTACCTATACAGAGCGTCTTGCAAAGGCACTTAATGTAATAGGCCTTGTAAATATCCAGTATGTAGTATACGATAATGAGGTATATGTAATTGAGGTAAATCCCCGTTCATCAAGAACTGTTCCCTATATCAGCAAGGTAACAGGTGTTCAGATGGTGGATATTGCCACAAAGATAATGCTTGGCGAATCCTTAAAGAGCCAGGGCTACGAAAGCGGAATTTACCCCGTAGGCGACTATGTTGCTGTAAAGGTACCCGTATTCAGCTTTGAAAAGCTCCACGATGTGGATACCCAGTTAGGCCCTGAAATGAAGTCAACAGGTGAGGCACTCGGTATTGCAAGAACCTTTGAGGAGGCACTTTACAAGGGACTTATTGCCGCAGGCTTTAAGATGTACAAGTCCGGCGGTGTAATGTTCTCAGTAAAGAACGGTGACAAGCCGGAGATTATCCCCCTTGCGGAAAAGTTTGAAAAGCTTGGCTTTAAGCTGTATGCCACCAGCGGTACAGCATCCATGCTTAATAAGAATATGATCGCTACTAACTTTACCTATCGTATCCATGAGGGAATGGAGCCTAACGTTATCACCCTGCTTGAAAGCGGCGAGATAAACTATGTAATCTCCACCTCAGAAACCGGCAGAAAGCCTGCCCTTGACAGCGTTAAGATCCGCAGAAAGTCAGTTGAGCGTTCTATTGCCTGCCTTACATCGATAGATACTGCAAATGCTCTTGTAAAGTGTCTTGCTATGGATAAGTCGGTTGATGATCTTGAAATGGTTGACATTACAAAGATATGAGAATAGGCAGTCATAAGGTAAAGCTGAATTACGGGATATTAAAGGGAGTCATTGATGTGATAAGCCTTATAATATTTGTCAGCATATGGCAGATAACAAGTGCTTTTTTAACACAGATGGTGATTTCCCCGGGTCCTGTACTTAATAATATATTCCCCGACGGAGTGGAAAGCTGGAGAGTTGCAGTGGGACTTATCCCCATGGCATTGGCGGTAATTGTGCTTGCGGTAAGCATAGTGTATATGTTTATTCCCCATAAGCTGCCGAAAAAATATGAGATAACAAAGGAAAATGCCCAGCAGTATTATGATGTTATCATGATAGCAAATTCTGCCATAAGGATACTTTGTTTTCTTGCCATATGGGATTACGGCTATATAACCCACAGCAATCTTATGTTTGCGGGAATATCCTGGATAAGCGTCCAGGCCATTGTAGATGTATTTCTTTGCGTATGTGTTATTCATTTTGCAGGAAAATGGATAGAGAAGTTTGCAAGGAAAAAGGAAAAATCCGAATAATGCGGCAGGATGCCGATTAAAAAGCTGTCGTAGGTAAATACTAACGACAGCTTATTTTTTAAAGGAAAGGAAGAAGGTAATGAGCTTTTTTTGTAATTCATATCCTATAATCGAAAAAAAGGCCTTAGCAGGGGATATATATTCCTACACCCTTCTTTGCCCCGAGGTGGCAAATGAGGCTAAGACCGGCCAGTTTGTACAGGTAAAGGCAGAGGGGTATACATTAAGACGACCCATTTCAATATGCAGTATAGATAAGGAAAAGGGCACCATAAGACTTGTATTTGAAATAAGAGGCAAGGGCACAGATAAAATATCACAGCTTAACAAGGGTGACCTTATGGATATAATCGCCCCCTTAGGTAACGGCTTTAACTATTCCACCGAAAAGCAAGGCAGAGTAATTGTGGTAGGCGGCGGTATCGGTACACCTCCCATGCTTGATATAGCAAGGGATTACGGGGAGAGAGCAACGGCTATCTTAGGCTTTCGCAGCTTTGACAGGGTAATTCTTGATAAGGACTATGCAAAGGGCGGCGCTAAGACCATAGTATGCACGGATGACGGCTCAGTAGGTGTGGCAGGAACTATTGCAAAGCCCTTAGAGGAGGAGCTTTCAAAGGGGGATGTTGCCATGGTATTTGGCTGCGGTCCTACACCTATGTTAAAGGCTGTTGTGGAATGCTGTAAGGCGGCAGGAGTACCCTCCCAGGTATCTCTTGAACAAAGAATGGGCTGTGGTGTGGGTGCTTGTGTGGTATGTGCCTGCACAGTAATAAGAGGGGGCAGACAGTATGTACTTCGTGTATGTAAGGACGGCCCTGTATTTAAAGGTGAGGAGGTTGTATTATGAGTCTTGAGGTAACCTTATGCGGACAGAAATTTAAAAATCCCATTATAGCGGCAAGCGGTGCATACGGCTTCGGAGATGATTATACCGACCTTTATCCCGTGTCAGCCTTAGGCGGTGTATCCTGTAAGGGTACTACCTTAAAGCCCAAGGACGGAAATCCCACCCCCAGAATAGCAGAAACCCCCAGCGGTATATTAAACTCAGTAGGCCTTCAAAATCCCGGCCTTGACAGATTTATAAGCTACTATCTCCCAAGACTTAAAAAGGAGGACACGGTGGTTATTGCAAATATTGCAGGTGCTACCGTGGATGATTACAGGGAAGTAGCCACAAGGCTTGACAGCACGGATGTTGATATGATTGAGCTTAATATTTCCTGTCCCAATGTAAAGCAGGGTGGCGCTACATGGGGTGTTACCTGTACAGGTGCGGCAACAGTTACAAAGGCGGTAAGAGAGGCTACCAAAAAGCCGGTTATAGTAAAGCTCACCCCCAATGTAACCGACATTACCGAAATTGCAAGGGCAGTTGAGGCTGAGGGCGCAGACTGTGTTTCCCTTATAAATACCCTTCTCGGCATGAGAATTGACATTCGTACAAGACGCCCCATACTTAAAAATAACGTGGGGGGACTTTCCGGTCCTGCGGTATTCCCTGTGGCGGTAAGAATGGTATGGCAGGTAAGTAATGCGGTAAAGATACCGGTTATCGGCATGGGCGGAATTGCCACAGCAGAGGATGCCATTGAAATGATGATGGCAGGAGCATCCGCAATTCAGATGGGAACAGCCATTTTCGGTGATCCCTATGCGCCTATAAAGGTAGCACAGGGAATGGAAAAATTCCTTAAGGATAACAATATCGGCAGTATAAACGACATAGTGGGCACAGTAAAGCCCTGGTAAATAAATACACCCCCTGAATTTCTTCAGGGGGCGTATTTTTATTATAGAAGGATATTATGATTGCTTGCTTAAAAATTCGTCAATGCTCTTAGCCGCCTGCTTACCTGCACCCATGGCAAGAATAACAGTAGCCGCACCTGTAACAGCATCACCGCCGGCATAAACGCCCTCACGGGTAGTCTGCATGGTGTCCTCATTAACAATAAGGCAACCCTTTCTGTTTGTGTCAAGACCGGGAGTTGTGGAACGAATAAGGGGGTTAGGTGAAGTACCGATTGACATAATAACTGTATCAACAGGTAACTCAAAGTTACTGCCCTCTTTTACAATAGGTCTGCGACGGCCGCTGTCATCAGGCTCGCCCAGTTCCATTTCAACACATTCAATAGCTTTAACTCTGCCCTGTTCGTCACCGATGATCTTAACGGGGTTGTTAAGGTTCTTGAAGATAATGCCCTCCTCCATGGCGTGGTGGATTTCTTCCTTACGGGCAGGCATTTCCTCCATACCTCTTCTGTATACTATGTACACATTTTCAGCACCAAGTCTTTTAGCACATCTTGCCGCATCCATAGCTACGTTACCGCCGCCTACAACTGCAACAGACTTGCTTTCGATAATAGGTGTGTCGTAATCATCAAGGTAAGCCTTCATAAGGTTTGTTCTTGTAAGATACTCATTAGCGGAGTAAACACCAACAAGATCCTCACCGGGAATTCCCATAAATGAGGGAAGACCTGCACCTGAGCCGATAAAGATAGCCTTATAGCCCATTTCAAAAAGCTCATCTACTGATAATACACGGCCGATAACCATGTTTGTCTTTATCTCAACACCCATAGCCTCAAGGTTTTCAATTTCCTTCTTAACTATGGCCTTGGGAAGTCTGAATTCGGGGATACCGTAAACAAGTACGCCGCCTGCTGTATGGAAGGCTTCAAAGATAGTAACCTCATAGCCCTTCTTAGCAAGATCTCCTGCACAGGTAAGACCTGCAGGACCGCCGCCGATAACTGCTACCTTCTTGCCGTTGCTTTCGGGCTTTGAAGGCTTTTCTGTGCTGTGCTCATTGTGGTAGTCTGCACAGAAGCGCTCAAGACGGCCGATAGAAACACTCTCGCCCTTGATACCTCTTACGCACTTGCCCTCGCACTGATTTTCCTGGGGACATACTCTGCCGCATACAGCAGGAAGTCCGTTTGTGCTGGTGATGATTTCATAAGCCTCTTCAAACTTGCCCTCAGCTACCTTTGCAATAAACTCAGGAATTCTTACATTAACAGGACAGCCTGCAACACAGGGCTTATTTTTACAATTAAGGCAACGTGCCGCCTCTTCCATAGCCATTTCAGCTGTATAGCCGGTAGCTACCTCTAAAAAGTTCTTATTTCTGACATTGGGGTCCTGCTGAGGCATGGGCACCTTGGTCATAGACATATTAGGCATTTTATTTTCATCCTTTCGGTATATTATTAAAGACCCTGATAAAGTCTGCAATGGGACTTATCATGTGATTCCTTTTCCTTATATGTGGAGTTACGCTTCATAAGCTCATCAAAGTTTACAAGATGACCGTCAAAGTCAGGACCGTCAACACAGGCAAACTTAATTTCTCCGCCTACAGATACACGACAACCGCCGCACATACCTGTACCGTCTATCATAATGGGATTTAAGGATACAAGTGTCTTTATACCGTAGGGTCTTGTAACCTCGCATACAAACTTCATCATAGGAACAGGGCCGATAGCCACAACAAGATCATACTTGTTTCCTGCATCAATAAGTGACTGGAGCTTGTTTGTTACAAAGCCCTTTTCACCGTATGTGCCGTCATCTGTGGTAATATAGAGGTTTGTGCTTGCGGCCTTGAATTCATCCTCAAGAATAACAATATCCTTACTTCTGAAGCCGGCAATAACATCAACCTCAGCGCCTGAATTAAACATCTGCTTTGCTGAAGGGTATGCAATGGCACAACCAACACCGCCGCCGATAACACAGACCTTCTTTGCACCCTCAAAGTCTGTAGCCTTGCCTAAAGGTCCTACAAAGTCAAGAAGTGCATCACCCTCTTTAAGCTGGGATAAAAGCATTGTAGTCTGTCCTACTATCTGGAAGATGATAGTTACTGTTCCCTTTTCTCTGTCATAGTCTGCAATAGTCAGAGGGATTCTCTCTCCGTGCTCATCTACACGAAGAATTATGAACTGACCGGCAAGAGCCTTTTTTGCAATAAACGGAGCATGAATTTCCATTAAAACAACATTTTCATTGAGCTGGCGTCTTTTAAGAATTTTGTACATACCGGTAACCCTTTCCTTTCTTTTATGGTATGTGCGGTATATCCCGCCTACTTTCCTATAGTATTATAACAGATTTAAAAATATAAATCAAGTATTAAACAAGCTAAACCGATATTTTTTTATTGAATAAGGCATTTATTTTAGTAATGACACTATTACTATTTATATATCCCCCGGAAGAAAAATTTTTATGAAAAATTTTTTTCAAAAACTATTGACAAATTGCTTTCTATCATGTATAATATGTATCGTTATCTGGGTGTGGCGCAGATTGGTAGCGCGCTACCTTGGGGTGGTAGAGGTCGCAGGTTCAAATCCTGTCACTCAGACCAAATATTAAAAAAGAGTCTCCGACGGAGACTCTTTTTTAATGCAAAGGGCTTCACCTTCGCCCTTTCGGGCTCGGTAAAGCCTCTTTGCTCTTCATTGTTTTGCTAACGCAAAACAATTTTCGCATTAAGTCCGCAATGTTTTCTTGTGAAAAGGACTTTACCTTCGCCCTTTCGGGCTCGGTAAAGCCTCTTTGCTCTTCATTGTTTTGCTGATGCAAAACAATTTTCGCTTTTAATATTTTACTACCTGTTTATATTTTACTACCTGTTTGTATTTTACTACTTGCCCATTTTTGGAGGATATATGGAAATAACAGTAAAGCATTTTTCAGAGCTTACCACAAAGGAGCTGTATGAGATATTAAAGCTCCGCAGTGCAATATTTGTAGTGGAGCAGAATTGCCCCTACCTTGATATGGATGATGTGGACTATGACTGCTATCATGTGTGGCTGTCTGAAAATGATAAAATATTAGCCTACTGCCGTATTGCCGATAAGGGGCAGTTCCTTGAAAATGTATCCATCGGCAGAGTAATCACCGCCACCCACGGCATGGGTCACGGTGCTGTTATCATGGAAAGAGCAGTTAAGGAAGCAATAAGAATTTATAACCCGGATGTTATAGAGCTGAAGGCACAAAGCTATGCAGAGGGCTTTTATAATAAATTCGGCTTTAAAAGTGCAGGGGAGGAATTTTTGGAAGACGGAATTCTCCACATACATATGTACCTTTATCTGAAAAAATAAAAATCCCCCTTGACAAATTAAACTCATTGTGCTAAAATGTATTAGTAAATTTCATGTGCGCCAATAGCTCAGCTGGATAGAGTATCTGGCTACGAACCAGAGGGTCGGGGGTTCGAATCCCTCTTGGCGTGCCATATAAGACCGCTACTAAAGTAGCGGTCTTTTTCATTGTTTGCTTCGCAAACAATGACTGTGTACTTAAACAAGTGCAGATTTATTATTGCTTCGCAAACAATGACTGTGTACTTAGTCAAGTAATTGAAATACAGCGGTTTTCTATTTGATTTAAAATCTCTGTATTTTCTTATTCTTTCTGCAAATAATAAGGCGGAAAGGAAGTGGAAATATGAAATCCAATAAAAACAAAAGAGCTGAGCTTTTGAAAAATCCCGTGCCGAAATCCCCGGAAGATAAATCCATGGCCGAGGATATTATCTTAAATGACTTTTGCAATCCGGCAAGCGACAATGACTTCACCGGACTTATACCCACATCCCCGGAAAATAAGGAACAGCAGGATAACTATAATAAAGTATACCCCACCCCAAAGCCGGTAAAACCGGAAAAGGACACCTACGGCGCCCCCGGTACCCATTCGGGAGTATAAATTTCACCCCACTATAAGGTGGGGTTTTTTATTAGCCCCGTCATAAATCCGGAAAGCCTGGTACTGCATATATCTCCCCCTATGATCTTACCCTTGCAGACCATTATATCTGCCTGTATATCATCACAGTAGCCGCCATTTTCATCCGCATAATTTGTCACCTTAAAGCTATATACAGTACATTCCTGCCCTCTGTAGCCCCATAAATCATAGCCTGCCGACTTTTGAAGCTCATTGTAGTCATTATATATACTGCCAAATTCCACAGGAATAATTACCTCCCTTGTTAAGGGGAGATTTTCCCCTACGGTATATCCAAGTCCGGCTAAAAATCCCTTCAGATCCTCTGTGTTTTTTGCTTTATCGCCGTGAATTGATAAAGCGAAAATAATTATCCCGGTGATAAGCAGTACAATCACCCCGAAAATTGCATATTTAGTGGCTGTTTTTCCTTTCATAGAGCCATTTTACACCTCTCTTGATTTTTTAGAAAATATATGATAAAATATTGTGAAAAATGCGAATAAAAAAATTAACATTTAGTTTAAATATGATGTTTTTACAGAAAAATTAACAAAATTATTACAGTTTATTTAGCATAACTCCCAAAAACCTTTGTTTTGGCGGTTAAAAAAATCCCTTTTAATCCTTATTTTTGTACATAATGCACACAAAAACAGGCTTTTGGGAAGGGCTTTTTGAACTGTTGGTGATTTTGCATAACACCGGGCTAAAATCTTTGGGTAATTAGTGACTACCAATTTTCAGTAGATTTTGTTAAAATAATAACTGTAAGAAATTTTGATTATAAACAGGAGGTCAGACATAAATGGCTAGTTTATCATTAAAGGGTATCTACAAGCGTTACCCCGGCGGCGTTGTTGCCGTAAGTGACTTCACCATGAACATCAAGGATAAGGAATTCATCATTCTCGTTGGTCCTTCAGGTTGCGGTAAGTCAACAACATTAAGAATGATTGCAGGTCTTGAGGAAATCTCCGAGGGTGAACTCTTCATCGGTGACAGACTTGTAAACGACGTAGCTCCTAAGGATCGTGATATTGCGATGGTATTCCAGAACTACGCTCTTTATCCTCACATGACAGTATTTGAGAACATGGCATTCGGCTTAAAGCTGAGAAAGGTTCCCAAGGATGAGATCAAGAAGCTGGTTGAAGAAGCAGCTAAGATCCTTGATATTGCACACCTCCTTGACAGAAAGCCCAAGGCTTTATCAGGTGGTCAGAGACAGCGTGTAGCTTTAGGTAGAGCTATCGTACGTGATCCTCAGGTATTCTTACTTGACGAGCCTCTTTCAAACCTTGATGCTAAGCTTCGTGCACAGATGAGAACCGAGCTTTCAAAGCTCCACAAGAAGTTAGGTACAACATTCATTTACGTAACCCACGACCAGATCGAGGCTATGACAATGGGTGACAGAATCGTAGTTATGAAGGATGGTTACATCCAGCAGATCGATTCACCTATCAACCTTTACGAAAACCCCGTAAACAAGTTCGTTGCAGGCTTCATGGGCTCACCTCAGATGAACTTCATCGATGCAAAGCTCATTATGCTTAACGGCAAGTATACGGTAGAATTCGGTTCAGAAGATACCAAGTCCTCAAGAGGCAGAAAGTTCTATGTTGAACTTCCCAGCTCAAAGACAGACGTAGAAGCTCTTAAGTACTACGTTGATAAGGAAGTTATCCTTGGTATCCGTCCTGAAAACATCCACGATGAAGAAGTATTCATTTCCAATGCTAAGACAGGTATCATTGAAGCAACTGTTGACGTAACAGAAATGATGGGTGCTGAATCCTACCTCTACCTCACATGTGAAGGTATTCCTCTGACAGCAAGAGTATCTCCCAGATGTGCAGCTCGTCCTCAGGATGTTATCAAGCTGGCTCTTGACAACAACAAGATCCACCTCTTCGATCCTAACGACGAACACTCAATCCTTCTTTAATAGGAATTTCACAGCCGTCCTTCGGGGCGGCTGTTTTATTTTTGCGGCTGTTTTATTATGACAAAATCCGACTTGCTTTATTTTAAAAAATGTGGTATACTATTCTGGTACTAAAAATATGCGCCTGTAGCTCAGCCGGATAGAGCAATAGCCTCCGACGCTATGTGCCGTGCGTTCGAATCGCATCAGGCGTACCAAAAAATTCCCGGTTAAGCCGGGATTTTTCATTTTCGGGTATAATAACAGCAGGACTAAAATTTATCGTATTGACAATTATAGCTATTTATAGTATAATTAGCATATATAGGTCTGCCTAAGGCGGGTTTAATTACAGGAGGAAAAATATGAGCGAAATGTTATCATCACAAGCGAAAAATACCCCTAAATTATCAATAGTTGTACCATGCTGTAATGTGGAAAAGTATCTTGATCAGTGTCTTTCCAGCATAGTAAACCAGACACTTAAAGAAATAGAGATAATCTGCATAAATGACGGCTCTAAGGACGGAACATTAGGTATTATAAAATCCTATGCCGCAAAGGATGACAGAATAGTTATCCTTGACAAGCCCAACAGCGGTTACGGAGATTCCATGAACAAGGGCTTTAATATGGCTAACGGCGAATATATCGGTATAGTTGAAAGTGATGACTTCATTGAGCCTGATATGTTCAGAACTCTTTATGAAACCGCAAAGCAGTTTGATGCGGATGTGGTAAAGTCAAACTTCTGGTTTTACTGGAGCAACCCTGAGAAAAATGAGCTTCACGAATATTTCAAGCGTAAGGAATGCGGAAAGGTAATCTGTCCCCGTGAATACGACGGAGGCTCACTTTTCGGAAGAAAGCCCTCCATATGGTCAGCGATCTATAAGAAATCCTTTATAAGGGAGAAGAATATAGGCTTTTTACCCACCCCCGGCGCATCCTTCCAGGATACCTCATTTACCTTTAAGGTATACTCAAGCGCAGAGAGAATGGTATGTCTTTATGACGCATTTTTACATTACAGACAGGATAATGAAAATTCCTCTGTAAATAATGCGGACAAGAAGGCTTATTGCATTTGCGATGAATATAACGAGATAAAGAAGTATATCCTTGAACATGAGGATATGGCAGATGATCTGTATCCTATTTACGGTGCGGCATTTTATGACACCTGTATCTGGATGTATGAGCGTTTAAGCCCGGAAAAGAGAAGAACATATATATTTGAAATGTCACAGTGGTTTTCTGAGCTTTTGGATGAATGTGATATTGAAAGCCTTGATTTCGGTGAGGCATGGTGGAAATCAAGGGATATGCTTCGTATTGTGGATGATCCCCTTGAGTATCATGTATGGAGAAACACCGAGCGTTATAAACAGGGCGAAGATAAAATAAAGTATGATATTACCTCAATCCCCCTTAATAATTTAGCTGATGTATTAAAAAAGCAACAGGCTAAGGAGCATAAGCCCATGTTCTCCGTTATTATGCCTGTATATAACTGTGAAAAGTTTTTACAGTCTGCCTATGACAGCCTTGCTTTACAGACCATGGAAGATTTTGAGGTTATCTGTATAAATGACGGCTCAAAGGATCACTCCCTTTCTGTACTTGAAAAGCTGGCAAAGCAGGATGAAAGAATAGTTATTATAAACAAGCCCAACGAAGGCCCTGCAAAGGCAAGAAATGTAGGTATTGAAGCGGCTATAGGTCAGTATATCATTTTCCTTGATTCAGATGACTATTATGATATACACACCTGTGAGAGATTAAGCGAGGAAATATCCTCAGCTAAGAAATTTGATGCAATAGTATTCGGCGGAAATATTTTCCCGGAGGTACCAAGAGCCTCAGACTGGCTTTATGATGTACTTACCACACCTAATGCCTATTATGAGAAGATAACCGAAAAGGATATGCTCACCGAAAAGTATTTCAAGGTATATAGCTGGAGAGTATGCTTTAACGCTGAATTTATAAAGAAAAACAAGCTCGGCTTTAACCCGGACTTCAAGTACGGCGAGGACGCCTTGTTTATGTTTGATGCCCTTACAAAAATGGAGGGTGTACTTGTAATTTCCGATAAGCTGTATAATTACCGTCATTATAACCCCGATTCACTTATGAACGGTATGTACAGACAGCCTGAAAAATACGCAAATGAACAGCTCAGAATATTAAGACAGCTTCTTACTGTGGCAAAGGAGGACGGAATAAAGCCCTCTGCTGAGCTTTTACAGTATTCCTGTGATTTTATATTCAGTGCGGTGGATAACTGTCCTATGCCTGCTAAGCTGGAGATCATGCGTTCTCTTATAGCACTTCTGAAGGAATTTGAATTGTACGATTGTGTAGATGAAGCTACATCAAACTGCCGTGGATTTATAGAATACTGTAACAATGAGCTTGAAAACAGCCATACCTCTTATTCCTTATCAAGCAAATTCAAAACCTCAATGCTGAAGATAGTACCTCCCTCAAGATATGTATATTACGATAATACAACAAAATTGATAAATCAGATTGCGGCACAGCAAAGAAGCCTTGATGCCCTTCAAAGACAGGTGGCAGAGCTTAAAACCATGATAAAGAATATGAGCAACGGCACACCTGAAAAGAAAAAATACGGAAAGAATAAAAATAAGAAATTCTGATAAAAGCAAACGACATGGTATTTCCCCGGAGGTGCGGTATGGACAATAAAGAAACAGCGATAAAGGTATCCATAGTAGTACCCTGCTGTAATGTGGAAAAATATCTGGATAAATGCCTTTCAAGTATCATAGACCAGACCCTTAACGAAATAGAAATAATCTGTATAAATGACGGCTCAACTGACGGCACCCTTGATATAATAAGGTACTATGGCGCAAGGGATAGCAGAATAGTTGTCCTTGATAAGGAAAACAGCGGCTACGGGGATTCCATGAACAAGGGCTTTGCCATGGCAAAGGGCGAATATATCGGCATAGTTGAAAGTGATGACTTTATTGACCCGGATATGTTCAGAGCCCTTTACGAAACCGCCATAGAAAATGATGCGGATGTGGTAAAGTCAAATTTCTTCTTCTACTGGGGAGAAAGCGATAAAAATGAGCTTCATGAATACTTCAGAAAAGAGGAATGCGGCAGGATTATATGCCCCAGAGTTTATGACAACGGTTCTCTTTTCACAAGGAAGCCCTCTATCTGGTCTTCCATATATAAGGCGGATTTTATAAGGAAAAACAATATCGGATTTTTACCCAGCCCGGGAGCATCCTACCAGGATACCGCCTTTATCTTTAAGGTATATTCCACCGCCAATGTAATGGTGGCTGTTTATGATGCCTATTTACATTACAGACAGGATAATGCCGGCTCATCTGTAAACAATGCCCATAAGAAAATGCACTGTATAGCAGATGAATACGGGGAGATAAGAGAATTTCTGAACAAGGAAAATTGCGACAGGGAAGCTCTGTACCCCATATATGCCGCCGCATATTATGACGCTTGTATATGGATGTATGAGCTTTTAGCCCATAAATACCGCCGTGAATTTCTGTTTATTATGTCACGGCAGATGAAACAGCTTTTATCTGAAATAAATGTAAAGAGAATAGGCTTCGGCGGTTGCTGGTGGAAATTCAGGGATATAGTAAGAATTGCAAATGACCCTGTTGAATATCACATCTGGCGTGATGTGGAGCGTTATGAACAAATAGGAAATACCTTTGAATATAAGGATACCACAACCCCGAATAACAATATAGAGCAGGTTATTGAAGCACAGAATAACAAGGCAGAAAAGCCCCTGTTTTCGGTTATTATACCTGTATATAACAATGAAAAATATATAGCCGCCTGTCTTGACAGCCTTTTATTAAATGAATACAAAAACGCAGAGTTTATCTGTATAAATGACGGCTCAGAAGATCATTCCCTTAATATACTTGAATATTTTGCCGAGAATGATGACAGGGTAGTTATTATAAATCAGGATAATGCCGGTCAGTCTGCCGCAAAAAATGCAGGTATAAAAGCGGCACAGGGAAAATATATAATGTTCCTTGACGGGGACGATTATTACAATCCGGGTATATTTGAAAGACTGGAAAAGGAAATAAGCCGTAATGATGATGTTATAATATACGGCGGAAAGGTATCACCTCAGTCTGCTAACACCGGTTGGTATGAAAGAGTTCTTAAAACTGATGACAGGTATTATGAAAAGGTCAGCGACAAGGAGCTGTTCTCCATACCCTATCTGAGGGTTCATAGTGTAAGAAGCTGTTTAAAACGCAGCTTTGTTGAAGAAAAGGGACTTTTGTTTGACCCGGATGCAAAATACGGAGAAGATGCTATATTTATGATTCAGCTTCTTCTTTCCGCAACGGGCGTGTCGGTAATTTCCGATATTATGTATAATTATCGTGTAAATAATCCGGCTTCTCTTATGAACTCACTTTTTTCCGATAAAGGCAATTTTGCAATACAGCAACAGATAATACTTGAAAAAATTGTAGATATATTAAGACGGCTTGACATAAAGTCCTCTAAGGAATTTATTGAATTTGCCTGTGATTTTGTATTTGCAAGTATAGATAATGCCCCTGAGCCTGCAAGAACAGAAAGCATACTTAAGCTTGTTGATACCTTAAGTAATTTTGGTTACGAAGCGTTTGTTGATGAACTTTCTGATAATTGCAGGGGATTTTGGGAATATTGCCTTTCTGTGGCAACAGAAAAGACTCCTGAGGAAAATAAGACTGCCGAAGAAAATTTCCCGGAGATACAGCAGTCTGCTGAAGAAAAGCCTGTAACAATACAAAAGAAGGACGAGGAAAAGAAAATTTCTTTAGAAAAGGAAACTAAAACAATGGATAAAAAGCATTATGATGTAGGTATAGTAGGCTGGTGGTTTGCCTCTAATTACGGCAGTGCCCTCACATACTATGCCCTTGGTAAAATACTTGAGGAAAAGGGACTTAGCTCAGTTATGCTAAGCGTATCAAAGCTTAACCGCACCCCCTGGGAGCCTACTACCAAAAAGGCCAGAGACTTTATCTCAAAGTATTTCCCCACAACCCCCGAAATACCCTACGAGCGCAACACAGAATATAATGATTTATGCGATGCTTTCATGCTTGGCTCTGACCAGCTATGGACAAAGTGGGCTTGCGAATTTCTGGGATATACCTTCTTTCTGGATTTTGCAGAGCCTACAAAGAGAAAGATTGCCTATGCCACCTCCCTTGGCAAGGCGGGTATTGATATAGGGGAAAAGGATAAGAAGGCAATTCACTCTTTGCTTTCTACCTTTGATTATATTTCTGTTCGTGAGGAGTCCGGCATACAGGTATGCAAGGATGCCTTTAATATTGACGTTAAGCGTGACTTAGACCCGGTATTTTTGTGTGACAGAAAGCATTATGACGCCCTTGCGGACAGCTGTGAGGGGCTTGAGCCGGATGACAACTTTGTATTCAGCTATATTCTTGATGTAAACGAGGAAAAGCAAAAGGCGGTACAGTATGCGGCGGACAAGATAGGCGCAAGAGTAATTTCCGTTCTTGATATTAAGCTTGTTGACAGGCAAAAGGATAACTGGCACGTGGGTACTTTGAAGCCGGATTGCTCAATAGAGGAGTTTATCTACTACATCAAGCATTGTAAGCTGATGGTAACCGACTCCCACCACGGTGCTTGCTTTGCTATGCTTTTCCACAGGAATTTTATCACCATAGCAAATGCCGGAAGAGGTCTTACCAGATTTACAAATCTGTTTAACATTTTCCGTCTTAATGACAAGCTGCTTGCAGAACCTGAGGAAATATACAAGAAGAAAAATATTTTCGATCCCATAAATTATGATAAATTTGAGGAGATACTTGCAAAGGAAAAGGCAAACAGCTTTGAAAGATTTAACAATGCTCTTACCTGTGATATTTCCTATAAGGAAGATCTTTTTGTAAATGAGAACGATAAAAGGAAAAGAATAATGAATTCTGTTGCAGAAAGCTTTCCCGGATGTATAGTAGGACATCTTAGATATGATCAATGTATGGGATGCGGTGCCTGTGTAAGTACCTGCCCGGTGGACGCTCTTTCATTAAAGCCGGATGGCTACGGTTATTACAGGGCTACCCTTGATAACAGCAAGTGTATAAACTGCGGCAAATGCACAAAGGTCTGCCCTTCGTATAATATTTCTGAAAAAACCAACAGCGAAAACCCCGAGCTTTATGTATTTTCGGCAAAAAGCAACGATTTACTTGCAAAAAGCTCCAGCGGTGGTGTATTTTCACTCCTTGCACAGCAGATCCTTGACAAAAACGGTGTTGTAGTAGGTGCGGCATGGAGTGAGGACTATATGTCTGTAAGCCATATTATGGTGGATAATAAAAATGACTTAGAGAAGCTGAGAAAATCTAAGTATCTTCAGAGCTACATGGGAGATACCTTCAGAAAGGTAAAGGAAAAGCTGGATAAGGGCACTCCTGTATTATTCTCCGGCTGTTCATGTCAGGCGGCAGGGCTGAGATCCTACTTGGGACGGGATTATGACAACCTTTATGTTGTGGATATTCTTTGTGCCAATGCTCCCTCACAGAAGTATTTCGAGGAATATATCAAGGACAGCTTCCCGGAGGGAATAAAGAAATACGAATTTCGTGACAAGACAGCAAACTGGCAGGTAAGCTGTAATTGTGTTGCCGTTACCCGTAAAAACGGAAAGACAGAGCATTTCAACGGCGGAGGCCAGGATAAATATCAATGGATGTTCCATCCCCATATTATGTGCGCTCCCCATTGTGAAAACTGTAAATATCAGAGTATTCCCAGATACGGCGATATTACCCTTGGGGACTTCTGGGGCATAGATAAAAAGATAAAGGAATATGATTTTACAAAGGGCGCATCTGCCGTTCTTTGCAACAATGAAAAGGGTAAGGCCTTATTTGAGGGTATTTCCGACAAGGATATAGGCTTCAAAAAGAAAACTCCCCTTGAATGGTTGGGCGGAAACGGTTATGCGGTTATGGGACATAACAGCGCATCCCCCTACAGAGATGCCTTTGCTGAGGCTATAAAGAAGGGCAAGAGCTTTACTGAGGCTACTGAGGATGCTATGAACAGCAGATATATAGATGCAAGAAATAAGTTTTACCAAACCTTATCTCCCTTGCAGTTTGATTCAAAGCAGCAGTTGTTTAATATTAATTATGAAGACTGGAGCCAGAGTATAGTTGACGGCAGAATATTGCTTATTCCTAAGGATACTTTCCCTTTAGGGGGAAAATTTGCAAGTCTTCCCTTAAACAAGCGTCTTGAAAAGGGTAAACGCTACAGAATATATCTGAGATTTAAGGTAAAAACCAACAGTAAGCTGGTAAACTTCCACTTAAAGCAGAGTAATACCTCATTTTTCAGGATAATACAAAGCTATACGGTAAGACCCATAGATAATCAGGAATGGGTAAATCTTTCCTTTGAATATGTACCTCAGTTTGATGTGTTTGATGAATTTATGATAGGTGCGGCGCAAACCAACGGCAACGGAAAATTTATACTTTTTGACTCTATTTATATCACCGAGGTAGATGAATAAAAAAATCCCCCTTTAAAAGGGGGATTATTTTTTATATTTATTCTAAATTGTCATCCTTATCGTCGCTCTTTTGGTTAAGTATAACAGCTACTGTAATGATAGCCGCCGCTACAACACCGCCGCCTATTGTAATTGTGAGAAGCTGGGGCATAGCGTCGCTTTCCTCTGTGGTATTCTGCATTACATTGTCCACAAGCTGCTGGGCTGAGCTGCCGTTTTCTGTGGGTGAAAGTGCCGCACAAGGTAAAGCCATAAGTGTAAGTGCTGCTATACTTGCCAATATTTTTGTAACTAAAGCTTTGATTTTCATAAATACCATCCCTCTCATAATTTTTTAAACAATTTTCCTTAATTTTATTATACCAATAGGAAAATATTTGTCAATATGTTTTAAGAAAATGTTACCAAATTGTTACCAAATTGTTATCATTCTGTAATCTTTTGCTTAATTCTATGGGGTTTTGCACCCTGTTATGCTAACTTCTTTCAATGTGAATGTCATATCTTGTAAGCCATGCTTCAGTCTGGATAATGTAGGCGAACATCTGAGGTGCTGTCATCAGCTGACCGTACCAGTTTCCCTTGAAAAGGGAGGGGTCGTCACAAAGGGAAATCAGCTTTTTCCTGTCGATTATTTCGGTGATACGGCAGTTTTCGTTCAGAAGAATTTCCCGGGTGCGCCTTATAACCTCATTTAAGTAGGTGGGATTGTGGGTTTTGGGGTAGGGGGATTTTTTCCGCCAAAGCACATCCTGGGGAAGTATTCCTGTCATGGCATGACGAACAAGCCCCTTTTCTCTATTCTCCCAAGCCTTATATTCCCAGGGGATATTATAGGCATAGGCGGCAATTCTGTGATCGCAGAAGGGAACTCTCACCTCAAGACCGCTTGCCATACTCATTCTGTCCTTGCGGTCAAGTAAGCATTGCATAAACCAATATATATTAAGCATAAACATTTCCCTCATGCGCCGTTCCTTTTTGGTGTCGGTATCTGAATATTCCGTCATTTCAAGGGTGGCATTAGCACAGGCGGTAACATATTCTGAGGGGTCTATGCCCTTAAGTAAGCCCTTATTTATAAGCTCTCCCCGTTCTGCGGCGGATTTAGCCCAGGGAAAGCCCGGCTTATTCATCATTTCCTCATCGTGATACCAGGGGTATCCTCCGAAAATCTCATCTGCACATTCTCCGCTTAATGCTACCGTGTGATGCTTTTTAATTTCCTTGCAGAAAAGATAAAGGGAGCTGTCCACATCCGCCATGCCGGGTAAATCCCTTGCATAAACCGAGGGAATAAGTGCGTCGGTCAATGCCGGGGTATCAAGCTCAGTATAGATATGCTGTGAGCCTATATGATGTACCATTCTTTCAATCCAGGGGGCATCCATATCCGGCTGGAATTTACTTGCGGTGAAGTTTTTGGCATTGTCCTTATAGTCTATTGAGCAGGTGGTAAGCTGTTTGCCCTTTCTTTTATATTCTGCCGCCGCCACAGCACTTATAACGCTGCTGTCAAGTCCTCCCGATAAAAAGGTACATAAGGGAACATCACTTACAAGCTGTCTTTTAATAGCATCGGTAAGTAAATATGCGGTATGCTCTGCTGTTTCCTCAAAGCTCTCCTTATGGGGTGCGGCTCTTAATTTCCAGTATCTGCGCTTTTTAAGTCCGCCGGAAGAAAAATATCCGCACTCCCCGGGAATAAGCTCCCTTACCCCCTTAAATACCCCGTATCCCGGCCGTCTGCCGGGGCCTAAAAGCATAATATCCGCTATGCCCTCATTGTCAATTACCGGCTTTACATAGGGGTGGGAAAGCAGGGTTTTTATTTCCGAGCCGAAAATAATTCCCCCCTCATACTCATAGTAAAACAGGGGCTTTACCCCCATTCTGTCACGGGCTAAAAATAGCTGTCTTTCCCTTTCGCTCCATACAGCAAAGGCATAAATGCCGTTCAGCTTATCAAGGCAGGCCTCTCCCCAGGCAAGGTAGGAATTTAACAATACCTCCGTATCGCAGGAGGTGGAAAAGCTAAAGCCCATTTTAATAAGCTCCCCTTTAAGCTCATCTGCATTGTATAATTCCCCGTTATAAACCATGGTGCATTTATCCCCGGCAAACTCCCTTGTTATAGGCTGTGTGCCCCTTGCCACATCGATTACCGCAAGCCGTCTGTGGGCAAGACCGCATATATCCGATAAGTATATCCCTTTGCTGTCAGGACCCCTCGGCACTATTGTCTGTGCCATTACATTAAGTATGCTCTCTGCCTTTGTAATGCCCTTATAATCTACCCATCCTGCAATTCCGCACATAGTAATTCTCCTTTCGGTATATTCTGTATATTCTATGCTTGAAAATTTTTTTGGTGATGGTATTGACAAATTAAAATCTATATGCTATGCTATAACTGTACTAAGTATCTTAGTACAGTTGTACAGCCCATAACCACAGGCGCAAAATTAAACACACATCCAAAAAACGCACAAGCAAAATCAAAGCATTTTAACAGCACGATCAAAAATAACACTTCCAAGATAACACATCCGTTTTTCCTTTCTCTCTGTAAAATCAAACATCACACTAAATTATCACTAATTTCCCCCTAGCATCAAAGAATTATTTTACCCTGTGCGCCTGTGGTAATATGGCTTTAAAGGAGGTTAATATGTCTGAAATCAAAAGAAAATCCTATCTTTTCCCTTATATAAGGCACAAGCTGACAGACTGCCGGACTCTCTTTGTTGTCAGTATAGTATTTAACGCACTTTTATATCTTGTATCCGGGGTGGGGCTTAATGTGACTATTCCCGAATACTGTAAGGTGTTTGATCCTGAGGCATTAAGCCCTGTGTTTGAAAACAGCGGCATAATTTCCTTTATGATTTTATTTTTCATAGTAGGTATGATATCCGCCGCTGTGCTTGTGATATGCGCTATAATTTCCTCCACTGTAATAAGCAGTCATAACACAAACAAGGACAAAGGGGATATGTATTTAAGCCTTCCTATGACTATAGGACAAAGGTTTGCCGGAGATATTATTACCGGAGGAATTATAAATATTCTCCCTATGGTTTTATGCTGGGGAATACTTAATATATTCTCCCTTATCTATGACAGCCGTGTAGGTGAGATAATAAACAGCATAAATTCCCATAAGGCATATCTTCAAAGCCTGCCCTATGCGCCCTTGCTGATATTTGCCATGCTTATTACCGTTGTTATATCCAGCTTTATAACAGGTGTATTTATAAACAGCGCCGCCGGAAAATTTTCGGTGAGCATACTTTATACCTTTGTATTTATCGGTGCAATGTTTGTGTTTGTATCGGTAATAAGCTCCCTTGTATGTACCGGTATACCGGGTGTGGATCTTAATTCCGTCATACTCCCTGTGATACTTGCCTGCATACCCCCCTTTGGAATTTTATTCGGAATTTTAGAAAACACCTACAGCGTCGTAGAGCAGCTTGCCGCCACACAGCAGGGCTATTATATCACCTTTGACAAGCTGCTTGCAGGCTTTACGGATATTACATTTTTTATTCAGATAGGTATAGTTATCCTGCTTTTGGTCCTTGCCTTTTTTATCACCAAAAAAAGAAAGGCAGAAAACACCGGCAGGGGATTTTCAAATTACACTATCCACTATATGGTTGACGCTATTGTGGTAAGCTGTATCATAATGGCAGGCTATCTTGTGGCATTTACTTCAGAGGCTGCTGCGGAGATTATGCTGATGTGTGTGCTGATAGCCTTATTTATAGCGGCGGTAACCCATTTCTTTATGGAATTGGTTGCCCACAGAAGCTTTAAAAGGTGGTATTTCTGGATAGTGAGATTTATATCGGTGGTGATAGTGGCAGGAATTATTTCTGTAGTGCTTGATAAAAACACCTTCGGACTTAAATATTACAGTCTTGACTATGCAGAAAAAATGAATAATTTATCTGTCAGCGTGGATATCTATGACGAAAATCGTAATATTTTCGGCGTGTATATTGAGGATAACAATATAACCCATGAGGAAAGAAAAGCAACCGTTGACTATAACCGTTTCCTTATAGACAGCTCTGACAGGAATATATATAGTTACCAAAACAGCGGTTTTGCTAATCTTATGTATTCTGTTTCTGACGGCAACCAACTGTCACAGTCATTCAAAATACCCTCATCAAATTTTTATCCCGAACAATACAAGGAATTTTACACCAGAACGATGGAATACTGCATGAATATCATGAACTCAGATGAATTTTACGGAAATCAGCTTGTTCTGATAGACAAAAACGAAGAACTTCTGGCGGTAACATCGGACAGGGATATAATAAATTCCTTTGTTGAAAAGCTTGAAAAGAGCTATGCATCAGATATATCCGGGGATTTTGAAGGATATGTCTATATAGTTGACGGGGAAAATAACTCCTGCCAGATAAAGCTTCCCTTGTATTCCTCCCACAGTGAACTATTGGGCAGTCTTAAAAGCTGAGGTAAGGATTACAAAACCCTCTTTACCTTCGGGTGGTTTATGTATTATGACGGAATGCCGGATGGATTGGAATATGATTTAGGTGAATTTGCAAACAGTCCCTACTTTGAGGAATTTTTAAAGCTGATACATTCACAGCAGCAACCCGGCGATAATGTTATTGTTTTTACTGTAATTATAGGCACAGACAGTCGCTTTAGTTTAAATTTTTATTTTGATCCTGATGATACCGAAAAAATTAACGAGCTGCTGTATGAGTTCAGTGAAGAAAATCTGACACAGACAAAAGGAGAAGAACATTGACAGAATTTCAGTTTAAAAGCGGTGTACCTGTTTTTGATCAGATAAAGGCATATTTTGAACGGCTGATTATAAATAACATTTTAAAGCCGGAGGAAAAATTGCCTGCCGTAAGAGAAACAGCGAAACAATTTTCCATAAATCCAACTACGGTACAAAAGGCATATCAGCAACTGGAGGCAGAGGGCTTTGTATATTCTCTGCCGGGCAAGGGCAGTTATGTGGCAAAGAGGGAAAATTACCTTGACAATGTGCGTAAGGAGGCCATGGAAGAATTTAAAATACAGGTAAAAAAGGCTATGGACAAGGGCTTATCAAGGGATGAGCTGATTAAAATTATAGAAGAATCGGAGGATATATCTGATGATAAAGTGTGAGAATGTGACTAAAAAATTTGACAGCTTTACAGCTCTTGATAATTTTTCTCTTGAGATAGAAAAGGGCAGTGCCTACGGACTTATAGGCGCAAACGGTGCCGGAAAATCCACCCTGCTGAGAATTTTAGCCGGGGTATATGTCCAGGACAGCGGCCGTATAACCGTTGACGGCGAGCCGGTATATGAAAGGGTGGACACCAAGAAAAAGATATACTATGTAAGCGACGAAACCCAGCAGTATCACAATATGACACTTAAGGAAATGAAGAATTTTGTGAAGCTGTTTTATGACAATTTCAATGAGGAATCCTTTAACCGCCTTGTGGGGGTGCTTAATTTACCCCTTAATAAAAAGCTTGCCGCCTTTTCTAAGGGTATGAGAAGGCAGGCGGCGGTGATATGTGCAATTTCAGCCGGTACTGAATATTTGCTTTTGGATGAGGTTTTTGACGGACTTGACCCCACCATGCGACTTGTGGTAAGAAAAATGCTGGTGGATGCCATGGCGGATACCGGGCTTACTGTTGTAATGTCCTCCCATAACTTAGGGGAAATAGAGGGCTTTTGCGACAGGGTAGGTCTTTTATTTAACGGAAGTTTGGTATTCAATCGTGAGATAGATACCTTAAAGGGAAGTGTTCACAAGGTACAGGCCGCCTTTGCAAGAGAGGTTACAAGGGATGACTTTAAGGATATTGAAATAATGAATATCAAAAAGCAGGGTAGTGTGTATAACATTATTGTAAAGGGCGATGAAGCCAAAATCAAGCAAAGGGCAGAGGAACTTGGAGCTATGCTTTGCGATATAGTTCCGTTAAGCCTTGAAGAGGTATTTATATATGAGCTGGAGGTGCTTGGTTATGACTTCGACGGTATCGACAGGTAAAAAAAGCTACTTTTTGCCCTATATCCGGCATAAGTTGATTTCCTCAAAAACCCTTATAATAGTTGTTTGTATCTTTAATATTATTGCCTTCGGCGCCCTTTGTCTTATGGATATAAGCTATGCTGTTTATAGGGCCTTTGACTTATATGACGCTTCCTTTATATTTATATCTGCTTGCGGTTTTTCTGCTACGGCAGGGGTAATTTCGGCTATGATAATGCTTGCCTGTGTTGCTGTTACTCCCACCGTTGTTTCAAGGTGCAATACAAACCGGGATAAGGCGGATATGTATTTAAGCCTTCCCCTTACATCAAAGCAGAGGTTTTTCGGGGATCTTATTACGGGAATTGTCATAAACATAGCTCCTATGGTGATTTTGTATATTATTTCCCAGGTGGTATTTTTAGCCGCACAGCCTCTTGTTGTTGCCGACTCAATTATTGTAGATGAGTTTACCTCTACTCTGTGGCTTATGCCTCTTGTGGTGCTTGCTGTAGGGGTAGTAACAGAGCTTGCTATCTATATTATAGCGGTGTTTGTAAATTCCGCCGCCGGAAAATTCTCCACCTCGGTTTTATACAGCTTTGTGGTGTGTATAGCAATAATGCTTTTTGCCTATGTATGCGGTTATGGATTTCTGACCGGAATAAAGGGTATAGATTTTGACTTTTCGATTATCTTTACCGTGATTACAAAGGTCCCCCCCTTCGGCATATTTTTTGAGGCGATTATATATTTGCTTGAAAGCATATCGGAGGAAAGGGTATATACAATATTTAAGGCATTTTCTCCTGAGGCTGTTATAGTTTATGTTATTACAGGGGCGGCATTTTTAATATCCGCATACCTTATGACCAAAAAGCGAAAGGCGGAAAATATCGGCAAGAGCTTTGCGGTAGGGGGAGTATATTATTTTGTACTTCTTTTGACGGTATGCAGTGCTGAAATATTTACCTTTATACTTGCATCAATCAGCAGTTACTCAACCGACTTTGTCATAATTATTGCAGTGGGACTGTTTATATCTGCCGTGATATTTTTCTTTATGGAATTACAAGCTCGCCGTGGCTTTGCGAAATTCTACGGCTGGATACTTCGCTTTGTGGGTATAACGGTATGCGCCGGAGCAATAGCCGGATTTTTGATTTACTGTCCTGTTTCCCTTGATACGGCATATATCCCAAAAAGCGACGAGACGGTTTATGTATCAATGCGGGTTGAGGGACTGCCGATAGTAAACGGAACTATTACCGCAAAAGATAAGGAGGATATGGAAAAGGTTATAGAATTACATCATCTTATTGCAAAATCCCCCGATACATCAGACGGAAATGAAATATCATTTTTTTATGAAACCAAGACAGGGTATAAGAGCTTTTCCTATAAGATTGACCGGCAGAGCAGTAAGGATATAACCCCGGACAGCATATCAGGAAAGACCGCTATGCTTATTTCGGATTTTTTAAGCAATGACAGTTTAATCACTGTTGATATAACCGGTTTATTATTAAATGAAAATTCCCCTCAGTATGTAAAATCATACGAGCGCTCTGACCTTGAATATATATCCCGGGAATATAAGTCATATATAGAAAAGGGCATTTCTGATAAGGCTGTAATAGGCTACTCTCTGATAACGGCAACAGATGAGAAAACAAATACAGATTTTAGCTGTTATCTTAGCTGTTGTCTGCCTTTATTTGAAGAAGCCTCAATTTTTGAGGATAAGGAGAAATTTGAAACCGGCCTGTATTGTTTTTGTATACGGTATGGAGATGAGTATTATTATCCTGATAAGAAAATCATTTCCTCTGAGGAGTACAAAGCCGTACGCAATTCTGTTTTGAATATAGGGGACTGTAAGGTAGAATTACAGTGCATAACAGAACAGTACGGTGACACAATGTACTTCTGCTGCGATTCTTCTCAATATGAGAAGTTAAAGGAAATAGTAGCTGACTAATATCACCTTTTTTATTGACAAATGTTTTTATATGGTGTAAAATTATTACAGGGTATGCCTATAATATTTATAGGCTATCCTGTAACATTTTTTCAGAAAGGATAACAAAATGCCGTGGGAATTTATAACGGATAAAGAAAAGGGTCTTACTAAGGCTCAGGTAGATGAACGAATAGAAAAAGGGCTTATAAACGGGGATTTCAATGTTCCCAGTAAGTCAATAAAGCAGATATTCAAGGATAATTGTCTTACCTTCTTTAACTTCCTCAATGTGGTGCTGGCGGCTATGGTAATAGCCGTAGGCTCATTTAAAAACTGTCTGTTTTTAGGTGTTATCCTGTGTAATACTGCAATAGGTATTTTCCAGGAGATACGCTCAAAAAGGGCGGTGGATCGTCTTGCCCTTATTTCAGCACCTAACGCCACCGTACTTCGGGACGGCAAGGAGGAAACAATAGCGGTAAAGGATATAGTAAAGGACGACCTTATGGTGCTTAATGCAGGACGGCAGATATGTGCCGACTGTGTGGTGGTAGAGGGCGAATGTGAGGTTAATGAAAGCCTTATCACGGGAGAGAGCGACCCTATTACCAAAAAGGTGGGCGATGAGGTGTTGTCCGGTTCTTTTGTTGTCTGCGGCGATATAAAAGCTCAGGTAACAAGGATAGGTGTTGATAATTACGCCAACAAGATAACCAGTGGCACTAAGTATATAAAGAAAAATCAGTCGGAAATGCTGAAGTCTATAAATGTGGTATTAAAGGTTATAGGCGCCTGCATTGTTCCCATGATACTTATAATGTTCGGCAAGGAAATGCTTCTTGCCCACAGCGGTTTTACCGATGCGGTAATAAATACCGTATCCTCAATTATCGGTATGATCCCCGAGGGACTTGTGCTTCTTGCAAGTATGGTACTGGCAGTAAGCGTTATAAGGCTTGCGGCAAACAAAACATTAGCCCAGGATCTATACTGCGTTGAAACCTTAGCCAGGGTGGATGTACTTTGCCTTGATAAGACAGGTACAATCACCGAGGGCTGTATGGAGGTAAAGGATGTTATTCCCTTAGACGGAAGTGACATTGTTGATGCCATGCAGGCCATGATGAAGGCATTATCGGATAAAAACCCCACCTATGATGCCATATATGATTTTTACGGAGATGACAGCGACTGGACAGAGGTGGGACATATACCCTTTTCCTCTGCTAAAAAGTGGAGTCTTGCATCCTTTGAGGGTCACGGTACCTATGTAATGGGTGCGGCGGAATTTATACTTGGGGATAGCATGAACGAGGGTCTTAAAACCCTTATTGAGGGTAATTCGGAAGGGGGATACAGAATTATCCTTCTTGCCCACAGTGATAAATATGCGGACTTTGAAAATAAGGAGTTGCCTCCGGACTTAAAGCCGGTATGCTTATTTAAGCTAAGCGACAAGATAAGAGCCGAAGCACCTGACACCCTTGAATACTTTGCAAAGCAGGGTGTGGATATAAGAATTATAAGCGGTGATAACCCATATACAGTATCAGGTGTTGCTCAGCGTGCAGGCCTTGAGGACTATGACAGCTATGTGGATGCCTCCACCCTTACAACCGAGGAGGATATATATGAGGCGGCACAGAAATATAAGATATTCGGCAGAGTTACCCCCTATCAGAAGTTAGAGCTTGTAAAGGCACTTAAATCCCAGGGACATACGGTAGCCATGACCGGAGACGGTGTAAATGACGTTCTTGCCTTAAAGGAAGCGGACTGCTCTATTGCCATGCAGTCGGGAAGTGATGCGGCAAGAAATGTATCTAATATAGTTTTGCTTGACAGCAACTTTGCCTCCATGCCTAAGATAGTGGATGAGGGCAGACGGTCTATAAACAATGTAGAGCGTTCAAGTATACTGTTTTTAAATAAAACAGTATATTCCTTCCTTGCGGCTTTGCTGTTCTGCTTTGTACCCATGGGATACCCCTTACAGGCAATTCAGCTTACCCAGATAAATATTTTCACAAACGGCATACCCTCATTTTTACTTGCCATGGCGCCTAACTACAATCTTGTAAAGGGCAGCTTTATTGAAAATGTATTGCCTAAGTCTATATTGTACGGCTTGCTTTTAGCCTTTAATTTCATCGGAATTGTGCTTATAAGATATATAAGCGCCTGGACAGGCTTTATACCCTTTGAAACCTTTGACACATCAATAGAAACCTTCTCGATAATAGCCATAGGCTTTGCGGCATTTGTGGTATTGTTCAGAGTTTGCTTCCCCTTAAAGCCCTGGAAAATAGGACTGTTTATACTTATGGTGGGTGGCTTTGTACTGGATTTATTTGTACTGAGAAATGTTTTACTTGACCTAAAGCCCCTTAGCCTTGAAATGTGCCTTATGCTGGCATTACTTATGGCATTCAGCGTGGTATATGCAATATTTGCAGGATTGTTTGAGGAAAAGGCAGAAAAAATTCTGTTAAAGCTGCAAAGGAAATTGAGAACCTTTGTGGAAAAGACATTACCGGATAAGCCGGAAAGGAGCAAATAACCTTGAAGCAGGTTTTTATATTCAGCGACGGGGCTTGCAGCGGCAACCCCGGACCCGGGGGCTGGGGTGCTATTCTTCGCTGGAACGGAATTGAAAAGGAATTATCCGGCGGAGAAAAACAGACCACCAACAACCGAATGGAGCTTACCGGGGTAATAGAGGCATTATCTGCCCTTAAATACCCCTGTGAGGTTACCATTACCACCGACAGTAAATATGTGGTGGACAGCGTTACTAAGGGGTGGGTATATTCCTGGAAAAAAAGAGGCTGGAAAAAGGCGGATAAAACCCCGGCACTTAATGTGGATCTATGGGAAAAGCTGCTTTTACTTTTAGATACCCACAAGGTGACCTTTAACTGGATAAAGGGTCACGCAGGACATCCGGAAAATGAACGCTGTGACAGGCTTGCTGTAAAAATGAGGGATTATTACAGTGCTATATAGAGGTGTGATATGAAAAAAGAAATAGTTCAGTATATGGAGGATATACAAAAGGCGGCAGGAAATAAAAATACCGACCGCAAGAAGCTGGCCGAGGGTATGCTTACCCGTATTCAGTTTTATCAGCATGAAAGACTTATTCATCTTATAGTTACCATGAGCTTTGGGGTGTTTTTTCTTATTTCTCTGATATTATGTTTTAACAATACCGCATTTTTAGCTCTTGCGATATTACTGCTGGCACTTCTTATACCTTATATAGGACATTATTACTACCTTGAAAATTCTGTACAGAAATTATATACCATATATTATACTATTTCCGAAAATGATATTGAGTGCAGCACAGGGCCTGATAAGGATAAGCAAATTCCACAGAATAGAACTAAAAATAGAAAATAATTAGTATATTCCTACAAATTTACAGGTTAATTATGGATTTTTGGCATATACTAATGTATAATAAATCATAAATGGTTTACTTAATTAGCAGAAAGGATGGTACTGATTGAATAAAAAAGAAGTATTTTCTATTCCTAATATACTCAGTTTTTTCCGTCTGCTGTTAATACCTGTTTTTGCCTGGGTTTATCTCACGGCAGAAGCAAAAGGGGAATTATATTTTGCCGCCATAGTGGTGGTTATATCCGGAATTACGGACTTTCTTGACGGCCTTATAGCCAGAAAATTCAATATGATAACTGAACTGGGCAAATTTCTTGACCCGCTTGCAGATAAGCTGACTCAGGGTACTTTGTTTTTATGCCTTGCACTTCGTTATCCCCTTATGTGGGTATTACTGCTTATGTGGATGATAAAAGACGGATTTATGGGAATAATGGGACTTATTCTTCTTAAAAAGCGTCATACAAAGTTAGACGGCGCTAAATGGTACGGCAAGGTTTGTTCCGCAATAATCTATGTGGCGGTGCTTTTGATACTGTTCTTCCCGGATGTATTTTCACCGAATTCCCTTAATGCGGTGGTGATGATACTTTTATGTGCGGGGGCTCTTGCTCTGTCCGGTATTCTTTACGGTATCGTTCTTGTGAATATGTGGATAACAAGCACAAAAGAGCAGAAGGCCAAGCAACAGGAAAAGGCAGAATAAATATACCATCGGCATATTGTCGGCGGTTACTTTATTAAGAAAAGAGGTGCAGACCATAGAGTGTCTGAAAAAAGAACCGAATATCAGCAAAGACGACGAAATCGCATAATAGCTGATTTTATGATATACGGCGGTATTGCCATACTTGTGGGTATCTGCATTTTTGTCAGTGCGGTTATCTTTTTGGGACAAAGCGGAGATGCCATAACCGACCTTGTATTAGATACAGAAAAGCTGTCCTTGAGAATGGGACATACCTACACCCTGGAGGTTTCCACAAAGCCGGAGGGCAACAGCTACGCTATGCAGTTTACCTCCTCAAACAGCGAGGTGGCTCAGGTTACAAACGAGGGTGTTATTACAGCTAAAAATGAGGGCAATACCATTATTACCGTTTCAAGCGGAAATATAAAGAAAACCTGCGCTGTAAGTGTGGTAAGGGACAGGCTTGACAGCCTTGTTGTGGAAAGGGATGTTATTCAGATAGGCGGCGGCAAGGAAATAAGTATGCCTGCCATAATGACACCCATTGATGCAAAGGAAAAGGAAATAGAGTACAGCTCAGAGGATGAAAGTATTGCTGTAGTGGACAAGGACGGCACTATAAAGGGAGTGGCTGAGGGACAGACGGTAATATATGTAAGGGATCTTATAACCGGGCTTTCCGACAGCGTTACTATTATAGTTACCAGTACCGAACTACCGGACAGTATGAATTTCAAGGAGGAAAAGGTAACCCTTGAGTTAGGGGAGATATATAAGTCTGAGCTTGTGTTTGTACCGGAAAATATAACCTCCACATCGGCTATATACTATACCACCGATATAGAGGTAGCTTCTGTTACCAATGAGGGAATTATTACCGCAAAGGGACAGGGCAAATGTCAGATAGAGGCATATTACACCAACGATAACAGCTTAGTGGCAATTATGGAGGTGGAGGTAATAGATTCCTTCCCTATAATTACACCTTAAATTAAAAAAGGATAAAAAAATAACCCCCGATACATATCGGGGGTTTTGATTAGCTTTTACTTTTCGTCGCCGAAATAAAGGTGAACCTTGTTTATAAGGGGTAAGTCCTTAGCCTTACCATTAAAGCAGTTCAGAGCGCCAAGTACCAGTAAGAAGCCGGGAATAGCCATAATTACGATATGGAATAACCAACTTAATATTGTACCTACTACAACACCTGCGCCTACAAGCTCCCAGCTTATTGTCACAAATATTGTGTAGATGAGGGAGTGTACACCCCAGGCAATAAAGCCGTCGATGATACAAACAATAAGAACTGCGAAGAACATAAGAATAGCTCTTGTAAGGTGATACATTACAAAGGGTGAATCCTTAGCCTTAAGACAGGGAGCAACAAGACAGCCTGCTGTGATTATAAGACCTAAAAAGCCCTGATTAAACCAGTTTAAGAATATGAAAAGGAAGGGGCCTAAGTAGGCTAAGAATGCAATTACCTTATTTGCATTTATGTCCGCAGGGAGCATTGTAGCTGTGCTGTCCTTTGTATCCATAAGCTTTTGGAAAAATGAAGGATCGTTGTTTGCTTTTACATAGGGTGCTGCTGCGGGAATAGAAGCTGTTGCTGTTACTGCAGGCTCCATGGCGTTACCGCATTTAGCACAGAATTTTGTACCAGGCTGATTTTCAGCACCGCATTTGTTACAAAATGGCATAAAAATTTCCTCCTGAAATATGATATGTGCAAAATTACACATTGCCTATATTATACACTATTTACCGTGGGCTGTCAATAGACAAAACCACACAGAAAGGACCTTATGAAAGAGTTTATTTTTACCATGGATAACAAAAAATATCATACCCTTAACTATCACAACAAGACAGTTTACGGAAAAAGGGTGTTCAAGGCCTCCATTGACGCAGGCTTTGACTGTCCTAACCGTGACGGCTCAGTATCCAATGGGGGCTGTATTTTCTGCAGGGAAAAAAGTGCCTACTTTACAAAGGGATACAGCAGTGATGATATTAAAAACAATATCATTATGCAAATAGAAAAGGAAAAAAGCCGTATTTTTGAAAAATACCCCGACAGCGGAATAATAGCCTATTTTCAGGCAGGAACCAATACCTACGGGGATATAGATAAATTAAAAACCGCCTATTATGCCGCCCTTTCCTGTGGGGTGGATGGTATCTCAATAGCCACAAGGGCAGATTGCCTTGGGGATAAGGTTATGGAATTATTAGCCGAAATAAATAATAAAACTAAGCTTACTGTGGAATTAGGACTCCAGACGGTAAATGACAATACCGCTGTTATAATAAACAGAGGCTACCCCTTTTCGGTATTTTTAAAGGGCTATGAAAGACTGCAGGAAAATAACATACGCACCTGTGTTCATATAATAAACGGCCTTCCCGGGGAGGGGTATGAAGATATGATAAATACCGCAAAAACAGTAGGAAAACTATCACCGGGAGGCATAAAAATACATCTTCTTCATGTAAACAAGGACACACCCCTTTGCGAAATGTATAACAGAGGGGAATATACTCCCCTTACAAAGGAGGAGTATATAGATATAGTTGTAAAACAGCTTGAATATATTCCCCCGGAAACGGTTATAGAAAGAATAACCGGGGACGGGGATAAAAGATACCTTATAGCCCCGTTATGGAGCAGGGATAAAATTTCAGTTTTAGGTGGAACAGATAAAAGACAAAGTGAGCTTAAAAGCTTTCAGGGAAAGGCTTTAGAGGAAAATGAGTGATCCTGTTTAAAATTTGATAATAGCAATATTATTACTGGATTTTTTGTGATTTATATGCTATAATTATATTAAATATACGAAAGGGAGGCCAGTATGAATACCCCGCTTTTTGATATAACCAAGGTTAATACTCCCTGCTATGTAATTGAGCAGGACTACATAAGAAAAAACTGCGAGATTTTAAAGCAGGTATGCGATAATACCGGCTGTAGAATACTCCTTGCCCAGAAGGCATTTTCCGCCTATTCCACCTATCCCCTTATAAGCCAGTATTTAAACGGCACCACCGCCAGCGGACTGCATGAGGCTATCTTGGGACATGATAAGTTCGGAGGGGAAACCCATGTATTTTCTCCTGCATATACCGAGGAGGACATAAAGGAGCTTATCCGTTATGCGGATCACTTTGTATTTAATTCCATAAGACAGTTTAACAAATTCAAGGAATACATGGTGGGCAAGGCTGTGCTGATAAGGGTAAATCCCAGATTTTCCACCCAGGAGGGCCATGAGATATATGACCCCTGCGCCCCCTTATCAAGGCTTGGCAGTACAATTTCATCCTTTGAAAAGGATGTAAGGGAATTCGGGCTTGACGGAATTGACGGTATTCATTTCCATACCCTGTGCGAGCAAAATTCCGACGATCTTTATAAAACCGCCATGGAGGTGGAAAGACAGTTCGGAAAGTATCTGAAATACTTCAGCGAGATAAATTTCGGAGGAGGCCACCATATCACAAGGGATGACTATGATATACCTCTTCTTGAAAAGACCATAAACCACTTTAAGGATAAGTACGGGCTTACTGTTTATCTTGAGCCCGGGGAGGCGGTAGCTCTTAATGCCGGCTTTGCGGTAACTACTGTTCTTGATATTATTGAGGGCAGTATAAATAATGAGCAGGATATAGCAATTATGGATATTTCCGCCGCTTGTCATATGCCGGACGTACTGGAAATGCCCTACAGACCGGTTATACTTGACAGCCGATTTAATAAGGCCGGGGAAAAGGGAGAGTACAGATATCATTACCGCCTTGGCTCAAATACCTGTCTTGCAGGGGATATAACAGGGGATTATTCCTTTAAGGAGCCCTTAAAGCCCGGGGACAGGCTTGTACTTTGTGACATGGCCATTTATTCCATGGTAAAGAACAATACCTTTAACGGCATGAAATTGCCGGATATATATCTTAATCAGAAGGGCAGGACAGAAAGAATAAAAACCTTTGGCTATGAGGATTTTCTTTCCAGACTGTAATAGGAGATTACAAAGCCCGAAATAAAATATATTATCGGTTTTGACTGTGAAAACAAACGAAAGAATTCCGAAAGAGGTGCAGACTTTGGCAACACAGAGAAAAAGAATAGCAGTTCTTACATCAGAAGCAGAATCTGCCTATCAGGAAAAGCTTATCGCCGGTATTACAAAAAAGCCTTTGAGCTTGATTATGATGTGCTTGTATTTTCCATGCTTTGCAAGGAAAAGCACGGAGAAGAATGGCATATAGGCGAGAAAAATATATTCAATCTTCTTAATCTTGATATGGTGGAGGGGGTTATTATGGCCTCTGATATGCTGATACAGGATCAGCTACACCTTGAATTACTGGACAGAATAAAAAAGGCAAAGCCCACGCTTCCCATAGTATCGGTGGATATTGATCTTCCCGGTACTGCTTACATAGGTACAGATGATGTACAGTCGGTATATTCCCTTGTATCTCACCTTATAGTGGAACATGGCCTTACTGATATTGCCTTTATGACAGGCGTTGAGGGTCACCCCCATGCAAAGGCCAGACTGGAGGGCTATTATCTTGCCATGAAGGATCATAATCTCCCAATAGGAGAAAACCGTGTATTTTACGGGGATTTCTGGTACAACATGGGAGATACGGTGGTACAAAAGATTATAGACGGCGGCAATATGCCCCAGGCTATAGCCTGTGCCAGCGATACAATGGCGGTAAGCGTATGTGAGGCATTAAAGGCAAGGGGAATAAGAGTACCTGATGATGTGGCGGTAACAGGCTATGACAGTATAATAGCCGGACTTAACTATGTGCCCTCCATAACCTCAGCCAATCGTCCCTCGGATATTACCGGCATGAGAGCAGTTTTAAGGCTTGACAGCATGATTAAGGGGGAGCCCTTTATGGATTTTCCGGGAAGGGCGGCGGTAAGCGTAGCTAAGAGCTGTGGCTGTAGAATGAGTGCCGCCGAAAGAATGAGGGTAGAAAAGGAAGCTTGGCGTGACAGCGACCATCACGGGGATTTTGATTCATCCCATAACTTTATGATGGAAGACCTGCTTAGAGAAAATAACTTTGAGAATTACTTATGGCAGGTGGGCTGGTACGGTTATCAGATAGGGGCTATTGATAATTCCACCATTGTACTTTGTGAGGACTGGAACGATCCGGAAAAAATGGGCATAGAAAAGGATTATATCACCACCGGCTACGGGGACAGGGTGTGCGCCGTGCTTACAAGATACGACGGAAATTCCTATGTACAGCTGGATAACTGGTTTGATACCTCCCTTATGCTCCCCCGTATATATGAGCCCAGGGACTATGCCACCGCATATATATTCACCCCGCTTCACTTTAAGGACAGATGCTTTGGATATTCGGTGCTTAGCTACGGCGGTGTGCCAAGATCCTACGATACTACCTTCAGAAAGTGGATAAAGAATGTAAACAGCTCCCTTGAATCCCTGCGCCGTCAGATAAAGCTTCAGTATATGTATAAACGCATGGAGCAGATGGCTGTTACAGATATGCTGACAGGACTTTATAACCGTAACGGCTTTAATCTCTATTCAGCAGAGGAATTTAAAAAGGCTCAGGAAAATGGCGAGGTATTTACCATTGTAGTGGGGGATATGAATAATCTTAAGCCCATAAATGACACTTACGGTCATGTGGAGGGAGATTTTGCCATAACATCAATGGGCGAAGCCTTTAAGGCAGGGGCTCACAGTGATGTGGACTGCTTCAGGGTAGGCGGCGATGAATTTATCGCCATTATGAAAAACGGAAACAGCCAAAGGACAGAGGAATATTGCAGGGGTATCACAGAATATCTTGACAGGGTTAATAAAACCGCCGGCAAGGAATATGAAATCAGCGTCAGCCTCGGTGTATACTGTAAGGTTCCCGGAAAGGACGAAACCCTTCAAAGTGCCATTATTTCCGCTGATGAGCTTATGTTTGAAAGAAAGCAGGAATATAAGTCCACCTACAATATAAAAAGATAAAATAAGCCGGACATAGGTCCGGCTTTAATATTGCAAAAAAATAAAGGCGGAGAAAAACTCCGCCTTTTATGTATTTATTACTTGAAGTATCTGTTAAGAAGACCTTCAAATGCCTTGCCGTGTCGTGCTTCATCCTTAGCCATTTCGTGAACTGTGTCATGGATAGCATCAAGATTGAGCTGCTTAGCTCTCTTGGCAAGATCAAGCTTACCCTGTGTAGCACCGTGTTCAGCGGCAACTCTCTTTTCAAGGTTTTCCTTTGTGGATGCGCTTACTACTTCGCCTAAAAGCTCAGCAAACTTAGCTGCGTGCTCAGCCTCTTCCCAAGCAGCCTTTTCATAGTAAAGACCTACCTCAGGATAGCCCTCTCTGTGAGCAGCTCTTGCCATAGCAAGATACATACCAACCTCTGTGCATTCGCCTTCAAAGTTAGCCTTTAAGCCTGCGATGATCTCCTCATCCTCAACAGCCTTAGCTACACCGATCTTGTGCTCATCTGCAAATACTAACTTACCTGTTTCAGCAAGCTCTGTAAACTTCTCACCGGGAACCTTGCACTGGGGGCAAAATTCGGGAGGAGTGTCTCCTTCGTGTACATAACCGCAAACAGGACATACCCATTTCTTCATAATAAATCTTTCCTTTCTTTTTATAGAATATAAAATCAGTAATAATTACTGTTTCATTAAATATATTATACCGCATTACGGCCATAAAGTCAAGTGTTTTTTGTGTATTTTATAAAAAATTTCTGTCAATTTTTATTATTTTCCCTTATAGCCCTTAAAATACCTATCACATCGGTAAGATTTTCTGCGACCTGATACACCCTTGAAAGATCATCCTCGGTGGGAGGGGTTAAGTCAGGCACCATAACAGTAACACAGCCGGCTGAAGAAGCGGCCTTTATACCGTTGGGGCTGTCCTCCAATGCCATACAGCATTCAGGGGGGAGATTTAATTTTTCACAGGCATAAAGATAAATATCCGGACAGGGCTTGCCGTTTTCCAGCATATTGCCGCAGATTATGGATTCAAACTTATCAAAAATACCTATTTCCTTTAAATACTGACTTGCCCTTGTGTAGTCTGTGGCGGTGGCAACTGCTGTATGGTAGCCCTTTTCCTTAAGATAAAGAAGAAGCTCATCCACGCCCTTTTTCTTTTCAAGGGGGTGGGTGGAGAGAAATTCCTGCATTTTCTTCATTCTGAGATCCCTTACCGCCTTGTAGTCACAAGCCTCTCCGAACCATTCTTTAAGCTGAGGGGCGGCAAACTTCCTTGAAAAGGAGCGTAAAGCAAGGGCATGGTGTCTTTCCATTGGGAAGCCCATTTCATTGGCCGCCTCACACCAGTATTTAACAAGTAGCTTTTCGGTATCGGTAATAAGCCCGTCCATATCAAAAATAACTGCTTTAATATCCATATTTTCTCCTTATATATGCTTTAGCTTTGAAAAGTTTGCGGCTATCTTCTTAGTTCCGTTTTGATCAAAGGCAACCTCCACAAACTGATCCTTGCCCATGGGGGTAACTTTAAGAATAGTACCCTCCTTGAATAAGGGGTGATATACCCTTTCTCCCACCGCAAAGGTAACATATTCTCCGGTATTCTGAGATGGTTTTGAAACAGGAGATGAGGCGGACTGAAGATACCCGGGTCTTGGCTTTGAGGGCTTATAGGAGGAGGGGCCAGGTTGCTGTGCTGTCTTATCCTTATATTCCATATACTTAGGGGGAATTTCCGTCACAAACCGTGAAACCTTGTTTCTCTGGGTCATGCCGTATATCATACGCTGTTTAGCACAGGTGATATATAAATTCTTTTTGGCACGGGTAACCGCCACATAGCAAAGTCGTCTTTCCTCTTCAAGCTGGAAGGGGTCGGTGGCTGAATGGTAGCCGGGGAAAAGATTTTCCTCTGCCCCTGCTATAAATACAGTATCAAATTCAAGACCCTTAGCAGAGTGCATGGTCATAAGCACCACCTTATCCTCATCCGGGTCATAATTATCCATATCCGATACAAGGGCTACTCTCTCTAAAAATTCAGACAGTCCGGCATCGGGATTTTCCTCGGCAAAGTGTATCATCATGGATTTAAGCTCGGCTATGTTTTCAAGCCTTACCTCACCCTCAATGCCCTCCTTTTCAAGGGCAGTGCGGTAGTCAAACATATCCAGTATTTCATCAATAATGCCTCCGTCGGAAATATCCTCAGTCATGGATTCCAGCTCCTTAAAGCGGTTTGCAATATCCACAAGCACCTTGGATTTTTTATAAAGAGAGGGTAATTCCTCGCTTTCAAGCATTACCTCCACAGGTGACATACCAAGGCCGTGGGCTACCCTTATTATTTCCTCCTGGGTGGCTGCACCTATGCCCCTTGTGGGCTCATTTACAATACGCAAAAATCTCATTTCGTCGTAGTTGTTGTTTATAACACTTAAATAGCTTACTATATCCTTAACTTCCTTGCGCTCAAAGAACCTTACTCCGCCGATTATACAGTAGGGAATACCTGCCTTTGAAAGGGCAACTTCTATGTTTCTTGACTGGGCATTGTTGCGGTATAAAATAACATGGTGGGAAAACAGCTTGCCCTGTCTTTTATTTTCGGAAATTTTGTCTACTATGTATTTGCCTTCCTCGTATTCATTTTCAAAGCGGTTAAGCTGAATTTTATCCCCCTCGCCAAGACTTGACCACAGGCTTTTCTCCTTGTGCTGGGTGTTGTGGGAGATAATGGCATTGGCGGCATTAAGTATTGTTTCGGTGGAACGGTAGTTTTGCTCCAGCTTTATTACCTTAGCTCCGAATTCCTCCTCAAAGGAAAGAATATTCTTTATAGTAGCCCCACGGAAGGCATAAATGCTCTGATCCTCATCGCCCACTACTCCAAGGTTTCCGTTTTTGCCTGCCAATAGTGAAATAAGCCTGTACTGGGCAATATTTGTATCCTGGTACTCATCCACCATAATATAATGAAATCTGTTCTGCCAGTGGGTAAGGCTTTCCTCACACTCTGAAAACAGCTTTACGGTAAGCATAATTATATCGTCAAAGTCAAGGGCATTAGAGGCCGCAAGCCTGCTTTGATATTCGGTGTAAATCTGCTTTGCGGTGGTAAGAATAATATCATCATTTCCGTTTGTGCCCTTATCCGAAAAGCGTTGTGGGGTGATTAGCTTATCCTTTGCCCTTGATATAATATTCTGAATGGTCTTTGCGGTAATGACCTTTTCGCTTATATTAAGCTCCTTCATTATATTTTTGATAAGCCTCTGGGTATCGTCAGTATCATATATGGTAAAGCTTTTTGTATACCCCATATTCAGCATCTCTATATCCTGTCTTAATATTCGAACGCAGGCAGAATGGAAGGTAAGCGCCCATATTCCCCCGGCATCAGCACCCATTGACATAAGCCTTTCTTTAAGCTCCCCGGCGGCCTTGTTTGTAAAGGTTACCGCCAGTATCCGCCAGGGCTCAATTTTTTCTTCGGCAAAAATTTGAGACAGCCTTGCCGCCGCCATATCATCAGGGATTTTTCCCTCAAGATACGAAAGGGCAAACTCCTCATCCTCAGGGGTAATATCCCTTATATTATCCGAAAAATAGGCATTTCCGAAAAGCAGCATATTGGCAATTCGGTTACATATAACGGTGGTTTTTCCTGTACCTGCACCGGCAATAATAAGCACCGCACCCTTTATTGTAAAAACAGCCTGTCTTTGCATGGGATTCATACGGCTGAAGTATTTTTCAAGGACTTTATTTTTAAGTGTAAGATAATCCATTTTATATTTCCTTTCCATTGAAATGACATAATATAATTATACACTTTACCCGGAAAAATTTCAATATAAAAAGAAAATTCAGGGTAAAAAAATACCCCGGATAAACCGGGGTATCAGCTTTAGTTATTATCGTTATTGTTCTGGGGAGGATTTGTGCTTGTTGTACCTCCTGAGGATGTGGCTGTTTCAAGGTTCACAAAGGGATTTACACCGTCTCCGATAAACTGTGGAAGCTGTCCGTTCCAGTTTTGAATCTTCAGATAGTCAATGTAGCTGGGGCTGTTTGCAAGCTGCCTTTGTACTACCTCAATGGCATATGCCTCTGCCTCAGCCTTTAACTTCTGGCTGTCAGCCTCAGCCTGTGCGGCAATAACCACCTGCTTTGCTTCCTCTTCCTTTTCCTTTGTCTTATTCTCCATCTTGAGAGCATCCTGCTCAGCTATTACCTTAGCCTGGATAGAAGCCTCAAAGGCATCCTCAAACTCAATATTTTCAATGGCAAAGGATACTACTATAATACCGCTGGGCTTTAACATCTCTGTAAGGGAATCCTGGATTTTCTGCTGAACCGTTGAACGGGACTGAACTAATTCCTCAGCCTTAACCTTACCGATTTCGTTTTTGGAAATCTTTGCTACGTTTTGAACAATGAGCTTGCTTTCCACATTGTCAACACCCACATTACGGATAATATCCGACATCATGGAGGTGTCATAGCGGTAGTTGAGCTTCATCTTAAGCTCCTGTACTGTCTGGGTGTCGCTGGTGTAGGCTGTATCAATAACCTCATATACCTGCTCACGGGTGTCTACTTGTCTTATTTCCTCTGCAAAGGGAATACAGAAGTTAAGACCGGGGGTAAGATTATCCGCAGTCAGCTTACCGAAGGTGTACTTAACACCAATAAAGCCTTCATTTACTATTGAGAAGCAGTTGAATGTAACCAACGCAAGGAATATAACAATTATTACTATAATAACAATTTTTGTTACTGTCTTGTTTGCATTCTGATTGCTGTTGTTTGCACCTTTGGGGCTTGTGCTGAAACTCATATTTGCCATTTTTTAATACCTTCCTTTTTCATTTTATAGTATTTTAACCTATGAATATTAAAATAATATTAAATTGCTGTTAAAATACCGTTAATTCTCTGAGATTGCCGAATATTTATCCTTAAGCTCTACGCCCTTATTTTCCTCCTCGGTGGGAAGAGTGTTTATCTGTCTGAATGCCTGGGAGAGCATAAGCTTTATTCTGTTTATCTGATTTACTTCGGATGCACCGGGGTCATAGTCAACCGCAATAATATTTGACTGGGGATTGCGGCGGCGCAATTCACCGATTATGCCCTTGCCGGTAACGTGGTTAGGCAGACAAGCAAAGGGCTGCATACAGATAATGTTATTTACACCGCTGTGGATAAGCTCTATCATTTCCGCAGATAAGAACCAGCCCTCGCCGGCAATATTACCGGTGGAAACTATACCGTCAACCAGTCTTCTCATTTCGGAAATCTTCATAAATGAGCCGAACTTTGTACCCTCTATTGCATCCTTGTAGGATTTTTCCATACGCTCAATAAAGCTGATTGCCACATTACTGAAATAGTGGCGCTTGCCGGACACGGTAAGTAATTCATGACGGGAATTAGCATGGTCGCAGATATAGTAGATAAAGCCCATAAGATCCGGAACTACCGCCTCAGCGCCCTCGGATTCCACAAGATCAACAGCAAAGTTATTTGCGGCAGGGTGGTATTTAACCAAAATCTCGCCTACTATACCTACCCTCGGCTTTACTATATCAAGGCAGGGAATAGAGTCAAAGTCCTTTACTATTGCTCTTACATTCTTATTGAACTTAACAATAGACAGGCTCTTTATATCCTCCCTTAATTTCTTATTCCACTTTTCATACATGGCATTGGCGGCACCCTTTTGAGCCTCATAGGGTCTTACCCTGTAAAGGCAACGGCTGAGTACATCGCCGTAAATTACCGCCATAAATGCACGAAGGGCAAGGGGAAGGGTGAGCTTAAAGCCGGGCTGCTTTTCCATACCTACTACATTAAGGGAAATAAGGGGTATCTGATTAAGTCCTGCATCCTTCAGCGCCTTTTTAAGCATACCTACATAGTTTGTGGCACGACAAGCACCACCGGTCTGGGTAATAAGCACCGCCACCTTATCCTTGTCATACTTTCCGCTGTTTATGGCATATAAAAGCTGACCTATTGTGATAATGGCAGGATAGCAAGCATCATTGTTTACATATTTAAGACCCTCGTCCACAACTTCCTTTGAGTAGTTTTTCTGTATCTCAATATTATATCCGCAGAAACGGAACGCCGCCTCTAATATCTCAAAGTGAATGGGTGACATCTGGGGAGCTATAATTGTATAATCCTTCTTCATTTCCTTTGTGAACTTAGGCTGGGGCTTATATCCGCTGTACTTTACAACGGGACGGATACCGTTACGCTCTCTTTCCTCCATAACGGAGATAAGTGAACGAAGTCTTATTCTTGCGGCACCAAGGTTATTTACTTCATCTATTTTAAGTACGGTGTACATTCTGCCGTAGCCCTGGAGTATCTCCTGTACCTCATCGGTGGTGATAGCGTCAAGACCACAGCCGAAGCTGTTTAACTGCACCAGCTCAAGCTGGGGTGTCTGACCCACAAGGGTAGCCGCCGCATAAAGTCTTGTGTGGTACATCCATTGGTCTACTACACGGATAGGACGAACTACATTACCAAGGTGTGCTATGCTGTCCTCGGTAAGCACCGCAAAGCCGTAGCTGTTTATCATCTCGGGAATACCGTGGTTTATTTCCGGGTCAACGTGGTAGGGTCTGCCTGCAAGAACAATACCCTTCTTGCCGGTTTCCTTCAGCATACGAAGAACATCCTCACCCTTAGAACGCACATCATCCTTAAAGTGTCTGTCCTCTGCATACGCCGCCTTTAAGGCAATACCTATTTCCTCACCGCCTATACCAAGGGGCTCAAATTCCTCTATAAGTCTTTCAAGCATTCTGTCCTCATCGTAAATAGGCAGGAAGGGATTCATAAAGGTGATACCCTCCTCACGAAGCTCAGGAACTGAATTCTTGATAACCTCACTATAGGTAGCAACAACAGGGCAGTTGTAGTGGTTGTCACCGTGACCGCCGTTATCCATTTCGTAGGGAAGTGAGGGGTAGAATATAAACTTTACACCCTCATCAAGTAAGGACATAATATGACCGTGGGACAGCTTAGCCGGATAGCATACCGATTCTGAGGGCATTGTTTCAATACCTCTGTCATAAATTTCCCTTGAGGATTTGGGGGATAACTTTACGCTGTAGCCGAGCTTTGTAAAGAAGGTGAACCAGAAGGGGTAGTTTTCGTACATACCGAGAACTCTGGGAAGACCCACAACACCTCTTTTAGCCTCACTTTCAGGTAAGGGCTGATAGTCAAAAAGTCTTTTGTACTTATAGTCAAAGAGATTGGGAAGTCCCGAGCCCTTGCTTTGCATACCTGCACCACGCTCACAGCGGTTATTGGTAATATATCTTGTACCGTCATTGAAACGGCTTATGGTAAGCAGACAGTTATTTGAACATCTGCCGCATCTTGCGGTGGTTTTTGTAATTTCAAAATCATTCAGCTTATCCGCAGTAGCTAAGGTACTGCCCTTGCCGTCATCCCTTTCAAGAGCCACAAGAGCACTTCCGTAAGCACCCATAAGGCCTGCCTTATCCGGGCGCACTACCTCTCTGCCGCAGGTAAGCTCAAAGGCACGGAGTACCGAGTCATTAAGGAAGGTACCGCCCTGAACTATTATCTTTTCGCCCATGGCCTTGGGATCTCTTATCTTTATAACCTTGAAAAGGGCATTCTTTACAACAGAATAGGAAAGACCTGCGGAAATATCCGCTACGCTTGCCCCTTCCTTCTGAGCCTGCTTTACACGGCTGTTCATAAATACCGTACAGCGTGAGCCTAAGTCAACGGGGCTTTTTGAAGTAAGACCTATCTTTGCAAATTCCTCTGACTGCATACCAAGGGCATTGGCAAAGTTCTGTATAAATGAGCCACATCCGGAGGAACAAGCCTCATTTAAGAGAATGCTTTCAATTTCTCCGTCCTTTACCCTCATACACTTCATATCCTGACCGCCTATGTCAAGGATAAATTCAACACCGGGTAAAATACGCTGGGCGGCCTTGTAGTGAGCCATTGTTTCAATTTCGCCGAAATCCGCTTTAAGGGCGGCCTTGATAAGATGCTCGCCATAGCCTGTGGCGGTAGCCTTAGCTATGTATGCACCCTCGGGAAGCTTTGAATATATATCCGTTAAAATGCCTATTACAGACTTTAAGGGGTCACCCATGTTATTGCCGTAGTGGGAGTATAAAATATCCCCCTCCTTGCTTATAAGTACCGCCTTTGTGGTGGTAGAGCCGGCATCCACACCTAAGTAGCAGGGACCCTTGTATTCGGATAAATCCTTTACCGGAATAACCGCCTTTGAGTGACGGTCCTTAAATTCCTTTAATTCCTCCTCGTTATTGAAAAGGGGAGCAAGTCTTTCCACCTCGTGTACTTCAACGGTGGACAGCTTGGAAATATTTGCCTTTAATTCCTTTACGTTTACTTCCTCTCTGTTGTCCGCAAGGGAAGCACCCATGGCAACAAAAAGGTTAGCATCCGGAGGGAATACTATATGCTCGTCATCCAGCTCAAGTGTTTCTATAAAGCGCTTACGAAGCTCAGACAGATAGTGGAGAGGGCCGCCTAAGAAGGCAACATGACCTCTTATGGGCTTACCGCAGGCAAGTCCGCTTATTGTCTGGTTTACCACCGACTGGAAGATAGAAGCGGCAACGTCGCTTTTCTTTGCGCCGTCGTTTAAAAGGGGCTGAATATCACTTTTTGCAAATACGCCGCAACGGGATGCTATGGGGTAAATTGTGGTATATTCCTTAGCAAGCTCGTTTAATCCTGTAATATCTGTATTTAAAAGGGAAGCCATCTGATCGATAAACGCACCTGTACCGCCTGCACAGGAGCCGTTCATTCTCTGCTCGATACCGCCGGTAAGGTAGGTGATTTTCGCATCCTCGCCTCCAAGCTCAATAGCCACATCAGTCTGGGGAATAAAGCTTTCAATAGCGGTAGTTCCGGCTGAAACCTCCTGCACAAAGGGAATACCAAGCCAGCCTGAAACAGAGATACCGCCGGAGCCGGTAACGGCGATAGTTACCTTTTCGTCATTTATGGTGTCAAGACAGCCACCAAGTACCTCAGCGATTGTTTTCTTTATATCTGAGTAATGTCTTTGGTAGTTTTTGTATATGACATTTTTTGAATCGTCAAGAACGGCGATTTTAACCGTTGTTGAGCCAACATCAAGTCCTATATGAAGCATAATTGCTTTTCTCCTTTTCCGTCATAGAAAATGTGCACAATGCACTATTTTATATTATACTATAATAAAACAGGAATTTCAAGAGGGAAAATAAAAAACAAGAATACTTTTCGTTTTTATTTTGAAAGCCTTTTAAAAGGGAATATTTGTATTAAAAATCATTGTGAAAATTTGGGTAAATTTGCCTTGTGGGAGTGTTTTGGTTTTGTTAAGGGTCGATGTGTTTTCTCTTTTCTGCACAGGTGCAGAGCATTAACCCCATCCCCCTTACCCCCTTCCCCTCGGGAAGGGGGGAGAAGATCGGGGCTAGCGCCCTGCGACCGTTTTAAGGGGGTAAACCCCCTTAAAACCCCCATTGTATTCTTATTGTGGGCGCAAACCCACAAAAAGCGTGCTGTCGCACGCTATACGGGGGTGGGGATAGCCGACCGCAGTCGAAAAAATAAAAGGGTACGCTACCCCCCACCCCACCACCCAATACTTATACAAAATTTTCTCCACCGCTTGACATTTTCCCCTTTCTCATTTATAATCATAATGTATAGTTGTGCGTGGCACGACAAATATTTCCATATGTGTACGAAAGGAAACAGAAAATGGCAAAGATGAATCCGGGATTTCTTAATCTCAAAAAGAGCTATCTCTTTATAGAAATCGGCAGACGTGTAAAGGAATATATGACTGCACATCCCGATAATAGGGTTATCCGTATGGGTATAGGCGACGTTACTCAGCCCTTAGCCCCTGTTGTAGTTGAGGCTATGAAGAAGGCGGCTGACGAAATGGGCGTTAAGGAAACCTTCAGAGGCTATGAGGACAGCGGTCTTGGTTATGACTTTTTAAGAGAGGCTATTGCAGGCTACTACAAGAGCTACGGTGTGGAATTACCCTTAGATGAAATTCTTGTAAGCGACGGCGCTAAGTCCGACTGCGGTAATATCGGTGATATTTTCAGCGCAGATAACAGCGTAATTGTTACCGACCCTGCATATCCTGTATATGTTGACTCCAATGTCATGGGAGGCAGAGAGGTACAGTATGTAAATTCCACCGAGGAAAACGGTTTTGCGGCTATGCCTGATGAAAATATGCAGGCAGGGGGACTTATTTACCTTTGCTCACCCAATAACCCCACAGGCTCAGTTTATACCAAGGAGCAGCTTAAGGTTTGGGTAGACTATGCAATTAAGACCAAGTCAATAATTATTTTTGATGCGGCTTATGAGGCATTTATTTCCGACCCTGACCTTCCCAGAAGTATTTTTGAGATAGAGGGCGCAAGAAAGTGTGCTGTTGAAATCTGCTCACTTTCAAAGACCGCAGGCTTTACAGGTACAAGATGCGGTTATACAATCGTTCCCAAGGAGCTTATGATAGAAGCTCCCGACGGCACAGAGATGAGCGTTCATCAGCTTTGGACAAGAAGACAGGGAAGCAAGTTCAACGGTGTTTCCTATCCTGTACAGAGAGCCGCTGAAGCGGTATTTACTCCCGAGGGATTAAAGCAGACAAGAGAGACCATAGCCTACTATATGCAGAATGCAAAGGTTATGGCTGATACCTTTGATGAGCTTGGTATCAAGTACACCGGCGGCAAGAACTCCCCCTATATCTGGTTTAAGTGTCCCGACGGAATGGACAGCTGGACATTCTTTGATAAGCTCTTAAACGAGGCTGAAATTGTAGGTACTCCCGGTGAGGGCTTCGGCAAGAACGGTGACGGCTGGTTCAGGCTTACTGCTTTCGGTACTCACGAAAATACCACCGAGGCCATGGCAAGAATAAAGGCTCTTTTAAAGAAATAAGGAATAAAAATGAAGAATAATACCATAAAAGTCATCTCAGCAATATTTATTCTCTCAGGCTTTGTAATCATCCTCCCCTTTGTAATACCGCTTATTTCAAGAAGCGGTGTTACAGGGTCACTTTTAGGTATTGCCCTTGGGGGATATGCTATACTGCTTGGCGTATTTTTCCCCTATATAAGAAAAAGGGCAAAAAGGGCGGTTAAGATAATATATGATTGCCTTATGTATGCCTTTTTCCTGGTGATAGTGTATATTATAATTGCCTCGGGATTTATGCTTAATTCCATGCTTGACAGTCCACCGGCAAATTGTCCGGATACGGTTATTGTCCTTGGCTGTCAGGTGAAAAACGGAAAGCCAAGTCTTATGCTTCAAAGAAGAATAGATGCGGCTTATGAATACCTTATCCGTAATGAAGATGCCCTTTGTGTAGGCACAGGGGGAACAGGCGAGGGTGAGGAAAAAAGCGAGGGTCAGGTAATAGTTGAGAGTCTTATCCAAATGGGAATTGATAAGGACAGGCTTATTATCGAGGACAGAGCCACAAGCACAGAGGAGAATATAAGATACAGTATAGAAAAGGCTGATATAAAGGAACGTGCGGTGATAGTCACCGACGGCTTTCATCAGCTGAGAGCAGAAATCATAGCAGGTAAATACGGTATCGACACCTATTCGGTGCCTGCCGCTACACCCGGCTATCTTATAGCGCCTTATTGGCTAAGAGATTGCGGCGGTGTTGCCTTTACCCTTTTATTCGGGTAAGGGCGCCGCATATTTTTTTGACCTTGGCGCTTTACAATTCAGTTACCAATGCTTTACCTGTCGTTTAGCTATTTTACGGCAGATTTACACAGGCTTCTGAAGAAAGGTATATTTTATGGACATTTTTGGTGTTTTAAGTCTTGTGGGCGGTCTTGCCATGTTCTTATTCGGTATGAACGCCATGGGACAAGGTCTTGAAAAGCTATCCGGAAGTAAGCTGGAAATTATTCTGGGAAAGCTTACCTCAAATCCGGTTAAATCTGTATTACTGGGTGCCCTTGTTACTGCGGTAATACAAAGCTCCTCTGCCACTACCGTAATGGTGGTAGGCTTTGTAAACTCCGGTATTATGAAGCTAAAGCAGGCGGTGGGTGTTATTATGGGTGCCAATATCGGTACCACAATGACCTCCTGGCTGCTTACCCTTACAGGTATAGAGGGAGATAATTTCTTTATACAGATGTTAAAGCCCTCCTCCTTTACTCCCATTCTTGCCATTATCGGTGTATTTATGACCATGATGACAAAGACAAACAGCAAGAAAAGGGATATAGGTACTATACTTGTGGGCTTTGCGGTGCTTATGTTCGGTATGGAGGCTATGAGTGATGCAGTAAAGCCTCTTGCTGATAATGAGGCATTCAGAAATATTCTTACAATGTTTACAAATCCCATACTTGGTGTACTGGCAGGCGCAATTCTTACAGCCATAATCCAGAGCTCCTCTGCATCTGTAGGTATTTTACAGGCGGTATGCTCCACCGGTGCGGTTTCATTCAGTGCGGCAGTTCCCATTATCATGGGTCAGAATATCGGTACCTGCGTTACCGCCCTGCTTTCATCGGTGGGCGCAAACAAAAACGCAAGGCGTGCCGCCCTTGTGCATCTTAACTTCAACATCATAGGCACAACGGTGTTTATGCTGTTATTCTACGGAATAAATGCAATACAGCCCTTTCCGTTTTTCAATGAGGCGGCAAGCGAAACCCACATAGCAATAGTTCACAGCGTGTTTAATATATTTGCCACATTACTTTTGCTTCCTTTCTCAAATCAGCTTGTAAAGTTAGCTTGCTTTGCAATCCGTGACAAGAGGGAGGATGAGGCAAAGGAGGAACAGTTTGAGCTTCTTGATTCAAGATTTTTAAGTACCCCTGCGGTGGCGCTTGAACAATGTAAGGCGGTATCCGTTAAAATGGCGGAATGCTGCCGTGATACAATGAAGCTGGCAATTTCCTTGCTCGGAAACTATAACGAGAAGGATGCGGAAATAATCGTTGATAACGAAAACAGGGTAGACGATTATGAGGACAAGCTGGGAAGCTATCTTTTACAGCTTGGCTCAAAGGATCTTACGGTAAATGACAGCCAGGCGGTAAATATGCTGCTTCATTGTATAAATGACTTTGAGCGAATTTCCGACCATGCGGTAAATATAATGGAATCCGCAAGGGAAATGAGCGAAAAGGGGCTTACCTTCTCTAAAAAGGCCATGGAGGAAATACATATCTTCAATGATGCTTTGACTGAGATACTTGACAAGGCCATGGTGGCATTTGAGCATAATGATGTGGAGCTTGCAAAGTCGGTTGAGCCTTTGGAGGAGGTTATTGACAATATCCGTACAGAGATAAGAAACCGCCACATAAAGCGACTTCGCAAGGGCAAATGTACCATTGAAATGGGCTTTGTGTTCACAGACCTTATTACAAACTACGAAAGAGTGTCCGACCATTGTTCAAATATAGCTGTATGTATGATCCAGATCCATGACAACAGCTTTGATACACACGGTTATTTAAGCGATCTTAAAAAGGCCAACAACAAGGAATTTTCCGAGAAATTCGCTGAATTCAGCCGTAAGTACGCTTTGCCGGAAAAGGAAAAATAATATAAAAGGGAGCTTCGGCTCTCTTTTTTATTTGTGAGCAAATTTTCTTCTACACTTGAAAATCATACCAAAAAGGTTTATAATATAAGGTGGAAATGAGCTTATCCGCTTTTGCGGCTAAATACGGAAACAAAGGAGTTATAAATTATGACAAAGAATATTGCAGTTATCAAGGGTGACGGCATAGGCCCGGAAATCGTAACTGAGGCTATGAAGGTGCTTGACAAGGTGGCACAGGTTTACGGACACACCTTCAATTACACCCAGCTTTTAATGGGCGGTTGCTCCATTGATGCAAACGGTGTACCCCTGACTGATGAAACTATTGAAGCCTGCAAGGCATCCGATGCGGTACTTATGGGATCGATCGGCGGAGATACCAACACCTCCCCCTGGTATAAGCTTCCTGCAAACCTTCGCCCCGAGGCAGGTCTTTTAGGAATAAGAAAGGCATTAGGACTTTTTGCTAATCTTCGTCCCTGTCTTTTATATCCTGAGCTGGCAGGCGCTTGCCCCTTAAAGGAAAGCATCAGCGCAAAAGGCTTTGATATGCTTATTATGAGAGAGCTTACCGGCGGTCTTTATTTCGGCGAAAAGAAAACAGAAGAGGTCGACGGGGTTATGACCGCAACAGATACCCTTGTGTACAGCGAAAACGAAATAAGAAGAATTGCAATAAAGGCATTTGAGGTTGCCATGAAGAGAAACAAGAAGGTAACAAGTGTTGATAAGGCAAACGTACTTGATTCCTCAAGACTTTGGAGAAAGGTAGTAAATGAGGTAGCAAAGGACTATCCCGAGGTAACGGTTGAGCATATGCTGGTAGACAACAGCGCTATGCAGCTTGTAAAGGATCCTTCCCAGTTTGATGTAATGGTAACTGAAAATATGTTCGGTGATATTCTTTCGGATGAAGCCAGCATGATAACCGGCTCAATAGGAATGCTTCCCTCAGCCAGCATGAACGAAACAAAGTTCGGCTTATATGAGCCCAGCGGCGGTTCTGCCCCTGATATAGCAGGACAGAACAAGGCAAATCCCATAGCAACAATTCTTTCCGCATCAATGATGTTAAGATACAGCTTTGATATGCAGGCAGAGGCGGATGCTGTGGACAATGCAGTAAAGCAGATATTAAAGGACGGCTACCGCACAGGTGACATAATGAGCGAGGGCAAGACACTTCTTTCATGCAGTGAAATGGGCGACAAGATAGCTGAATATATAAAGTAACAGAGTAAATAAAAAAGGGCGGACATTCCGCCCTTTTTTGTTTTGGGAGGTGAGGGGAGGGGGGTTGACGAGGTTTTAAGGGGGCTACCGCCCACAATAAGAATACAACGGGGGTTTTAAGGGGGTATACCCCCTTAAGCGGTCGCAGGGCGCCGCGTCGTCGCAAAGTCCGTTCATGCTCGGGGCGGTCGGCAGGCTCCCACCCCTCACTTCACTGCCTTGCTCCTCCTTTTCGGCAAAAAGGCACGCAAAAGTCGCCTGTTCGGTTGTAAACGCCCTCACGACGGCTTTGTTTTGCTACCACCTTTTTGCCGTGTTGCGTGCTGTCGCACGCTTATGCGGGGTGTGGGGCGAAGCCCCACAAAAGCGCACGAAGTGCGCAACTTCTTTTTCTCCCCCTCCCGGGGGGAGGGGGGTAAGGGGGGTAAGGGGGGTGGGGATAGCCGACAGCAGTCGTTAAGCTAATAGGGACTGACCGCCCCTTATGGTCGGCTGTAATTCCGCCCTCGCCCGAAATAATAAAAAGGTACGCATAACCCCTTAACAGGGGTATTAAGTGGCAAAGCCCCCTTAACAGGGTGTAGGGCGGTAGCCCCGTTTATCGTCAAAACAACTAAAAACTCCCAGCAAATTTTTACACCTAAAATCCCATAAAAATACAAAAACGATTGACATTCTGTTAAAAAAATAGTATAATTAGAAAAGCGTGATGTTAAAACATTACAAAGTAAACGGCTTATATGCCGAATAACGGTAGAACCGTAAATGGAGGCTTTACAATGAGAGTTTATAACTTCAGCGCAGGTCCTGCGGTACTTCCTGAGGAAGTACTTAAAGAAGCAGCAGAGGAAATGCTTGACTATAAGGGCACAGGAATGTCCGTTATGGAGATGTCCCACCGTTCAAAGGCATTTGACGGTATCATCAAGGAAGCTGAGAAGGATCTCAGAGAACTGATGAACATTCCCGATAACTACAAGGTACTTTTCTTACAGGGTGGTTGCTCACTTCAGTTTGCAGCTATTCCCATGAACCTTATGAAGAACAAGAAGGCAGCTTACATAGTTACCGGTCAGTGGGCTAAGAAGGCTTACCAGGAAGCACAGCTTTATGGTGAGGCTGTTGCAGTTGCATCCTCAGCAGACAAGACCTTCTCATATATCCCCGATTGCTCAGATCTTGATATCCCCGAGGACGCTGATTATGTATATATCTGCGAAAACAACACAATCTACGGCACAAAGTTCTGGGAGCTTCCCAATACAAAGGGCAAGACACTTGTATCCGATGTATCATCCTGCTTCTTATCAGAGCCTGTTGACGTAACAAAGTACGGCGTTATCTACGGCGGTGTTCAGAAGAACGTAGGCCCTGCCGGTGTTGTTATTGTTATTGTTCGTGAGGATCTTATTACAGATGATGTTCTTCCCGGAACACCCACTATGATGAAGTGGAAGACACAGGCTGACAACGATTCACTTTACAATACACCTCCTTGCTATGGTATTTATATCTGCGGTAAGGTGTTTAAGTGGATTAAGAACATGGGCGGCCTTGAGGCTATGAAGGTTCACAACGAAAAGAAGGCTAAGATCCTTTATGATTTCCTTGATCAGAGCAAGCTGTTCAAGGGTACTGTTGAAAAGAAGGACAGATCTATAATGAATGTTCCCTTTGTAACAGGCAGTGACGAGCTTGACGCTAAGTTCATCAAGGAGGCTACTGCTGCCGGCTTTGTAAACCTTAAGGGTCACAGAACAGTAGGCGGTATGAGAGCATCTATCTACAACGCTATGCCTATTGAGGGCGTTGAGAAGCTGGTTGAATTTATGAAGAAGTTTGAAGCTGAAAACGCTTAATGGAGGCAAATATGTACGATATTCTTACACTTAATAAAATAGCGGCCTGCGGTACAGATGTATTTGACAAGGCTAAGTACACAGTATCCGACAATGCCGAAAACCCCGTTGCAATTATGGTGCGTTCTGCAAAGATGCACGATATGGAAATGGGCTCTGAGCTTCTTGCTATTGCAAGAGCAGGTGCAGGCGTAAATAACATTCCCGTTGATAAGTGTGCTGAGCAGGGTATTGTAGTATTCAATACTCCCGGCGCTAACTCAAACGCAGTTAAGGAGCTTGCTATCTGTGCTATGCTTTTAGCATCCAGAAAGATTACCGAGGCTGCTGCATGGGCGGCATCCTTAAAAGGTACACCCGATGCTCCTAAGACCGTTGAGGGCGGCAAGGCTAAGTTTGCAGGTCCCGAAATTTTAGGTAAGACCTTAGGTATTATCGGTCTTGGTGCAATAGGCGGTAAGATCGCAAATGCTGCTGAGGCTCTTGGTATGAAGGTTATAGGCTATGACCCCTATCTTTCAGTTCATGCGGCATTACACCTTGATCCTTCTATCACAGTAGTGTCAGATATAAATGATATTTATAAGAACAGTGATTATATCACACTTCATGTTCCCTATACACCCGACAGCAAGAACATGATTGACGAAGCTCAGATTGCTATGATGAAGGATGATGTTCGCATTATCAACCTTGCAAGAGGCGAGCTTGTAAACAGCGAGGCTGTAGTTAAGGCTATTGCTGAGGGTAAGGTAGCAAAGTATGTTACAGACTTTGCCGATGATGTTGTTCTCGGTGTTGAGAATGTAATTGTTCTTCCTCACCTTGGTGCATCAACTCCCGAATCTGAGGATAACTGCGCTATTATGGCGGCAGGCGAGCTTATTGACTACATTGAAAAGGGTACAATCAGAAATTCTGTAAACTACCCCAATGCAGAGCTTGCAAAGACAGGGGACAACCTGGTTTGCGTACTTCACAAGAACATTCCTTCCATACTTTCAAAGATTACAACAGCAGTATCAGATATGGGCTGCAACATTGAAAATCTTGTAAACAAGTCAAAGAAGGACTGGTCCTACACAATGCTTGATGTTAGCGGCGGCAATATTGACGTAAACGCTATCACAGCCATTGAGGATGTAATCAGAGTAAGAGTTCTTTAATAAAATTAAAAGCTCCCCATCAGGGGAGCTTTATTTGCTCCCCGAAAGGGGAGCTTTTTTTATTGCCTTTTTCTGATAACAGAATTGTAAAAAAATACATTTTATATTTTTCTTTTTGGTGAACATAATATTGTTGCAGGGGAAATAACCCTGTAAATAAACTGAAAGGAAAGTTCTTAAAATGGCTAACAGCAAGAAGAACAAGGCAGCATTAAACAGCATTAAGATGCAGGCTGCCAACGAAGTAGGCGTACCTCTCAAGGATAACGGCTATAACGGTGACCTTACCTCTAAGCAGGCAGGCAGCGTAGGCGGTCAGATGGTTAAGAAGATGATCGAGTCCTACGAGAACAACGCAAACAAGCAGTAACTCTGCTTTAAGAGTAATAGATTCAGGGAGGGTATAAAGCCCTCCCTGAATTATTTCTTGACAAAAGTACATATTTGTTATATTATAAAGGTGTATAATTTATTTGGCAAAGGTGATTTTATGAAAAAATTAAGATTTAAGATACTGGCGGCATTACTTACAGCCTCCATGTTACTTAGCGGTTGTGCTAATCGCAATGTTCAGATTACAGCCTCGGGAGACACTACCTCCTCACAGCAGGAAAGCACACAGGGGGATAATTCCCAGAGCGAGGATAATAACAGCAACACCGCTACTACCACCACTACCACCGTAAGAGAAGAAAAGCCGGTGGAAAATCCCGGTGGGAATGGATTTGAGGTTTCCTCATCACAGACTGACTGGGAGGAAAACGGCAATATCTGCGGAGATGTAAGCATTACCATTACAAACAATTCAGATAAGGATGTATCCTCCTGGAAAGCACAGCTTAAGGTACCTAAGGACTTTAAGATAACAAACAGCTGGAGCGGTAAGTTTGAGGTATCAGGGGATACCCTTACCATTACCAATGAGGAGTTTAACGGCGAAATAACCGCCGGGGGAAAAACCTCCTTTGGCTTTATCTACTCAGCCTCTGAAAAGATAAAGATAGAGGAAATTACGGTAAACGGCGAAAAGAAGGAGCCTTCTCAGTCATCAACTACTACTACCACACCACCACCAACAACAACTACCACTGAAGAACAGACTGAGGAGCAAAATCCCAAGCCCACAACCACCACAACCCCTGCTACCACCCCTGCACCTGCACCGGATGATCCGGCGGGCACTACTCCGGTATCACAGCACGGACAGTTATCTGTACAGGGTACCAAGCTTGTAGATAAAAACGGAAATGCCTTCCAGCTTAAGGGCATGAGCACCCATGGTATATTCTGGTTCCCGGATTTTGTAAATGAGGGAGCATTCAAGACACTTCGTGATGACTGGAATACAAATGTTGTAAGACTTGCCATGTATTCAGGCGCCAGCGAGGGATATACAGGGGACGGCATGAGAGTTTCACAGGACCTTGTTAAGAAGGGAATTGAGATATGCCTGGATCTTGATATGTATGTTATAGTTGACTGGCACTTACTTGCGGATCAATCCCCCCAGGTAAGAAAGGCTGACGCTATAAAGTTCTTTGATGAAATTTCAAAGGAATACGGCAAATATCCCAACATAATTTATGAGATATGTAACGAGCCTAACGGCTATGCCTCATGGGAGGGTGATATAAAGCCCTATGCCGAGGAGGTTATACCTGTAATCCGTAAGAACGACCCGGATTCGGTAATTATAGTAGGCACACCCACCTGGAGCCAGGATATAGATAAGGCGGCAAATAACCCCTTACAGTATGATAATATTCTGTATGCGCTTCATTTCTATGCCGCAACCCACACCGACTGGTTAAGACAAAGACTTGTGGACTGCAACGCAAAGGGACTTCCTGTTGTGGTATCGGAATTCGGCTGTTGTGATGCCTCCGGTAACGGTGCAAATGACTTTAACCAGACAAAGCAGTGGTTACAGCTTCTTGACAAGCTGGGAGTAAGCTATATGAACTGGAATCTTGCCAACAAGAACGAAAGCTCATCAGCCTTTAAGCCCTCTGCCGGCGCAAACGGTAACTGGAGCGAAGGGGATTTATCCCAAAGCGGTGCATGGATGAGAAAATGGTTCAGAGGAGAAATACAGTAAAATAAAAGGAGCCGAAAGGCTCCTTTTTTATTTCACCGGCTTTACAGCATATCCCCTTGATTTCCAGAAGTCAATAACATCCCCTAAAATAGCCGCATTGGTTTTTGATACTGCATGAAGAAGATACACAGCCCCGTTGTGGGTGGCCTTTGTGATACGCTCATAGGCGGCCTGTTGCCCCGGCTGATTATCCACATTCCAGTCATTATAGGCAAAGGACCATAATACTGTTTTATAGCCCATATTTTCCGCTAATTCAAGAGTTCTTTCGGAAAATTCCCCCATAGGGGGTCTCAGGGTAGTGGTGGTGTAGCCGTAGCTGTGGGAAATATATTGCTCCAGTTTATTTATTTCCTCAAAAAATTCATCATCGGATAAATCCGGAAGTGAGGGGTGGGTGGTGGTGTGGTTACCTATCTCATGCCCCTCATCTATCATTCTTTTAATAAGCTCCGGATTTTTCTTAACATAGTCCATGGTAACATAGAAGGTGGCAGAAACTCCCTTTTCCTTTAAGGTGTCAAGAATATCCCCGGTATAGCCGTTTTCATACCCCTCATCAAAGGTAAGATAAATGGTCTTATCCTCCTTTTCCCCTATAAAAAAGGCGGAAAGTCCGCAGTATCTCTCCTGTGCATCAAGAGCACCTATGGGGCGGTTGTTTTCGTCAGTTTCACGGCCCTGACCGTAGCATATCTTCACATTCTGGGAATTTGCCCTTGTTTCATTGGCGTAAGCGTTGCCGGTGGCAAGACAGCATACCAAAAGCAGTCCTGCAAAAACACTCTTTAAAATTTTCATAATAAAAACTCCCTTCCTTATTATTATCCGGAAGGGAGTCTGTTATATACTTTGTAAATGCAGGTAATCAGGGATCAAGATAATATTTTACCATTACCTGTAAAAGCTCATCTCTGTCAATGTGGCGGATAAGACTGCGGGCATTGTTGTAGGTGGTTATGTAGGTGGGATCCTCAGAAAGAATATATCCTACCAGCTGATTTATGGGGTTATAGCCCTTTTCCTTAAGTGCGGCATAAACTGTGGTAAGAATTTCCTTCATTTCATTTTCTCTTTCCTGCTTCAGAGTAAACTGCATGGTTTTATCTGTCATTATTTTTACCCTCCTTCTTAAATAAAATTTATGTGTTACCTAAAATTAAGCTAAAACCGATTTTCCAATAGGCAATTTGCTTTTTGTAAAGGATGCTTTAAAAGGTTGATCTTTTGCATTCTGATCGATACCGAATTCTGATTTGCATAAGCAATTTTATCATTAAAAGTTTACGAATTTATTATACACTATTTTTGTTAAAAATACAAGTGTTTTATTGAAATTTACATAAAAATGTGTGAAAATAGGCGAAATTTGTGAAATATTTCCTAAATTTATGTCAAAATTACGATTCCAAAAATTTTTATAGATATTTATTGAATTTCTACTTGAATTAATAAGAATTTTTTGTTATAATGTATATAACTCATTAGTGCGTATAGGGGGGTATTATATTATGGCAGAAAAAGAAAAGAAGCCGGCATCACAAAACGGCGAGTTTAAAACATCTCCGTTAGGCTTCGACAAAACAGAGGTAATGGAGTACATAGTTCAGCATAACAAGGAAACCAAGGCCTTAAAGGCTGAAAACGCTGAGCTGAAGGAAGAAGTTGAACGACTGAAAAAACAGACTACGGCAGACGACCTGAAGGAAGAGCTGGAAAAGAAGAAGGCTGACCTTGATGCTCAGATTTTAGAGAGCAGAAAGCAGGTTCTTGACGAACGCAGAAAGCTTGCCCAGACCGAAAAGCAGCTTCATGTGTTACAGGATCAGTTCAAGGCCTTAGGGGATGAGTATAATACATACAAGGATCATGCCGTAACTAAGATAGAAATGCTGAAGGCAAATGCTGCCAAGGGCGGCAAGGGCGGATCTATAAGCCCTAGCCAGCTTGATGAATTATCAAAGAAGGCATCAGGGGATGCCAATGCAGTAATTGATGATGCTAAGGCTAAGGCTATGGAGATAGCAAACGAGGCTAAGGCTTACTATGAAGCAACAGTAAAGCAGGCAGATGACTATAAGGCAAATGTTATTTCACTTGCTGATAATTTTGTTGCAACTGTTGAAGAAAAGCCTGTTTCATCCGGCGGTGCATCAATTGACGTAAGAGCATTGTTCGGAAATTCCTCAGAGAAGATTTCCGGCACAGTGGGTGATGCAGTAAAGGTATCTGTTGAAACCTCCGTTGCCGCAAGCCTTGATATAGCGGCAAGAGCAGCGGCTGACAGCGCAAAGCAGGCAGCATTAAACAGTGCAGTAGCGGCTATTGATGAGGCTAAGGCTTCTGCTGTTGACAGCGCAAAGCAGGCTATTGAACAGGCAAAGCAGTCAGCATTTCTTGAGGCTGATTCAATGGTTAATTCTGCTAAGGCTACCATAACAGACAGCATTTCACAGGCTGTTTCAGGTACGGTAAATGAGGCTGTTGAGGGTGTTGTAACCACAGCACAGCAGGCTATCGAACAGGCTAAGCAGTCAGCTATCAATTCAGCAGGCGAGGTTGTGGAATCAGCCAAGGCCGCTATAATGGAAAGCATAGCACAGGCTGTTGCAAACGCAGTAAATGAGGCTGTTGCAGGTGCGGTAAGCACAGCACAGCAGGCTATAATTTCAGCTACCGAGGCCGCTATGGCAAATGCGGTAAGCACAGCACAGCAGGCTGTACTTGATACAGCTAATCAGGCGGCGGCAAAGGCTGCCGAGGATGCTATCGGCACAGCACAGCAGGCGATAGTATCTGCTACCGAATCCGCTATGGCAAAGGCTGTAAGCGGTGCAGAGGAGGCTATTACAAAGGCTACCGACGAGGCATCCGCAAAGGCTGTTGCAAATGCTGAACAGGCAGTAAATGAGGCTACCGAGGCGGCTATTGCAAAGGCAGTTTCCGATGCGATACAGACAGCGGCTATATCCTCAAGTGAAGCGGCTATGTACAGCGCAAAGACTGTGGCTGATGAAACTATTGAGGCGGCTGTAAAGGCGGCTGAAGAACAGATGGCAAATGCCGGACCTGTAAGCGAGGAGCCCGGTGCAAGACTGGTAGACAGCGAGGGTATGGCGGCTGCTAAGGCGGCTCTTGAAAATACTCCTGCGGCAAAGACTCCCGAATTTGCTGTTATGGATGTTGCACCCGTTGACTTTAAGCTGAAGCTTGATATAACCGAGGGTGACGGCGCTCCCGTTGTTGATGATGACGATGATGACTTTGATTTCAAGCAGGAATCAAACGGAATATTAAGCAGCTTTACATTTGTTAGCGCTGATACAGAGGATGATCTTGCAAGCGGTACAGATCATGGCTCAAGTAAGGAAACAAAGGCTGCTTATATGTCAGACCTTATTATTGAGGAAGAGCCTGTAGCTGAGCCTGCTCCCAAGAAGTCAAAGGGCAAGAAGGCTAAGTCTGATGATATTTCCGATCTGCTTATGGATGACAGCGCAGAAGAAGCAAAGCCTGAACAGAAGTCCTCTGTAAAGGTTGTCGATGATGATGACTTCTCCTCACTTCTTGCAAATGACGATGATGAGGTTAAGACTGATGATATAGTTATAAATTCCTTTGATAAGGATGATACCGATTTCTCCTCATTATTGGCTGACGATGATGATGAGGTTAAGACTGATGATGTTGTTATCAATTCCTCTGATAAGGATGATACAGACTTCTCCTCATTACTGGCTGATGATGAGCCTGCGACAGATTCCGAAAAGCCCCACGGAAGCGATCGTGAGCGTCCTGCATTTAAGGAAAGACTTAACGAAAGTCGTACAATGGGTGTTGCCGGCAAGGAAGAAAATCCCAACGATCCCTGGAAGGAGCTTGAGGCTGAAATGGGCGGCAAGCTTGAAAAGGCAGGGGGAGTAAACTCCGGCGCAGATGATGATATGACTGATGACGTTGATATGTCTGCTTATGCTTCACTTATCAATAATGCCAACACCGGCGGCGGTGCGCAGTATGATCCCTCATGGGAAGAAAAGATGATGAACGGTATCCCGGATGATGATGACGATGACGAAATGTCCTCCGGCGGTTCAGGCTTCTTTGATCTTTAATTATTAAATATCAGCTTATATGCGGCAATCGAAAGATTGCCGCTTATGGTTTTAGAAAGGAACAGTATGGAGATACACACATCACAGCTTAAAGAGGTTGCCAAGACCCTTCGAGCAGGAGATAAAATAGAATTGTCCGGTACGGTATATACATCCCGTGATGCGGCACATAAAAGAATAAAGGAGCTTATGGAAAAGGGAGAGCCTATACCCTATGACCTTGACGGTGCGGTAATTTACTATGCCGGCCCTACAGGTACTAAGGAGGGTATGGCAATAGGCTCCTGCGGACCTACCACCTCCGGCAGAATGGACCCCTATGCCCCCTTATTTCTTGATAAGGGACTTATTGCCATGATAGGCAAGGGGGAAAGAGATCAGGCGGTAGTGGATGCCATACAGCGCAATAATGCGGTATATTTCTGCGCCATAGGGGGAGCAGGGGCTCTTGCCTGCAAGTGCATTACAGAGTGTGAGATTATAGCCTTTGAGGATTTAGGCTGTGAAAGTGTAAAAAGGCTCACCTTTGATAAATTTCCTCTTATAGTTGCAATAGACTGCATGGGCGGAGATATATTCAAAACCGGCAGAGCACAGTATGAGGTAAAATAAAAAGTAATATAAAAAATATTCACTTATTGAATTAAGCTACTCCTGTGAAAATCGGAGAATTGTACAAAAAAATTTAAGAAAATAGAGCAGTTACATTACAGTTACAGTTTTATTTATAAAAAAACTGTTGACATTCGCTTAAATGCGTGATATAATTCGGTTGTAGTGTAAGACGAGGGCAAAATTGCCGTTGAGGTACAGATGAGTAAGAACAGCAAAAAAATAGAATCTTTAACTGACGAGGAGCTTGTAAAGGAAGTTCAGTCGGGTGAAAATGAGGATATTGCCGTTAATATACTTGTGGAGAGGTATATACCTGTAATAAGGATAAAGGCAGCTTCCATGATCAGATATTGTCCTTCTGCGGATTATGATGATTTGTATTCTGACGGTATGCTGGGACTCATTAAGGCCATGCGTGGTTACAAGGAGGACAAGGGTGCTAAGTTTGTGTCCTTTGCGAATTTCTGCATCAAGAATGCCATGAGAACCACCATGCGTGCCGCTATTAAAAATTCTCCCCTTAATAAGCAGGAGGATTTCGACTTTGATACTTTAGAGGACAATGCCGCAACAGCGGAGCAGTCCTATATAAAGAAGGAGGAGGACAGGGAATTTTATTCCATGCTGGAATCCCTTCTTACAAAAAAGGAGTATCAGGTGCTTTCAATGTATCTTCGCCGCATGACCTATCAGCAGATAGCAAGTGAGCTTTCTGTCAGCGAAAAGGCGGTGGATAATGCGTTACAGCGTGCAAAGGCAAAGCTCAAGGCTCACATTACAAAGTAATATTAAATCCACGCAGGTGCGTGAGAAATCTGAGGTGTATCACAATGTACGAAGACAAGACTTTAATCTGCAAGGATTGCGGACAGGAGTTCGTATTCTCTGCAGGCGAGCAGGAATTCTATGCTCAGAACGGCTTTACAAACGAGCCTAAGAGATGCAAGGCGTGTCGTGACGCAAAGAAGAACGGCGGCGTAAAGCGTGAATACTTTACAGCTGTTTGTGCTGATTGCGGCGGCGAGGCAAGAGTACCCTTCCAGCCCCACGAAGACAAGCCTGTATATTGCAGTGAATGCTACGCAAAAAGATGCGAGCAGAAGTAACCCATATATCGTTTTTGCGCAATTAAAGCTTGTCCTGAACTCGCGTTGCACAAATAAGGTTATCGGTGACCCCCGTATTTTACGGGGGTTTTGTTTTATGGGAAATATAAAGGACAGAAAAAGTTCTGACTGTTTACTTTTCGGAAATGTCATGCTATAATAGCCACATAGACTTCTGAAAGGAAAATAAAAATGTGAAATATTCTTTTTATCATTCTTATAGTCCTTGTGGTGGTACTTATATAACTAAATTTTCTTTTGAAAATTGTTCAATACTATCATTATAATACTGTGTGCAGTATTATATAATGATAATGTTATAAATCTTGCACTTATATTTCAATGAAAGGAGTGATTTAAATGTCAAATTTTACATTTGAAGAGATCGATTTGATCGCTGCTGTCGGAACCGATACGGTAGATGATACTTTAACAGCAATTTTTGATCTTATGCCTCATATTCAGGACTCTTCATTTAAAAGAATTGCCGAAGGCGTTATAAGCAAGCTGGAAAATATGTCAGAAGAAGAATTTAAAGAGCATCGCTTCAAAGAAAAAGCAACGATGTAATAAATCAGCTTTCACGGAATATCCGGCTCTAAACCGAAAACATCACCGCCCTTAACAATCAGCAGATAACTCAGTTAAGGTTATTTGTGACCCCCGTATTTTACTGGGTTTTTGTTTTATGGGGAATATAAAGGACAGAAAAAGTTCTGACTGTTTACTTTTTGGAAATGTCATGCTATAATAGATACATAGACTTCTGAAAGGAAAATAAAAATGGAAAATATTCTTCTTATAATCCTTATAGTTCTTGTGGTGATACTTATAGGTATGCTTGCTGTGGTACTTTATAAGCTGAAAGCTTCGGTATCCGACAGGGATGCTATCAATAAGGAACAGCTTGAGGCTACGGTATCAAAATCAAACAACGAGGTAATAAATCAGCTTTCACGGAATATGCAGCTCCAGACTGAAAACATCACCGCCCTTAACAATCAGCAGATAACCCAGTTTGAAACAAGGGTACAAAGCCTTGAAAAAACCAACACCGCCGGCATTGAGCAAATAAGGCAGGAGGTAGGGGAAAAGCTCCAGACAAGGCTTGGTACTACCCTTACTAATTCCTTTAATCAGGTAAATGTGAGCCTTCAATCGGTGAATAAGGGCATTGGGGAAATGCAGGCTCTTGCAAACAGCGTAGGGGATCTGAGGAAGATACTTGACAACGTAAAGACCAGGGGCATCTTAGGGGAATATCAGCTGGAGGCTATTATGGAGGAAATATTAAGCCCCGTGCAGTATGAGAAAAATGCAGAGGTAGTTCCCGGCTCAAACAAGAGGGTTGAATTTGCAGTAAAAATCCCCTCTGATGACAGCAAAACAATTTACCTTCCCATAGACTCAAAATTCCCCGGGGTAAAATACCATAATTATATTGATGCCTGTGAAAGGGGAAATAAGCAGGAGGCGGGCATCGCTCTTAATTCCCTTAAAGCTGAGCTTGAACAGTGTGCTAAGGACATACACGATAAGTATGTTTCGCCTCCCTATACCGCTGAGTTCGGCATTATGTTTTTACCCTTTGAGGGGCTTTATATCACCGCTGTAAATAACGGCATGGTGGAGCTTCTTCAAAAGAAGTATAAAATATGCTTAGCAGGACCCTCCACCTTAGCGGCGCTGCTTAATGTGTTACAGATGGGACTGAAGGCCATATCATTAAAGCAGCATAGTGATGAGGTGTGGAATTTGCTTGCTGAGGTTAAAACCGAGTTTGCTAAATTCGCTTCCTGCCTTGAAAAGGTGCAGAAAAATTTTACCGCCACCCAAAGCGAGCTTGACAGTCTTGTGGGAACAAGAACACGAGCCCTTACAAGAAAGCTAAATAAAATCGAACTTCCGGATTAGCGTTCATAAACTCCTTTTTACTTGTTTTCCTGTTATTTTATTTTAAGCCCCTTAATGGGGCTTATTCTTTTATGAATACTTAATATCGGAATTATGTACAAAATGCCCTAAAAAGAAGGACACCTATTCAAAATTTCCTATAAATGCAATAGGGTTTTTAGGCAAAATGAAAGAAAAATATTTTCTTCCTTCAAAATTTTAAAAAATGTATTTACATTTCATTTAAAAAGTGCTATAATTATCACAATCGGGTTTTCGTACCCAAAAATCTTTTTAATGCACAGCATTTATAGAAAGAAAGGTTGATAAATATGGAAATAAGAATTGAAAAAACCACTGCTCCCAAGGCAAAGCCGGTTGACGAAACAAAGCTTGGCTTCGGTCATATCTTTACCGATCATATGTTCGTTATGGAATATGATACAGGTATGGGCTGGCATGATGCAAGAATAGTACCCTACGGCGATATTTCACTTTCACCTGCGGCTATGGTACTTCACTATGGCCAGGAAATTTTCGAGGGTCTGAAGGCATACCGTACACCCGACGGCAATATTCAGTTCTTCCGTCCCGAAGAAAACTTCAAGAGAATGAACATTTCCGCTGAGCGTCTTGTAATTCCTCAGATAAACGTTGAGGACTGCTTACAGGCACTTCATGAGCTGGTTAAGATAGATGCAGACTGGGTACCCCATACAGACGGTGCTTCTCTTTACATCCGTCCCTTTATCTTTGCGGCTGACCCCTTCCTTGGTGTTCGCCCCGGTGATAAGTATTACTTTATGATCATTATGTCACCCTCCGGTGCTTACTATGCTTCCGGCCTTGACCCTGTAAATATCTACGTTGAAACAAACTATGTACGTGCAGTAAGAGGCGGTATGGGCTTTACAAAGACAGGCGGCAACTACGCTGCTTCTCTTGCAGGTCAGGATGAGGCTCACAAGCAGAACTACTCACAGGTATTATGGCTTGACGGTGTGGAAAGAAAGTACATAGAAGAGGTTGGCGCTATGAACATCTTCTTTGTAATTGACGGCGAAATCGTTACTCCCGCACTTCAGGGCTCAATTCTTTCAGGTATCACAAGAAAGTCCTGCCTTGAGCTTTGCAAGAAGTGGGGCTATAAGGTATCTGAAAAGAGAATTACCATCCAGGAAATTGCAGATGCTTATGATGCAGGCAAGTTAGACGAGGTATTCGGTACAGGTACAGCGGCAGTTATCTCTCCTGTAGGCCACTTAAAGTGGGAAGACAAGGTTATGGAGATAAACGACAACAAGATAGGACCTATCTCTCAGAAGCTCTACAATACAATGACAGGTATGCAGTACGGAAAGCTGGCTGATGATATGGGCTGGATCGAAAAGCTGTAATTTATTTTATTTTTTAAGGTGCATGAAAGGAATTATATAAATGAAGAATACTGAAAAAACCATGGACAAGCTCGTTGCTTTATGTAAGGGCAGAGGCTTTATCTACCCCGGCAGTGAGATTTACGGCGGACTTGCTAATACATGGGACTTCGGACCTCTCGGTGTAGAGCTGAAAACCAATATCAAAAGCGCATGGAGAAAGAAATTTATCCAGGAGTGCAAGTACAATGTAGGACTTGACAGCGCAATTCTTATGAATCCCCAGACATGGGTGGCATCAGGACACCTGGGAGGATTTTCAGACCCTCTCATGGACTGTAAATCCTGCAAGACCCGTCACAGAGCAGATAACCTTATCGAGGACTTTGACGGTACAAACTGTGCAGGCTGGTCAAACGAACAGATGACAGAATATATCCGTGAAAAGGGCATTACCTGTCCTAACTGCGGTAAGGCTGACTTTACAGATATAAGACAGTTCAACCTTATGTTCAAGACCTTCCAGGGTGTGACAGAGGACTCAAAGGCTGAGCTTTATCTCCGTCCCGAAACTGCACAGGGTATATTCGTAAACTTCCTTAATATTCAGCGTACCACCCGTAAAAAGGTACCCTTCGGTGTGGCTCAGGTAGGTAAATCCTTCCGTAATGAAATAACACCCGGTAACTTTATTTTCCGTGTGCGTGAATTTGAACAGATGGAGCTTGAATTCTTCTGCAAGCCCGGTACAGACTTAGACTGGTTCTACTTCTGGAAGGACTACTGCAAGAAGTTCTTACTTTCCCTTGGCATAAATGAGGAGAATTTAAGACTGAGAGATCACGATGCAGAGGAGCTTTGCTTCTACTCAAAGGCAACCACTGACTTTGAATATCTCTTCCCCTTTGGCTGGGGCGAATTATGGGGCGTAGCCGACAGAACAGACTATGACCTTACTCAGCACATAAAGACCAGCGGTCAGAAGTTAGAATACTTTGATCCTGAGACCAATGAGAAGTATGTTCCCTATGTAATTGAGCCCTCTCTCGGTGTAGAGAGATTGTTCCTTGCGATAGTGACAGAGGCTTATGATGAGGAGGCGCTTGAGGACGGCACAACAAGAACAGTTATGCACCTTCACCCCTATTTAGCACCCTTCAAGGCTGCTGTACTTCCCTTATCAAAGAAGCTGGCTGAAAAGGCAGGGGCTATTGCGGATGACCTTTCAAAGTATTTCAATGTGGATTATGATGATGCCGGCGCTATCGGTAAGAGATACCGCAGACAGGACGAAATAGGCACACCCTTCTGCATTACCTATGACTTTGACAGCGAGGAGGACGGCTGTGTTACTGTTCGTGAGCGTGACAGTATGCAGCAGGTAAGAATCCCCATAGCTGATGTTAAGGCTTATATCGAAGAAAGAATTGCTTTCTGATAAATATTTACAAAAAATTATCCCTTCTGAATATTCAGAAGGGATTTTTTTATAGCTTTATAATATTGTAGTCCGGCATATTTTCCGTTTCCTTATGGAATGAAAAGCCGAATTTTTTAGCAAACCTGGAAAAGGGCTCATCCTCTTTTCCGAAAACCACGGCATATTTTGTGCCGTTTTTTCTTATCTCTCGTAAGGTGTGCATAAGCAGTTTTCTGCCGCACCCTGTATTACGGTATTCTTCACTTATGAAAATAAATTTAATCCGGGTGTAATCCGGGTTATTAAGAGGAGCATAAAGACACATACCGCTTATTTTATTATTATGAAGCATAATAAAGCCATCGCCGGTAACCTCGTCTTCATTAAAGCCGAATTCCTCTTTAAAATCCATTATTAAATTCCCGTCGGTGGGAGAAATTGCCCTTATATCTATTCTCATAGCTCAAAGAGTCCTTTTTTATTTTTTAAGAGAGTTTAAAAGTCCGCCCTTGCTTATAATTTCCTTGATAAACTCAGGGAAGGGCTGTGCCTGATAGGTATGGTTCTTTGTGATGTTGGTAATGACACCTGTGTCAAAATCAACCTCAACCTCATCGCCCTTTTCAATATCCTCTGCCGCTTCCTTGCACTCTAAGATGGCAAGACCGATATTGATTGAGTTGCGGTAGAAGATACGGGCAAAGGTGCTTGCGATAACGCAGGAGATACCGCTTGCCTTAATTGCAATAGGTGCGTGCTCACGGGAGGAACCGCAACCGAAGTTCATATTGGCAACCATAATGTCGCCTTCCTTAACAGTCTTTACAAAGTCCTTGTCAATGTCCTCCATGCAGTGGCTTGCAAGCTCCTTGTGGTCGGCTGTATTTAAGTATCTTGCAGGAATGATAACGTCAGTATCAACATTATCCCCGTACTTATGTACTATACCATGTGCTTTCATATTAAATATCCTTTCAGCTTAAAATTCAAAATCAACGCATTTTCTTTCCTTTGTAAAGGGTCTTACCGTGCTGTCAGCCACCGCCACATGGGCAGGGTGAACAGAATAGCCCTTCAGTGCCTCGGCACTTTCAAAGGTGGAATTAAGCATAAGATCTCCGTTAGAGGAGGGAAGCAGGGAGGTTTCTACCTTGATTTCGGTAAGTCCGGGAATTTTACCCATAAGCCCCTCCAGACCTTCCTTAATAAGAGCCTTTCTTTCCTCCTTCTGGGCAGGGGAAAGCTCATCCTTTAAATTCCAGATTATAATATGCTTTACCATATTTTCTCCTTACTTTATGCCGGCAATCTTACCTGCAACTGCACTTGCGGCAGCTACCGCAGGGCTTGCAAGGTAAACCTCGCTGTCGATATGACCCATTCTGCCTACAAAGTTACGGTTTGTGGTGGAAACTGCTCTTTCGCCGGCAGCTAAGATACCCATGTGACCGCCAAGACAAGGACCGCAGGTGGGGGTGGAGAATACACAGCCTGCATTGATGAATATTTCAGCAAGACCCTCCTTAACACAGTCAAGGTAAACCTTCTGTGTGCCGGGGATAACGATACATCTTACACCCTTTGCAATATGCTTGTCCTTAAGGATTTCAGCGGCAATTCTCATATCACTCATTCTGCCGTTGGTACATGAGCCGATTACTACCTGATCGATCTTTACATCCTCGGTAATTTCGTCAATGGTCTTTGTATTTTCAGGCAGGTGAGGGAAGGATACTGTCTGCTTTATTGTGGATAAGTCAATATCAATAACCTCATCATATTCAGCATCATCATCAGCCTTGAATATATCAAAGGGTCTGTTTACTCTGCCCTTGCAGTATTCAAGGGTAATATCATCCACCTCAAAGATACCGTTCTTTGCACCTGCTTCAATAGCCATATTTGCGATACAAAGTCTGTCATCCATATTAAGGCTTGAAAGACCCTCTCCGGTAAATTCCATAGAACGATATAAAGCACCGTCAACGCCTATCATACCGATAATATGTAAAATTACATCCTTACCTGTAACATACTTAGAGAGCTTTCCTGTAAGGTTAAACTTAATAGCAGAGGGAACCTTAAACCACGCTTCACCGGTTGCCATACCTGCCGCCATATCGGTTGAGCCTACACCGGTGGAAAATGCACCTAAAGCACCATAGGTACAGGTGTGGCTGTCAGCACCGATACAAAGCTCCCCGGGGCCTATCAGTCCTTTTTCAGGAAGAAGTGCGTGCTCAATACCCATATCACCTACATCAAAGTAGTTTGTAATGTCATACTTGCCTGCAAAATCTCTGCATTGCTTACACTGTGTAGCCGCCTTAATATCCTTGTTGGGGGTGAAGTGATCCATTACAAGGGAAATCTTATCCTTGTCAAAGATTCCGTCAAAGCCGGCCTTGTTAAATTCGTTGATAGCAACAGGGCTTGTAATGTCGTTGCCAAGTACCATGTCGAGCTTTGCTCTTATAAGCTGGCCTGCCACTACCTTTTCAAGTCCTGCGTGTTTTGCCAGAATTTTCTGGCTCATAGTCATGCCCATTTTATTCTTTCCTTTCATTATGCCTTGCGGCTGTTATTCTCTTTCAAGTGCTGAAATGCCTGTGCGCACCAGCTTATTTATACGATAGGGACGAAGAAGGTCAATAAAGGAATTTATCTTTTCCGGCTCACCGGTAAGCTCAAGCATAAGCTCCTTTTCTCCTACGTTTACTATCTTTGCTCTGAACAGGTTTGCAATTTCGATTATAGGCTGTCTTGATGCAGAGGAATTACCTACCTTAATAAGTATCTGCTCACGGCATACCGCATCCTGAAGTATCATTACCTCAGATACGTCATACAGCTTACGAAGCTGTTTTACTACCTGCTCCATTTCGTTTTCATCGCCCTCAGCGATAATGGTCATACGGGAAAGTCCGGACTTTTCGGTTTCCGCCACATTAAGGCTCTTTATATTATATCCTCTGCGGCTGAAAAGTCCTGCAACTCTACCAAGTACGCCTATGCTGTTTCCTACAAGTACGGAAAGTACGCTTTGCTGTGTATTCATCTTATTTCCACCTTCAGTCATCAATATTAAGCTCAAGAATAGGCTCGGTTACTGACTTTCCGGGAGGTACCATGGGAAGTACATTTATATCTCTGTCTATTCTTGCTTCAATAAGCACGGGAGCAGTCTTTGATATTTCAATAGCCTGCTTTAAAATTTCCTCGCACTCTGAATTTTTGGTAATTACAAAGGTCTTTATATTGAATGCTTCACCCAGCTTTTCATAGTCTGTGGGTCTGTCAAGGGTGGTTTCGGAAAATCTCTTGTCATAGAAAAGCCTCTGCCATTGTCTTACCATACCTAAAACATTGTTATTCATAACAAGCTCAATAACCGGGATATTATGCTTTGACAGGGTAACAAGCTCATTTAAGTTCATGTGGAAGCTACCGTCACCTGCAATATTGATAACAGTCTTTTCCGGTCTGCCGCACTTAGCACCGTAAGCCGCACCAAGGCCATAGCCCATAGTACCAAGTCCGCCGCTGGTGATAAGCTGTCTTGGATGCTTGTAGCGGTAATACTGTGCCGCCCACATCTGAGCCTGTCCTACCTCGGTAACGATAAGAGCCTCGCCCCCTGTAAGCATATCAAGGGTTTCCATAATGTGCTGAGGGGTAAGATCCATTTCGGCTGTGCCCTTTTGTACAGATACATAGGTTTCGGAAAGCTCATTTATATGCTCCATCCACTCCTTATGCTCCTGCTGAGGCAAAAGCTTTACAAGATTGGTCATAATATCTGTGCTGTCGCCAATAAGCTGGTGGCATACCTTTATGTTCTTGTTGATTTCTGCCGGGTCAATATCTATATGCAGTACCTTTGCATTGGGGGCAAAGGTGTCAGGGTTGCCTATAACTCTGTCGGAAAAGCGTGTGCCGATACCGATAAAGAGATCGCACTCATAAAGTGCCTGGGCGGCTGTCTTAGTGCCGTGCATACCAAGCATACCCATGTAGCGGCTCTTTGTCTGGTCATAGCTTCCCTGTCCCATAAGGGAGCAGGCTACCGGAGCGTCAGCCTTTTCGCAAAGCTCATAAAGTGCCTTTGCGCCGGCCTCGGTATAAACACCGCCACCGGTGTAGATAAAGGGCTTCTTGCTTTCCTTTATCATCTCCACCGCCTTTAAAAGGCAATCATCATGGTGAAGAGTATAGCTTACCGTAAGGGGCTTTAAGGGCTTATTTGTAAAGTCCGCCTTCTTTGCGGTAACATCCTTTGGTATATCTATAAGTACAGGGCCCTTTCTGCCTGTGTTTGCTATATAAAATGCCTCGCGGATAGTATCAGCCAGCTTATTTACATCCTTTACGATGAAATTATGCTTTGTAATAGGCATTGTGATACCGGTAATATCAACCTCCTGGAAGCTGTCAAGTCCTAAAAGGGAACAGCCTACATTACCTGTTATAGCTACCACCGGAATACTGTCCATATATGCTGTTGCAATACCTGTAACAAGGTTAGTAGCACCGGGACCGCTGGTGGCAATAACAACACCTGTCTTTCCTGTTGCCCTTGCATAGCCGTCAGCCGCATGGGATGCACCCTGCTCATGGGCGGTAAGCACATGGCGGATCTTATCCTTGTAGTGGTACAGGCTATCATAAATGTTAAGAACAGCACCGCCGGGATAACCGAAAACGGTATCGACGCCCTGTTCAATAAGACATTCGCAAACTATATCTGCGCCTGTAAGATTTCTCATCTCTCTCATTCCTTTACTCTTGTATTTTATATTATTACGGAGTTTTTATATGGCTTTTTGTCCGTAACTGTATTCTTTATAATTGTACCACTATTATGGCATTTTGTCAATATTGAAGCCCCTTGTAAAAAGAAAAAGCACTCATAATGAGTGCTTTCTTTCTTATCAGTAAATTTCAGTACCCTGGAAATAGTGCTGAAGTATCTGCTTATATGTATAGCCGTTTTCAGCCATTGCCTTAGCGCCGTACTGGGATAAGCCTACACCGTGGCCGTAGCCGTAGGTGGTTATTGTAAATAAGTCTGTTGCCTTGTCATAGGTTATTGTAAAGGCAGGGGATTTAATGCTGTATTTCATAACGGAATTACGCATCTTCTCACCGCTTATTGTCTTTACTCCGCCTATTGAAAGTCCTGTAACATAGCCCATGGGCTTATCGCAAAGAACTGATGTGATCTTAAACCACTGGGAGGGATCTCCTGTAAGGTTAATACCAAGGGAGTTTGCTACCCTTTGCTTCATATCCGCTGAGGTGAACTGCTTTACAACACCCCAGTTAGGATCTCCCGCTGTGCCGTCAAGGGGACAGTCCACACTTCTTAAATAGGGATAATCAACACCCCATGCCTGAAGTGATGAATTAGTATATCCGCAGGAGGATGCAAAATAACAGGACTGTATCATGGTGCCGTTATAATATACCGCCTCGCCTAAAACAGATTCGGTAAGGTCATATATTCTCTGATATACATCTCCCGGTGCTCTTAAAGCAACTGTGGGATAGCTTCCGTTAAGGTTATTTTTCTTTATGTAGGTATAAACCGCCACCGCCTGTGCCTTTACAGCCTCATCCGGGAATATGTTCCATATTTCTCCGCAGGTGGCACGGGCTACTATATCAAGGGCAGGGCCTGTAACATAGCTGCCGGAACGCTGGTCATATACAAAAAGGGTTTCTCCTTCATAGGAAGGCTCAGTTGCAGGAGCCTTTGTTGTGGTAGTAGTGGCAGGAGCCTCAGTTTCAGGGGCTCTTGTAGTGGTAGTTGTAGTGGTTGTAGTGGTTGTGGCAGGAGCCTCGGTTTCGGGGGCTCTTGTTGTGGTGGTAGTTGTTACCGGAGCCTCGGTTTGGGGGGCAGGGGTTTCGGTATATTCCTCAGTTTTCCATGCAGGGCGGTTACCCTGTGGGGTCTTATCATCAGGAATATCGTCATGCTCAACCTCGCTTGAGCTGTCGCTTCCGAAAACCGTTTCCTCCGGTGCTGAGGATTCCTCATCGGTCACCTCATTCGGAGCGTCATTTTCTGTAATGCTTGCGGTTTCGGTTTCTTTTTCATTTTCGTTGGCAGTTGTGGTGGTTGTGGGTTTTTTTGATGGAATGATAAGTAAAGGTTTTGTCAGAGTGGTTTCTTTTGTTTCTTCTGCCGGAGCTGTTAGGTGGGGCAGGGTCTGTGAGGTTTCCTTTGTTGCAGTATCAACATCTATTGTGTTACCTGCACCGGCAACATCAATAACATTTACCATACCGAAAACAAAGGTATAAACACAGGCTACACCCAGTGCTGCGAATAGTCTCAGCGGTGATCGTCTGAACAAAATATCCTCCGTTTCTGTAAAAAGGAATTACTCGGCAGCTTCTACGAAACTGTCGTCCTTTTCAAAGCCTTTGATCCAAGCAGGATCCCAATATCTGCCGCTCCATTCATCCAGGCCGTAAATATAGCGAACTGTGTCACAATACTTAGGGTCGGGATTTTTAGTGAATGCGGCTAATTCTTCCTCGGTAAAATCGGCATTTTCACCGTCTCTTACCTTTCTTGCGGTAACTACGATACGCATATCGTAAAGTCCTATCTCAAATTCACAGGTGGAAAGAGTTAAAAACTCATCTCCGTACTGAATATCCACCCCGGTGAAAAATTCACTTCTGTCAAGACATTCAGCGGCAAAGTTATCAAACTCAGTCTTGCTTTTGAATTCATGGATTGTGTGATAGGGGTAAACCTCTCCGTATTCCTCCCTTGTGTTAAGGAGCATTACTGAAAAGATTTTGTATTTTGCCTTTTCGTAAAGAGTGTTAAACTCAATTACGGGGTGTTCTCTTAAAAATTGAAGACTGTAGTCAAGGTCCAATCTGCGGTAGTCGGTAACCTCTGTAAAGAAGTTGTTGCTTCTTAAGTTATGACCGTAAAGAATTGTATTACCGGACATATTTTCATCAGCACCGAAACGGTTGTTTGCATCCGCAAAGATCGTACCGTTTTTGCTGTAATTACCGTAAAAGTCCTCATACAGGTATTTTTCGTTATCCTCCCCCTGAACTACCGGGTAATTTATATTAGTACCCATAATCGCAAGCCAACCCACAAAATCCTGATTTATTGAGTAGAAGGGGGCATATTCGGTGTTTATGGTCTTTTCGGGAAGAGTATCAATTTCCTCCTTGGTGGGCTCACGGTTTGTAATTTCAAGGATCTGACTTTTAATATCATTTTCTACATTTACGGGATCGAAAATATAGGTTTTTGCAATTATCACAAGAGCGCCTATAAGGGCGGCAAGGGAAATAAGGAAAACAATCTTTCTTACTATCTCTCCGGCGCTGTCACCCTTCCAGGGAATAAGTCCACGGACAAGGGAAACAAAGATATTTTCCTTTTTTCTTTTCTTCTTTTTCTTTCTGGGGTCTCCCTTGTGGGAAACCATTACTGAATCATACTGTGGCATAGTAAAAATCCTTAATATTTAAATTAGTCTTCCGGGAAGGTGTATCCGTCAGCCTCTGCTTCTTCCGCTGTATAGCTGAGGAGCTTTCTTCTATCCCAGTAGGTGGGTAAATAATCATTGATATTTGCAGGTGACCATGTACCGTCAGCGGCCTGAGATACATTTGACCAGCCGTAGATACGCTTATATACCCATTCCCATCTGTAAACATTGTGGTTTACGGTTGCCTTGTCAACATCCACCTCTAAGCTTTCACCGGGGCGAACCTTTCTTGCAAATATGGCAAGACGGGCATTATCCATCTGTCTGCCGTTATCGCTGAAGGGCCAGCAGCAGGTGGAGAGGGTGAGAATATCATCTCCGTACTGTACATCAACATCCGTGAAAATATCACTTCTGTCCATAATATCAATTATAAAGTCATTGAAGGCTTCCTTTGATGCGAAATTGTGGGTATTGTTATAGGGATATACCTCACCGTAATAGGTGGTGGTATTGTAAAGGCCTATAGCAAATATCTTCCACTGGGATTCCTCATAGATAGTATTGAAGGTAATAACAGGATGCTCCTTATACATACTCATTGAGGGATCTGTATATGAATCATAAAGTGTACGCCAGTATTCGTTAAGTCTTGCAAAATAAGTGCCTATTGCCATGTGGTGACCGTAAAGTACAAGGTTTGTGGAATTTCCGTCCTTGGATACCACATTACGGTAGTCCATCATAATAGTACCGCTTTTGCTGTAGTTACCCCAGAAGTCATGGTCAAGATAGTAGTCATTGTCTGCGTGCTGAACAACAGGGTAATCAATAGGTGTGCCGTCTATTTTGATATAGCCCACCGTTTCGGAATTTTCCGCACGAAGCTTATCAAAGGACATAAGAGTACCGTCGGGGTTTCTGGGAGGCTCATATTCATCATCGTTGCCTGTACCGGTACCGCCGGTATTACCGGGAACATAAAGGTTTTTCATCTGGTTTTTTGATACCACATCATCCTTTACCATCTGGAATACATCCGATACCAAGGGAACAGCAGTAATTATAAATGCCACAAGGGCTATAAGGAAAACTGCTTTTCTTATAATAGTACCTACATCATCGCCCTTCCAGGGGATAATGCCCATTATAATTCTTTTGAAAAGGCCGGGCTTTTTCTTTGCCTGTCCGTTTACACGTTGAGGCCTTGTAAGGTAGCTTGTCATTTTGATCTTCCTTTCTTAATCTGTGGTGGCAAGTATTGACTCTACCCATCGTAACGCTTTTAACACTGTCATCTTTCTTATATATTCTCTTTTATATTCATCGGGAATATCATCAGCAGGGGTAAATATCAGTCTTGACATTGTACCCTTTTTTGTTGATATACCACAATAAACCGTGCCAACGGGTTTCTTATCCGTTCCCCCTGTAGGGCCAGCTATACCTGTTACCGATACCGAAATATCGCTGCCTGATAAAAGCCTTATCCCCTTCGCCATGTAATATGCGGTTTGGTAGGACACAGCCCCGTATTTTTCAAGTATATACTCAGGTACGGCTAAAAATTCATTCTTTATTCTGTTTGCATAGGAGCAAAGTCCCATTTCGATAACCGCTGAGCTTCCCGATACGGAGGTTACAGCTCCGCTTATAAGTCCTCCGGTACAGCTTTCTGCGGTGGAAATAATCATTTTCTCCTCAACTAATAATTTTACCACATTTTCAGCGGTTTTGTCAATAGACAGGTTTAACTCATTCATAGTCATTATTGACTTTATTCATTCCCTTCAACTCTGAAAAGCTTTATTTCAGTATCCCTTATTGCCTTATTTATTAAATCGGTAAAGTCATACATTGCCTCTGCCTTTTCAATATCCGCTATATCAGGTCTTGTTTTGGGGTGCTTGGGTGTAAACACGGTACAGCAATCCTCATATGGAAGTATTGAGGTTTCAAAGGTATCTATATGCCTTGCTATTTCGGTTATTTCCTTCTTGTCCATACCTACAACGGGACGGAATACAGGAAACTCAGCCACAGCGTCGGTACACTGTATAGCCCTTAATGTCTGGCTTGCAACCTGTCCTACGCTTTCGCCTGTAACAAGTGCGCCGTATTCATTTTCCTTACAGAAATGATTAGCTATTCTTATCATAAGCCTACGCATAATAACCGTGAAATATTCCTGGGGGCAGTTATCCCTTAAAGCTTCCTGTATCTCTGTAAAGGGCACACAGAAAAATCTCACATCTCCGCAGTAGGCGGTGAGCTTTTCGCAAAGGGTTTCCACCTTCATAAGGGCTCTGTCTGAGGTATAAGGGGGACTTACAAAGTGAATGGCATCCACAATAAGGCCTCTTTTTGCCATCATGTAGCCGGCAACAGGGCTGTCTATACCGCCGGATAAAAGCAGTAATGCCTTACCGGAGGAGCCCACCGGCATACCGCCTGCACCTATAATTCTTTCTGCACTTACATAAGCGCCCTTATCCCTTATTTCGCACATAACTGTAACTTCAGGGTTATGTACATCCACCGATAAGTGGGGGTAGGCTTCAAGTATAGCCCCGCCAAGCTCCATTTGTATATCAGGGGTCTTTAAGGGGAATGTCTTATCCGAGCGCTTTGCTTCCACCTTAAAAGTCCTTGCAAACTGCAAAGCAGTTTCAAGGTATTTTACAGATTCTTCCTTGATTATTTCAAAGTCCTTTGGATAAACTGCACAACGCTGTATAGCACCAATGCCGAAAATGGTTTTCAGCTTCTCTATTACCTCATCAAGGTCAGCATCATGGCTGACAGGCTCAATATATACCGTTGACTGTCTTCTCATGTATTCAAACTTGCCCAGGTGACGAAGCCTTCTCTTGATATTCTTTATAAGTATATCCTCAAAGGTGCCCTTGTTAAGTCCCTTAAGGGCAATTTCTCCGTATTTTACCATTATAACTTCTCTCATAATATATCCTCTCTTATCTTCTGAATCTCTTTATTCCTGCTTCAATGCCGGAAAGTAACTCATCTATATCTTTTTCCCCTGTGCTATGGCTCATGCTGACTCTAATAGCGCTGTCCGCTTCCTTATCGGTCATGCCAAAGGCATCCGGAACAGAGCTTACCTTACCCTTAGAGCAGGCAGAGCCGCTGCTTACATATATTTCCCTTTCCTCAAGAGAATGAAGCATTATTTCACTTCTTACCCCGAGAACGGAAAAATTAAGTATATTGGGAACGCATTTTCCAATGAGGCTGTTTATCCTTATATCGCTAAAGGCGGCAAGACCCTCTCTGAGCCTTTGGTTCAGCAGTTCAAAATGGGACATATCCTCGGGATATGCCTTTACCGCCGCAGAAAATGCGGCAATATTTTCCACCGGCTCAGTACCCGGTCTTAAATTCTTCTGCTGACCTCCGCCGTATATAAGTGGCAAAAATCTTGTACCCTTAGCGGCGTAAAACGCTCCTATGCCCTTAAAGGCGTGTACCTTATGACCGGACATACTGATAAAATCTCCCGTAAGGGGGATTTTACAAAATCCCTGAACACCGTCGGTATGTACTATTATATCCTTATTTTGCCTTTTTACAAGGGTGTAGAGCTTTTTTGTATCGGTAATAAAGCCGTTTTCATTGTTCACAGCCATAACCGATACAAGAATGGTATCAGGGGTGATATTATCTGCTATATATTCCTCAAAATTATCTATAGCGTCCTTTGGGGAGAGCCTTACTATATTAAAGCCCTCAGCTTCTAACTTATCCATTACCCTTGCAACCGAAGGATGCTCCATGGCGGTGGTGATTATGGTTTTACCCCTTCTGCAAAGAGCATTGGCAACACCTCTTATTATGGTGTTGTTGCTTTCTGTTGCCCCGGAGGTGAAAAATATTTCCCCGTCCTTTTTTGAAAGCCTTTTAAGTATTGCACTCTTACCCTCGTTCATCAGCTTTTCTGCTTCAATGCCCATTTTGTGAAGGGAGGAGGGATTTCCGAAATTATTTTCAGCCGCATGGCTCAAAGCCTCGACAGCCTCTTTACAGGGCTTAGCGGTGGCGGCATTGTCAAGATAGATCAAATTATTTCCTCTTTTCTCTTTTTGTCCTTCTATTATACACCCTTTTGCGATAAAAAAATAGTGTATAATATGAAATTTTTATGAAAAAATACTTACTGAAGAAATATCTTCCCTATAAAAGTCAGAAAGGAAATAATTATGTATATAGGCAAGAGAGAATTTGTAAGAATAGTTACCTACCTTATAGCGGCAATTCTTATGGTGGGAGTGTATGCCGCACAAGAGTACAACTCTGCGGAAAATTTAAAACGCAGTATGCAGTATGAGATGAGCCGTAATGTGGAGGATTTATCCGGCAGTCTTGACAACATCAGCATTACCTTGACAAAGGGCATATACGCAGGAACTCCTCATCAGCTGTCAAATCTTTCCTCTAAGCTGTGGAGCGATGCTTCCAATGCCAAAATCTCCCTGTCACAGCTTCCCGTGGCAGAGCTTCATTTAGAAAACACCTATAAGTTTTTATCCCAGGTGGGAAATTTTTCAAAAAGCCTTGCGGATAAATATTCCTCCGGGGAAATTTTAAGTGAGGAGGACAGGCAAAAGCTGGTGAAGTTATCCGAGTACGCAAAGACATTAAGTGAAAATATGTGGAGTGTAGAACAGAGGGTAAACAGCGGCGAATTATCCTTTGAAAAGATTAAAACCGGTATATGGGATACGGAAAATGAAAATGACCCCGGCTATATCACCGAGGGCTTTACCGATTTTGAGGAGGGCTATGATAATTACCCGGTGCTTATCTATGACGGACCCTTTTCAGACCATATTATGGAAAAACAGCCGGAAATGTTAAAGGGGGAGAGTATAGTTACCCCGGAAACCGCCAGAAAAACAGCGGTTAAGGCCACCGGTGACAGCACAATAATGCACACCGACCTTGCAGACGAGGGAGGAAAAATGCCCTGCTATGTATTTACCGGGGACACCACCACCGCAATAACAAAGGCAGGAGGGTATCTTTGCTATATGCTGGGACACAGACAGGTAAATGTAAGCAATATCTCCTGTGAAAAGGCAACCGAAATAGCCGAGGATTTCCTTGCCAAGATGGGCTATAGCGACATGGAGGACACCTATTATGAGGTGCAGAGCAATATCTGTACTATAAATTTTGCCTATGAAACAAGGGGTATTATATGCTATACCGATCTTATTAAGGTAAGTGTAGCTTTGGATAACGGAGAGGTATTATCCTGTGATGCAAGGGGTTATCTTACAAATCACCGTGACAGGGTGGTAACCACCCCGGAAATTTCAAAGTCGGATGCGGCATCGGTGGTAGCGGATAATCTCACCATTGAGGATACCGAGCTTTGTATTATACCCTCCGGGGGCTTAAATGAGCTTTACTGCTATGAATTTAAGTGCAGAACAGAGGAGGGAAACACGGTACTTGTGTATATTAACGCAGATACCGGAACAGAGGAGCAGATATTACTGCTTACAATAGGCGAATATGGTACTCTTACTGTGTAAATAATTACCCTTAAAAACTATTTGTCTTGACAATTTCAGTAAAATGTATTATACTTTGAGTAACACAGGAACCAAAAAATTCCTTTGTGGAGGTACAAAATGAAAAAAAGTATGATACTGATAACGGCTGTAGCTGTGCTTAGTGCATTTATGTGCGGCTGTTCGGATAATACCTCCGACAGCTCTGACAGCAGCAAGCCCGACACCACAACAAACATCACAGAAACCGCCTCAAGGACAGAAACAACTCCCGATGTCACAGCCCCTGCCACACTTCCTCCCGAAAAAACGGAGGACACAGATCAGGTTATCGGAGATTCAGAGGACGCTCCCTCAGCCCTCGATACACCGAGAGGTGATATTGTAAGGACTGCAAGATCCCTTATAGGCATAGACTATGCATTAGGTCAGCAATCCCCGGAATATGGCTTTGACAATTCAGGACTGATATATTATGTTCTTCGTGAAAACGGCTTTATAAACTGTCCCAGAAGCACAATGGGACAGATTGAAATGGGCGGCCATATAGATATAGATGAGGCACAGCCCGGTGATGTGATGTTCTTTTCGGATGTTGATAATCAAACCGGTGAACAAAATTATTTCGGCGGTATCTATGTGGGGGACGGACAGCTTGTATACAGCCCCTATCCCGGCGAAAAGGTAAAATATGCGGATATTAACAACAGCTACTGGCAGGAATGCTTTTATTGTGCAATAAGCGTATTCTGATAAAAAACCTATAATAAAAAAGCCTGAGAAAATTTCTCAGGCTTCTTTTTTATTCTTTTCCGGGTCCAGTTCAACCGGCTTTGTGGGTGAGCCGTTTTTAATAAGCGTCTCAAATGCCTCAGTGGTCATAGGCTTTGCGTAATAGTAGCCCTGAGCCATATCACAGCCCAGTCGCCTCAGCTTATCCGCCTGCTCCTTAGTTTCGATGCCCTCGCAGATAGTTTCCATACCGAGAGCCCTTGCAAGCATAATAACACAGGTAACTATATCATTTGCACGCTTTTCGTTATCTGTGCCGGTGATAAATTCTCTGTCCAGCTTCAGCACGTCCGCAGAAAGGTTTTTCAGCATATTAAGGGAAGAAAAGCCTGTTCCGAAGTCGTCGATAGATACCCTGAAGCCGTAGCTTTTAAGCTCCTTGAATACCTTTGAAAGCACATCCATTGAATCATAGGCGGCGCTTTCGGTTATCTCAATTTCAATTCTTGAGGGGGAAACCTGATAACGCTGGCATATCTCATACAGCTTTTGTACAAAGCTGTTGTCGGTGAGATGATCCCTTGACATATTAACCGAAACAAGCACATCTGAATATCCCATCTTTTCCCAGGATTTTATATCCATACAAACCTGCTCGATCATGTAAAAGTCAAGCTTTATAATAAATCTGTTACGCTCAAATAAGGGGATAAACTTTGCCGGGGAAATTATACCGTCCGGCTTTATCCATCTTACAAGTGTCTCAGCACCCATTACATAGGGCTTGCCCTGAAGGGCTACCTTAGGCTGATAATATACCGCAAACTCATGGCGGTCAAGGGCGCTTTGCATTTCATTTTCAATATGCTTTTCCTCACGGAGAGCCTGCATCATGCTGTCATCATAAAAGGCTATGGAGCTTGCTTCTCCGTATTTTACCGTACGCTTTGCAATATCCGCAAGATCTCCCATTTTTCTTATGGCCTTTGTTTTATCGTGTATGCGGTAGATACCGAAGGAAAGCACCGGCACAAACTGGGTTATCTCATATTCCACCGCCTCTATAAAGGATGTGGCTCTTTCAAGTGCCTCCTCATCGCTTGTATATCTTACAAGGATGTAGTAGTTATCCGAGCTTACTCTGGAGAAAACCTCTCCCTCCCTGAGATTGCGATTTACGGTGGAGGCAATAACCTTTAATATCCTGTTGCCCTCCTCATGACCGTACATATCATTTATGGCCTTGAATTTATCTATATCAAAGCTGATAAAGGCAAACTGCTCGTTTTCGGAAGAATGATCCAGTATCTTTCTTGCATCAATGTTAAACTTATTCCAGGTACCAAAGCCGGTAACCGGATCCTCGTAAGCAAGCTTACTTATTCTTGTATTGGCAAGCTGCATGGCTTTCATACTGCTTTTTGCTATAATAAGGTAGGCAAGTACCACCATTATTATAACCACAAAGAACAGTCCGAACAGTATAATTATCTTATTCACATAGGAATAAAGGCTGTCATATATTATGCCCTCCGGGAACACCAGCAGATAATGAAGATTTCCCGGTATATCAAGCTTTGTATAGTAGGCAACATAAACATTTCCGTTAGGTGCGGTGGTACGGATTATGTTGTTACATTCATCATTTTCAAAATCCGTCTTAAGCAGCTTTTTGTCTTCTTCTGTCATGCCCTCATATAAGGGGGATTCAAACAGGTTCTGATTTTCCCCTATCGGAGAAGTGTGTTCGCTGTAGGGAGCGCCTGTCATAATAACATCACCGTTACCCTCAATTATATATCCCGGGGAGGGTTCATCCTTGCTGCTGAAGGACATATTAAGATCATCCTCTAGTTCAAGAGCATCATAGGTAGCGGCAAGCACGCCGATCACATTTCTGCGAAGATCATATATAGGTGCGGCATAGACATTTACAAGCATCTTATCCACATTTGAAAAAAGCTGTCCGGATACGTTTCTTTCCCCGGAGAGAGCCTTTACAAAGTAGCTTCTGTGGGAAACATTTACCTCGTCCAGCCTCCAGGACAAGGCGCTTCCGTCCGGCCTTGCTAAAAATACCGTCAGGAACTTTGCATTCTGGGAGAAGGTTTTAAGGGTGTTTTTAAGATCCTCATCGCTGTAGGATTCATATTCCGTAAGACAGGACGCCATATTTACAACCATCATCATATTTGAGTTTACTATGTGGTTTACATAGCTTGTTTTCTGATAGGTGTTGCTGTAAACTATATCGTCTGTTCTTTCCCCGAGATCCCTTATGACATTAAATAAAAATACCGAGCATATGAAAATAAACATAAGCGAAACTATGATAATTGCTATAGTAAATCTGAAGCCTGATTTAGCCTTTTTCATAATTTCAACTCCTTTCATATTACCCGGCTATGCCTACTCATGTTAGATTATAACATAAATCTAATAGGTTTTCAATAAGAGGTAAGTAAAATTCTACTAATTGTAGAGTATTCACTTTTATACTTTGTGCAAAATATCAATTTAAATATTAAGCTTTCGTATATATTTAATACCAAAAATATATAATCCACCGCAAAAATGAGGCATTTAACTCCTTTGGACAAAATTTCCCTTATGTTTTGTGTTTATGTACAAAATACCCGGCATAAGTCAACTTACTATGTGTAATTTTCGCTTGACTTTTATAATAGGAAGGATTATAATAATAGGTAATGAAAATTTTTGCCCTTGCTTTAAAGGCAAAGGCTTTATCACGAGATATAAATCAAGGAAAGGAGCTATTGACAATGGCGTCCGAAAGAATGACAGTAGCAGCTGCCATGGTAAAGGCACTGCAGGCTGAAGGAATAAAGGTTGCATTCGGATACCCCGGTGCGGCTATATGCCCCTTTTATGATGAACTGCTTAAATCGGATATAAGACATATACTTGTCCGTCACGAGGCTAACGGCGGTCATGCGGCAAACGGCTATGCAAGAATAACCGGCAAGCCTGCCGTATGTATAGCTACCAGCGGCCCCGGTGCTACAAACCTTATTACAGCTATTGCCACAGCCTATATGGACAGCATACCCATGGTCATTATTACCGGCCAGGTAAACAGCGAGCAGATAGGCAGGGATGTATTCCAGGAGGCGGATATTACAGGTGCGGCTGAGCCCTTTGTAAAGCACAGCTATCTTGTTAAAAATCCCAATGATGTGGCGGTTGTATTTAAAAATGCCTTTTATATTGCCGGTACCGGCAGACCCGGTCCGGTGCTTATAGATATGCCCTTTGATATACAGAAGATGGAGATTGATTTTGAATATCCCGATTCTGTTGAGATACGCTCATATAAGCCCAGCGTAGAGGGTAACAAGCTCCAGGTCAAAAGAGCAGTTGCTGCAATAGAAAAGAGCAAAAAGCCCCTTATATGTGCCGGCGGCGGTATTTTTACCGCAGGGGCACAGGGAAGTCTTTCTAAGTTTGCCACAATAGCGGATATACCGGTGGTAAATACCATGATGGGTATGAGCTCAATGCCGGCAGACAGTCCTCTTTTCTATGGTATGATAGGTATGCACGGCGTATCCGCCGCAAATTATGCCATAAACCATTGTGACCTGCTTATTCTCTTGGGAGCAAGAGTAGGAGACAGAGCAGTAACAGCGGTAAACCGTCTTGACGGAACTACTGTTATACATATAGATGTAGACCCTGCTGAAATAGGCAAGAACTTAGCCGCTACCATACCGGTGGTAGGCGATGTTAAGAATATACTTAACCAGCTTATTGCACTTTGCGAGAATTACGACCATTATGATTGGCGTAAGGAATTAGACGAGGTAAAGGCAACACAGGACAAGCCCATTGTTCCTGCCGCCCCCGGCTTTGTAAATCCCAAGGAATTTATAAGGCACTTAAGCGCAAAGCTTCCCGCAAAGACAGTAGTAGTAGCTGACGTAGGACAAAACCAGATATGGACCTGCAACAATATCGCCCTTAAGTCAGGCAGATTTATGACCTCCGGCGGTATGGGTACCATGGGTTATTCAGTACCTGCGGCGGTGGGTGCTAAGCTTGCAGATGAGGAAAATGAGGTTATCGCAATATGCGGTGACGGCAGCTTCCAGATGCAGTTTATGGAGCTTGCAACCATGATGCAGCACGGGGTAGGGGTAAAGGTTATAGTTATGACCAATAACCGCCTTGGCATGGTAAGAGAGGTTCAGACCAATGCCTACGGAAACCGTCTTACAGCGGTATTCTTAGACGGAAGCCCCGACTTTATAAAGCTTGCAGAGGCTTATTCCATTCCTGCACAGCGTGTGGACGACATATCAAAGGCTGATAAGGCCATTGACGATATGCTTGCCGCTAAGGGCTGTTATCTGCTGGAAGTAAGAGTTGAAGAAGATCAGAAGACAATACTGTGAGGTACATAATGAAGCATACAATTTCTATTCTGGTGGAAAACCATGCCGGTGTCCTCGCAAGAGTTGCCGGACTTTTCGCCCGCAGAGGCTTCAATATTGACAGCCTTGCGGTGGGTGTTACGGACGATCCCAAAATTTCACGTATCACCATAGTAGCCGACGGAAATGAATATACTCTGGAACAAATCGAAAAGCAGCTTAATAAGCTTATTGATGTTATCAAGGTAAGACATTTTGAACAGTCGGAGCTTTTATCAAGGGAGCTTGTACTTATAAAGGTTGCCTGTCAGCCTGCACAGCGTCCCGAGCTTATATCCATTGCCGAAATAGCTCAGGCAAAAATATCGGATATTACAGTGAATACAATGACATTGGAGCTTTCCGATTCTGAGCCGAGACTTAAAACCTTTGAGGAGCTTTTAAGACCCTACGGCATAAAGGAAGTAGTACGCACAGGTACTATAGCGATGCAAAAAGGCGGAGTTTCTATGAAGCTTTAGAAGCCCAGCTTTAAATAAAATCGGGATAACATCCCGGGAATATAAAGGAGATTATTAAAATGGCAAAACTTTATCATCAGGAAGATTGCAATCTTTCACTTCTGGAGGGTAAGACCGTTGCTATTATCGGCTACGGCAGCCAGGGTCACGCACACGCTCTTAACTTAAAGGACAGCGGTGTTAATGTAATTATCGGTCTTTACAATGGCTCTAAGTCATGGGCAAAGGCTGAAGCAGCAGGCTTTGAGGTTTACACAGCTGATGAGGCTTCCAAGAAGGCTGACATCATCATGATTCTTATCAATGATGAAAAGCAGGCAGACCTTTACAAGCAGAGCATTGAGCCTAACCTTACAGCAGGCAAGACTCTTGCGTTTGCACACGGCTTCAACATTCACTTCGGTCAGATTATTCCTCCCGCTGATGTTGACGTTATCATGGTAGCTCCCAAGGGCCCCGGTCACACAGTACGTTCAGAGTACACAATCGGCAGAGGCGTTCCTTGTCTTGTTGCCGTTCATCAGAATGCAACAGGCAGAGCACTTGACACAGGTCTTGCTTATGCGGCAGGTATCGGCGGTTCAAGAGCAGGTGTTCTTGAAACAACCTTCAAGATGGAAACCGAAACTGACCTCTTTGGTGAGCAGGCAGTTCTCTGCGGCGGTGTAACAGCCCTTATGAAGGCAGGCTTTGAAACTCTTGTTGAGGCAGGCTATGACCCCCAGAACGCTTACTTTGAGTGCATCCACGAAATGAAGCTTATCGTTGACCTTATCTACAAGGGCGGCTTCCAGATGATGAGATACTCAATTTCCGATACAGCTGAATTCGGCGATTATGAAATCGGTAAGAGAATTATCACAGCTGAAACAAAGAAGGAAATGAAGAAGGTTCTTTCTGAAATCCAGGACGGTACATTTGCACGCAACTGGATCATGGAGAACAAGATGGGTCGTGCACACTTCAATGCTGTAAGACGCATGGAAGGTGAACACCAGCTTGAACAGGTTGGTAAGGAAATCCGTAAGCTCTACGCTTGGAACGACGAGGGTAAGTCTATGGATGAAATTGCTGACGCTAAGTTCAGCAAGTAATTATTGCTAAACAAAAAAGGGAGGCTATGCCTCCCTTTTATTTTTATATGATAAATAAATTCCCGGCAAAAAGGCTTATAGCCCCGTCAATAAGGGAAATTCCAAAAGCCCCCAACAGTACCGCTACCGACCTGTATAAATAGGCTGAAAAGGCACTTTTGCTGTCCTTGTAGTTTTCTCTTTCCATTAAAAGCCCCATTATCCTGTCACTTTGCATAACCGAGCATTTAAAAAGATACACCCCGGCAATAAAAAGCAGTATCACCCGGGGTAAAAACAGTAACAGCAGGGCAATAATCCCCGAGCCCCCGTAAATTTCTATCACCCTTGCAAAGGCTATGCCTGTACCGATACCGTACAGTAAAACCGGCAGGGGAGAAAAAATTTTCCCCACGGCGCAAAGTCCTGATAAAAACACCGGCAGTAAAAGACAAACACAGCACACAAAGCAGGAGCAAAAGGAGCCTATAAAGCCCTCATTTATTCTCATGGTAAGGTATCCGTAGAGGCTTTCATTTGAAAGTATATCCGGATGGAAAATTCCTGCTAAAATACCGCTTATCACCCCTATAATAAAAAGGGGTATTATTATTTTAACAGGGGATATTTTTTCCTTTATAATAGGATTTTCCTTTATATCAATATGTATTCTCTCTTCAATGGGTATGGCTATAACCGGCTCCTTGTCCGGGGTGGCATTGGGCTCATAGATAAGGTTTCTTTCTCTTGCAAATTCTTCTGTATATTCCATAGCTTATCCCTTCCTTTTTTTACAATATTATGAGAACAATAGAAAATATATGCCTTAAAGGGGAATAACACTATTTTTAAATATATTCTTGATTATTGAGAAAAACTATGGTATAATTAAGATATCTGTAATGAAATGGACTTTCATTCAAAGGATGTGTTATAAATTGGAAAGGGAAAGATTTAAAAAGCTTGCCATACTGGTAGCCGCAGTGGTTTTGCTTACATGGATCACCTCAGCATTCGGCTTTACCTGGCTTTATTCATATAACCGCACCATACAGTTTAATTTCTTCTTTAAGGGAAACTGGGTATTATTCGGACTTTATATGGTTATATTCTCTGTTTTTGCAAGAATATACAAGGGCTTTAAGGTAGGCTCCCATAAAACCGTGGATCTGATAGTATCGCAGATGATTTCCACAGTCTGTACAAATGCGGTAATGTATATACAGATATGCCTTATTGCAAGAGCAATAGTAACCCCCTTGCCATTACTTATATGTACGGCTATTCAGTTTGTGATAATAGTGGTATGGGCAATAGTGGCAGGATATATTATAAGGCGGATTTATCCTGCAAAGAGTCTTCTTATAGTATACGGCAGTCTGCAATCCGCCCATATGCTGTCAGATAAGCTTACTACAAGACAGGATAAATATAAAGTAGATGCCTTGGTGGATGTAAAAGAGGGCTATGATTTTATAGTTTCAAGAATAGCAGACTATGACGGGGTGGTTATCTGCGATACCCCCAATCAGATAAGAAACGATGTGCTTAAATATTGCTTTAAGATAAGCAAGACCGTATATCTTGTGCCGAAAATTTCGGATATTATTGTCCGTGGTGCTGAAAATATGGAGCTTTTTGATACACCTCTTTTAGTATCAAGAAACATAGGTCTTACAGCAGAGCAGAGATTTATAAAGAGGATTTTTGATATAATAGTATCCTCAATAGGTATAGTAATAGCCTCTCCCTTTATGCTTATTACCGCTGTTGCAATAAAGCTGTGTGACAGAGGTCCGGTACTTTATAAGCAAAAAAGACTTACAAGGTGGGGCAAGGAATTTGATCTTCTTAAATTCCGCAGTATGGTGGTAAATGCAGAAAGCGACGGTGTTGCAAGACTTGCCGCAGACAACGACAGCAGAATTACCCCTGTAGGAAAGGTAATAAGAGCAATCCGCTTTGACGAATTACCCCAGCTTTTCAACATATTTATAGGGGATATGTCGGTGGTAGGCCCAAGACCCGAAAGGCCGGAAATAGCCGCTGAATATGAAAAGCAGATGCCGGAATTTGCTTTTCGCTTAAAGGTAAAGGCAGGACTTACCGGTAATGCCCAGGTGGTGGGAAAATACAATACCACCCCCTATGATAAGCTGAAGCTGGATCTTATGTACATTGAGAAATATTCCATAGTACAGGATCTGCTCATAATTCTTAAAACCGTGAAAATACTTCTTTTATCCAAGGAAAGCACCGAGGGTATAAAGCAGGGTTATATAACCCCTCTTACAAAGGAAAACACCGAAAGGAAGGATCACAATGAACAGGCTTAGTCATATAATTGATCTTGATATGTACAGCGTGGAGGAGTGGAATATGATCATATCCACCGCCATGGAAATAAAAAAGGATCCCTCAAAATACAGCGAACGCTGTAAGGGAAAAATTATGGCTACCCTGTTTTATGAGCCTTCCACAAGAACTCAGATGAGCTTTCAATCGGCTATGATCCGCCTTGGGGGAAGTATAATAGGCTTTGACAATCCTTCTAATTCCTCTGTATCAAAGGGGGAAACCATAGGGGATACCGCAAAGATAGTAAGCACCTATTCGGATATTCTTGTAATGAGAAATCCCAGCGAGGGCAGTGTAAAGGCGGCGGCACTCCATTCAGATTGCCCGGTTATAAATGCCGGCGACGGAGGACATTTCCACCCCACACAGACCTTAACCGACCTTCTTACCCTGACTATTGAAAAGGGAGGACTTAACGGGCTTAAAATCGGACTTTGCGGAGATCTTAAATACGGCAGAACGGTACACAGCCTGTTAAAGGCATTGTCAAGATATAAGGACAATGAGTTTATTCTCATATCCACAAATGAATTGGGACTTCCCGGTTACATAAAGGATGTGCTTAATGCAAGAGGCTGTACTTACAAAGAGGTAAATACCATAGATGAAGTCATATCCGAACTTGATGTACTTTATATGACCAGAATACAGAAGGAACGCTTTGCAAGTGAAGAGGAATACAACCGTCAGAAGGATGTGTATATTCTTGACACAAGAAAGATGAGAAGTGCAAAGAAGGATATGATAGTAATGCACCCACTTCCGAGGGTAGATGAAATTTCCGTGGAGGTGGACAAGGACCCCAGAGCAAAATATTTTGAGCAGGCAGGAAACGGTGTATATGTACGTATGGCACTTATACTTTGTGTGCTTGAAGGAAAATTATCCACCCCTGAGCTAATCAAGGGTAAGGCACTCAATGACATATCCTGCAAGAACCCGAAATGTATTACCCATAAGGAACCCCATTTGCCACACTATTTCAGAGTGGCAGGCGATATAGCAGAATGTGAATTCTGCGACGAAAGAACCTTGCTTGACTGAATTTAAGGGAGGTATTGTATGAAAATTTCCACTAAGGGACGATATGCCTTAAGACTTATGCTGGAGCTTGCCATAAAGAGCAAGGGAGAATATATAGCTCTTAAGGATATAGCAGACAGTCAGTGCATTTCCAAAAAATATCTCGAGCAAATTGTACCCCTGCTTACAAGATCAGGGCTTTTAAAAACCAACCGCGGCTACCTTGGAGGCTATATGCTGGCAAAGGAGCCGAGTGAGTATACGGTGGGTGAAATATTAAGGGTAACCGAAGGGAATTTAGCCCCTGTTACCTGTCTAAAAAGCGATCCCATAGAGTGCAGTATGGCGGATTGTTGTCTTACCATAGATGTATGGAAGGGTTTACAAAAGGCGATAACCGATTATCTTGACAGTATCACGCTTCAGGATATAATATATAAAAATAAGGAAAAGGGCAATTTAAGCCTTTAAGGGGACAGTAGTATGGATTTTTCCGAAAAGAAAAGAATAGTATTCAAGGTGGGCACAAGCACACTTGCCCACAGCACAGGTAATCTTAATATCCGCAGAGTATCAAAGCTGATTGAGGTTTTTTCCGACCTTAAAAATGCAGGCCGTGAAGTTATATTTGTTACCTCAGGGGCTCAGGGTATCGGTGCCGCCAGAGCAGGACTTCGCACAAAGCCAAAGGAAATAAGGCAAAAGCAGGCCTGCGCCGCTATCGGTCAATGTGAGCTTATGCACATATATGATGTGGAATTTTCAAAGCACAATCACACAGTAGCACAGGTGCTTCTTACAAGGGATGTCATAAGCAACAAAACAAGAAAGGAAAATGTTACAAACACCTTCAAGACCCTTATCGAAATGGGCATAGTACCGGTTATAAACGCAAATGACACGGTTTCAATAGAGGCTCTTGACTTTGATGAGAATGATACCCTTTCGGCAATAGTTGCTACCCTTTGTGATGCGGATTTACTGGTTATTCTTACAGATGTGGACGGACTTTATGATAAAAACCCCAGATTGCCGGGTGCAAAGCTGATTCCTGAGGTTGAGCATATCACCGATGAAATGATAGCCTCCGCTAAGGACAAGGGAAGCGAATTTGCCAGCGGCGGAATGCTTACAAAGCTTGAAGCGGCTATGATAGCAAAGGAGCAGGGTATACCAACGGTTATTATCAAGGGTGAAAATCCGGAGATACTTTATGATCTTTTTGAAAATAAGGCTACCTGTACGGTATTCAATGCAGAAAAGGAGTAATTATGAGTTATATAGATGAGCTTGGTGCAAATGCAAAGGCGGCGTCAAAGGCAGCCGCTGTTATGGGCACCTCACAGAAAAACAATATATTACAGACCATAGCGGATATGCTGAGGGAAAATACCGCTTCTATTATGGAGGCAAACAAAAAGGATATAGAAGCAGCTGAGAAAAGCGGAATGACAAAATCTCTTATTGACCGTCTTACCCTTGATGAAAAGCGTATTTCCGGAATGGCTGTCGGGGTAGAACAGCTTATAGCCCTTGCTGACCCGGTGGGAATAGTGCAGGGAGGAAAGACACTGCCTAACGGCCTTACGATAATTAAGAAAAGCGTACCTATGGGAGTTATCGGCATTATATTTGAATCCAGACCCAATGTTACAATAGATGCAGGATGTCTTTGCTTAAAGGCAGGTAATGCGGTAATACTCAGGGGAGGCAGTGATGCCATAAACTCAAATAAATGCCTTGTTGATATTATGAGAAGTGCCGCTGAGAAAAACAATGCTCCGGCGAATATAGTTCAGCTGGTGGAGGATACCTCAAGAGAGGTGGCAAATCAGCTTATGAAGGCAAATGAATACCTTGATGTGCTTATCCCGAGAGGAGGCGGCGGACTTATAAACGCAGTAATGCAGAATTCCACAGTACCTGTTATACAGACAGGGGAGGGAAACTGTCATGTTTATGTAGACCGCTTTGCGGATATTGATATGGCCCTTGAAATAGTGGACAATGCAAAGACACAGCGCCCCTCGGTATGTAATGCTATTGAAAATGTGTTGGTTCATAAGAATATCGCAGACGGCTTTTTACAGGCTCTTGAAAAGAAATGGAACGGCAAGGTAGCCTTTGTGGGTGATGAGGCAAGCGGAATGTATATAAAGCTTGACAGAATAGCCACCGACGAGGACTACCGCAAGGAATTTCTTGACTATACAATAGCTGTAAAGATAGTGGATGATATAGATGAGGCAATAGCCCATATCAACCGCTTCGGCACAGGACACAGCGAATGTATCGTTACTGAATTTCTTAAGAATGCGGAAAAATTCCAGAGGGAAATTGATGCGGCGGCGGTTTATGTAAATGCCAGCACAAGATTTACCGACGGCTTTGAGTTCGGCCTTGGGGCTGAAATAGGAATTTCCACCCAGAAGCTCCACGCAAGAGGCCCCATGGGACTTGAAGCCCTCACCACATATAAATACCTTATAAACGGAAACGGCCAGATAAGAGGCTGATTTAAGGAAGGAGCAAAATGGCAAAGAAGGACAGAATTAAAAAGAAGCAGGATGACTCAGTTATACACAGCTTTGCAGGCTCATTAGAGCAGGCATTTTCAGAGGATCTGAGCGAGCTTTCAGGGGAAGAGGATGTTATTGTAGTTGATGTTCCTCAAAAATCCCCGAAAACAAGAAAGAAGCACAGAACGCTGTATTTTATAGTCGGTCTTCTGATAGTGATTTTTGCTGTTGTAGGTATTGTAAATACAGCAATAGCCGCAGTAAACGGCATACAGTATGTTTCAAACCGCACAGAGGAGAAAAACCAGTTCAGGCTGTTTTTATATCCTGTTGTGGCCATTGACCCGCCCAGCTTTGAAAAAACAGAGAATATCCCTAATTCCATAATGATAAATGCCGCATTGTCTAAAATTCTTCTTACCCAGGACACCTCAAAGTATAACAGGGATATGGGTGTAATATATATCCCTGAATTTGATGTGGAAACAGCGGCAAAGAGTATCTACGGCGGCAGCATTACGATCACCCATGAAACAGTAGGCTCAGCCCAGAATGAGGCCACCTATGTTCCGGATAAAAAGGCATACAGTGTGTCCGATTCACAGCGTACACCGAACTATGTGCCGCAGATAACCGAAATTTCAAATGTGGGTGAAACCTTTACCCTTACGGTTGAATATTACCTGCCAACAGTTGATATAGAGGGACTTTCGGTAAAAAGCGAAAGTGAAAAGACAATGATTTACACCGTTACAAAATCCGGCGAAAGAATGACCATAACCTCCATATCTCTTAAGGATGTACATCTACTGGGCGAAGAGTAATTTTTAGAATGTTGCATAATACGAGAAAGCACATATTGTGAATAATAACGATTTATATTAAAGCCCCCTTTTGTTCTATTGACAAAAGGGGGCTTTGATTATATAATAATTTTATTGAGTTAAAGCGGTATAAGTTAAAAGCGTTAAACCGGTATAACTTAAAAGCGTTAAACTTTAAATAAAAGGAGCAGTTTATATGGTACTGGCAATTCTGATAATATATGTTATCTCCGTTGTGGGAATAGGCATATATTGTAGCAAAAAATCCTCCACCGTAAACGACTATGTTTTAGGCGGTCGTTCGGTAGGTCCCTGGCTTACGGCCTTTGCATACGGCACATCCTACTTTTCAGCCGTAATTTTTGTAGGATATGCAGGTAAATTCGGCTGGAACTTCGGTCTTGCATCCACCTGGATAGGTATAGGTAATTCAATTATCGGTTCACTTATGGCATGGGTAATCTTAGGCAGACGCACAAGAATTATGTCTAAGCACCTTGAAAGTGCCACCATGCCGGAATTTTTTGAAAAGAGATTTAACAGCAAGGCTATGAAGATAATTTCAGCACTTATTGTATTTATCTTCCTTATTCCTTACACAGCAAGCGTTTACAACGGTCTTTCAAGACTGTTCGGTATGGCATTTAATGTTGACTATTCGGTATGTGTTATAGGTATGGCGGTAATTACTGCTGTATATGTAGTTATCGGCGGATATAAGGCTACTGCCATAAATGACTTTGTACAGGGCATTATTATGCTTATAGGTATTGTGGCGGTTGTATGTGCAACCTTAGCCTCAAAGGGCGGATTTATGGAGGCTGTAAATCAGCTTTCCCACATAAGCACGGAAAACACCCATTCACCCGACTTAAACGGCGGCTTTGCCTCATTCTTCGGACCTGACCCCATAAACCTCTTAGGCGTAATTATTCTTACATCCCTTGGTACATGGGGACTTCCCCAGATGGTACATAAGTTCTATACCATCAAGGATGAAAAATCCATAAAGACAGGTACAATAGTATCCACAGTATTTGCCCTTGTGGTTGCAGGCGGCAGCTACTTCTTAGGCGGCTTTGGCAGAATTTTCGTTACAGACGAGGAATTTGCACAGATAGGCTCAGACGGTATTATTCCCAAGATGCTGGAATCCTTACCGGAGCTTCTTATAGGTATTGTAGTGGTACTGGTATTATCAGCCTCCATGTCAACCCTTTCCTCCCTTGTACTTACCTCCAGCTCCACCCTTACACTTGACCTTATCAAGCCCCTTATGAAGGATAAGCTGAAGGACGAAAAGAAATCTCTTATCATAATGAGAGTTTTCGTTGCAATATTCCTTATTGTATCGGTAATAATAGCACTTAACAAGAATGCTCTTATTTCTGACCTTATGGGATATTCATGGGGTGCTCTTGCAGGTGCATTCTTAGCGCCCTTTATGTACGGTCTTTTCTGGAGAAAGGTATCAAAGGCATCTGTATACACCAGCTTTGTTATAGGTATCGGTGCTACTGTTGCTCACATGATAATCAAGCCCACAGGCACATTCTTGGGCTTTGACATAGCATCTCCCGTAAACTTAGGTATGTTCACAATGATAGCAGGTCTTATACTTGTTCCCATAGTAAGCCTTATTACTCCCAAGATGAAGAAGGAGGAGCTGGACGATATATTCTCCTGCTATAACCAGACAGCAAATGTTGAAGTAACACAGGCAATAGGCGATACAGATAAGCTTAAATAAAAAATAATACAGCAGGGCTTATGCTCTGCTGTATTGCATTACAGAAATTAAAAAAGCACTTGTTTATTTCCCTTAAAAGTGCTATAATGGTAAAAGATTATTCCAAGGAGGTTATATAATGTTTTTTCAAAAGGATATAGAAACACTACCCAGACAAGAGATTGAAAAGATACAGCTTGATAAGTTAAAGCATATTACAAAATACTGCTATGAAAATGTACCCATGTACAAGAAGAAATTTGACGATGCAGGCTTTGACCCGGACAAGATAAGGACATTGTCGGATATTAAGTATATGCCCTTTACCACAAAGGCGGATTTCCGTGATAATTATCCCTTCGGTATGTTTGCAGTACCTATGAAGAAGGTTACCCGTATTCATGCTTCATCCGGTACAACAGGAAAGCCCACAGTAGTAGGCTATACCAAAAATGACCTTGATATGTGGTCTGACTGTATGGCAAGACTTGTTACCGCCGCCGGTGCAAGCGATGATGATATAGTACAGATTTCCTTTGGCTACGGACTTTTCACCGGTGCCTTGGGACTTCACTACGGACTTGAAAAGATAGGTGCTACCGTTATACCCTGTTCTTCCGGCAACACCGAAAAGCAGGTAATGTTAATGAAGGATTTCGGCACTACCGCCCTTGTTGCAACTCCCTCCTATGCACTTCGTATCGGTGAAGTTGCAAGGGAAATGGGCGTAAAGGGTGATGAGCTGAAGCTTCGTTTAGGACTTTTCGGCTCAGAGGGATGCACCCCTGAAATGAGAAGCCAGATTGAGGATTATCTTCATATTCTTGCTACCGATAACTACGGCATGAGTGAGCTTATCGGCCCCGGTGTATCAGGTGAATGTCATTTAAGACAGGGACTTCACTTTAATGAGGATCACTTCCTGCCGGAGATAATCAGCCCCGACACCTGCGAGGTTTTAGGCGAGGGTGAGGAGGGCGAGCTTGTAATCACCACCTTATCTAAGGAAGCTCTTCCTGTATTAAGATACAGAACCAAGGACATCACCGCCATTACATACGAAAAGTGCGAATGCGGAAGAACCCACGCAAGAATGAAGAAGACCACCGGCAGAAGCGATGATATGCTGAAAATCAGAGGTGTAAATGTATTCCCCTCACAGATTGAAAGCGTGCTTATGACAATTCCCCAGATTGCTCCCCACTATCAGATAGTGGTTACAAGAGAGGGAAGCAGCGACAGGCTGGAGGTAAAGTGTGAGCTTGTGGACGGAAGCGTTCTTGAGAGCTTTAATGCCTTAAATGAATTACAAAGCACAATCCGTCATAACTTAAAGACGGTTTTAGGACTTGACACAAAGGTTTCTCTTGTGGAGCCCAAGAGCCTTGAAAGATTTGAGGGCAAGGCGAAGAGAGTTTTTGACTTAAGGAACAAGTGATAAATAAATCCCCCTGTGTAGGGGGATTTTTTGTTTTTATTGGGGGTGTGGGCAAAGCCCCCTTAAAACCCCCATTGTATTCTTAATGTGGGCGAAAGCCCACAAAAAAGCGTGCGTAAGCACGCCCGGGGGTTTACCCCATTAAGGCGGTCGCAGGGCGCCAGCCCTGATTATCTCCCCCCCTCCCCGGGGAAGGGGGCAGGGGGATGGGGATAATGCCCTGCACTCGTGCAGAAAAAACAACCCTCAAAACTCAAAACTCACTCATTATAACCTTTGTAGCCCCCGGGGTGGAGTACACCCACCTGTCAATTCTGCCTTCCGTAAGGAAATAACAGTCATGGGGGTTAATACAGCTTTTTTCTCCGGTATTTACTATGATAAGCTTAATCTTCATCTTATCGGGAATAATGGCCTTTATGTATACACAGGCACAATCCCCGGGCTTTATGCCCTCCTTTAGTTCCGCAAGACCGGCAAGGTTAGGGGTAAGCTCAATAAATATTCCGTAATCCTCAACTGATCTTACTATGCCGGAAACCGTTTCCCCTACTGAAAATAATGCCGCATTTTCCTCCCAGGTACCAAGTAATTCCTTGTGGGATAAAAGTATATGATTTTCATCTCTGCCCTTAACTACCGCATATATATCATCCCCCACGGTAAAACGGTCGGAGGGGTGATTTATCCGGGAAACGGAAATGGAATCTATGGGTATCATTGAGGGTATACCACAGCCTATATCCACAAAGCCCCCGAATTTTTCAAGATGTGTCACCCTTGCAGGAATTATATCCCCGGCTGACAGCCTGTCAAGATATTCCTCTTTTGCCCTTAGCTGGGCATTTTTTCTTGATAAAATCGCCACATCATCCCTTATATCGGTAACAGTAAAGCAAACAGGCTTTCCCACCTTTGAAATAAGGGCTATATCCCTTGTACTGCCGTCATCTATGCCTATTGCCCCTTCTGTCCTTGGTATAATGCCCTTTATAACCTTTAAGTCCACCGTCATGTTATGCTCTGTGTCACACATGGTGCAGGGGGCTTCCAGAATAAGCCCCTGGTTTTTCGCTGTTTCAAGGGCATGAATACTGCTTAAAAGCCTTTTATTTTCAGAGGTGTATATTTTTCTGCCCTCAGGTAAAAATTCCGTCATTGTGTACCAACCTTCCTCGGCTTGCCGATTTTTATATATTTGTCTTTACAGTTTATGAAAGTAATAGCCCAAAAAGCACAGCAATATATATTTACAAGGAATTTCACGAAAATTTCATCGCAAAAAACAGAAAACCGGTTGATTTTATGACGGAGTTTTGGTAAAATTGAAGTATGTTAAAGGTTAAGGCGGTGTAAAAATGTCAGCTTCACTTATAAAGAGAATTATCTGCATAGCTCTTATAGTTGCCCTTGGGGCAGGGGGCATAGCAGGATATAATTATTATCTTGAAAACGAGGAAAGCCTTGAGGTATTGTCCCCGGTACAGCCTCCCATATCAGAGGAAACCAAGGAGAATATTTCTGAGCAGCCGGTGGAATTTTCCCACACTGATACATTTTATAATACCAATATTGAAGTTGAGCTGACAGCAGACCCTGATGCAAAGATATACTACACCACCGACGGAAGTGTTCCCACAGCAAAATCAGACAGATATAAAAATCCCATTAAAATAAAGTCCGGAAGTAAGGTTACCGCCACCACCATTAAGGCTATTGCCATAAAGGACGGAGAGGCAAGCGAGGTTATTACAAAAAGCTATGTCACAGGGAAGAACGTATTTGACCGCTTTTCGGATGATACCTATGTGTTTGTGCTGTCCGCTGATCCTTATGATTTATATGACTATGAAAACGGCATAGCAATAGAGGGAAAAATCCGTGATGAATGGCTTGCTACCGAATATGACGGATTTTCGGAAATAAACCCAAACCACCCGGCAAACTGGAATCAGCCCGGCATGGCAGGAGAAAGACCCATGTATGTGGAGGTTTATGACAGCAAGGGCAATCAGCTTCTGACACAGGCGGCAGGGGCAAGGGTATCCGGCGGATATTCAAAGGGAGTTGACCAGAAATCCTGGAAGCTAATTGCAAGAACCATGTACTCCCCAAATGACGGTATGTTTAAGTATCCTTTTTTTGATAATGCCACAGATGAAAAGGGAGCGTTACTTGCAAAGTATGACAGAATAGTTCTTCGTAACGGCGCTAATGACAGAGAATTTGCCGGGGTAAGGGATGAGCTTTCTATGGAGCTTGCCCGTCAGTCGGGATTTCCCGATACCCAGGGCACAGCCCCCTGTGCGGTGTTCCTGAACGGCGAATATTACGGCTATGCCTGGCTTCATCAGAATTATTGCAAGGGCTATTTTGAATCCGTCTACGGCGGAAACAAGGATAACTACGAGGTAGTAGGCAAGGCTGAGGGGGATTTAGACGAGGATGAAACCTCAATGGCGGTATCTGATTATAATGAGCTTCTGGCATTATGTGAGGACGGCCTTACAGAGGAGGAATACAAGACCCTTTGCGATAACATAGACATGGATAATTATATCCATTATCTTGCTATGCAGTTATTTATAGATAACCGTGACTGGCCGGGAAATAACTATAAGGCATGGCGGTATGTGGCAGATGAGGGAGAAGAGGTAACAAGCCCCTATCTTGACGGCAAATGGAGATATTTATTTTATGATGCGGAGTTTGCCTGGGGACTTTATTCTGACGGCTACAGAAATGCCACATTATCAAAGCTGCTTAACGGCACTCATCCTGCCGGACAGTCAGCCCTTATAAACGCCCTTATGGAAAGGGAAGATGTAAGGCATCAGCTTGCCTGTCAGATGAGCGACCTTATAGGCGGTGCATTTTCCACCGATAATATACTTAAGGTACTGGAAGAAAAAATTGAGATAAGTGACCCTGAGCAGATGTATGCCCTTAAAAACGGCATCACCTCCACCTGGGCCCATGAGGGTACATTTGAAAACAGCCGTAATGAAATAAGGGATTTTGCAACCTACCGCCCAAGGATAATAATGCGTGATATACAAAAGGTTTGCGGTTTCGGTGATGAAAAATACACCGTAAACCTGAAGGGCGCAGAGGGTATAAGAGTACAGCTTAACACCCAAAGCGGCATAGGGGACAATGCAAGCCTTACAGCGGAGTATTTTAATGAGTGTGAGGTAAAAATTTCTGCTGAGGATATGAACGGCGGAAAATTCTCCTGTTGGGAGATAAACGGAGAAAAGATAACCGACAGAGAGGTTACCTTAAATTCCTCCATGGCAAAGGAGGGAGTAATTGAAATAAAGGCGGTAAGCGAAAAAGCCCCGGCGGAGCAAAGGCTTATAATAGGTGAGGTTTACACCGGCTCCAATGCGGACTGGCTTACTTTATATAACCCCTCCGAGGTTGAGCTTAGCACAAAGGAGCTTTATCTTACAGATGATGAGGCTATATTAAACCGCTATAAGATCCCCACTACCACGGTAAAGCCGGGAGAAAGTCTTGTTATAGTGTGCAAGAATAACAAGGCATCAGACACTCTGATGAAATTGCAGACCAATTTCAGCCTTAAAACAGGGGAGAGTCTTATACTGTCTGATTCTGAGGGGGGAATTTATTCCAAGGTGGTAATAGCCGACTGTGAGGAAAACCAATCCCAGCAGATACAGGATGACGGAAGTTATATAATTGACAGGGTGAATGAATATTAAAATAATGGGGCGGAGTTATCCGCCCTGTTTTTTGTGGGGGAGAGTAGTGGGGCTGGCGCCCTGCGACCGCCTTAAGGGGGCAAGCCCCCTTAAAACCCCCTTTAAATTCTATTTGAAACCGAACCCCACGGCGAAAAAAACAACCACCCCCGACCATTTGGCCGAGGGTGGTTCGGTATATTTATAGAAGGTCATCTATCGGTATTGTCACTTTTCTTTGAATGGCAAATGCCATTCATACTACAGCCGCCGCAACCACAGCCACATCCGCAGGATGATTTTTTACTTTTCTTATCACGGATGAGCTTTACCGCCGCTAAGCCGATAATACTGAATACCACTATGCCCACAAGAATCGTGGCCATATTATCAACAATCCATCCCATAATAATTCCTTTCCTATGCTCTTACCTTTTTGGTAAGTCTTACCGATTCCTTATAAGGACGGAAAAGCATATAAATCATAAATACAAGTATGATTATTGCAACTATAAGACCGATTACATTTATGTTTCCCGTAAATACACTGCCTATCTGATATATCATAAGGGAAACTGCATAGGCGAATACACATTGATAGGTAATTGCAAAGGCTGTCCAGCGTGCATTGTTCATCTCTCTTCTTATTGCACCGATAGCCGCAAAGCAGGGAGCACAAAGAAGATTAAAGGTAAGGAAGGAATATGCCGCTAACTGTGACATTCCCTCAAAGTCAAGCACACCGAATACGCCTACAACCTCTTCCTTTGCCACAAGTCCCATAATAGTAGCTACCGTAGCCTTGATATTGCCAAAGCCCAAAGGAGCAAATATAAAGCAAATGGCATTTCCTATCATACCAAGTACGCTGTCCTCAAGCTCAAGCTCTGTGCTGAAGCCAAAGGCACCCTCCACATTGCCAAAGCAGGAGCCTGCCCAGATAACAACGGAAGCAAGAAGAATAATTGTACCTGCCTTTTTGATAAAGGAGCTTCCTCTCTCCCACATGGAGCGAAGTACATTTCCCACGGTGGGAAGATGATACTGCGGTAATTCCATAACAAAGGGAGCAGGCTCTCCTGCAAAGAGTTTTGTTTTCTTTAAGATAATTCCAGAAACAATTATTGCCGCTATACCCATAAAGTATGCACTTGGAGCTACCCACCATGCGCCGCCGAAAAGGGCAGAGGCAATAAGGGAAATAATAGGCAGCTTAGCACCGCAGGGTATAAAGGTGGTGGTCATAATGGTCATGCGGCGATCTCTTTCGTTTTCTATTGTACGGGATGCCATAACACCGGGAACACCACAGCCTGTACCTATAAGCATAGGTATAAAGGATTTACCGGAAAGACCGAACTTTCTGAAGATTCTGTCAAGTACAAAGGCAATTCTTGCCATGTAACCGCAGGATTCTAAAAATGCCAGAAGTATAAACAGTACCAGAAGCTGAGGTACAAATCCAAGCACCGCACCTACACCGGCAATAATACCGTCAAGAATAAGGCTTTTAAGCCAATCTGCACAGTTAATGGCATCAAGACCGGATTCCACAAGCACGGGAATACCCGGTACCCATATACCGTAAGAAGCGCTGTCAGGTACATTTTCCATTTCCATAGCACTATCTACGATAGGCGCTATATCAAAGCCGGCCTCAGCCATAGCCTCACCGTAAAAGCCGTAAGCCTCATCAAATGCGCCGAAATCTCCTTCACCTGCGGCGGATAAAATTTCATCTGCACCGATAACCCCATTATCAACAGCACCTGTTGTTATTGAAATCATTTCATCGGTGAAGATATTTTCAGTCGCAAAGCTGTTCATAGCCTCCTCATATTCACCTGTGCCGATACCTAAAAGATGCCAGCCATCCCCGAATACACCGTCATTTGCCCAGTCGGTAAAGATAGTGCCTATTGTGGAAACCGATATGTAATATACAAGAAACATTATAACCGCAAAGATAGGCAGGGCAAGTATTCGGTTTGTTACCACCTTGTCTATCTTATCGGATAAGGTAAGACTGCCTGCTGATTTTTTCTTATAACAGCCCTGTAAAAGGGAGGCTATATATACATATCTTTCGTTTGTGATAATGCTTTCGGAATCATCATCCATATCATGCTCAAGCTCTGCTATGTCCTTTTCTATATGGGCTATGATGCTTTTATCCAGCTTTAATTCCTCAATTACCTTATCATCTCTTTCAAAAAGCTTTATAGCATACCATCTTTGCTTATCCTGAGGCATATCATGAATAGCCGCTTCTTCAATATGGGCAAGGGTATGCTCAACCTCACTTGAAAAGGTGTGCTTTGGCTTGCCCACATCCTTTCCTGCCGCCTCAATAGCCGCATTTGCCGCCTTATCAATGCCTGTACCCTTTAATGCGGAAATGGGAACTATCCTGCAATCTAGCTTTTCGGATAAAGCCTTAAAATCAATCTTATCTCCGCTTTTTTCCACCGAGTCCATCATGTTTACAGCAATAACCATGGGAATACCAAGCTCTGCTAACTGGGTGGTAAGATAGAGATTTCTCTCTAAGTTAGTACCGTCAACTATGTTTAAAATAACATCCGGCTTTTCGTTTATAAGATAATTTCTTGCCACCACCTCTTCAAGGGTGTAGGGGGATAATGAATAAATACCCGGAAGGTCGGTGATTATAACATCATTGTGCTTTTTTAATTTACCCTCTTTTTTCTCAACAGTTACCCCCGGCCAGTTACCTACAAACTGGTTTGAGCCGGTAAGGGCGTTAAATAGTGTGGTTTTACCGCAGTTAGGGTTTCCTGCAAGTGCGATTTTAACAGCCATATTTCTCTCCTTATTCTACCTCAATCATTTCTGCATCTGCCTTACGGATAGAAAGCTGATAGCCCCTTACCGTAACCTCAACAGGATCTCCCAAGGGGGCAACCTTTCTTATAATAACCTCAGTGCCCTTTGTGATACCCATGTCCATTATCCTGCGTTTTACCGCGCCTTCTCCTGTAAGCCTCTTTACCTTCACGGTACTGCCTACCTGTGCCTGCCTTAATGTTGCCATAAAGTCATCTCCTATATCATTATTTTCTGAGCCATTTCACGGCTTATAGCCACTCTTGACTGCTTTACATTTACAATAAGATTGCCACCTATGGAATTTATTATTGTAACACTGCCTCCTGCCACAAAGCCTAAATTCTCCAGGTGCTTTTTCACCTCAGGCGAGCCGCCTATACGCCTTATTATATTTTCCTTTCCTGTGTCCGCAAATATCAAAGGCATCAAAGCATTCCCTTCTTTCAAAATTACTTAAGACTAACTTATACCGAATTTAAAAAGTTAGCTTTCGCTAACTGTATCTATAATATAATAAAACAGGGAATTTGTCAATAGATTTTCAGGTTAGTTTTAACAGACTGCAAAAATTTAGTTAGTATGCACTAACTATTAGTTATAACTAACTCAACTTTTGTACAAAATATCAACCGGGGATAAGGAAAATGTATGATAATATTTTAAAACATCCTGTAATTTATTGACACGTATTTTTGTTTATGATATAATCACAATGTAATAAAATATACCTAAGACAAGATAAAAACTTTTTGACTTTATATTAAGGGAAAGCTTAAAAAAAACTATGCCGTATTTTATTACAGAAAGGGTTACAATAATGAAAAAAATTTTAGCAACGCTATTGCTTACAGCCTTTGTTTTATCCTGCGGAGGATGTAATAATGGGGAAGCATCCGGCGAAGATCTGTCATTTTCAGAAAGCGTTTCATCCTCTGATGATACTGCTGTAACTGATGAAACCTCCGCCCCTGAAACAACTGCTACCGAAACAACCACCCCTGAAACAATCACCCCTGAAACAACTACCCCGGAAACCACCGTACCCGAAACTACAGCCCCTGAGGATGATGAGCCTTCATATAACCCAAGCGTATTTGAGGAATATGAGGACGGCTCAGCAGAGCTTTACGGAAACCACGACTTATCAAACGGAAACTTTGTATATAATCCCAATGTTACCGATACCTCAAATGAGGCAAGATATTACGGGGACTTTGGCTGGACAAATGAGTCAAGAACCCTCTGGACAAGCCCCTTTTCAAAGGAAAAGCCCTGGGGAGAATATGACCCCGATGCGGCGGTGGAATACGGAAAAGCTCATTGGGATGACGGCGTAGGACTTTGTGCACCCTTTATTTCAAGATGTCTTATTGCAGGGGGCATTACAGATTATACCGAAAGCTCCACCTCAATTACCTTACAGCTTTTACATTCCGGCCTTGGCTTTGGCCAATTTTTAGAGTACAACAAGGATGACCACACCATAACAATGCCCTCATACGCAAGACCGGGCGATGTGGTACAGATATATTGCTCCTATGAGGGCATGATGATACATTCCCTCTTAATGGTGGGAACAGATGAGGAGGGTAAGTTAAAGGCGGTATGCCATAATTTAAGAAACAGCGGTCAGAATACCTTCCGTATAGACTATCTTAATGACCCCTGTTATGACTGCTACAGCGAAACCGTTGAGGTATTTTTCTATCATTTCTACCGCGAGGATGATGAAAATCTCCCCCCTGAAGTGGAAAATAACAAGAATATCTTAATATGGGAAGAAAAGGGATATTTTGTACAGAGTGATAAATATAATCCAAAGGCGGCACTTGATTATGCCGCAAATAACCCCGAGGACGGACTTGGCTATTACGGTGCATCCCATACCACCGGGATATTAAGTGCAGGCGGTATTACGGTAGGTTATCCTAACCAGTCCGCACTTTTTCTGCAGCTTCTTAAATCCCACCTGGGAAGCGCCCTTTCGGTAAAGGTAAACCCGGACAGAACGGTAACATTACCGGATAATGCAAAGCCGGGGGATATGTGCTTTATATACTGCCCCTATGATGCTATGATACTTTCCTCCTTTATTATATCAGGAGGGGATGAGGATAATAAGATGATAGCCCATTCCTATGATTATTTTAACAAGGGCAAAGACGCTTTCAGAGTGGACAGCTACTGTGTAGGCTGCGGCACAAATATAGAGGAAGCTATTATATATTCCTTTGATAACTGAAATTATCCCCCTTTTTAAATAAAGGGGGATAAAATTAAGCCTTATGGCTATACTATTAAGGGTGATTTTATGATTTCAGAAGAATTTTATATTGATAAGGTCCATTGTAAGCGCTGGGCCGCAGAAAATCCCACCGCCGTATTACAGATAGTTCACGGCCTTGGTGAAATGACAGAATACTATGAGCAGTTGGGAGCATATCTTGCAAAAAAAGGTATCAGCGTATATATGGCGGAATTAAGATACCACGGCAAAACCACACTCCCTGTAAATGAGGGGGATATTGTTGGCTTTACCATAAAGGATCAGCTTGTTTTTTCCGACTTTATACGAAAGACCGAATCCGCCCCCTTATTTCTTTCAGGCCATAGCCTTGGAGCTACCATAGCCGCCCATATGATGATATATGCCACCTATAAGGGGGTAATTCTCACTGGCTGTGCTTATTTTGAAAATGTGGAGGAATTGCTGTCCGATCTTGAGCTTGAAATAAAGAAAAACGGCATGGATGCCCCCTGTGAGGAGGTATTTTTAAAGATATTCGGAAATGTGGTATCCCTTTTCCCGGAAAAATGCACCGTGTCCTGGGTAACCTCGGATATTGAAAGAGCCACCTATTATGAAAGCCTGCCCTATACAAATGTAATGTACCCTAACCGCTTTTATCTCGGATTTCTCAATGCCGCAAAGGAGGTACAGACAGGGGAGATATATAAGGGCTTAAGGCTGTATTTTCCCATACTTCTTGCCTGCGGTAAATGTGATGCGGTGGGAGGCTTCGGCAAATATCCCCCGGAATTTAAAAAGCAGTTACAGTCCCTTGGGGCTGATGTTACCCTTAATTTATATGACGATATGCGTCACAGCGTATTACAGGAAAGAGAAAGGGAAAGGGTATATAAGGATATAGAGGAGTTTATCGGAAAAGCCCTTGACAAAAACAAAAATTAGTGATATAACTTTAATATAAAATAAAGGGAATGATGACCTCCCGGAGATTTTATCTCAAACCGCTATTTTTAGCTGATGGCTTCTGCTTTAACGCAGTAGCTGTCAGCTTTTTTGTTTATAAGGAGAAATTATGATTATATCCGTTGCTCTTATACTGCTTTGCGGGTATTTAATGTCCGCACTTTGTAAAAAAATAAGGCTTCCCGGACTTGTGGGAATGATAATAACAGGTATATTGTTAGGCCCTCATTGTCTTTCATTGCTTAACGGGGAAATATATACCTTATCCCCGTTTTTAGACAAATGGCACTTATTATAATACTTAGCCGCGCAGGACTTTCTCTTGATGTAAGGGAACTTAAAAAGTCCGGCAGAAGCGCTGTTATGATGTGCTTTATTCCTGCAAGCTGTGAAATTATAGGGGCGGTGATATTTGTCCCCTTGCTTCTTGGGATAACCCATACAGAAGCGGCACTTGCAGGCTCTGTATTAGCGGCGGTATCTCCTGCGGTGGTAGTACCGGGAATGCTGAGGCTGATTGAGGAAAACAGAGGCACAGATAAGCAAATCCCCCAGATTATAATGGCAGGAGCATCTGCGGATGATGTATATGTTATAGTATTATATACCGCCTTTTTATCTATTCTTACAGGGGGACACGCAACCGCCCTTGAATTTTTGCAGATCCCCACCTCAATATTGCTTGGCATAGTTATGGGAATAATCTTCGGACTTATATTATCCATTGTGTTTAAAAAAATCAGGACAGACCCCGTGGCAAAGGTGATAATAACCTTCTGCGTTTCCTTATTTATGGTGTATATAGAAGAAATGGGAAAATCCCTTATCCATATATCAGGTCTTATTGGGGTAATGGCTATGGGAATGACAATCTTTCTTAAAAATAAGCCTGCCGCAAGGGAGCTTAGCGGAAAGTATAATTCCATATGGAAAATAGCGGAAATAGTATTATTTGTACTTGTGGGTGCGGCTGTTGATATAAATGCCGCTGTAAGTAACGGCATAGCCGTACTTATATTATTCCTTATCTGCCTTTTATTCAGAATGCCAGGGGTATTTATCTGCTTTATAAAAACAAGGCTTAATCTTAAGGAAAGGCTGTTTTGTATGCTTGCCTATTGTCCCAAGGCCACCGTTCAGGCGGCTATCGGGGCAGGGGCACTTGGGGCAGGGCTGTCCTGCGGAAATGTGATACTTTGTATGGCGGTACTGGCTATTTTAATTACCGCCCCCTTGGGAGCATTTCTTATAGAAAGGACAAAGGGGAAATTGCTTAATAAAAATTCCCCGGGCTGATAAAAAGCCCTTGACAAACCGGCGCATATCTGTTATAATACTAATGCTGTCAGAATTTTTTAAAATTCTTGAAAAAATTTTAAAAAAGCTCTTGACAAACGGCGAAAAGTTTGATATAATAATATGCGTCGGTTAAACACGCTGGTGTAGCTCAGTTGGTAGAGCAGCTGATTTGTAATCAGCAGGTCGGGGGTTCGAGTCCGTCCACCAGCTCCATTTTTTTGTAAAAATTTAATATGGGAGTGTTCCCGAGTGGCCAAAGGGGGCAGACTGTAAATCTGTTGCGTTTCGCTTCGGTGGTCCGAATCCACCCGCTCCCACCATCAAAGGGCTACAAAAAAGATGTAGCCCCCGAAACCCCCGATTTTATCGGGGGTTTCGCCGTTTCTACGTCAGAAAAAACAGCAAGCGATTTTGTAGATGTGAAAAAGATACTTTTCCCTTTCTGAAATGAGTTGAACTCTCACACAACCGAATATCCGCAGTCAAGCGCATGGATCAATCAAGTCCATGCGCTTTTTTTATTTCCGCTGAAAGGAGGAAAACGATGCGAAAGCAAACGAACTTGGCCGAGGTCAAACTAACCGCCCTTGCTCTGCTCTCCACAGAGATCAATGAAACACCATACTCGCCGATGATCGTTAAGCACCCCTTCACCGACACCGGAGTAAGTGCTATCCCCGATGGCAAAGGTGGCGTGGAGATGATCGATCTCACAGAAGATGATGCACAGCTCAGGTGGCGACAGTCTATGGCACGGCAGATCGATAAGGCAGATAATGCCTACGCAATATATATGATGGTCACCAAGCCCTACGCGCTGACCTTTCTGAAATTCGCAATGCCCCATCTCTCAAGAGAAGATATGTCCCAAATCCTCGCCAGTGCATGGACGAGGTCTGAAGCACCGCACCAGGATGTGAACGTCACCGTCAACCAGCTACTGCGGATGTTCAAGCAAGCCGATCCCACCTGCCTCATGGAGCAAGACGAATATATCCAGTTCAAGACCTTGGACGATACGGTGACCGTCTACCGAGGGGTAACCCCTCACAATGCTAAAAGTGTGAAAGCGTTATCCTGGTCACTGAATCAGGAAACAGCCGAATGGTTTGCCCACCGCTTCGGCGAGAACGGAACGGTCTACGAAGCACAGATCGACAAAAAGCATATATACGCATATTTCAGCGGAAGGAACGAATCCGAGGTGATCGTCGATCCTTCCTATCTGACAAACATTACGGAGGTACAGGATCTGTCCTCCGATTTTTTATTATCACAAGAATAACGGAGGTAACGAAAATGACCATATATCAAGAAGAAATGCAGCGCAAGGCACAGCACTGCGGATGCATCACAAGTTATGACGAAGCAGACCAGCTCCTGCTCATCTCGCACAAAGGAGTCCATCTGACCGCAATCAACTCCGAAGGATTTATGTTCTACAACAGCAAGGATCTCACCGATCCCGAATCCCGTGAGGTATTCTCCCACCTTACGGACGATGCTGAAACCGTCCGAGAGTATGTCGGCCTCTACGAGTCAGCCCCACAGATGAAGCCGAAGGACGTGCAAAACTACCGCAAGTTATCCGAGTACGGCGACGTGGTGTTCGCCGGAATGTACAGCCAAAAGCACGGCTTTATGTTCTGTAGCTGGCGACAGTCAGACGGCGGCAAATACGTTGCTCACGGCAACTACTCTCCCGACTATCTCGTCTCCAAAGAGAACTTCGCCGTCCGTGCCGGACTCGTCGATGACGATAAGCTGTTCACCAAAGAGGAAGCCGAGGAACTGTTCAAGTGTGCAGCCTTCGCAAGAGATACCTGCGAATCGCTGACCCACGAACAGGATCGAGGTCTCATGGAGCTGATGGAAAAGCTCCAAACGGCGTATCCGCACCTAAAGGATAATCCGCCCACCTTCGATGACGGCGAAAACCCAATATTAAATATGTAAGAAAATATGTAGCCCACGGTTTTGAACCCCAAACAAAACCGTGGGCTTTTTCTGTTTACAGAGAAAGGAGTCCCACACGGATGTATTTCAGCGACAACCCCTCCGACCGATATTACGAGCGAATGATGGTCGGCATTCCTAACTTCAAACCAAGAGGACACGGTGTCGTCATCGTCGGCAGCCGTCCCACAGAACCACTTGTCATTCTGCGAATACAGGACGGAACGGCAACCCACCGAGAGATCTTGACCGAAACCACCAAAGCAATCAACCACAGACGATTCCGACACCGTCTCAACAAATATCTGAAAGAAAGCGAGATGAACCCTATGCGATACAAGAACGAAAAGCACCAAAGCGAATTCGAGGATGCCATCAGAAAAAAGGACAAGAAGGACTACGCAATGATGGCAGCTCTGTACCTTCTGACCGCAGACCTTCATCTGTGGAACCTATCCAAACGCCACGTGGGAAAGATCAGCATTAATTTTGCGGATATCCGGCTCAAGAATATTCACGCAAACGGCTACGCCCTTTTCTGCTGTGCCAAAGACCTCTGCCTCGGCACAAAGCACTTGACCGTGGCAGACCTCGCCGACACCGACCTCATTCCTCCGAAGCTGTTCGAGCTGATATGCAACGCAATGGCGATCCGAAGATTCGGCCTCGGTGTAATTAAAACAACGGAAAGGACGAATAACCAATGATCAAAGTAACCGTACAGTATAACGACCACCTGGTCGACATCCACTTCCCATGCTCCGAAACCACACTCCGGTCGGCGCTCATGGAGATACACGCCGCTGATGATAACCCGCCCGAACTGTTCGTTACGGACGTTATCTTCCCCGAAGAACTCGACCATCTGAAAGACCGCTTCGTCAATCTGGACGAGCTGAACTACCTTGCCAAGCGCATGGAGAGCTTCTTCGGCACGGAGGAAGAACAGTTTTACGAAGCCATGAAACAAGAAGGCTTCACCGAGCTGAAGGATCTCATCAACCTGTCCTTCAACCTCAACAAATACTGCCTCATTCAAAATATCGGCAATATGAGCAAGATCGGTCAGGAATACCTCTTGAACCGTGACGGCTCCATTCCTGCCAACGATGATGCTAACCCTAAATATGCAGAGATCGGCAGACGGCTGATGCAGTCCGGCACCGGCATTATCACCGAACACGGCATCCTCTTCGTGGATGAGGACGTGCAGTTTCAGGAGCTGTATGACGGGCAGGTGTTTCCGCCTTACCTTTACGATGCAAACATTCTCTGCACGGCCAAAGCAGAGTACCACGGCAAGGCGGAATACCTGTACCTTCCCTGTGAGAGAGCCGCCATCGACAAATCCATCGGCAGGCTGGGCGCACCCGATGCCGAGTCCGTCAGCATTATCCTCGATGACTTCATGGTAGATAACCCCGAATGGATGCGCCGTCTGCGTGAAATGACATCAAGCGAAAGCATCTATGATATCAACGACCTTGTAGGAGCCATCAGCAATGCGGATATGCAGCTCGATAAGCTGACCGCCGTAGCGGAATATGCCGGAGTCGAGGATGCAAAGTCCATCACAGCTCTCGCCAACAGTCTCGGTCTGTTCACACTGATCGAGGGTGCCGAGGATAATGAAGATGTGGGCAAGCATTTTGTGGAACATGATCCCGACTACGGCGTACCCGAAACCGTGGTGGATTTCATCGACTATGATATGCTCGGTGAGCATATCGCCGACGAGCTGAACGGTCTGTTCGTCTCCTCCGGCTTCGTGTGTATGGAATCGGGATACTCCATCAGCGACGTACTCGACATCGATCAAGGAATTTATATGGGAGGTATGTAAACATGATAACCGCAGTCATTCAGCACAAAAAAGACACCTTGGTGGTGGAGCTTCCGAGAGCCAACACCGACCTGCAAATCAAGCTCCTCTCCATCGGCGTGAGGACTTTGCCGCAGAATATCAAGCTGTTCGGCGGTGAGGATGCGGAGATCGATGTGCAGCTCGCATCAAGCAGCCGAGTCGGTCAGCACTTGTGCCGACTGTTCAATACCGAAAACAGCCTCGGCGACGTGAACACCACTGCCTACCTCGTGCAGACCGCTGACGAAGGTATCAAGACCGACCTGGAACACGATATCTACTACGACCAATACGGCACAGCCGCGGAGCTGATAAACGATATCAAGGACAGAACCTTGGCGCTCGGCCCCGTGAAGATGAGCCTGTATTTTCCCTTAACAGGTAACATCGACGAAGGCGACGGCAACCCCTTCACCGTGGGCGACTCCTTCCTCCACGATTACCGATACGACATCAACGACCTCATCGAGGAATACCAAGACCGTGACGTGGAAAGTATCCTCGAATACTTCGACGGCGACGCAGGCGCGAAAGCCAAGCTGGTATCGGCACAGTGGTCGACCGAGATCGTGGACGGAACGCTCTACGGCAAGGTGGATCTGCGGCTCCGTGAGGAACTGACCGAGGACGAGCTGACCTCCGTGAAGGATTGGACCACCGGACAGAACTCGGACGGAGCCTTTGAAAGCCTCGAAGATCACCCCATCGACAGCGAGGACGGCAAATTGTCAATCTCGCTCTGGCACGGCGGTAACGACTACTTCGTATCCACCCGTGACGAGCTGGATGAATATATTGCACAGCAAAATGAACCGAAGATTGGAGGGATGTGATATATGGCTGTGTTATTTTCCGCAGTAACCATAACCTCGGACAGCGACCAAGCGGAATTCCTCGTTGCAGGTATTCCCAAGAGCTATGCTGATCTCGAAGGCTGGACTGCATTTGAGAGTTTTATGGATGAGGTGGACACGGAACAGGATATCAAAGTCCACGTGGCAGCGTGTCTCTACGGAGAAGGCGAAGTGTTTACGGCTACCCCCGAAGAAGTTGCGTACTTCACCATTCGGGCAGCCGAAACCGATGACTTTTTCTACGACCACTGCACCGATGCCGGACACAGCGATTTCACCATCCCGTGGTCACCGAAAGAACTATTCGGAATGGAGATGAAATAGTATGTCAATTTTCGATGATTGGAACCGTATGGCAAAGGAGAACCGAGCGAAGTATCCGCCCGGCACTCGCATCCTGCTCCTCGGCATGGACGATCCACATCATCCCGTACCGCCCGGTACGAGAGGAACGGTGGATCACGTCGATGACGGCGGTAATATCCACATGAAATGGGATAACGGAAGAACCCTCAGTCTTTGCAGCGATGCGGACTCCTTCCGCACACTGACCGCCGCCGAGCTTGCGGAGGAACAGGCACAGCAAGAGAATCCCACCGAGGACGAAGGTCAGGACGAGGGCGAAGCTCCCGTTATGAGTATGTAGGAGGACTGCCCATTGGAATACGAAATCTATATCCCACAGCCCCATGCGGATGCCCTTCTTGCAGAAGCGGCTGACCGCAGTATCTCGGTAGAGGAACTGCTCACCGAGATCATTCAAAACTATATGGAAAGGAACGATGACATTGGCTGACGAAAAGAAAGGCATTACCGTTAAGATCGATGCTGACCTTCACGCAGAGGTCAGAGAGTATATCGAACAGCACGGAATGACGATGGCAGAGTTTATCACCCTTGCCGTCGACAACGAATTACACCCCAAGTACCAAAACAAGGAGGAAAAGAACATGGGTAATATGCGCACGATGGCGTTTCAGGTGCCGGAGGAACTGTTTCAGAGGATCAAGGGCTACCTGCAGCGCAACAACATGAGTCAGAAGCAGTTCGTCCTCGGACTGATCGAAGCCGAGCTGGACCGTGAACAGGCACAGCGAAACGGTGTGACCGAGGATCAGCAGACCGGAGGTGTCGATACCGAGGAAGGCATAAGCGACGATCCCGAAGCCGTAGACGGCACAGGCGGTGACGGCACCGACGAGGATGAAGCGGAGGACGAATCCGAAGGCTTCGGCATGAGTATGGGCGGTATGTAACCGCCGCAGAAACGGAGGTGTAACAACTAAATAAATAGGAACGGTCGGATGCCCTATGGCGATCCGATTTTTTGATATGTTCGCAGGTATCGGTGGTTTTCGCAGCGGACTCGAAGCGGTGGGCGGCTTTGAATGCATCGGTCATTGCGAGATCGATAAAAAGGCAAACCAAGCCTATAACGCAATCTACCAACCGAAAGGAGAAATCTACTTTGAGGACGCTACAAAAATTGATACAAACGACCTGCCGGACATTGACCTCATCTGTGCGGGCTTTCCATGCCAAAGCTTCAGCGTGGCTGGCAAAAGGCTCGGATTCAGGGACGATACAAGAGGAACTCTCTTCTTCGAGGTTGCCCGAATCGCTGAAGCGAAACGGCCTCCACTTCTTCTCTTGGAAAACGTTCCCGGACTGCTATCGCATGACGGAGGCAGGACGCTGTTTACCATCTTCTCCACGCTTGTTGAATTGGGGTATGATATCGAATGGTGTGTGCATAACAGCGCGTTTTTCGGAGTCCCCCAGCAGCGGCGCCGCCTGTATATTGTCGGATATCTTGGAAACCAATGTACCGGAGAGTTATTTCCTCTCAACTGCGGCAATGCGGAAGATCTCAAGCAACTCATCCCCGGACCGCAAGGTCAGCGTGTCTACGATCCAAGCGGAAGTGCCTGCACTCAATGCGCCGGCTCCGGTGGATGGGGCGGTAAAACAGGACTGTACTTCATAGATATGAACCCCGAACCCGTCATTACCGACCACGCCCGATGCATCACAGCAAGGCAAGATTCGGGTATCAGCAACCACCGAGGTGAACACTCCGGTGTCATGGTGGTGGATTACGATGACGAGCCGAGAGCCGTCCTCACCCCCGACCGAGAAACGGTACGTCAGCAAGGACGGCGTGTGAAAGAACCGAACGAAGCCATGTTCACGCTTACGGCACAGGACAGACACGGTGTATGGCACAGAGGCCGTATCCGTAAGCTGATGCCCATTGAATGCTGGCGGCTCCAGGGCTTCACAGATGAACAATTCTATAAAGCACAGGCGACCGGACTCAAGGACGGTCACCTATACAAGATGGCAGGCAATGCGGTGAGCGTTCCTGTCATTTCTGCTATCGGGCGCAAACTCTTGCAGCTCGATGAAATCTATCACCTAACGAAAGGACGGTGTGAAACGTGGTAAAGGAAAAAACACTAACCATAGAGCTGTCGCATGAGAATCCGCTCGGCGACGGCTATTTTTATGCCATGCTGGATCTGCCTGCCGAAGAATATGAGATCAGGGATGTCATCCAACGAGCGAGAATGATCGGTCGTGAGGAAAGCTTCCGAAGTATTGGCATCCTCGACTGCGGTGCATGGCCGGAGCTGTTGTATTACAGATTGGACTCGCCGACCATCGACGAGCTGAACTTCTTTGCTAACCGCATCGCACAGATGGATGACAGCGAACTCGCTATCTTCCGTACCGTTGCACCAAAGGTGCTTGGCAGTCCTGCGGATGACCTTCTCAGCATGAAGGATCTGATCAATTGCACCTACGGATACGACGAGATCATGGTGGCATCCAACATCCGCACCGACGAGCAGCTCGGACAGTTCATCATCGAAAACGAACTGCACGATGATGTGAATAACATCCCCGAATCGTCTCTGTACCTGCTTGACAAAGCCAAGATCGGTGCGCTTTATCGGACTTCGCTTAACTGCGATCTGACAGACGGTTACGCCATCTTCGCAGGCGACTATAAGCCACCCGAAATCTACGACGGAAAGCAGCTCCCCGAAGCCAATATCGAAGATTGGTACGCCTTCCGCTTACAGATTTCACCTCCTCCCACTGAGGATGTGTCCGAGGTCGAGGACAAAGCGGTATGGATCACCCTCCCGATGGCAAGGCAAGCGGCCGACCGTATTGCCCGTGAGTTGGGTGTCGGCAGTATCGAAGAATGCGTGTACTTGGACTTCGAGTCCTCCGTGCCGCAGATCACTGCTGAACAATTCGGCGATATGCGGCTCTTCGATAAGCTGAACGGTCTTGCCGAGAAGCTCCCGTATCTCTCCCCACAGGAACAGATGAAGTTCAAGGCGGTGCTCTCCGCCGAGCATCCCGCTGATCTTGACGATATCGGCGACGTTATTGCCAACCTTAACAAGTACGAGCTGAGTGCCTACGTGGACAACGACAGCGACTTTTTCAAGAGCTATCTCGAATATCACCTCGGCATTGGCTTCGATCATAAGTGGTTGGGCGGTCTGTTCGCAAAGGATGAAGGAGCAAGGCTCCTCGAACGATTGGGAGCTACCAACACCGATTACGGCGTGATCTCTGCAAGGGGCGGCACCTTGCACGACCTTGTCCCTTATGACGAGGTGCAGGCAAAGGAGCTGACCACCCAAGCCCTCACCGATGAAAAATTAGAGGTGGTGGAGGTGCTTGGGCAAACGGCGCTGTTTACCAACGGCAGAGTAACCGAACAGGAACTGCCGGAGGGTTTGTACCGATACGATCTGCGATCCGGTGAAGGCATCACCTTTGCCACCGTGGAGCCGTATGCAAGAAGCGACCACAGCGGCACCATCCTCGTCAAAGCACCTCTCTCCTTCGGCAGCGAGGGATATATCGCCTTTGACGATGACACCTCGCCTAATTTCCTCGGATACGAATTGACTCCCACCGAGTTCATGGAAACCGACTTTACGCAGTCGGAGTATGAGGATATCGATGAGGACGAGGACGAAACCCAAACCATACAGATGGGAGGTATCTCACAATGAGCATTAAAACCATAACGACCGATGACCTTCGCCAAATGAAAGGCAAAGAAGGTCTCATTTTGCAGGGCTGCGGAGGTGATCCCCGAGAATGGCTGGACGGCATCAACGACTTGCTGACAAAGGAAGGCATCCTTCTGAACGGCAGTAAGTTCGAGAACTGCTCCGTATTTAAGCACGGAGAGCTGACCTGCATCCTGTATCCCTTTGAGGGCGCGGAGCTGAACATCGGTAAGTTCGCCGTGTGGCGTTTGGCTACCCACGACAACTTCGGCGGCACCTGGCTTTCGGACTACGTTCCCAACAGGCTGGGGGGCTTCGAAGGAGAAATCACCGATGAGGACTGCGACGAAGATATGGACGAAGGGTTCGGTATGCGCCAATGAACTATGATGAATTCAGCAAGAAATTGGAGCAGACCGTAACCTCCGGCGACCTTACCGATACCACAGGCGACTTCCAATGCGATCAGACAGGCGGTTATCCCACCTGCCTCTGTGTTTGCTGGACGAAGGGTGTGGCGTGGTTGATGCTCCGCTATGACCTTGCCGATGACGGCGTGGATCTGTCCGAATTCGAGCAAGGCGTTGCCGATTTCGGCATTCGCAAATGCGAGGACGTGGATCAGTTCAACGCCCTCCTCAAGGATCTCGGCGAGGATGCATACGATATCGGATATATCCCGCCGGAGAAAGATGAAACCGAAACTATGAATATGGGAGGAATATAACCAATGAACGAACTTGTATGGCTTATTGTCGGTCTTTTGATCGGCGGGTGTCTCGGAATCGGCATCCATTGCTGTTTTCTGATCAACCGCACCGGATACTACGAACAGGAAATCCGTAAGCTGAAGGCACAGCTCGAACGCAAAGACAAGACCTATCTTGACCAATAAGTATTAAGACGGTATCAATCGCCCCGTGACGATTGGTACCGTCTTTTTTTCGTTTATGGGGCGATTGAACCGTCACGAAAGTGAGGTGATCCCCATAAAAACCCCTGTATCGAGGGTGGGCAACAAAACCGCCATCCTCCACATTCTCTACGCGCTGTTTCCGCTGAACTACGGCAGATTTATTGACGTTTTCGGCGGCTCCGGCAGCGTACTGCTCGGAAACCCCACCGTGTCCTCCTTCGAGGTGTATAACGACTTTGACCGCAACCTTGCAAACCTGTTTCACTGTATGAAGGAGCGAACGATGGCGACCATCCGAGAGCTGGGCTTCTGCCACTTAAACTCCCGTGAGGACTTTATAGCCATCCGCAGGTTTTTCGAGAACGAGGTCTTTGACGATCTGTACCTCTCGGAAGAACTGAAGCTGACGGAGATACTGTTCCCACCTCCCGAAGCAAGGGAGCTGATGGAGATACGCACAAGGATAACCGAAGATTACGATGTCCGCCGTGCCGCCATGTTCCTCAAGCTCCTGCGATTCAGCTACTCCAGCAGCGGAAAATCCTACGCCTCGCAGCCCTTCGACATCCGAAAACTCTTCGGACTGATCGCCGAGCTGCAAACCCGTATGGCAAACGTCATCGTGGAAAACCAGGATTTCGAAACGCTCATCAAACACTATGACCGTCCCGATGCCTTCTTCTACGCCGATCCGCCGTACTTCTCCACCGAGGATATGTACGAGGTGGGCTTCGGATGGGATGACCACGTCAGACTGAGAGATACGCTGAAGAACATCAAGGGCAAGTTCCTCTTGTCCTACAACGACTGCCCGGAAATACGAAAGCTGTACGAGGGCTTCTCGCTCTTTGACTTCTCCCGTACCCATTCAATGGCACAACGGTATGAGGCAGGCAAAGAATTCAAGGAACTGCTCATCGGCAACTACGACCTCTACGAAAGGGAGCGCGCCAAGCCTGCACAGCTCACGCTGTTCAATGTGTACGGCGACGCCTTTGACGATGAGTGCTACGACTACGAAAAAATACTGAAGGAGTGTATCATCCAATGCAAGATAAGAAGATGAAAACCGAAATCGTCCTCCTTGCTGTGCCTGCCGAGATGCTCTTGGAGGCAGGGATCTTTGAGGGCGATCCTATGCAGATGTACGTGGACGGCAATAAACTCGTTATCGAAAACCTCGATGACGTTGGCGACATCGTCTGTGAAGGCGATTGCGAGGACTGTCCCGTAGACCAAACCGACTGCGACGGCGAGTGTGACTCCTGCCCGTGCAGAGAACATTGTGAATACAGTGAGGTGAACGAAAAATGAAAAAGCTATTCCGAATCCTCGGCAAACGAGGAAGAATTACCATCCCGTATGAGATCAGACAGCGTGTAGGCTTTTCCTACAACGACGTCCTCTCCTTTACCGAAGCGGATGACGGCAGAACCGTCATCGTCAAGCGCGAGAAGATCTGCGATAACTGCCAGGGAGCGCAGCCTGCGGTCACGAAAGATGACGAGGTTACGCTCTTTGACTTTTTAAGCGGTCTGTCCGCCGATCAGCAGAGAGCAGCTCTCGTCCACCTCTCGGTATTGTGGGCTGAGAAACAGGCAGCTCATTCCAATATGCAAGAATAAAATACGTAGTTGAAAGGTGGTGGTGATAGATATGACTGCACCCATCAAACACACCAAATCCCAATCAAAGAAACGGAGGTAAATGCCTTATGGCAACCAAGAAATCGCCGCAGAAAGCGGCACAGAAACAAAAGCCGCCCTTGCCAAATATCACGGCAAGCATCGACCGTCTTGTCCCAACCGAGGGTGACGGTGTCAAAGCACTTGCAAGTATCACCGTCGGCGGTCATTATGCCATCCACGGCTTCAAGGTCTATGAGTCCGAGGAAAAAGGCTTGTCCGTCCTTTGCCCCGCAACCAAAAGCGAGAAAAACGGCAAGTATTATGAGAACTCGCATCCTATCACGGCTGAAGCCCGTGAGGATCTGAACAGCACCATTCTCGAAGCTTATGAACAGAAGCTTCAGGAGGAACAAAGCGAGGATCAAGGCGAGGATCTCGGCCAGGGACAGACGATGTAAGGTTTTTTTGCGAAATTTTCCGATAGTCGCTGGACTTTCGGGAAAGTATCGGTATCCTGTTGGTTGAGGTGATACCAAATGAAGAAAAGAATACTCGCAGCCCTCCTCGCAGCGGTAATCCTACTAACCCTTGCGGGATGTGCAAACAACAAAGCAGATGCTCCTGCTCCCGATACTACAAGACCGACGGTAACGGCTACGGTAGAAACCACAGGCACAGCCGAATCGGATACGGACACGGAACACACAGAAGAAAAGAAAAACAGCACTGCCGAGGAAACAAAGCCTGCTGAAACGACTAAAACCCAAGAGCCGTCAGAATCCGTAACCGAGCAGACTGAAACAAAGCCTGCCGCAACCAAACCGCAGACCACGGAAAAGCCGGAGCCAGAGAGTAAGCCTGCCGAAACGGTGCCAAAGGAAACCGAGCAAAAGCCTACGGAAACCAAACCTGCGGAAACAAAGCCATCGCAGACCGAAAGCACCGAGCAACCAAAGGTCGAAGAAACGAAACCGACCGAATCCGAAACTCCTCCCAAGCAGACGGAAGAAAAGCCCAAGGAAACCGAGCTGGAGGTAACCGAACCGCCAAAGGAAACGGAGCCACCAGCTCAAACACAGCCCGAAGTAACGGAGCCGGAAAAGGAAGCCTTCACCGAAGCCGACCATAAGCGAATCATCGCAGAGGTTACGGCATACGCCGAAAGCTATGCCAACAAGGACTTCACCTTCGAGTGGAAGGAATCCATGACCTTCGGTTGGGATGTGGGATATATGGGAACGCCGAGAGTGGAATACGAAGGTGTGAACGGTGTAATCAATACACTGAAATACCATATAGACCTCATCTTCAAGACATCCACCGATCCGATGTACGGGATCACCACCGAGTATATGACCTACAAGGTGGAGCAGATCACCGTGGACGGCGACCTTGCCTATGTGGTCATATACGGTGGATAAACCATAGGCAATCAACCACGGCATCGTGAGCAAAAACTCACGGTGCCTTTTTTATTTTCAAAATTGAAACGGAGGAAATTATATGAGATCGAAATCCAAGCGTTTGATGACAGCTCTCATGGCTGTCGTTATGCTTCTTTCCGTGATGACCCCGATCAGCGCCTTTGCAGCAGACGTTACGATGGATCTGAGCAAAGCCGAGGTGTCGTGGGATTATACGCTCACCGATGCTGACGGTAATGCCTTTACTGCCGCATACGGATTAACGGCAGCAAACAATCCCTTCGGTTATGCAATGGGTGCTTCTGCAAGGAAAATGCACGACTATACGGCAAAAGCCCCCGGTCTTACCGGAAACAAATCCGATTGGGAATACGGAAAAGACTACGTGTACTGCTTCTGCATTGAGCATGGCATTCCGCTTCCCAACAGCAATGATTACAGTGCATCTTCCGATGCCACGCACGGAAACAAGTATGAGATGCTCTCCACCGAGCAGAAAAACCTGCTCTCCCTTGCTTTGGCATACGGCTATCCTAATCGTACCGACCTGGAAACAAGCAAGGATGCCAACGCCTGCTACAGTGCAACGCAGCTTATTGTGTGGCAGATCACGATGGGCTTCCGTTCTTCTCCCACGGAGCTGAACGACAAGACCTATCCGATGGACGGATACTCCGGCACCATGACCGAGCAGTATACGAGCAACAAGTATTTGAAGGAATACTACGATCTGATCCTTTCGGATATGGCAACCCATTACACCAGGCCGAGCTTTACGAGCAATGTGCCTGCCTCTGCCAAGACCTACGAGATGGACTATGTGAACGGCAAATATACCGTTACGCTGACCGATACCAATAACGTCCTCTCCAAGTACAGAGTGTCAAGCAACGGCGGTGCTTCTGTATCCGTCAACGGCAATACACTTACCATCAGCTCCACACAGCCGCTGACCGATTCTATTACCATCAAACTCAATCGTAGAATGCCTTCCACAAACCACACAACGGGCTTCCTCATTTGGTCGGTACCCGGCAAAGAGGATAACAACCAGGATATGGTGTCCGGTGTGCCATCCAATAACGACCCCGTGCCTTCCTACCTCAAGGTTGCTACGCCTGCCGGATCTGTGAAGATCGTCAAGGACAGCGAGGACGGTGTGGTAGACGGCATCACCTTCACCATTACGGGAAACGGTGTCAATCAGACCGTAACCACGAAAAATGGCGGTGTGATTCAGGTGGATAACCTTCGTCCCGGCACGTACACCGTGACCGAACAGAGTGCGAATTACTATGAACCGCAGAAAGAAAAAACCGTAACTGTTGTATCTGGACAGACTGCAACCGTATCGTTCAGCAACGTCCTCAAGCGCGGTGATCTTACCGTCACCAAGACTGCTGAGGACGGTCTGACCGAAGGCATCAAGTTCCGTCTCACCGGCACCTCCGACAGCGGCGTTAAGATCGACGTGACCGCTACGGTGGACAGCTCCGGCAAGGCGTATTTCAAGGACATCCTCATCGGCAGCGGTTATCTCTTGGAGGAAGTGGATACTGCCCTCAAGTATATCGTACCCGACAGTCAGGACGTGGAGATCGAATGGGATAAGGTTGCTACCGCCGAAGTATACAACGAACTGAAGCGCGGTGACCTCAAAGTCATTAAGACCTCCGAGGACAGTCTCGTGGAAGGTATGAAATTCCACCTTTACGGAACGTCCTTGTCCGGTGAAAAGGTTGACGAATACGCCTATACCGATAAAAACGGCGTGGCGTTGTTTAAGGACATCCTCATCGGCGAGAATTACACCGTGGAGGAAGTCAACACCGCCATCCGTTACGTGATCCCCGAAAGCCAGGGCGCAGTCATTGAATGGAACAAGGTGACCGAGGTCAAGTTCCACAATGTCCTCAAGAAATGGAGAGCCGACGTGTTCAAGATCGACGCGGACTTGGCAGGCTTCGATGATGACGATAGCGGACTTGTTCCCGTGGAACTGATGCCGATGGCGCTCTCCCTCGACTCCGATGCAATGGTCGATGACCTCGGCGGTATCTATGGACAGTCCCAGGGCGATGCCACCCTCGAAGGTGCGGTTTACGGTGTATTCAAGGATGGTGCGCTCATCGACACCTATACGACAGACAAGAACGGATATTTCCTTACTGACTACTATCCTTGCTACGAGAACGTGGAATGGACGATCCGTGAGATCAGCCCCTCCGAAGGATACCTGCTCGACGATACCGTCTATTATATCGACACCTATGCAGGCCAGTATACCGTTGAGTTGAACACTGTCTATCCCGACGTGTACGAGGATATCATCAAGGGAAAGATCACCATCATCAAGCATACCGATGACGGCTCCACCAAGATCGAAACACCCGAAGTCGGTGCCATGTTTGAAATCTATCTCAAGAGCGCAGGCGGCTACGAAGCAGCCGAAACCACCGAGAGAGATATCCTCACCTGCGACGAGTTCGGCTATGCCGAAACCATAGACTTGCCCTACGGCGTATACGTGGTAAAGCAGATCAAGGGCTGGGACGGCCGTGAACTGCTCGATCCCTTTGAGGTGTTCGTCAGCGAGGACGGCGAAATCTATCGCTATCTCATTAACAACGCTAACTTCGAGTCCTATCTCCACGTGGTCAAGACCGACAGCACCACAGGCAAGACCATCCCTTATGCCGGAGCAGGTTTTCAGATCTACGCTCCCGACGGCAGCCTCGTTACCATGAGCTACACCTACCCGACGCTGACCGTGATCGACACCTTCTATACCGACGAGAACGGTACGCTCATCACACCCGAAAAGCTCCCTTACGGCGAGGGCTATTACCTTGTGGAGGTGCAGGCTCCCCACGGTTACGTCCTCGATGCTACTCCCATCTACTTTGACGTGACCGAGGAAAACTCCGCCGATGAAAACGGCATTACCATCGTCAAGGTGGTCAAGGAGAACGAACCGCAGAAAGGAACGATCACCATCACCAAGACCGGTGAGGTCTTCTCCTCTGTGGTGGAATCCGATGGAGTATACAGAGCAGTGTATGAGATCAAGGGCTTGGCAGGTGCGGTCTATGAGATCACTGCCGCCGAAGATGTGGTAACCCTCGACGGTACGCTCCGCTATAAGAAGGGCGACGTCGTTGCCACTATCACCACGGGCGCAGACGGAACGGCTACCACCGAGCCGCTGTTCCTTGGTAAATTTGAAATCCGTGAAATCACAGCACCCCACGGTATGATCCTTAACGGCGATACCGTAACCGTAGAGCTGACCTACGCCGGACAGGAGATCAAGATCACGACCACCTCCGCAGCTTTCGTCAATGAAAGACAGAAGGTGGAAATTGATCTCTCCAAAGTCTTGGAACAGGACGAGAAATACGGCATCGGTATGAACGGTGAGATCACCTCCGTCAAGTTCGGACTCTTCGCTACTGAGGACATCACCGCAGCTGACGGCAAGGTCATCCCCAAAAACGGTCTCATTGAAACCGTAACCTGCGACGAGAACGGCAAGGCGGTATTTGCGACCGACCTGCCCGTAGGTGCGAAGGTATACGTCAAGGAGATCGCAACCGATAACCACTATATCCTCTCTGACAGCACCTATCCCGTAACCTTCGAGTATGCAGGCCAGGACACCGCGGTGGTGAAGATCTCCGTGAATAACGGCGAAGCCATCACCAACGAGATCATCCGTGGCACTATCATCGGCAAGAAGCTGGACGAGGATGGCTTCACCATCTGCGGTGCGCTCTTCGGTCTCTTCCGTGAGAACGAAACCGAGTTCACCGAGGAAACCGCCCTTGCTACCTGCCAGTCCAACGAGATCGGTATCTTCACCTTTGAGAACGTACCCTTCGGCAGATGGATCGTCCGTGAGATCAAGGCGGCTCCCGCATTTGTACTGAACGAGAACAGCTACGCTGTAACCGTAAGCACCGATGAGGAAGTAATTGAGATCACCATCGAGAACGAGTTCATCACCGGCTCGGTCAAGACCACAAAGGTGGATAAGGAATACCCCGACAACAAGCTGTCCGGCGCCGTCTTTGAAGTCTACGTGGACGTGGATAATAACGGCGAATTCGATCCCGAAATCGACCTCTTCGTAGGCGAGATGACCGAAACCGAGGACGGCATCTATGAGATGCACGACCTTCGCTATAACGGATATTTCCTCTATGAAAAGACCGCACCCGAAGGTTTCCTCAAGGATGACGGCTACCACTATTTCGAGATCAGAAACGACGGCGAAACCGTCATCGTGGAGAACGAGGCAGGCGTTGGCTTCACCAATCAGCCTATCCTCGGTAACGTGACCACCACGAAGGTGGACAAAGAGTATCCCGACAATAAGCTGTCCGGTGCCGTCTTCGAGATCTACAAGGACGTGGACGGTAACGGCGAATTCGATGCCGAGATCGACACACTCGTAGGTGAAATGACCGAAACCGAAGCAGGCGTATATCTCTATGAGAAGCTCCGCTACGGCGGTTACTTCCTCTACGAAAAGACTGCTCCCGAAGGCTTCGTTAAGGATGACACCTACCACTATTTCGAGATCAGGAATGACGGTGAAACCGTAACCGTAGAAAACGAAGCTGGCGTAGGCTTCACCAACAAACCCATCGTGGGTGAATTGGAGCTGACCAAGACCGATATCTCTGACGGCAAAGTCCTTGCGAACGTGGGCTTCCGCATTCGTAACGAAGCCGGAGAGATCGTGGCAGAAGGCTACACCAACGAGAACGGTATTGCCAAGTTCACTCTTCGCTACGGCAAGTACACCTACGAGGAATTCGCAGCCTTGGACGGCTATATCCCCGACACAAAGGCATATCCCTTCGAGATCAAGGAGGATGGAGAAATCGTGAAAGCAGCTATGACCAATGAAAAAATCCCCGAAGTACCGCAGACCGGTGATGAGAGCAACATCGGCTTCTGGATCGGACTTGCGGCGGTAGCCTTGGGCGGTGTCATCGCCACCGCCATCGTCCTCATCAAGAAGAAAAAGGACGATGAAAATGAATGATGAAAAAGGTGTATATTTGCTCTCCGCTTGGCGGCGATGTAGCGGGTAACCTGCAGCGAGCAAAGCAGTACGCCAAATATGCGCTTCTGTGCGGAACGGCTCCGGTCGTTCCGCATTTTTACGCCCTATGCTTGAATGACGAAAACCAGAAGGAACGGGAGATCGGACTCGCTGCAGGGCTGTCCCTGTTGTGGTTTTGCGATGAGCTGTGGGTATTCGGCGACCGAGTATCCCACGGCATGGAAAAGGAAATCAACTTTGCCAAGAACCTCAACATCCGCACCTGCTATATCAAGGAATCCCAAGTAAAACAAACTCTCAAGAAACAAGGAGGAAACTACAATGCGTAACAAGAAAATTATGCGAATTCTTCTCTGTGCCGTGCTGATGATGGTGATCGTCAGTACCTTCTCGGTAACGGCCTTCGCCGCAGGCGACGTAGCCGGAGCTATCGAGCAGACATGGAACACTGCCAAGACTCAGGTGCAGACGGTGGTCAACAACGTGGTCTTTCCCGTGGTGGATATGATCCTGGCGATCCTCTTCTTCGTGAAGCTCGGCACGGCGTACTTCGATTACCGCAAGCACGGTCAGTTTGAGTTCACCGCGCCTGCGATCCTGTTCGCCTGCCTCATCTTCACCCTTACCGCACCTCTGTATATCTGGACCATCCTGTAAGGAGGTGTCGGCATGAACTTTTTTGAAGGCGAACTTCACAGGATGTTCGGTGGGAACGACATTATCCACGATCCGAAGATCGTCGGCAGAACTCTGCTCGGCAAGCTGGATGATGACCTGCGAGTGAAATTGCAGTTCGTCTCCACCGGAATCGCCAAGCATTACGATGCCATTCAGGTCTCCATCCTCAACCGCACAGAAGGTGCGGTGGACAGAGAAACCATGAGGTTCGGTGACATTATCGGACTAAAGAACGATCACGGCACACCCAATGTCTATCCCTATATGTGGGAGGAAAGCAACAGCAAGGCGTATTGGTATACGCCTGTGACAGCCTCCGACAAGGCACTGATCGCCGATACCGTCCTCGACTACGTGGGGATGTACCAATCCGAAGGGATGGCAATGTCCCTATGAGAAATTCCCAAAGTCGCTGGACTTTCGAAAAGAACCGTGGTATGTTGTTGTGCCGAAAGGAGGCGGCAACATGAGTTTTCTGAAAGACCTGTACGACGGCGAAATCCGTCCTTGCGAGGAAATTCCCGACACTGATGAATTCAAAGCAGCACAGTCGGCGCTCTCGAAAGCAGCCAAGGAGCTGGACGATGCATTGACAGCAGAGCAAAAAGTGCTGTTCAATGCCTATAAGGAACGGTTCTTTGAATGCATCGATCACTCGTATGCTCACGCATATAAGCTGGGCTTCCTGCACGGTGCTGAACTCATCAAAGAAATCCCCAACCCCGACCGATTACCCGAAACGGAGTAATCGGTCATTTTTTATCCGCAGGCATAGGCGGTGGAGCGATCCACCGTCTGTGTCTGTTTTGAAATCAGGAGGTGAAATCCCATGTTTGATTGGATCGGCGATCTGATTGACGCAATAGCCGAAGCCATACGGGAAGCCTTTGAATTTTTAGGAACACAGATATCCAACACCATTTGGAACACGATGCTTCGATGGTTTTACGAAACCATCTACGACGCCGTTGCCGACTTCTTCACGATGATGGGCAATATGGGTGCGGATATCTTTGCTCTTGATTGGGTACAAGCCACCATCAAGCTGTTTACGCTGTTTGGATGGTCGCTCTTCGTTGCCGGATTGGTGGTTGCCGTATTCGACGTGGCAATCGAATACCAACACGGCCGAGCAGATATCAAGACAACGTCCATCAATATCCTTAAAGGCTTCTTTGCCTGCTCCCTGATCGGAGTAGTACCCGTGGAACTGTATAAGTTCTGCATATCCCTTCAAAACACCTTCTCCCACGACCTGTCGGCACTGTTCGCCGGAGGGCAATCCATTGACCTTGCGGGACAAAGCACAAGTGTCCTTGTCGGCAGCTTCGCTGTATCGGGCAACATCACGTTCAGCCTGTTTAACATCCTTGCGCTGATCGCCTTTGCCTACTGCGTAATAAAGATATTCTTCCAAAACATCAAGCGCGGAGGAATACTGCTCGTACAGATGGCGGTCGGAGCCTTGTATATGTTCTCCATTCCGAGAGGATATATGGACGGCTTCGTGCAATGGATGAAACAGGTAGCGGCGATCTGTCTTACGGCGTTTATGCAGACCACCTTGCTATTCCTCGGACTGCTTACTTTCCCCGGCAATATGCTCCTCGGACTCGGCATTATGCTTGCCGCCAATGAGGTGCCGAGAATTGCCCAGCAGTTCGGTCTCGACAGCTCGGTAAGAGTCAATATGATGAGTGTTGTCCATGCGACCACCACCGCTGTCAACCTCACTCGCTCCCTTGCGAGAGCGAAGTAAAGGAGGTACGGCATGAAAGAAAATATGGAATTGGAACGCAAGGATCTCGTCATCGACCGTGATATAGAGGTGGACTGCGACATCGGTCAGCAGATTACCTGCTATATCGAAACATGGTTCGACGTGGACGAGAAGTTCCGTATCAGGACCAATGCCGACGAAGGCACATGGATGAATATGTACGGCAAGTACAACCCCTTTGCCGATACGCTCCGTATCGAATGCGTGATCAGTGGTGATGACTTCTCCGACGAGTTCGACTATCAGCCAACGGCGGCAGAGTCGCAGCTCATCAAGGATATGATAACCGAACGCATCCGTGAGGTACACGGTCAGACTCCGAAGGTGTTCTGCAACAGCTTCATTTCCCAGGGCGAAAAGGTGTATGTATATCAAAACCGAGGAACGCTCTCAGCCGAGCAAATCATTGCTAAGCACAAACGCATCCAAGCCCACTGCGAGGAATGCGGATATATTCAGGACGGCAGCATCAGCATATCCGTGCCGATGAGCCGAAGCGGAAACGAATTCAAGAATATGATCGACTACTGCAAAGTCCGTGGAATCTCCAAGATATTGGTGGACAGCCTCCACGATATCGGAGAAGCTCCTGCCGATGTAGATAAGGTGGTCGGTTATCTGTGCGGGCGCGGTTTCGAGGTGGAGGCAGTGGACGGCGGTCTGACCTTCGCCTCCAAGACCGAGAGCGAAGATCAAGGCATAACGATGGGAGGAATGTAAATGACACAATATCTGTATCCGCAGAACCTAAAGGCCACGGCAAACCTGTGGCTGTGGGGCTTGCGGGACTTTGCCATACTCGGCATTGCCGCACTGCTTTCCATCGTTTGCATGGTGCAGTTCGGCTTTTTTATCCCCGCAGCCGCAACCCTTTGCTACGGCTTTTTAACTATCCGAATGGATGAAACCACCGTGATGGACTTTATCAAATACGCCATCCGGTACTTTATAACAACACAGCAGTACTACGAATGGAGGTGACGATCATGGCAAAGGAAAACAAACCGCAGAAAAAGAAAAAAGGACGCTCCGTGCAGGATCTCATGGGCATCAAGACCTTCACGAAATACGGTCTGGCGACGAACAAGGGCGAGTTGCTCTTTTACCTCGTTTCGCCCACCAATATATCGGTGCTGTCAGCGGTGAACATTGAGATCAAGGTGCGCCATCTGATGATGGTACTGTCAGCGATCCCCGACATCGAGATCACCTGCACCGACTCCTCCGAATGCTTTGACGATAACAAAGCATACCTGCAAGGCAGACTCGCCGAGGAAAACAATCCGAAGGTGCGCCGTCTGCTCAAAAAGGACATGGACTTCCTCGACAGCATTCAGGTGGAAATGGCGACCGCCCGACAGTTCCTCTTCATCGCAAGATGCAAAGGACTGAAACCGGAGCAGGTCTTCCAAAGCGCCAACCGTATCGGGAAGATCATCTCCGAGCAGGGCTTCGAGGTAAAGCGTATGAAGAAAGCGGACATCAAACGCTTCCTCGCTCTGTACTTCGACGCCTCGATGAACGGAGAGCATATGCCCGATGTCGACGGCGAGCAGTTCTATGAGGTGGACGATGAAGAAACGGAGGATTAGTCTCATTATTCTGCTTCTTCTGCTGTCGGCGGTCTGCCTGGTATCCTTCACGATTGCGTGGAAGGAATACGCAGACCAGGCAAGCGACCGCCATGCCTTTGACGAACTCGCCGAGCTTGTAGAAAAGCCGGAGGAAATGACCGTGCCGGCCACCGAAACGGAGTCCACCGACACCACCGAGGATACGACGGAAGAAACTATCGATGCCGAAACCGAGCCGGAGCCAACCGAGCAAAAGCGAAACCTTGCTCCCATTATGGAGCAGAACAGCGAATGCATCGGGTGGATCTATATCGAAGGCACGGCGGTGAACTATCCCGTGATGCACACTCCAAGCAATCCGCAAAAGTACCTGCGAAAGAACTTCGAGAAGAAATACAGTGTATCCGGCATACCGTTCCTCGACTACCGATGCACCTCCGACACCAACCTCATCATTTACGGTCACAACATGAAGAACGGAACTATGTTCTCCGATCTGAAGAAATACCTCGACAAGACCTTCCGAGAGCAGCACCCCGTCATAGAGCTGGAAACAGCAGACGGTGTGCGGTACTTTACGGTAACCGAGGTGATAAAGACCGACATCTACGATAAGCGGTACGAGGACATCGAAGTGAAGGACGGCAAGCAGAAGCTCATCCTCTCCACCTGCTACGGCTCGGCGAAAAGCGGAAGGCTTCTCGTCATCGCCGAAGAAACCTAAATCCCAATATGAATCAGTCGTTTTGCGGATACGGCAAGACGGCTCGTCTTGTCCTCTGTCCGCAAAGCGGCGGAAGGAGGAAAAATGTCAAAACGAACCCCCAAAGTTCTCACGCCGGAACAGATGGAGGAAATCCGCACCAAGGACTTCTTCGATATGATCCTGCCCGGCACCGTGAAATTTTTATCCGACCATTATATCGTCGGCGACAGCTACCGATGCGTGTGGGTAATCCGTGAGTATCCGCCCTCTACCGAGGAACAGGCCATCCTCTCGCAGCTTGCCGACCGCAACGGCGTAACGCTCCGCATCTACCACCGATTGGTGGAGGCAATGGAGCAAAGGAAGATCATTCAGAACGCCACCCGCCGCAACAAGATGAAAAGCGGCGGTAACGACATGAACGATACCATCGAAGCCGAAGGCAACCTCCAGGATGTAATCGAACTCCTGGCCAACCTGCGAAAGAACCGTGAACCCCTTCTGCATTGCTCGGTATTTATCGAGCTGAAGGCAAAGGACATGGACTCCCTCAAGGAATTACAGAGCGAGATCGCCATGGAGCTGACTCGCTCCAAAATGTCGGTGGACAGACTGACCTTACGGCAGAAAGAAGGATTCCTCTCCGTTCTGCCCGTGGGCTTCAATCAGTTCGGCGCACAGTACGAGCGCGTGCTGCCTGCCTCCAGCGTTGCCAATTTCTATCCCTTCAACTTCTCCGGTAAGACCGATCCCCACGGTCTGTATATCGGCAGAGATAAGTACGGCACGAACATCCTCGTGGACTTCGACCGCCGTGCCGAGGATAAGACCACATCCAATATCCTCATCCTCGGTAACTCCGGTCAGGGCAAGAGTTATCTCTTAAAGCTCATTCTCACAAACCTGCGAGAGTCCGGCAAGAGGATCATCTGCCTCGATCCCGAAAGCGAGTACCATGAGCTGTGCGGAGAGCTTGGCGGCTGTTATATCGACTTCATGTCGGGCGAATACACCATCAACCCGTTAGAGCCGAAGGTGTGGGCAGACGGCGTTGAGGACATCGATCCCACCACTCCCGACGCCTTCAAGAAGGTAACAAGACTGAGTCAGCACATCGCCTTCCTCAAGGACTTCTTCCGCAGCTACAAGGATTTCACCGATGCGCAGATCGATACCATCGAGATACTGCTCTCAAAGCTCTACGCTCGATTCGGTATTACCGACAGCACCGACTACAGTAAATTCAAGCCTACCGACTATCCCATCATGGAGGACTTTTATAAACTCTGCGAGGAAGAATTCATGACCTACGACAAGCAGCGCCGATACCTCTACACCGAGCAGACACTCCAGGAGGTGTGCCTCGGCATCCACAGTATGTGCGTAGGATCGGAATCGGTGTATTTTAACGGCTACAGCAACATCACCGACGATGCCTTCCTGGTCTTCGGAGTCAAGGGCTTGATGGATACCAACAAGCGACTCAAGGATGCGATGCTTTTCAACATCCTCTCGTATATGTCCAATCAGCTCCTGGGCGTGGGCAACACCGCCTCATCCATCGACGAGCTGTATCTGTTCCTCACCAATATGACGGCAATCGAATATATCCGTAACGCCTCCAAGCGTGTACGTAAGAAGGAGTCCTCGGTCATTCTGGCAAGTCAGAATATCGAGGACTTTTTGATTCCGTCGATCCGTGAGTTTACAAAGCCCCTGTTCAGTATCCCCACACATCAGTTCCTCTTCAATGCCGGACAGATCAATCCGAAGGAGTATATGGACGCCTTGCAGGTAGAACCCAGCGAATTCGAGCTGATCAAGTATCCTGAACGAGGAACCTGCCTGTACCGATGCGGTAATGAGCGATATCTCTTGCAGGTCATCGCACCGGAGTATAAGTCCGCTATCTTTGGAAAGGCCGGAGGGCGGTGAGCCACCGCCGGCAATACGCACACCAGGTATGTACGAAGCGTAGGTTTTGCGCCTGCGCTTTTATTTTTACGAGAAAGGACGTGATTCAGTTATGAGCGCGACGGTAGCGGCAGCTCTCAAGAAGATCGCCGTCTACATCCTAACGGACAAGAAAGCCCTCAAGGTTGTAGGCGGCATCATCCTCGGCATCATTATCATCATCATTATGCCGATTGTGGCGTTGCTCGGAATCTTCACCGGCAGCGTGGACATCGACACCGACAGACTCCATGAGATGATCGCCGAGCAACAGTCCGTGGCGATTGAGAGCTGGACCAACGTGGAAACCGCCATGACGAACGCAGGCTATGACTCTCTCCGCATTCAGGAGGCACAAGCCCTGTTTACCTTCGCCCTGTACGACCACGCCTCCGAGCCGGACTTCACAAGCAAGCTGGTGGGATGCTTCTCCGCAGAACAGACGGATGAAGAACTGATCTCTGCCGTCAACGCAGCCTTCGGAACGAACATCGTTGCCGCTGACTTCACCAACGTGATGGCAAGCACCCGTGCGGCGTATATCGACAGCTCCGGCTATACCGATCCCACCACCAAAAACAGCACAGACCTTGTGATGTGGGCAGAGTTTGCTCACGCCAAAGGATGGGGCTACGTTTGGGGAACCTACGGCGACGTGCTGGACAAGAACCTGTTCGAGTACAAGAAAACGCAGTACCCCGACGAGGTCGGTGGCAAGGCAGAGTATATCGAGGCCAACTGGCTTGGCGGCAGAACCGCCGACTGTGTCGGTCTCATCAAGGGCTATGGGTGGTTTGAGCCGACCACCAACAACATCATCTACGCCACCAACGGAATGCCCGATATCGGTGCTGACGATATGTACAATAACGCCACCGAGAAAGGCACTATCGACACAATCCCCGAAATCCCCGGACTTGCCGTATGGCACGAAGGTCATATCGGCATCTATATCGGAAACGGCGAGGTCATCCACGCAGCGAACACCAACGCAGGCGTGATCAAGACTCCCATCGGCGACAGCGGATGGACACATTGGCTGAAAATACCGTATATCACCTATGCGGAAGAAACGGAGGAATCAACAGAATGAGATACCGTGGCTTTATTATCACAAGCACACCCGACTCCGGTATCGAACGGTACGATAGAGAAAGCAGTCAGGACGTTCTCTGCAACGGATATTACTGTCAGATCTACGACGGCGATGACGATCAGTACGCCAATCAGCTTGATGACTTCTGCATCGCCGAAGGTCATGAGATCAAGGACTGCTCCTCCGGTGAGTTGGAGAGAGGTATCGCAAGATACGTGGACGATCACTATGATGACCTCGTGGAAGAACAGCAATATTACTTTGCAAAACGGCAGTCGGAGCTGATCGGACGGCTCGTGTGCTGGATCGGCGAAACCGAGTCCGGCGAGGAACTGTATCATACACTCTCCGAGGTCGTCGGTATGAAAGACGATGAGATTCGGGCGGCAGGCTTTACCTCCCTTGTCCCGTATTTTAACCGAGAAGGATATGCGCAGACCATTGCGGAATACCTCATCGACGAAGGCACGAATGACACCTACTCCGGTAACCTACACGTGCCGTTCTCGGAGATCAACAAAAGGTACGGTGTAAACCTACCGACAAACAAAGAAATGCTGGATCTGATCCGTGACGCTCTTCTCGAACACGGCGACATCATCTCCGACCTGGAAACAAGCGAGGACTTCGACATGATGTTCTATACCATGTACTGTCCCTACGTGGAGGATGACGGTATCGCCGAGGATGACGGAGAGCGTCCGCAATTTATACCGCAGATGTAAGAAAGGAGAAAATCGACTATGCGACTACACGCAGAACTGCGACGAAAGCAATCCGAAATACAGGATGAAAACTGCATCGTCACAGATATTATTGAACTGCCCGAAAGCGAATACGCCTCGCTGTATCAGAACCTTCTGAGAGAGCGTGACTACCTTGCAGAAAGGGCGAATATGGAATCCTTCATTGACGGACAGCGATGCTGTGTCCTCGTCCTCGGCGAAGGTCAAGAGGACGGCATCCTCGTAGACAGCCAGGGATCGTCCTACGCAAGGCGATCCGCATTCATCCCCGAAGCGAGAACCCTCGTGAGAAACCACATCCGGCAGCTTGCCGACTACGTGGTATCCGAAGGCACTGAGCATACCGAGGACGGCAGATGGGCAAACACCTACAACGAGCTGTGCTATCACTTCGGGGCGAACATCACCGATGCCAACGGAAACGGCAAACTGCTTCGAGAGGAACTGCAGCGCAGAGATGAAGTCAACGAGCTGATCATGACCGAGGACTGCATCGAGATCAACTACCACTTGGCGTATTGTCAGAACTGCGGCGAGGGCGGTATCAGCGGAACGCTGGATCTGCTCTCACTCCTCGGATGCAACCTCTACGACGTACACTTCACCTGCGATGATCAGGACTGTACGCCCATCAGCCGACTGAGCGCAGATATGCTGACCGAGGAAGGTAAACGAGAATGGGCTGATGTTCTCTCCGCAAAGGTGGAGTCCATCACGTTCGAGAACGAGAGCTTCAAGTGCAAGCTTGCCAACTGCGATCCCGAACGACTCCGTGCATTCACCGAAATGCTGAACGGTCAATGCGATGCCGAGGACTATGAGCGTTGGGTGAAAAGCTCCGGCATCACCTATCCGCAGACCGAAGATCACAGTCCCACGCTCTCTATGTAGGAGGTGCGAATATGAGTATATTCCACGCATCCTTCCAAAAAGCACGGTCGGGTATGCTGACCAATATCTGCGAGATCGAAAAAGTGGTGGAGCTGACCGATGAAGAATACGAACGTTTCAGTCAGAACCTCACCGTGTCGAGCGAACTGCTCTCACAGGAGTCCGACCGATTCCGAGTGGACGAACACGGCATCGCAAGATGCCTGCTCGTTATGGCAGAAGGCCGTCAGGACGGCACCTTGGTACTGACCGAGGGCTACGACTACGCAAGGCATACCGCACACCTGCCTAATGCCCGACAGTTCCTCAAGATGGAGCAGTCCTTCCGACTCACTGAATTCGTAGACCGAATGCACAGCCTAACCAATCAATTCGTTGCCGATGCCATCGACAGGCAGGTCGAGGGCGAATACAAGGTGTCCCTCGCACCGATCCGAAACAAAGTGGTCAACGACTCGTTCAGTGCGTCTCTGTTTATGGAGATGCTCTCCGAGCGACCGGAGATCGCCGAGGTGGACTACGACTACGAGAACGATACCGTATCCGTTGCACTTGCGGATGAGCATATCCGATTTACCGATGAAAGCGGAATGCGGTATCTGACCGAACAGGATATCGAAGTCATGTGCGCCAAGCATATCCTGTGGCTCAACGACGAGGGCGGCGAGCAAGCCGACTTCTCAAACTGCGTGATCCGAGGAATGGATCTGTCGAGAAGGAATCTCAATCAAGCCATCTTCGATGGAGCGAAGATCAGCAACACACAGCTCTACAGCGCCGAACTGTGCTACGCATCCTGCGTCGGCACCAAGTTCTATAACTGCTACGCTACCGACCTCACCGCCGAAGAAGCCAACTTCAAGGGCGCGGAGTTTATCGGCACGGAATTAGGCCGTAGCGTTTTCACCCACAGCAACTTCGCCGATGCACGATTCCGAAACTGCGAGGTGTACAGTTGCAGCTTGGACGGCTCCTGTATTGAGGGGACGGACTTCGGTGACACCGACACCTCTCTCGTTCGCATGAACCGATGCACCTACGACGAGGATATCTGGAACGCCGAGCAGAACGGCTCACCGATCACGATGTAGGAGGTGTGCTATGGCAGGTAAGATCAAATCCATCCACGGCATCTATAAGAAGCACGGCCGTGAGGCATTCCTCGAAGCCGCCGCCTACTACTCCGACCACGTGAATCCGAACAGTGTCGATAAGACCATCGACGAGATGGAGTCCCGTTGGTACGATGCCACCCACCGACAGACCGAAGCGGAAAAGATGGTCGAGGACTATAACAACGGTCAGACCATCTTAAACGATCCCGACATTGCCTGCACCGATACCGGTCAGGCAATGGTCATGTGAAAGGAGAATCCGAAATGAAGAAAACGTCAATCACGATTTCCTTTGACGAGGAAAAGCTCTCTGCGCTGAAGATGTATCTCACACAGAGAGGTGTGCAGGTAGAGTCGGAGTTGGAACGCTCCCTCGAAACCCTGTACACGAAAACCGTACCTGCCGGAGTGCGTGAATTCATTGAGATGAAATCCGGTAATACACCCAAACCTGCACCCACCGTGAAGAAACCGAAACCATCTCCTTCTTCTGCCGTGGGCGCTGGCGGCCAGGAGGTGCAGAACGGATGAACCACATTGAGGTAACTCTGTATTTTAACGAACTGCAGCTCCGAGCCTTGGAAGATCATCTCAACTTCGACGGTACAACCCTAAAGGATGAGTTGGGTAAACAGTTCGACTTCCTCTATGAGCAATATGTTCCTCAAGAAGAACAGCTCGCTATCGAAGCGGAGATCGAACAGATCGAAGCAGCCGAGAATGCCGAACGAGAAGCCCGTCGCCGCTTCGGCGTCTTCCACGTTCGTGAGAACGGCAGCGACCGATACTTCACAAGCGAGCTGTTCGACTCTCTGCTGTCCACGGCATACAGGTACCGCCTGTATGATCGGGGCGAACTCAGTTCCAACCCGAAAATGTTTGCCGAAGCCTTCGGCGAGGTGGAGCATATCAGTGTCGCACAGTATGAAGAACTCTGCGACCGAATGCCCAACGACCACCGCATCAAAATCGCTGCGGATTTCGATTTGGATGCAGGCACAGCCAGTGCCTGCCAAAGCAGCGACAATGCGTGGTGGACGTATTCGCTCAAGGATCTGTCGACTGCTGCGTACCGTGCCAACCGTGGCTCCTACCGCAGCTCATACGACAGAAAAGAAAAATTCGAAGAAGCCCTCGCAGGCAAGGAGATCGTCCCACCCGAAGAAACCGAGGATGAAGCTCCCGACGAGGATGAGGACGAAGCCCCGGTGATGCGGATGTAGCACAGCGAGGATGTCGCCCCTGTGAGCCACCGTGTCGCCCTGTGTGGCGAGTTTCCCACCGAGGTCGGGAAAACACCCACAGACCGCCTCTCAAGCCCCGTTTCGGGCGTGTTTCGCACAGAGAAAGATCGGGCGGTTTACCCATGGATTTCCCAATTTTCGATGGGTCGAAAATCAAGCAGGTGAAAAGGACGGGGTTGCAGATGCACCCCGCCCAGTATCACAGCGGACGGCAATGCCGACCGCACAAGGGTTTTTGGCACTTCCTCCCCGAAAGAGCCATAGGGGTTGTAAGACCGCCCGAAATCCTGTGGTCGGGGTTGTGACTTCGGAAAAACGCCGAAACCACAAGGAAACAGCATGGCGTTGTGAACGGCGTTGTACCAACAAAAAGGAGATGATCCCCATGTTTGAAAACAAGAAGAAATTCGCCCTTTGGGTGTACCCCGACACCCTCGAAAAGATAGAGAATATCTACCGAGAGGACGACTGCGAGAGTAAGTCGGAGTTCATTGAGAAGGCAATCAATTTTTATATCGGATACCTCACCACCGAGGATAAGAAAAACTATCTGCCGAGCATCGTCACCTCTACGCTCAAGGCAATCGTGGACAGCAGCGACACCCGACAGAACAGAATGATGTTCAAGCTGGCGGTGGAGATCGCTATCGTGCAGAATCTCATTGCCGCTACCCAGGACATCGATCCCGTGTCCCTCGAACGACTGCGCGGTGAATGCGTTAAGGAAGTCAAGCGGCTCAACGGCGGCTTCTCCTTCGAGGATGCTCTCGCTTGGCAGAAAGGATAAGCGGATAGCCTATGGCAAAGCTGATCACCAAGTTCAAGTATCTCAAACCAAATGCCCGACAGAGCGTTGGCGGGTATGCAAAATATATTGCTACCCGTGAAGGCGTGGATAAGATCGACGAGTCCTATCGGCTGTCGCCTTGCTCACTAAGGCAACAGCAGCTCATCGAAAAAATCCTCAAAGACTTTCCCGACAGCAAAGAGATGTTGGAGTATGAGGACTATCTGAAGGAGCCAACGGTGGGAAACGCTTCTGAGTTTATCACCCGCGCTCTGGAAGATAACGCTTACGAGGTGATGCAGACCAAGACCTATGCTGACTATATCGCCACCCGACCGAGAGCTGAACGCTTCGGCTCCCACGGTTTGTTCACCGATGACGGAGTCCCCGTCAAGCTCGGCGAGGTCTCGGAGGAACTGAATCACTACGAAGGAAACGTGTGGACGGTGATCATCTCTCTGCGCCGTGAGGATGCGGAGCGACTCGGATTCGATCAGGGCGAACGATGGCGGGAGATGCTTCGGACACAGACCGATGCCCTCGCCACCAACTTCAAGATACCCAAAGAGGATCTGAAATGGTACGCCGCCTTCCACAACGAGAGCCACCATCCTCACGTCCACCTCATGGTCTATACCTCCGGCACTCACAAGCCGTACCTCTCGAAGAAAGGCGTGATGAGTCTTCGCTCATCACTGGCAAGGGATATCTTCAAGCACGACCTGCACGAAATCTATGCAAGGCAGACCGAGCATCGGGATGAACTGCGAACCCACGGCGGCCGTCTCATCGCCGAGATCGTGGAGCAGATCAACTCCGGTGTGTACGATAACCCGAAGGTGGAAGAAATGCTGAAAGAGCTTGCCGACCGTCTCTATCATACAAGCGGCAAGAAACAATATGGCTATCTGAAATCCGATGTGAAGGCTATCGTCAACCGGATCGTCATGGAACTTGCAGCTGACGAAAGGATCGCCGCCCTCTATGACCTTTGGTACGAACAGCGAGAGAAGGTACTCGGCATCTACACCCAAGACCTTCCCGAACGGATACCTCTCGTGGACAATCCCGAATTCAAATCGGTGAAGAATGCGGTGATCAGCGAAGCTATGAACATCCTTGCCGATATCACTCCCATCGACGAGGACACGGACGATCTCGTCATCGACACTCCCGAACCGGAGCCGGAAGAAATAGAACGAACCGAGCAAGAGAGCGAGTCCGCAGCTCCCATGAGCGACCGAGAACGGATCTCCGCTATGTGGCGGTATTACCGTCAGGCGAAAGAAATGCTGGACCGTGAGAGCGAGGACTACGATCCCAACACGGCGGTGGATCTGCTCATCGACTCGGCAAAGCTGGGATGCGACATTGCCAAATACCGTCTCGGAAAAATGTTCCTCCGAGGTGAGGATGTGGCGAAGAACACCGACTACGCTCTGCGGTGGCTCGAAGATGCGGTGGCAGACGGCAATCAGTACGCCGAATACCTGCTGGGCAAGACTCTGCTCCGAGGTGAGGATGCCGAACAAGACCTGCCTCGTGCCGAGGATCTGCTGAAGCGTTCCTCCGACAAAGGAAACCGCTATGCCAAATACGCTCTCGGCAAAGCCTGCCTCGAAGGACTCCTGCTCCTACAGAACATCCCCGAAGCGATCCGACTGCTGACCGAATCGGCAGACTCCGGCTTCGCTCCGGCACAGTATCTCCTGGGCAAGCTTATGAGTCAGGGTGAGGTCATCCCGAAAGACTTGGAGAGAGCTATCGACTACCTCGAACGAGCAGCAGGTCAAGGCAACCCCTACGCCGCCTACCTCGCAGGCAAGCTACTGCTCACCGAGGAAGATATCAAGGACATCCTCCGAGCTATCAAGAACTTCGAGATCGCCGTGGAGAACGGTAACGACTATGCAGAATACCAACTCGGAAAGCTGTACCTCTACGGCAGAGAGATCGACCGTGACTATCACAAGGCGATGGAATATCTGAAATCTGCAGCTGACAAAGGCAACCCCTATGCCAAGCAGCTCCTGCACAGCGTTAAGAGTAACCGTCATTGGTCGGCGGCAATGGGATCGTTCCGTCTGCTCCATCACCTTGCACGAATGCTCCAAAATCAGTTAGAGGACGAGCGCAAGGAGAAGCTCGGCGGTATCGACCGCAAGCTCAAGCGGAAGATCGATGAGAAGAAACAGGCTCACGGTCTCAAACAATAATCCCAACGAAAGGAGAACCCATGTCAAGCTATATCCATTTCACAGAAGAACAAAAGGAGCAGGCTCGGCAGACCGACCTCTGCGATCTGCTCCAGCGCCAGGGCGAGAAGCTCAAACGCTCCGGCAGAGAATACGAATGGCGTGACGGCTCACAGAAGGTAACCATCCGAGGAAACTTGTGGTTTCATCAGTACGAACGAGTCGGCGGCGATGCCATCGACTTCGTCCGAAAGTATATGAACAAGAGCTACCCCGAAGCGATGGAATACCTGCTGGGCGGCAGCGGTATGGGTACGCTGACTACTGCACCGCCTGTGGTCAGAGAGCAAAAACCCTTCGAGTTGCCACCGAAGAACGATAACAACCGCCGAGCTTACGCCTACCTCCTAAACAAGCGAGGCATCAACCGAGAGGTACTAAACGTCTTTTTTTATACCGGACTGATCTACGAATCGGCAGACTACCACAACGCCGTGTTCGTGGGCAAGAATACGGAAGGCGTTGCCGTCCACGCTCACAAGCGCGGAACAGGCTCGGAGAGTACCTTCAAAGGAAACGTGGACAGCAGCGATCCGAGATACAGTTTTCACTGGATCGGACGAAGCAACCGAGTCTATCTCTTTGAAGCACCGATAGATATGCTGTCCTTTATTTCGCTTCACAGAAACGGCTGGCAGAAGCACAGCTATGCCGCCGCCTGCGGTGTATCCGATCAGGTGTTGTGGCAGATACTTGCCGATCATCCGCAGGTGGATACGGTGTACCTCTGCCACGACAGCGACGTGGATGGACAGAAAGCCGCCGTCCGTATTGCGAATAAGCTCACCGAACAAGGCGTAAACGCAGAAATCCTCGTACCGATCCGCAAGGACTGGAACGAGGATTTACTATATCCACCCGATGAAACGGAGGAAGAAATATGTATCCAAACTATGTAAGGAAAGGAGGCGGTAGCTCATGACAGGAAATCCCTTGCTCCTTGTGATCGTCGCCGGAATCATGTTCGCCGTACTCGGCGGTGTGACTTTGCTGTCCCACATCTACAGTCTGAACGGAATCAAATCCAAGACGGTCGGCGACGGTCAGCACGGCACTGCTCGATGGGCGACCAAGGCAGAGATAAAGAAAATCTACAAGCACGTGCCGTTTGATCCACAGCGTTGGCGTAAGCAGGCAGCCAAAGGACAAACTCCCACAGGCGATGACGGCAACCCCTTGCCTCAAGGCATCGTGGTGGGATGCACCGGTAACACCACAGCGATGGTAGACACCGGCGACGTTCACGCTCTTATGATCGGTGCAGCAGGTGTCGGTAAGACCGCCTTTTGGCTGTACCCGTGTATCGAGTATGCCTGCGCTTCGGGAATGTCGTGGCTCTCCACCGATACCAAAGGCGTGCGCCCAGATAGGGTGCAATAAGAAGTAGATTAAGGCACTACCCCTCATGGTAACGAGGGAAACGACCCGCCTAACCGAAAAGCGAAAGCCGAAACGGGAACAGAGCATGGCGGGAAAGCGGTAAGCCACTTTATACACAAAAGTGCGGCTGAACTGCTACGTTAAGCGGATATGAGGATAAAACTGTGTTTGTTGAATGCGAGTTTCAAGTCCCTGTTGTGTCCGGGCGGAGGAAAGTGTATGCAGCTGCTAAAAATAGCAGTATCAACCTCCGATATGAATACCATTACATTTCAGCCTTTGTGTAATGGGTTACCAATCATTCATAAGACGAGCCAGAGAACTGGTATTAACGAAACGAAAGCATATCCGACAATCCGCATTTGCCTGCTTATTGTACTAACTGGGGATTGCCTAAGTTGGAATGCTTGAAACACAAAGTGTGTGACAGCTATGCGAAATGCCCTCACAGGTGATAAATCTCAAGCCCGAAAGGTAAGAGAGATGACGCTGAATATCCAATATGGCAACGGAGCCGCCGTAGTAGTCCGAGAACGTTAATGGCGTTCACATGGCGAAGGGCGGCAGTTACTGCGTTCTAAAATCGCAAAATTGATTAGGGAGGAAAACCTCACAATGAAACCAACAATCGAGATTTTAGAGAAAATCAGCGAAAATTCAAGGAACAACAAAGAGGAAATCTTCACAAGACTCTACCGTTATCTGTTAAGACCCGACTTTTACTATCTTGCGTACAAAAATCTCTATGCAAATAAGGGTGCCTCGACAAAAGGCGTGGATGACGATACCGCAGACGGGTTTAGCGAGGAAAAAGTCAGCAATATCATTGCAATGCTGGCTGACGAAACGTATGCGCCAAAACCCGTTCGCCGTGAGTATATCCAGAAAAAGCAGAACAGTGCGAAAAAACGCCCGCTGGGAATCCCAACCTTTACGGACAAACTCGTTCAGGAAGTTTTAAGAATGATACTGGAAGCCGTATATGAACCGGTATTTTCTCACTGCTCCCATGGGTTCCGTCCGGGAAAAAGCTGTCATACCGCATTAAACTCTCTAAAAAAGGAATTCACCGGTGTGACATGGTTTATTGAGGGCGATATTCGCGGCTGTTTTGATAACATCGACCATCACATTCTGGTGGACATCATCAACGCCAAAATCAAAGACGCCCGGCTGATTAAGCTCGTTTGGAAATTCCTGAAAGCCGGATATATGGAAGACTGGAAATACCATACCACCTATTCCGGCTGTCCACAGGGAGGCATTGTTTCACCGATTTTAGCGAACATCTACCTTAACGAGCTTGACAAGTTTGCGAAAAAAACGGCTGAAAACTTTTATCAGCCAAGGAAAAAGGTTTATACGGTCGAATACAACAGGGTTGCCGGATTGATAGCAAAGACAAGAAAGCAATTGAAAACGGCGACGGGGCAGGAAAAATCAGCCTTGCTAAAGCTCCAAAAAGAGTTGAGAGCCGAATTGCGGAAAACCCCTTGCGCTTCCAAAACCGATAAGGTTATGAAATACATCCGATATGCGGATGATTTTATCATAGGCGTTAAGGGCGAAAAAGCGGACTGTGAACAAATCAAACGGCAGTTTTCGGAATTTATCGGCCAAACTCTAAAAATGGAATTGTCAGAAGAAAAAACACTGATTACTCATAGCAGCCAGTATGCAAGATTTTTAGGTTATGACATCCGGGTAAGACGGGATAATACCGCAAAGCCGCATGGAACCCACATTCAGAGAACCTTAAAAGGAAAAGTGGAATTAAGCGTGCCTTTTGCGGATAAGATTATGCCGTTCCTGTTTAACAAGTCGGTTATATGGCAATTAAAAGACGGAACAATAGAGCCTATCGCACGCAAATATCTTTACGCCTGCACGGATTTGGAGATTGTGACAGCCTTCAATTCCGAACTTCGGGGCATATGCAATTACTACGCATTAGCCAGCAATTTCAATAGGTTAAGTTATTTTGCTTATCTCATGGAATATAGCTGTCTGAAAACCATTGCGGGAAAGCACAAGAGCACCAGCAGAAAAATCGTCAGCAAATACCAGGACGGAAATGGAAACTGGAGTATCCCATACAAAACCGCAAAGGGTGAGAAACGCCGTGGATTTGCAAATTTTATGGATTGCAAAAACACGGGCAGCTTTCATGAGGTAATCATTGACTACGCTGTGCTTTACGCCAGTACAAGAACCACATTTGACGACAGATTATCTGCCAGAGTGTGCGAATTGTGTGGGAAAACAGATGTGTCCCTCGAAATCCACCATGTAAACAAAGTGAAGAACCTCAAAGGCAAAGAATTTTGGGAACAGATGATGATAGCTAAAAAGCGAAAAACCATAGCGGTATGCAAGGCTTGTCATTGTCAAATCCACAACCCTTGAATTCCCTTGATTGAGCAGTAATGGGGAGCCGGATACACCGAGAGGTGTAAGTCCGGTTCCGGGAGAGGTCTGGGCAAACCTGCCATAGCAATATGGCAAGGCGGCTCTTTCCTACTCTACGACGTCATGCGTAACTACGGACACATTGCCAAGCAGTACGGATATAACGTATCGGTCATTGACCTGCGAAACCCGACTCGCAGTAACGGCAACAATCTGCTCCACCTTGTGAACAAATATATGGATCTGTACCAACAGCATCCCGACACCCTGGTGTATAAGGCGAAGGCAGAAAAATACGCCAAGATCATATCCAAGACCATCATCCTATCCGGTATGGATGCCGCTTCCTTCGGACAGAACGCATACTTCTACGATGCAGCCGAAGGTCTGCTCACTGCGACAATCCTGCTTGTAGCAGAGTTCTGTGAGCCGGAGAAACGGCACATCGTGTCGGTATTCAAGATCATTCAGGAACTGCTGGCACCCTCACAGAAGAAAGGTAAGAATCAGTTCCAACAGCTCATGGAGATGCTTCCCGATGACCACAAGGCGAAATGGTTTGCCGGTGCAGCTCTGAATACCGCAGAGCAGTCCATGGCATCGGTCATGTCAACAGCACTGTCCCGACTGAACTCCTTCCTCGACTCCGAGTTGGAACAGCTCCTGTGCTTCGATACCGAGATCGACGCGGAGAAGTTCTGTAATGAGAAGTCCGCTATCTTCGTAGTTATGCCCGAAGAAAACCCCAACACCTTCTTCATGATCTCGCTGATCATTCAGCAGCTATACCGAGAGATACTTGCCGTAGCCGATGAGCATGGCGGTAAGCTGAAAAACCGCTGTGTCTTCTTCTGCGACGAGTTCGGTACGCTCCCCAAGATCGAATCCGCCGAGATGATGTTCTCGGCATCCCGTTCGAGAAGATTACAGATCGTTCCCATTATCCAGTCCTTCTCGCAGCTCGACAAGAACTACGGCAAGGAAGGCGCGGAGATCATCGTGGACAACACCCAGCTCACCATCTTCGGTGGCTTCGCTCCCAACAGCAGCTCCGCAGAGGTGCTATCCAAAGCCCTGGGCAGTCGTACCGTCATGTCGGGATCTGTTTCCCGAAGCCGAAACGATCCTTCCGAATCCTTGCAGATGATCGAGCGACCTCTGCTGACACCCGACGAGCTGAAATCCCTTCCCAAAGGTCAGTTCGTTGTCATGAAAACCGGTGTCCATCCTATGCGAGTCAAGCTGAAGCTGTTCTTCAAATGGGGCATCGAATTCGACGAGGACAATCCCTATGCTGTACCCGACCACGGCGGCCGAGAGGTACAGTATGCTGAGAAGAAAGAGATCATGGACGGTATCATCAAGAAATACCATCCCGACTGGATCGTCAAGGATAAGCCTGCCACAGACGGCGGTAACGGTATCGGCGGTCAGGATCAGGCAGAGAGCGAGAGCCATGAGCCACAGCAGACACCGCCCAAGAAGCCCGGCGACAAGAAAGGCGGCGGTGGAGCTGTCATAAGAGAGAAACCGTCTGCCAAGCAAACTACGCCTTTACCGAAACCGGAGGTGAAGCCCAATGAGCCGTCTTGATTTCCTATACCGTCAGGAACTGCCGCACCGAGCCGTGTCAGTCTACACCTACCTTGCCGACAGAGCCAACAAGGACGGCGAATGTTGGCCTGCGATCCCTACCATCGCCTCGGAGCTGAAGCTGTCGCAGTCCACCGTGCGACGTGCGCTCCACGACCTGCGGAAAGCCGGACTGCTTGAAACCGAACAGCGGTATCGCACCAAAGGCGGCAAGAGCAGTCTGCTTTACAAAATCCGAAGCGGATAACAACTGCAAAAAATATACACCTTCCGCCGAGGGGGAACTATACCTTCTCGGTGGCAGGTGGTACCTGTCATGATGACAGGAGAAAGCGAACTTCCCACTCTAAGAGATACTACAGCAGAATAGAAAAGAGATAGTGTATAAAGAAAGATGCCATCCCTTACGGAACGGCATCCATCGGTCATATTCAGTTGGCTTTGTATTTGTCCATCTCAAGAAGGATCTTGTAGAGCTGCTCCTGCTCCTCCTTGGATTTTGCAGAGAGGAACTCGTAGCAGGCAAGCGGAATATCTTTCTCTCCGCCGTCCTCTTGACCGTCTAACTTCTCAAACAGCTTTGAAAGAGTAATGCCCAGGGCAGCGGTGATCCGTTCAATGCTTTCAAGTGTTGCGTTCTTCTCACCACGTTCAAGCTGACCGATGTAGGTTGGATGACAACCGGAAAGCTCGGCGAGCTTCTCTTGGCTGAGTCCCTTCTTTGTTCTGTAGTTTCTGATACGCTGTCCAACAGCTTTTGCAATATCGCTCATAAGTTTAACCATCCTTTTCACGCTATAAATAGTCTATAAATATTAAAACAGATTTTCCACAGACTATTGATATTGTTTCTTAAATGTGCTATACTATGAATATCTATAAGCGTAAAAACCGTGCTTATAGTATGCAAAAGTAATGGAACACGGTTCTAAATGAC
>CALXIO010000002.1 GCA_944388385.1 uncultured Ruminiclostridium sp.
CCCCCTTACGGTAGTTTCTTTTATTCTACCATAAGGGGGTGTGTTTTTCTATTGTCCGTTTTTACTGGACCTGTTCATATTCACAACCGGGGGCAAGTTATTTACTTATTCTTTAATCTTTCCTTTCACAAGCTCTGCGAGCTTTTTGTATCCCTTCTTCTTTGCGGCTTTAAGTAAATTCTTCAGTAAATCGACATCGGGAGGGCATATTTCAAAATTTTTCTCATTCAGCTTAAAATAATAACAATCTTGTAAAATTTGTCGGATTATGCTATACTTTAGAAAAATAATGGAGGCATTTGAAATGGGCAATGATGTGTTATTTATCGGAAATGGAATTGCAAGAACTTTAGAAGTTACTAAGGACTGGGACGGGATTATTAAAAAATTTGCAGAAGGGAACAGTACATTCAAGCATAATTACGAAGATATCAAAAATATGCCATACAGTATGAGGGTGGTGGTAGCCACATCAGATAATGTAGATAAGGCAATGAAGAGCTTATGTAATGAACTTAAATCTCAGAAGCTTGATAATGAACAAAAGGAGCTTGTATTTAAAATATTAAATTTGCCCTTTGATGATATACTTACAACTAACTATACATACGAGCTGGAGCGGGGGACAAATGACCAAAGCATTTATAGATGCAGGTACACTGAAGGACATAAGTTTTCAAAAAATGATTTTAATCTTTTTGGTTATATTCCCGTACAGCTTAATAATAATGAAAAACATAATCGGCTTTTCCATGGATTTAAGTGAATTCGATTTATGGTGGCTGGTATGTTGTAAAAAGCGTCATTTTTCTAATAGCAAAATTTATTTTTATGAACCGGTCTGGAAAAAGAATGATAATTCCCATAATAAAATTCTGATGGAAATTTACGGAGTAGAAATTTGTTATATTGACTGCAAAGAAAATGATTTTAAAGATTTCTATCTAAGGTTTATCGAAAAATTTTCCTCCCACAACCTATAACAAATAAAAATCTCAAGGAGCACCACTATGAACGAAATATGGGCATTAGGGCTTATAGATGAAGCCGGATATAACGGAATAAAGGATAAGCACATTGACAAAATGGCTCGGGTTGTTTTGGATTACAACATTGATATAACAAACAGGTAAGAGCTGATATACTGCTGTAAAAAGTGCGGAATTGCGCCTAAGAATTTCAAGGACAAGGATCTTCCTCGTCTTTTAAAAAGAATAGAGGAATTAAAGAAATACAGGTTTTAATCCTGACAACGGCTTAAATAAAAAAATAAAGGGTGTACCATTGGTACACCCTGTTTTTATTGGATTTTATTATTCCTCAATAATTACATCAGCCTCAGGGGCATTCTTGCGGATGCTTTCGATACCGTTCTTGCAACCTGCCTTAGCCTGGTAGCCTTCACCGGTAGCGATGATCTGACCGTTCTTTGCCTTCATGCGGAAACGGAATTCGCCTGCCTTGTCGTTGTAGATTTCAAACTTGGGATTCTTTTCAGTAGCGAAGCCTTCAACTGTCTGATCTTCGATTGCTGCTACAGGTGCATTTGTCTTTATACTTTCAACACCGTTCTTGCAAGCATCAAGAGTGCTGTAGCTCTGGCTTGTAGCGATAACTTCACCGTTACCTGCCTTCAGGTTAAATACATAATCGCCTGATTTTGTTGTCTTGATAACAAACTTTCCCGTAATAGTATTTTCCTTTCATATTAACCCGTTTAAAACGGAAATTTCCCAGGATATTATACCCTTCATATTTATTATAACAGCAGATTTTGTTATTGTCAAGAAGTTTTATGGCAAATTTACCTAAAAATTATTTACATCACTAAATCTAATTGTATTATCTGTTATATTTTTCTGCTTTAATATTATCTTAATTTTATCGGTATTTTCCTTTCACCCTTTTAATATCTTCGGTGCTATTCTTTAGATACAGGGAGGGGTGAGTTATGAAAAGGAAACTACTTCAGTTTGACCGCCTTATGGATAGCTATGTAAGAAATCATCCATACAGAGCCTTTTTTGCTATGTTTGTGGGATTGCCTGTTCTTGTAATGGCGGCAGTATGTACAGTTACTTTAGCTGTTGTGGGAATTTTCTACTTTATAATCTCACTTATTCCCATATAAAAAGGAGGTAACTTTATGACAATCATAACCTGCATAGCCGGGCTTTGCGGTATAGCTTTGCTATGCTACTACGCTGTAATTTTACTAAGGGGGGATAAGCAATAATGGAAGCTGTACTTGAATATGCTTTATATTTAGCGATACTTGTAATACTTGCTGTACCCTTGGGAATTTACATTAAAAAGCTCATGAAGGGGGAACATACCTTTCTATCCCCCTTGTTAAACCCCTGTGAAAGGGCTGTTTATAAGCTGCTGAGAATAGACAGTGAAAAGGAAATGAGCGTAAAGCAGTATATAATAAGCCTGCTTATTTTCTCTGTCTTTGGCTTTGTATTTTTATTTTTGTTACAGCTTTTACAGGGAATTTTGCCCTTTAATCCCCAGGGGCTTTCCGGGGTGAAATGGGATCTTGCCTTTAACACCACAGCCAGCTTTATAACCAATACAAACTGGCAGGCATATACCGGGGAAAGTACCCTTAGCTATCTTACCCAGAGTCTTGGGCTTACTGTACAGAATTTCCTTTCATCCGCCACCGGCATAGCTGTACTATTCGCCCTTATAAGAGGCTTTACAAGGGTAAAAACCGATACAGTAGGCAACTTCTGGACAGATATAACAAGAATACTTGTTCATCTTCTTATTCCACTTAATATTATAATTTCCCTTATACTTGTGGGTGGTGGGGTGATACAAAATATTTCCCCTGCAAAAGCATTGCCCCTCTTAGAGCCTATTGCAGTAAGTGCTGACGGCGAGATAATAGAAAATGCGGTGATTGATGTTGAAGCAAATACGGTAACCCTTAACGGTTCAAAGATCGAGGGTGCGCAAATCGTTACCGAACAGTTTGTTCCTATGGGTCCTTGCGCAAGCCAGGTAGCTCCTAAGCAGTCTGGTACAAACGGCGGCGGTTTCATGGGTGTCAACTCTGCTCATCCTCTTGAAAACCCCAATCCTTTCACCAATATTGTAGAAATGATCTCAATATTGCTTATTCCTGCGGCTTTATGCTTTACATTCGGAAGTGCCATTAAAAATAAAAAGCAGGGTATAGCCATATTTATGGCCATGTTTATTTGCCTTGGTATAGCGCTGTCTGTAATTGCGGTAAATGAGCAGATAGGAACACCCCAGCTTTCACAATCCGGAAATGTGGATATTTCCTCTGAAATGCAATCAGGCGGCAACATGGAGGGCAAGGAAACAAGGTTTGGTATTACAGCATCCTCAACCTGGGCGGCATTTACCACCGCCGCTTCAAACGGTTCCGTAAACGCTATGCACGACAGTCTGACGCCAATTTCAGGTATGGTAACTATGTTACTTATGCAGCTTGGTGAAGTAATTTTCGGTGGTGTAGGCTGTGGCTTATATGGTATGCTTGCATTTGCCATTCTGACTGTATTTATAGCCGGACTTATGGTAGGGCGAACACCGGAATTTTTAGGAAAGAAAATAGAGCCCTTTGAAATGAAATGGGCGGTGATTGTAAGCCTTGCAACCCCAGTAGCTATTCTTATAGGAAGCGGTATTGCCGTAATGCTTCCGGAAATCACCGACAGCATTTCAAACAGCGGTGCCCATGGATTTTCACAGGTGCTTTATGCCTTTTCCTCCTGCGGCGGCAATAACGGCTCAGCCTTTGCAGGCTTTAATGCAAATACGGTATTTCTTAATATAACCCTTGGCTTGATAATGCTTTTTGCAAGGTTTATTCCAATAATAGGAATACTTAAAATAGCCGGCAGTATGGCAAATAAAAAGCGTATAGCAACAACCGCAGGCACACTTTCAACTACCAATGCCATGTTTGTATTTCTGCTTATATTTATAGTGCTTTTAGTGGGAGCACTAAGCTTCTTCCCGGCGTTAGCATTAGGCCCAATAGCGGAATTTCTTGAAACCATGGTTTAAGGAGGAATAATATGTCACAAAATGATAAAAAGGGCTTTACTGACAGCAAAATGTTTATTCGTGCCATTAAGGATTCTTTTATAAAGCTAAGCCCCAAAACCCAAAGTAAAAACCCGGTTATGCTTCTTGTGTATATTTCAGCAATAATGACCACCTTACTGTGGATAGTTTCCCTCTTTGGAATTAAGGACGTTGACAGCGGATATACACTTGCAATAGCTGTAATATTATGGTTTACCGTGCTGTTTGCCAATTTTGCTGAGGCAATAGCAGAGGGAAGAGGTAAGGCTCAGGCGGATGCTTTAAGAGCTTCTAAAAAGGATGTACAGGCAAGAAAGCTAAGCTCGGAAAATGAAAGGGAGAATGTTACCCTTGTTTCATCTGCTACCCTTAAAAAGGGGGATATAGTAATTGTTTCTGCAGGGGAGATGATTCCCTCAGACGGGGAAATTATTGTTGGTGCGGCATCTGTGGATGAAAGCGCAATCACCGGCGAATCCGCCCCTGTTATAAGAGAGGCAGGAGGAGATAAAAGCGCTGTTACAGGGGGTACTACCGTACTTTCAGATGAGATTATAGTAAGTGTGACCAATAACCCCGGAGAGAGCTTTCTTGATAAGATGATTTCAATGGTTGAGGGTGCGGCAAGAAAGAAAACCCCAAACGAAATAGCCTTACAGATATTTCTTATAGCCCTGTCAATTATCTTTATTTTAGTTACCCTATCCCTTTATACCTACTCCGCATTTTCAGCACAGCAAAAGGGAATAGAAAATCCCACCTCTGTTACCACCCTTGTGGCCTTGCTTGTTTGTCTTGCCCCTACCACAATAGGCGCACTTTTATCCGCAATAGGAATAGCCGGAATGAGCAGGCTTAATAAGTCTAATGTACTTGCCATGAGTGGCAGAGCCATAGAAGCGGCAGGAGATGTTGATATACTGATGCTTGATAAAACAGGAACTATTACCCTTGGTAACAGAAGTGCTACGGAATTTATTCCTGTTTCGGGAGTGGATGTAAAGGAGCTTGCAAGAACAGCCCAGCTATCCTCCCTTGCAGATGAAACCCCGGAGGGAAGAAGCGTGGTTATTCTTGCGAAGGAAAAATTCGATATAAGAGAGGTAACCCTTACTGATAAGAATGTTAAATTCATACCCTTTACCGCCACCACAAGAATGAGTGGCATTGACTATGACGGGGATGAAATAAGAAAGGGTGCGGCTGATTCGATAAAGAAATATATAACCGAAAACGGCGGCGAATATCCTGCTGAATGTGACAGCATAGTAAAGGAAATTGCCTCAAAGGGCGGTACTCCTTTAGTTGTAGCTAAAAACAAAAAGGTGCAGGGAGTAATATATCTTAAGGATATTATAAAGCAGGGCGTAAAAGAAAAGTTTGCCGATCTTCGTAAAATGGGTATTAAAACCATTATGATAACCGGGGATAACCCCTTAACAGCGGCGGCAATAGCGGCTGAGGCAGGAGTGGATGATTTTCTTGCGGAAGCCACCCCGGAGGGAAAGCTTGCCATGATAAGAGATTATCAGAGTAAGGGTCACCTTGTTGCCATGACAGGGGACGGGACAAATGACGCTCCGGCGCTTGCTCAGGCTGATGTGGCGGTTGCCATGAACAGCGGTACTCAGGCGGCAAAGGAAGCAGGAAATATGGTGGATTTAGATTCCTCCCCCACAAAGCTGATAGATATAGTCAGGATAGGAAAACAGCTTTTAATGACAAGGGGAAGTCTTACCACATTTTCAATAGCAAATGATGTGGCAAAATATTTTGCCATAATCCCGGCATTGTTTACAGGACTTTACCCCGGACTTTCAGCCCTTAACATAATGGGACTTCAAAGCCCGCAAAGTGCTGTATTATCCGCAATAATATATAATGCACTTATTATAATCGCCCTTATACCCCTTGCTTTAAAGGGTGTTAAATACAGAGAGATAACAGCAGGCAAGCTACTATCAAGAAATCTGCTTATATACGGTGTAGGCGGTTTAATTGCTCCCTTTATTTTTATAAAGCTTATTGATATGCTGCTTGTGGTTATGGGCGTATGCTAAGGAGAAAACTATGACTGTAAAAAATATAATTTCAAAGGCGCTTTTGATATTTCTTTTATTTACCCTTATTTGCGGTGTTATCTATACCGCCTTAATAACCGGCCTTGCACAGCTTATATTTCCCTATCAGGCTAACGGAAGTATAATAGAAGTAAATGGCAAGGTTTACGGAAGTGAGCTGTTAGGACAGCAATTCACCTCTGATAAATATATGTGGGGCAGAATTATGAATATTGATATTTCTACCTACAAGGATAAAGAGGGAGACCCTGTTATGTATGCTATACCCTCAAATATTTCCCCGGCAAGTAATGAATATGAACAGCTTGTGGCAAAAAGGGTGGAGAAAATAAAGGCATCAAACCCGGAAATGGGGGATACACCGATTCCCGTTGATTTAGTTACCTGTTCGGGAAGTGGCCTTGACCCCCATATATCACCGGCGGCGGCTGAATATCAGGTGAAAAGGTTAGCAAGGGCAAATGATATTTCAGAGGATGAAGTAAGAGAAATTATCAGAAAATGCACCACAGGTAAATTTTTAGGCATATTCGGTGCAGAAACTGTAAATGTACTTAAGGTAAACCTTATGCTGGAGGGAATATTATAAATCTTTATATTATCTTAATGTCTGTAAAGATTTTTTAATACCCATTTTATAAAAACAGGGATAATATATGGCTATGGTATAGAAATTTTCTCTTCTTTATGCTACAATGACAAAAAGGAGTGCTGAATATGGACTATGAAAGAAACGATCCGGATGAGTTACTCAGAGTTATAAAATCCGAAGAAAAAAGCCTTAAAAGAGGCAAGCTGAAAATATTTTTCGGATATGCCGCAGGAGTAGGAAAAACCTATGCCATGCTTAAAAGCGCAGGAGAGCTTAAAGAAAACGGTGTTGATGTGGTGGCAGGATATATTGAGCCCCATGCAAGGCCTGAAACTACTGCACTTTTAAAGGGCCTTGAAATATTGCCCCCAAAAAAGATAAGCTATAAAAATATCACCCTTAATGAATTTGATCTTGATGCCGCTTTAAAAAGACATCCTAAGGTTATACTTGTGGATGAATTAGCCCATACAAATGCACAGGGTATGCGGCATACAAAACGATATAAGGACATAGAAGAGCTGCTTAATGCCGGAATTGATGTATATACTACCGTTAATGTACAGCATATAGAAAGCCTTAATGACCTTGTGGCATCCATTACCGGAATTGTAGTAAGGGAACGAATACCGGACAGCGTATTTGACAATGCGGATTTTGTTTCCCTTGTGGATATAGAGCCTAAGGATCTTCTTTTGCGGTTAAAGTCAGGTAAGGTATATAAGCCTCAGCAGACAGAAAAAGCGGTGGATAATTTCTTTACCGAGGATAACCTTACTGCCCTTAGAGAAATTGCCATGCGCAGACTTGCAGACAGAGTAAATGCCATATCCGAAAAGGCAAGGATAAAAACAAAGGGGGATTATTACACAGATGAGCATATACTTGTATGTTTGTCCTCATCCCCCTCAAATCCTAAGTTGATACGAACGGCATCCCGTATGGCGGTAGCCTTTAAATGCAGATTTACCGCCCTTTTTGTGGAAACCACCGATTTTCAGAATATGTCTAAGGAAAATAAGGACAGACTGAGAGATAATATAAATCTTGCTAAACAGTTAGGCGCCACAATAGAAACAGTCTACGGGGACGATATACCTTTGCAGATAGCTGAATTTGCAAGAATATCCGGGGTATCAAAAATAGTAATAGGCAGAAGCCAGGCAAGGAAAAGACTTTTCGGAAAGCCCACCCTTACAGAACGGCTTATAGATTTATCTCCAAGGCTTGATATTCATGTTATCCCGGATAATAAATCCGGTGAATATAAAAAGCCAAAGCAGGAAAACAAGCTGATAGTATTTTCAGGGGCGGATATTCTTAAAAGCGTTGCTATGCTTACTTTAGCCAGTATCATAGGAGTTATTTTTGATGTCCTTGGCTTTACTGAGGTAAATATAATTACAGTATATATTTTAAGCGTTCTTATAACCTCAGTTATAACCGAAAACAGAATATACAGCCTGTTATCATCAATAGTCAGCGTGTTTGTGTTTAACTTTCTTTTCACAGAACCAAGATACACATTACTTGCCTACGACAGCGGTTATCCTGTTACCTTTGTTGTAATGTGTATTGCCGCTTTTATTACAGGCAGTCTTGCAGGAAAGCTAAAAAATCACGCCTTGCAAAGTGCAAAAAGTGCCTACCGTACAAATATACTTTTGGAAACAAATCAGCTTTTCAGCAGGGCAAAGGGTGAAAAGGAGATATTTTCCGTTGCCGCTAAACAGCTTATAAAGCTGCTTGATACGGATATTATTATTTATCCCGTTAAAAATGACCGACTGTTATCGGCTATTGGCTATCCGAAAAATGAAAGCATACCGGAAGAATACTTTTCGGAAAATGAAAAGGCAGTGGCATCCTGGGTAATGAAAAATAACAAGCACGCCGGGGCTACTACTGATACTTTACCTGATTCAATATGCCTTTACCTATCTATAAGAGTAAATGATTTTGTATACGGAGTTGTGGGAATAGCTATAAAGGATAACATCCCAGACAGCTTTGAAAACGGCATAATTCTTTCTATACTTGGAGAATGTGCCCTTGCTTTGGAAAACGAAAGAATAGATTGGGAGAAAAAACAGGCTGAAATAAATGTTAAAAACGAACAGTTCCGTTCTAATCTTTTAAGGGCAATTTCCCATGATTTAAGAACACCCCTTACCTCCATTTCCGGAAATGCAGGAAACCTTATTTCAAACGGCAACGCAATTTCCGAAGAGGAAAAGCAAAGGCTTTATTCTGATATATATGATGATTCCATGTGGCTTATAAACCTGGTTGAAAATCTCCTTTCCATTACAAGAATAGAAGGTGGTCAGGTACAGCTTAATATCACAGCGGAATTATGCGAGGATGTGGTGGACGAGGCATTAAAGCATATAAACCGTTACAGCAGTGAGCATACTATAAAGACTTGCCATAAGACGGAATTTTTACTTGCTAAAATGGACAGCCGGCTTATAGTACAGGTTTTAATAAATCTTGTGGACAATGCCATAAAGCATACAGATAAGGGCTCAGTAATAGAGATAATCACAGAGAAAAAGGGAAACAACGCGGTATTTACGGTAAGGGATAACGGCAAGGGTGTAAATCCTTCAGACAAGGAGCATATTTTTGATATGTTTTACAGCGGTACTAAAAGAATTGCCGACAGTAAGCGAAGCTTAGGACTTGGTCTTGCCCTTTGTAAATCCGTGGTGGAAGCCCACAAGGGAAAAATTACCCTTACTGATAATATCCCACATGGGGCAGTATTCACCTTTACATTACCGGCAGAGGAGGTAAATTTACATGAATAAGCAGACTATACTTGTGGTTGAGGATGACACCTCGGTAAAAAATCTCATTACCACCACCCTAAAGGCCAGCGGATATAAATATGTTACCGCCTCAAACGGCACTACTGCAATAATAGAAGCCTCCAGTCATAACCCGGATATAGTCCTGCTTGATTTAGGACTTCCCGATATGGACGGTATTGAAGTAATAAACAAAATAAGAAGCTGGTCACTTATGCCTATAATAGTAATAAGCGCCAGAAGTGAGGATAACGACAAGATTGCAGCCCTTGATGCAGGGGCGGATGATTATCTTACAAAGCCATTTTCCGTTGAGGAATTACTTGCAAGGCTAAGAGTCACAATAAGACGGCTTTCAATGATGAATACCGATGCCTCTGTAAATAATTCTGTATTTGAAAACGGGGCATTAAGGGTGGACTATGCCGCAGGCTGTGTTTATGTTAATGATGCCGAATTACACCTTACCCCAATAGAATATAAGCTGCTGTGTCTTTTATGTCAGAATGTGGGGAAGGTGCTTACCCATACACTTATTACACAGAAAATATGGGGTAGCTCCTGGGATAATGATATAGCCTCCCTAAGAGTATTTATGGCCACATTAAGAAAAAAGCTTGAAAAAGCGGATAACAGCGCCCAGTATATACAGACCCACATAGGAGTAGGTTACAGAATGATAAAGGTATAAAATTTCCCGACAAGGCTTAGTCTTTGTCGGGTTTTTTGTTGCAATAATTTTCTTTATGTGGTATACTTAGCTAAAGTAAAATATATCTACGGAGAAATAATATGAATCAGTTTGATAACATATTAGGCTTTAAGGGTACCTGGAGAAAATATCAGCAAAGGGTACTTGATGAGTCAGCGCAATATATAAGGGACGGAAAAATTCACGTTGTAGCCGCACCCGGGGCAGGTAAAACCACCCTTGGAATTGAGCTTATAAGACGAACAGGAAAGCCCTGTCTTATTCTGTCACCCAGAATAGTAATAAGAGAACAATGGCTATCCCGTATAAGAGAATCATTTTTTATAAAGGATGAGCCGGAGGGGTTTTTATCAAGTGATATTAAAAATCCGGGAATGATAACCTCAATTACCTACCAGACCCTTTACAGCGGTATGTCAAGGCTTCAGGGAGAAGAAAAGGAAGAGGACAGCGAACAGACTGAAAATGTGGATTTTTCCGGCTTTGATCTTGTTAAAACCGTTAAGGATAAGGGCATAGGTACTATATGTCTTGATGAATGTCACCACCTTAAAAATGAATGGTGGAAGGCATTAGAGGCCTTTATGGAAAATATGTCCGGGGTTACTGTCATCTCCCTTACGGCAACACCTCCTTATGATTCTAATATCTCCCAGTGGGAAAGATATATTTCCATGTGCGGAGATATAGACACCGAAATTTCCATACCTGAGCTTGTTAAGGAAAACAGCCTCTGCCCACATCAGGACTATGTATACTTTAACTATCCCACAAAGGAAGAAGAGGGAAAGGTAAAGCAGTTTAAGGAAAATTCCGCCCTTGCTTACGGACAGCTATTGCAAAACGAAGAATTTGCTAATGTAATTTTTACCCACAGGGCAATAACTGACTGTAAAAACAATGCGGATACCATGCTTGAAAATCCGGCTTATATAGTTTCAATTTTATCCCTTTGTCAATATAAGAATAAGTCCTTTGATAAGGGCTGGCTAAAGCTGTTCGGCGCCGGCGAAATGCCAATGATAAACTATCAGTATATGGCTGAGCTTTTAAAGGGATTTTTATACACCGATACGGAAAGCTTTAACTGTACCGAGGAATTCAGAAAGGGTATAGAAAAGGAGCTTAAAGGGGCAGGAGTAATTGATAAAAAGGAAATCAGCTTTACTGCAAACGCTAAAATAGAAAAGCTACTTGTAAATAGCTGCGGTAAGCTGTTAAGTATCTGTAATATAGCTGATACTGAGGTTAAATCAATGGGTAATGACCTTCGTATGCTTATTCTTACGGACTATATAAGAAAGGAATTTCTTTCAAGTATAGGAAATGAGGAAAAATCCATTGATCAGATAGGTGTGCTTCCTATATTCGAGCTTTTAAGAAGAAATATAACCGAGGATAAAATTTCTGTTTTATGCGGTAGTGTGGTTATACTTCCTGATAGTGCGGTAAATAAGGCTTTAAGCCTATGTAAAGAAATTGACTCCGACAACACATTGACCTTTGAACAGCTTAAAAATAAGGAGGGCAAGCCGCTTGGTTATTCCTACATTGATTCAAGCGGAAAATCCCACCTTTTAACTGCGGTGGTAACACAGCTTTTTGAACTGGGAGAGATACATATTCTTATCGGAACAAAATCCCTTTTAGGTGAGGGCTGGGATTCTCCCTGTGTAAATTCCCTTATTCTTGCAAGCTTTGTAGGGTCCTATGTCCTTGGTAATCAGATGAGGGGCAGGGCAATAAGAAAGGATAAAAACCGCCCGGATAAGGTAAGTAACATTTGGCACCTTGTTTGCCTTGCCGGAAAGACTGAAAAAAAGGAAAATATAAAGAAGGGCAATATATCAAGTGAGCTTACAGAGGATTTTATAACCCTTCAAAGAAGAATGGACGGAATAATAGGTCTTAACTATGATTTTAAAACCATAGAAAACGGCATAGAAAGACTTAATTTAAATCCCCCTTTTACAAAGGACAGCGTAAGCAAAATAAACGAGGATATGAAAATCCGCAGCGCTGACAGAAAAAGCGTTGCAGAGGGCTGGAAAACTGCCCTTGACTGCGGTGAACAATTTGAGATAACAAATAACGCAGAGGCAAATGAGCAGGCCCTTAATATCCCGATATTTATTAGCGGTATCGGACTTTATATTATCTTTGCTTTAATGGTAGCAGCCGAAATGTTTTTAGGCATTACCCAACGTATGCTTGTGATGTCAAGTATAAATGACGGCGGTTTTATCGGCGTTTTATTAACTCTTATGGGTATTGCAATTCTCTTTTTGCTTTTGATGATTATAATTACTAAGCTGCCAAAGCTGTTAAGATTTATAACCCCTTATAAACGGCTTGAAACCATAGGTAAAACTATTCTATCCGCCATGAAAAAGCTACAGCTTATAAATTCTGACTGTAAGGTATGTGCAGAGGATGCCGACGGGGTATTATACAGAGTATATTTAAAGGGCGGTACAGACAGAGAAAAGGAGCTGTTTTCTTCTGCTGTAGTCCAGATGTTAGCCCCGGTGGATAATCAAAGGTATCTTTTATGCAGGAAAAGTAATTACGGTATTAGCTTAAGAGGAACTCTCTGTGTGCCTAAGGTCTTTGAGTCATCAAGAGAAAAAGTGGACATATTATGCGGTGAAATGAACAAAATGATAGGAAAATTTACCCCTGTATATACAAGAAACCCGGAGGGCAGACAGTTTTTACTTAAAGCCAGGGCAAAATCCTTTGCCAATAAAAACGAAAAATTGGTAACAAGGAAAAAGAGAGTAAAGGGAAATTACTATAACTGATAAAAGCAGGCTATAAAGCCTGCTTTTTATTTTCTGTATATGCCATTGGAAATTTTTCCTAAAATATCATTAAGATAAGCATCTCCATAATCTGACTACTTATAAACACCGATTTTGATATATACGGAGGAAATTCCCCCGTAACAAGGCAAAATATCACCCTAAGAAAAACAAGAAGCATAACCTTAGCCCCCTTTTCAGGGAGAATATATGTATTAAAATAATCTTGAAATTGCCTTATCTGTTATGCTATACTTAATGTATAACAGGTAAAGGAGTTTTTGCTTTGTTTGACAGAAAATCTATAATCAAGCTGATTGGGCTTATAGTCTTTGGCCTTGCTACTTTAACCTTTATAATCATAATTTTAGTTGATGTTTATACCCCTGACCCCTTCGGTTATTTAGGCTACATAGTTAAGGGAGATGCAAAGGACAGCGACAGCGAAATTTTATATACTGTATGTGACGATAACATTCTTTCCCTTACTGTAAAGGAAAATGTACCGCCCGGCACAGATGAATGCGATGAGGCTATAAAGGATCTAATTTACAACGGGATAACCATGATAATCCTGTCTGAGGAGGCTTATCTTGAGGATTCCATGGATATAATAAAAAGCAACCCGGATATATGCTTTTATGTACCGGGGCATAAATCTGCTGCAAATAACCTTACTGCATTTTATCCCAGAATGTATGAGGGCAGATATTTAAGCGGAATTATAGCCGGCATGAAAACAAAAACAAACTCCATAGGATATACAGCAAAGGAAGAAAGCGACGAAGTAATAAGGGGAATAAACGCCTTTGCCATGGGAGTTAAAAGCGTAAATCCGGATGCTAATGTGTATGTTCAGTATACCGGCTCTGATGAAAACAGCCATATCGAAAACACCGTAAATTCCCTTATAGATAATAATAAGGCGGATGTTATAACCTACCACTTTGAACACAATCACACCGCCGCTATAACAGCGGATAAAAGGGGAGTGTATTCGATAGGATATTATGAAGAGGTAACCGGACTGTCGGAAAAATGCCTTACAAGTGTGGTTTTAGATAAAAATAAATTATACAATGCGGTGGTGTTTGAATACAACAAAAACAGAGTAAATCTTAGGGATCTTAACTGGTATCATTTTGATAATGAAATAATCTATCTGTCGGAATATTCATCCGAAATGGATGAAAATATTAAAAGCAGGGTAAGAGATAACATAACTATGATCATGGACGGAAAAAATATTTTTTCCGGCGAAATTTATGATAACGAGGGTTCAAAGAGATGCACAGAGGATGATGCAATATCCGAAAAAGCCCTTCTTAATTATATGTTCTGGTATTTTGAGAATGTTGAGGTAGTATAGGGAAAATATAAAAATATTCACTTTTGCTTAAATACCATAATTTAACAGTCTTTTTTATTACTTGACATATAAGAATACAGCATTTATAATATAATAAAGAATTCACTTTGAAAGGAGATATTTATGCAGTATACTAAGCTCGGAAAATCAGACCTTAATGTATCAAGAATTTGTCTTGGATGTATGGGCTTCGGTGACAGCAACAACGGACAGCATAGCTGGACTTTAAATGAAGCTGACAGCAGAGAAATAATCAAATCCGCCCTTTTAAAGGGTATAAATTTCTTTGATACGGCTATTGTATATCAGAACGGCACCAGCGAAAAATTTGTGGGCAGGGCATTAAAGGACTTTGCTAAAAGGGATGAATATATACTTGCAACTAAATTTCCCAAAAGAAGTCAGCAGGAAATAGAGAATAACATAAACGGCATTAAGCATATTGAAAACTGTATTGATCAAAGCCTTTTAAATCTTGGTCATGATTATGTAGACTTATATATTTATCATATGTGGGATTATCATACTCCCATGGAAGAAATTATGGAGGGACTTGCAAGGGTTGTAAAGGAAGGCAAGGCCCGTTATATCGGCATATCCAACTGCTACGCATGGCAGTTAGCAAAGGCAAATTTCTATGCAAGACAGCATGGTATGCCGGAATTTATATCGATACAGGGACATTATAATCTTATAGCAAGGGAAGAGGAAAGGGAGATGATTCCCTTCTGTAAAGAGGAAAATATAGCCCTCACCCCATACAGCGCCCTTGCAGGCGGCAGGCTGTCCAGACTTCCCGGCGAAAGCACTAAAAGATCACAAGAGGATTCCTATGCTAAGTTTAAGTATGACAAAACAGCACAGGAGGATGAAAGAATAATAAAAAGAGTGTATGAGATAGCACAAAGCAAAAATGCTTCAATGACGGATATTTCCCTTGCATGGATTTTATCAAAGGTAACCTCTCCCGTTGTGGGAGCAACAAAGCTAAGTCACCTTGAAGCCCCGGTAAGGGCATTGGATATTACTCTTTCCGATGAAGAAATAAATTACCTTGAGGAATTATATTTACCCCATGCTTTAGTAGGGGTAATGGCAGAAAACAAGTAAAGGAGCAAAGACTATGGAAAAGATAGTACAAACAGCAGGAAGAAAGGCTTTAGGAGAATTCGCACCGGATTTTGCACATTACAATGATGATGTATTATTCGGGGAAAACTGGAACAACGGGGATATTGATCATAAAACCCGTTGTATAATAACAGTAGTTGCCCTTATGTCCTCCGGCATTACCGATTCTTCCCTTAAATATCACCTTGAAAATGCAAAAAAGGCAGGAGTGACAAGAAAAGAAATTGCCGCTGTTATCACCCATGTGGCATTCTATGCAGGCTGGCCTAAGGCATGGGCGGTATTTAATATGGCAAAGGAGGTCTGGACTGAGGAAATTTCAGACACCGATGAAAAGGCTAAGCATCAGGCAGAAATGGTATTTCCTATCGGTGCTCCCAACGACGGCTTTAAGCAGTATTTTATCGGTCAGAGCTATTTAGCACCGCTTTCTACCTCACAGGTCGGCATATATAATGTTACCTTTGAGCCCGGTTGCAGAAATAACTGGCATATACATAATGCAGACAATGGCGGCGGTCAGATACTTGTATGTGTTGCAGGTACAGGCTGGTATCAGGAATGGGGCAAGGAACCTGTTAAGTTAAATCCCGGGGATGTAATCAATATCCCTGTGGGAGTAAAGCATTGGCATGGTGCGGCAAAAGACAGCTGGTTTTCGCATCTTGCGGTTGAAGTCCCCGGAGAAAACACCTCTAATCAGTGGCTTGAAGCAGTGAATGACGAGGAGTACAGTAAATTATAATTTCCGGAAAAGAAATAATTTTCTGAAAGGTGAAGTTTTGAAGATGAATTTTTTCAGTGGGAATATTAACTTTGGGATTAGCAAGCAAAGAAGGTGCAATTACCGTTAATGCAGGAAATTTCTGCGTAATTGGATATGTTTGAATTGATACCAGGGGGTTGTATGAAAAGAAGGTATAAGATTTTAATACTTGTAATCTTTATCTTATCTATTATATGGTGTGCTTTTAACATTAACACCTATATGCATCAACGAAATTGGGTTACTACGACAGCTACAATAACATTTGTTGGATTACCGGATGGTGCCGTGATTGGATCATATACAGATATAAATAATCACACCCACTCCGATGTAACTTTATATATTGATCATTTTTATAAAGGTTACAATGCTAACGTTGATAGACTAGTTGGAAAGAAAATTGACATTATATATAATCCATTAACCGGAGAAGTAGCTAAGAGCAATACCATGTACTATTGGATTTCATTATTTCTATTTTTATTGTCGTCATTATCATTGTGCCTCTGCATTAAAAATCCGTTCACACATCTTATAAAACGACAAAAGAAATAAACCTTTATCAAAAATGAGCGAGTTGGCAAATTCAGCTCGCTTATTCTTTTTGTTGTAATCGTATTAAATTGGCTACAGTATAGAAAACTACTGAAAATCCATACGCTCAATTAAGAAAAGATTCTTAACCGGAAAATACGATTAAAAAGCAAACGACAGACTCTGTAATATTTCTACATTGTCTGTCGTTTTTTTATATTCTGTTTAATACCCAGTCTATACCCTTTGCTGTTCTTATATCGCTGTCTTTAAAATGATTACCGGGATTTAATTCAAAAGTGCTGTTTATTCCCATATTGCTAAAATATAAGCAAAGATCCTTTGTATATTCCTCCACAAAGCAAATAGGCTGTCTTTTGGTTTTGGATTCCTTATCTCCAAGGGAAAAATATATAGCCCTTGGATTGCTTTTTATTTTGTTTTCCTTGCAAAAATCAATAAATCCCGGATACCACATTGACCCGGAAGCACTTACAGCGCCACAGAAAATATCCGTCTTATATAAGCTGTATACAGAAAACAATCCTGCAAGAGAATAGCCGGCTATAATAAGCCTTTTATAATCAATGCTGTATTTTTCCATTACAAAAGGAAGCAGGGTATCTGTCAGAAATAAAAGGTAATCATCAGCCTCGCCGCTAAAATCCGGATCTCCTTTGAACAGGGCAGGGGAGTACCAGGGAGAAAGGCTGTCATCCCAGTCTGTAACATGAACAGCAATAAAAATACATTCCCCCTTGCATAGCTTTGCTATATCCATAGCGTTATCCTTAAAGGTATTTAATATCACCACAGGAATATTTTCCCTTATATTATTATTTGAAATAACAGAAATTTTTCTGTCCTTTAAATTAAAGCATTCACAAAACATATCCTACCTCAAAAAAAGAGAGCCGAAGCTCTCTTTTAATTATTCTTAAAGCTGTACAGGTTCAATCTTCCAGATATCCTTAGCGTAATCATCTATTGTTCTGTCGGAGCTGAACTTACCTGAGAAGCACATATTTGCCCAGCACTTTCTCATAAAGTCAAGGCGTCTGTCCCTGTAATCGGCATTAGCCTTGAGCTTAGCCTCAACATAGCTTTCAAGATCCCCTATAAGGTAATAGTGATCCGGTACATGCCAGCTTGCACCATCTGTAAGGGCGGTATAAAGCTCTCTGAATACTCCTGAGCCGTCATCACTTACAGTACCGTCAATAAGGGTATTTACAACTCTTGCTATCTTTTCGTTTGTGCTGATTATCTTTCTGGGGTCATAGTCCTTCATAATATCTGTAAGCTCTTCAACCCTTGCACCGAAGATATAGTTATTATCCTCTCCGGCTTCCTCAACAATTTCCACATTAGCGCCGTCATAAGTACCTAAGGTAACTGTACCGTTAAGCATAAACTTCATATTACCGGTACCGGATGCCTCTGTACCTGCTGTTGAAATCTGCTCGGAAATATCAGCGGCAGTAACCAGCTTTTCAGCATAAGAAACATTATAGTTCTGAACAAATACCACCTTGATAAGATCCTTAACCTCATCATCTTCATTGATAACTCTTGCAATTTCATTTATAAACTTGATGATAGCCTTTGCTCTCATATATCCGGGAGCACTCTTTGCACCGAAAATAAATGTGGTGGGGTAAAAGTCCTTTATACTTCCGTCCTTTATGCCAAAGTAGATATAAAGAATACTGAAGGCATTAAGAAGCTGTCTTTTATACTCGTGAAGTCTTTTAATCTGAATATCATAAATGCTGTCGGGAGAAATTTCTGTGTTCTCATAAGCCTTAATATATTCAGCCAGCTTTATCTTGTTATTCTTCTTTATCTCCATAAATCTTTCCATCATCTTATTGTCACCACGGAGGTTTTCAAGGTGGGAAAGCATGGTAAGATCCTTCTTCCAGTCATCTGTATGAAGGTTTTCGGAAATAAGCTGTGATAATTCGGGATTGCAAAGTGCTATCCATCTTCTGGGAGTAATACCGTTAGTCTTATTTCTGAACTTGTCGGGGTATAAATCATACCAGTCATGAAGAACATCGTTCTTTAATATTTCAGTATGAATTGCCGCAACGCCGTTTACATAGCTTGAGCAGTAAATAGCCATTTTAGCCATGTGAACTACACCGCCGGAAATCATCTTCATGCTGTCAATAAGACCCTTGTTTTTGCCAAGGCGGTACATTTCTGCAATAAATGCTTCATTTATCTGAAGAATTATCTCATAGATACGGGGAAGAACCTCCTTAACTATATCCTCGCCCCACTTTTCCATAGCCTCAGCCATAACTGTATGGTTGGTGTAGTTAAATACCTTCTTAGCAATTTCAAGAGCCTCGGCAAACTTCATACCGTTTTCGTCTACCAGTATTCTTATAAGCTCAGGGATAGAAATTACAGGGTGGGTATCGTTAAGCTGAACGGTAACCTTCTTATAAATATCACAAAGGGGCTGTCCTGTTGCCTTATACTTCTTTACAATATCGGAAAGGGAAGCGGCACTGAAGAAATACTGCTGCTTAAAGCGAAGAATTTTACCCTCTCTTGTATCGTCGTTAGGATAAAGCACCCTTGAAATATCCTCTGCTTTAATCTGCTCAGCAGAAGCCTTTAAGTAATCCTGATTATTGAAAAGGTTGAAATCAAACTTCTTTACAGGTTCAGCCTGCCACAGTCTTAAAGTACCGATATTTGCTGTACCGTAGCCTATAATGGGCATATCGTAGGGTACAGCCTTTACTGTCTGGTCAGCAAAGGAAATAATTACTGTATCTGCCTCACATCTCTTTGACCAGGGGTCGCCGTACTTTGTCCAGTCGTCTGCCTCTTCCTTCTGATAGCCGTCAACAATAGACTGCTTGAAAAGTCCGTAACGGTATCTTATGCCGTAACCGTCAAGGGGTAATGCAAGGGTAGCGGCACTATCAAGAAAACAAGCGGCAAGTCTGCCAAGACCACCGTTACCTAAAGCCGCATCCTCAATTTCTTCAAGCTTTGAAAGATCAGTACCTAAAGCATTAAATACTTCCTTTGCATCATTTTCGGCATTAAGGCATAAAAGGTTATTGTAAATAGCTCTGCCTACTAAAAATTCAGCGGAAAAATAGCAAGCTCTTCTGGTAGCAAGGTGTGCCTTTCTTGCGTTCTTCCATTGGTCGCTTATCTGGTTCATAAGGGCTGTTGAAAGTGCCTCATGGAGCTGATAGGCCTCTGCCTTATCAGCAGTAATATCATACTTCTGAGAAAGGATATTTACTATATTCTGCTTTAACTGTTCCTTGTTCATAAAAACCTCCAAAATTTATATATCTGTTAAAATGCCTATTACAGCATTAGATACCAAAATTCCCTTTTCGGTAAGGCTTAAATTATTATCGGTAAGGCAATACAGCTCACCGGGAATTTTTTTAAGCCTTTTTATAAAAAATTCCTTATCTATGCCGAAATTATTTTCAGCGGCTAGAAAATCAATACCTTCTTTAAGCCTTAATCTAAGCATAACCCATTCATCAAAGCCGCCGGGGGAATCATCGGTAATTATTGTTTTCTGTAACGGAGATGAAATAAAATCATCAAGATCCCTGTCACAGAAAAACCGCTTGCCATTATAATAGGAATGGGCGGCAGGGCCTATGCCTATATATTCCTCACAATGCCAGTATTTTAAGTTATGTTTACTTTCATAACCGGGCTTTGAATAATTGCTTATCTCATAATGAGAAAAGCCCTTTTTATAAAGACAGTCGCTTACATGAAGATAAAAATCCGTTACAATATCATCATCCGGCAGGGTAGGGGGATTTTTACCGAAATATGTATCCGGCTCTAGCTTTAAAATATAGGATGAAATATGAGTAAGGGGTAAATCGGTCATATAATCAAGAGTATATGAAAGGCTTTCCTTTGTCTGGTTTGGAAGTCCTATCATAATATCCCCGGAAATATTTTTAATACCATTATCAAATGCTATATTTACCGCCTTTTCAGCCTGTTTTGAATTATGAAGCCTGCCTAAGGCTTTAAGCTCACTATCAACACCGCTTTGTATACCAAAGGATATTCTGTTCACACCTGCACTTTTTAGTGAACAAATATTGTAATTATCGGTAACACAAGGGTTTGCCTCCAGGGTAATTTCCCCATTATCGGTTATAAAAGGCTTTATTGCGGTTAATATCTCGCATATTTCATCAGCAAGTAAAATTGGAGTACCGCCGCCGAAATATACAGTATCAAATTTAATACCCTCATAAAACCGGATATTATCTATGACCTTTTTTGCATATTCCATAGCCCTTTTCTTATCATACCTTACTGAATAAAAATCACAGTAGGGGCATTTTGACTTACAGAAGGGAACATGGATATACAGTCCTGTAGTCTTATTCATCCAGCTTTAATACCGCCATAAATGCTTCCTGAGGTACTTCAACGCTGCCTAACTGACGCATACGCTTTTTACCTTCCTTTTGCTTTTCGAGAAGCTTTTTCTTTCTGGTAATATCACCGCCGTAGCACTTTGCAAGTACGTCCTTACGCATAGCCTTTACAGTTTCACGGGCAATAATCTTTCCGCCCACTGCCGCCTGAATAGGAACTTCAAAGAGCTGACGGGGAATATTGTCCTTCAGCTTTTCGGCTATCTTTCTTGCCCTTGCATAAGCCTTATCTGAGTGAACTATAAATGAAAGGGCGTCCACAATATCACCGTTAAGAAGAATATCTAACTTTACAAGCTTAGAGGGTACAAAGCCGGATACCTCATAGTCATAGCTTGCATATCCCTTTGTACGGGATTTAAGAGCATCGAAAAAGTCATACACTATCTCATTTAAGGGCAGGTCATAGTGAAGCTCAACACGGTTCATTTCAAGATATTTCATATCCTTGAATGTGCCTCTGCGCTCCTGACATAATTCCATTATATTGCCCACATATTCAGAGGGGGTATAGATATTTGCCTTTACAATAGGCTCTTCTGCCACCTCGATTACCGATGGGTCGGGATAGTTTGTGGGGTTATCGATATAAACCACTTCGCCGTCTGTTTTTGTTATCTTGTAAACAACAGAGGGGGCTGTGGTGATAAGATCAAGATTATATTCTCTTTCCAGCCTTTCCTGGATAATTTCCATGTGCAAAAGTCCGAGGAAACCACATCTGAAGCCAAAGCCTAAGGCTATTGAGGTTTCAGGCTCAAAGGTAAGGGAAGCGTCATTAAGCTGTAATTTTTCAAGAGCTTCTCTTAAATCCCCATACTTAGCACCGTCAGCAGGATAAATACCGCTGAACACCATGGGATTTACATTACGGTAACCGGGTAAGGGCTCATCTGCCGGGGCAGTAGCCAAGGTTACGGTATCACCCACCTTAGTATCACCTATGGATTTAATGGAAGCCGCTATATATCCAACCTCGCCTGCACGAAGCTCCTTTGCGGTTTCAAGATTTTTAGCACCCATGTAGCCAAGCTCCACAACATCAAACTCAGCTCCGGTGGCCATCATTCTTATTCTGTCGCCGACTCTTACTGTGCCTTCCTTTACTCTTACATAAACTATAACGCCCTTGTATGCGTCATAGTAGCTGTCAAAGATAAGGGCCTTAAGGTTATCATCCGGATTTCCTTTAGGGGCAGGGATGTATTTTACTATCTGCTCCATTACCTCTTTTATATTAGTGCCCATTTTAGCGGAAATAAGGGGAGCCTCATCGGCAGGAATACCGATTACGGTTTCTATTTCCTCCTTTACCTCCTCAGGATGAGCAGAGGGAAGATCTATCTTATTTATAACAGGAACTACCTCTAAGTCCTGCTCTATTGCAAGATAGGTATTAGCAAGGGTCTGTGCCTCAATACCCTGGGATGCGTCTACTATAAGAATGGCACCCTCACAGGCATTAAGAGAACGGGAAACCTCATAGTTAAAGTCCACATGACCGGGAGTGTCTATAAGGTTAAAAATATAGTCCTTGCCGTTATCAGCCTTATAAATAAGCCTTACGGCTCTTGCCTTGATTGTGATACCTCTTTCACGCTCTAATTCCATATTGTCTAAGATCTGCTCTTCCATTTCACGCTGAGCCACCGTTTCGGTCTGCTCTAAAATGCGGTCTGCAAGGGTAGACTTACCATGGTCAATATGGGCAATTATGCAGAAATTTCTTATTTCGTTCAGATATTCTTTGTCTGCCAACTTATAAAATCCTCTCTTTTATTATAAAACTACATTAAGCTATATTTTATCAATTTACCATTATAACATATTATGTAGAAAAAATCAATTATTTTTCAAAGACTTTATTAACGGAATTTTCCTGTTTAAATATCGGCTTATTGCATATAATTATGATGTGTTCATCAAAAGGAGAAATATGATTCAATGTTCATTATCAGAGCTGGTAAGATTATCCGAAATAATAAAGGCGGAGAAAAATCTTGCCCTTTCCTATAAAAGTCAGAGTGAAGAAACAAATGATGCCCAGCTAAAGGAAAAATTCCAGAAGTGCGCATCAATTCATGCCACAAATTACAGCTCATTATCCCGTATAATAAAGGAGTAAATATGAAGGAAAAGCAATTTATCTTAAACGATCTTTCAAATGAAAACAGCCTGTCTTTAATGTATGCCTCACTATTGTCCCATTGTAGCTGTGCTGCACTCAGAAGCAAGCTACAGACAAGCCAGGCAAACTTAAATCAGGCCATGTCCTTTATAATTGATGAAAGCGCCCAGAGAGGGTATATAAATTCCTCTCCGGCGGATAAAAACACCTGCAAAAAGCTGTTTTCCGATGAAATCAGCAATCAGTAAGCCTATATAAAATTGCATTACCCTCTTTGCCGGCTATATCTATAAGCCCCACAAATTTAAGGATATTTAAAAGAAGACTTGCATCACAGAATTTACAGCATTTTTTAAATTCCTTCATGGTAAATATTTCGCCAAGACCGGAGGGGATAAATACCTTATAGTCACCCCCACAGCTTAAGGTATATAAAAAGCTCAAATTTACCGGAACGGATGCTTTTATATCGGTTTTTCTCCGCTTTTTATCAGCACCGCAATAGAGGTAATTTTCCACATCAAGCCCCGCTATGCAGATTGACAGATTACTGTCATTTAAAAACCGCTTTATTCTGTACAGCTCAAGGAAAAATTCTGTCATGTCCTTGTGATGTACCTTTGAGCCGGAGGAAATTATTTCCCCGGTTTTCTTGTTTATATAGGTGAGCCTGGTGGTTTTAGCGTAAGGATAAACCACAGTCACATGGCTGTATCTTAAAAAATCCCGTAATTTAGGCAGCAGCTTTTTAAAATTATGGGTCTGTATTTCTATAATGCCGTTTTCGGTGACTATATCCGCATAGTATTTACCTATGGAAATTTCCTTTTCATCCTCATTTTCCGAAAAGTAGCTTTTAAGCACCGAATGTATCTGTTTTTCATTTAGTGTGCCTATGCCGTTATCAATACTGCCTTTGCTGTATTTTTTAAGGCAGGCTTTAAATCTCTTATCATCCGGTAATGAAAACAAATCTGTATCCGGCCTTGCAAAGGGTATGCGATTTTCCTTTGCTATAAATACGGGAACACCGCTTTGGGCGTTACTTCTTATTACACCTGTTGCCATATCCTTTAATTCCTGCTTTGCATTACTTACGGCATAGCATCTGTCTGCATTTTTAAACATGGATATATCATTGGTATTATCTCCGAAGCAGATAATTTCATCGGCACCGAGAAGCGCCTTTAATTCCTTTATCGCATTGGCCTTTGATACATCATCACGGTATATTTCATACCAATATTCATCTGTGTCATAGGTATCCGCCTGATAATTTCTTGCAAAGCCGTTTTTGTTATCAAAATACTTATCCAGCTCCTCCTTGGATAAAGAAGGGGAGATAAGGGTGATATAAAATAAATCCCCCTCAAAAAGGCTGTCAAAATCATCAACGGGTCTTAGTCTTTTATCGTCCTTACGCTGATTTATATATCTTTTAACACCGCTGTTTATATTGCTTTTAAGATAGCTCACCCTTTGCTTATCATCTATCATTGAATAGGTGAGAAGTGACAGCTTATTTTCGGTGAAGAATTGCTTTAAAAATTCCTTCTTTTCATCGGAAAAATAATGGGTCACCACATTTTCCCCGGTAACAGGATCGGTAATAAAGGCTCCGTTCATGGTGATTACCGGAAGCTTAAAATTCACATCCTTTAATATAGGTCTTGCAGATACTATTGAACGGGCAGTGGCATAGGTGATATTTATCCCCTCGTCTATAAGCTCATTTAACATATCAACAGTAAGCAAGGGTACCTCAGGCTTAAGCCCTAATAAAGTACCGTCAAGATCGGTTATATATAATTTCATGGTAATTTCCTTTACAAATAAGTATATTAACAGTTTAACAAATTTTTTGCCATAAATCAAGAATTAAAACAGGGTAGGGGATATGTAAAAAATAAGTCACCTTTTTATATATACATTATAAAAATCCCGATTAAAACAGGCTCTTTGTACAAACTGCACAAATTAAACAGGAAAAAGTTAGTATTATTTAAAGCCGAAATTTTGATAAATATTTCACAAAGCCCTTGATAAACCTATAAAAATTTAGTATAATAAATATGTAAAAATTAGCGTGGTGTAAAACTGCGCAAAATTTTAAATTTTTTAGGAGGATTAATCCAATGTCAGTTAAAGTTGCTATTAACGGTTTTGGCCGTATCGGTCGTCTTGCATTCAGACAGATGTTTGGTGCAGAAGGTTATGAGGTAGTTGCAATCAACGACCTTACTAAGCCCTCAATGCTTGCTCAGCTTTTAAAGTATGATACAGCACAGGGTGGTTATTGCGGTAGAATCGGTGAAAACCTTCACACAGTTGAAGCTGATGACGAAGCAGGTACAATCACAGTTGACGGCAAGACTCTCAAGATCTACGCTATGGCTAAGGCTAATGAGCTTCCCTGGGGCGAGATCGGTGTAGACGTAGTTCTCGAATGCACAGGTTTCTACTGCTCTAAGGAAAAGTCACAGGCACACATTGATGCAGGTGCTAAGAAGGTTGTTATTTCTGCTCCCGCAGGCAACGATCTTAAGACAATCGTATTCAGCGTTAACGAAAACACACTTACTAAGGAAGATCAGATCATTTCTGCTGCTTCTTGTACAACAAACTGCCTCGCTCCCATGGCTAAGGCTCTTAACGATTATGCTCCCATCCAGAGCGGTATCATGAGCACAATCCATGCTTACACAGGCGACCAGATGATTCTTGACGGTCCTCACAGAAAGGGTGACCTCAGAAGAGCAAGAGCCGGCGCTGCTAACATCGTTCCTAACTCAACAGGTGCTGCTAAGGCTATCGGTCTTGTTATCCCTGAGTTAAACGGCAAGCTCATCGGTTCTGCACAGAGAGTTCCTGTTCCCACAGGTTCTACAACAATCCTTACAGCTGTTGTTAAGGGCGCAGACATCACAAAGGAAGGCATCAACGCTGCTATGAAGGCTGCTGCTTCTGAATCCTTTGGTTACAACGAAGATCAGATCGTTTCTTCTGACGTTATCGGCATGAAGTACGGCTCACTCTTCGATGCTACACAGACAATGGTTTGCAAGATTGCTGATGATCTCTATGAAGTACAGGTTGTTTCCTGGTACGACAACGAGAACTCTTACACATCACAGATGGTAAGAACAATCAAGTACTTTGCTGAGCTTTAATTCTGAAATTTACTGACAATTATCACCGTGCTTTTTAGCACGGTGATTTTTTGTAGGGGATAGTAATCGTTTACAATATGATTATTTTCTGAAATTTGAAAAAAATATTTGCATTTTATAGTTGTTTGTGGTAGAATAGCAATAGTATTTTGCAAAGGAGATATAAAAATGCTTAAAAAGATTTTAGCAGGTGCAGTATGTATTGCATCCTTACTCACTTTTACAGCTTGTAGTGACAACACAGCAAATTCAAGTGCTGATGAAAACTTTACAAGTGTTGACAATGTACCCACAAAGGATATACAGGGTAACATTGACGAGGTAAAGCTTGAAAAGGGCGATACTTATGCAGTAATAACAGTTAAGGATTATGGCGATATTACAGTAAAGCTTTTTAAGGATGCGGCGCCTTACGGTGTACAGAACTTTATAGACTGTGCAGAGAAGGGTTACTACAAGGGAACCACATTCCACAGAATAGTTGAGGATTTTATGGTACAGGGCGGTATTCCTGCCGGTGCTGATGATGACGCTGAGTATGAGGAGTTTGGTATTGAAACAAACTACAAGGCGCGTCATTTCTATGGTGCATTCTGTTATGCTAACGCTATGGCTCAGAACTCCACACAGTTCTACATTGTAAATAACAAGGAATCCCAGGATCTGTCACAGCTCAGCACAGCTACAATGGATAATTACGCACAGACCTATGAACAGCTTGCTTCACAGTATGATAAGGGCTCAGATGAAGAAAAATATTATACCTTCCAGGCTCAGTATTATAAGAACATGAAGGATTTTATCCAGAATGCTGATGAGGCTACAATAGCTAAGTACAAGGAAGTCGGCGGCGTTCCTTCACTTGACGGTAACTACACAGTATTCGGTCAGACTGTTGATGGCTTTGATGTACTGGATAAGATTTCCGAGGTTGAAGTTCAGGCTAATGAAATGATGGGCGGTCAGGAAATAAGCGATCCTGTTGAAGATGTTATAATCGAAAACATAGTTATCAAAACCTTTGAAGGTTAAAATTAAAACGGCTGTTTATACAGCCGTTTATTTTTTATATCCGGATTGTTGATTTACAACAGAATTTATAGTATAATTATAAAAACAGGGGATAGAAAAAATAATATGCGTAATTTCGTAAAATAAATATTTTACGAAATTGAGGGAGGCGAAAATTTGAAAGCATACATAGATACATCCGATTCACCACAGCCTTTAAAGGATTACCTTAATTATATAAGTACCATTAAAAACCGTTCACAGCTTACTGTTATAAACTATTACACCGATCTTAAAATGTTTATACGGTATCTGATGATAACTTATAATGTGGTTGATAAGAAAACTGAGTTTTCTGAAATTGATATTAGCAAGGCTTCAGATGAGCTTATTAAAAATGCTACACTTAATGATGCTATCGGATTTCTTAATTTTACTATTGATAACCGTAATAATCATGCCAAGGCCAGGTTCCGTAAGGCTGTAGCTTTAAGACAGTTCTATAAATACCTTACAGATAAAAAAGCCTGGTATTCTGCAAGCCCCATGAGAAACCTTGAATTGCCGTCTCCCAAGAATGCTTTACCTAAGCATCTGACACTTAATGAAACTGCACAGCTTCTTAATATGGGCTTTGAGAACATGGATAACTGGCAGGATTACAGAGATTTTGCCATGACTATAATATTCCTTAATTGCGGTATTCGTTTAAGTGAGCTTGTGGGACTTAATTCAAATGATGTTATAATGAATATAGATTATCAGGATAAGGATAATCCTTACTATTCTATTAAGGTTCTGGGTAAAGGCAATAAGGAGCGTATAGTATATTTAAATGATCAGTGCGTAACCGCTATAAAAAATTATACGAAATTACGACCTGAATTTAAGGGTGAAAACGCTTTATTTGTAAGCAAGCAAGGAAAAAGAATTTCTGCAAGACGGGTTGAACAGATTATAAATGCCCGTATAGAAAACTCAGGCCTTGCCGGTAAAGGAATTTCTGTACATAAATTACGTCATACAGCGGCTACACTTATGTATCAGAATGGGGTTGATGTAAGAGTTTTAAAGGAAGTCTTAGGTCACGAAAGCCTTAACACCACCCAGATTTACACCCATGTGGTAAATCAGCAGATGCGTGATGCTATAAATAATAATCCTGTGGCGGAGGTTGTAAAGGTTGAGGAGTCTTCCCCGTCGGATGAAAAGCCGGAAAGTAAAAGAGGCATAAAAAAGAAAAAGGACTCCCCCGAAGAATAAAAAATAAGGCATACATAAGTATGCCTTATTTATTGATATTGTTTTAATTTCGTAAAATAAAAATTATCACGAAATTATTATTTTATCTGAGGTTTTATATGTAATGTGCATTTTTCTATGCGGTGATTTTTCATTTTTATATTGCTTGCTGTAAGAATATCTGTTTCAATCTCCAGCTCATCAGCATTCTGAGGGAGATTTTCTATATATGACAGCAGATAACCGCCTATTGTTTCATACTTATCTGTGGGAAGGTCAATTCCCATTTCAAGAGCCACATCTGTAAGGGATATAATGCCGTATACTACCCATTCATTCTCCCCTGCTCTGATTATGCGGTCAGAAGCATCCTTTAAGGATTCCTCTGAGAAATCCCCAACAAGCTGTTCTACAATATCCGTAACGGTAATAATACCACTCATACCGCCGTATTCATCAAGGATAATTGTAAAATGAGCCGATTTTTCCTTTTTCATTATATCAAAAAGCACATCTGCCTTCATATATTCATGGACGAAATAAGGCTCTCTTACTGCGTTTTTCATTACATTTTCCCTTGATTTATCCTCAAGCCTTAAATAATCCCTGGCATCCAGTATGCCTACAATATTGTCAATGGTTTCACCGCAAATAGGAAATTTACTGTGCCTGTTATTGCGTATGAAATTATACCATTCCTCGTCGCTGTCCTCCATAAACAGGCATTTTACATCTGTTCTGTGGGTGCATATAGAATTTACATTTATATCATCAAGGGCAAATACATTCTTTATAATACGGTTATCGTCCTTGTCGATAGTTCCTTTTTCTGCGCCGGCTTCGGACATCATAAGAATTTCTTCCTCGGTAACTGCGCCGTCCTCACCCTTAGGATCAATTCCCACAATACGAAGACAAAGATTTGTGGAAGCATTAAGTAACCATACAATGGGAGCAAAAATTTTAGATATAAACCATATAAGCCCTGACATACCGAGAGCCAGAGGCTCGGCCTTTTTCATAGCCAGTCTTTTAGGCACCAGCTCACCGAAAACAAGGGTAAAATAGGAAAGTATAAGGGTTATGGCGAAAACGGAAATTGATTTTAATACATCCGCCGGAATTCCTATGCCTGCGTTTAAAAGCATTTCAACTAAGGGCTGTGAAAAGTTATCCGCCGCAAAGGCTGAACCTATAAAGCCGGATAATGTAATAGCCACCTGAATTGTAGCTAAGAATTTTGCCGGTTCTCCCGTAAGCCTTAATAGTCTTTTAGCTCTCTTATCTCCTGAGCTTGCCAGCTTTTCGAGCTTAGCATCATTGAATGAAATTACCGCTATTTCCGCACAGGCGAAAACAGCATTAAGAATAATAAGTATTACCTGTAATAAAAGTTGCCAGATCATTTAGTTCCTCCGTTAAATTAACGCAAAAAGGCATAGCCTGTCATTATAAAATGCAGACTATGCCTTTTATTCTTATATTTGTTTAAATTAGTGTCTTCGTCGATACTGTCCATTTTAATTAACCCTGTATGATTCTTTATTTTAAGCCCGGTGCCAATGGTAAGTCCTATGGCTTCAGGCTTTAGGATATTCTAACATAAATCAATTTTTTTGTCAAGAGTCACTTTTTAATTTGAAAAGCTTCATAAGTCTTTCTCTTTGCTCTTTTTTCATCTTCTGGGATTTTATTACCTTCTGACGGGAGAATTCTTCTCTTTCCTTCTCCTCAAGAGAATCGGTAATAAACTTAACCTGTCCCTCAAACTTAGGGATAATGATGTTTTTAAGGGCATTTGCTCTTTTCTGTGTACGCTTGATTGCAATAGCAAGCCTGTATATGCTGTTTTCCACCTCGGAAAGTACGGCGGTAAGCCGCTTAGTTTCGTTAAAGCACATATAAGCTATATCAAGGTATGAATTAGTAGTGGCAAAGTTATAAAGAGGAGGAGTATTTTCTGATTTTAATTCAACTGTGGGAATTTCTACGCCCATAACACTTCGGTAGGAAATTTCAAGGCCGTTTTCCTCCGGCACAAACTGTGCAAGGGTGGAAATTGAGCCCATTGTAATATTAGCCTTCTGAAGCGCTGAATATGCCCTGCGGTAGGTTTCTTCGATACTTCCTCTTATAAGCCTTGATTTATCGGTAAGGGCGACCATTTCACGGATAAGAACATTTCTTTTTCTGTCCATAAGCTCAAAGCCCTGTTTAGCCTGTAATAAGGAACGCTTAGCCTTAATGAGATTGCCTTTGGTGGGAAAAACCTGTTCAGCCATTATAGTCACCGCCTTTCGATAAAATTAAATTACATAAATCTCTTTGCATTCTCAGGATTGTAATGCTGACTTATGAGCTTTTCATTAAGTCTGTCAAGCTCATTTACAGGAAGCAAGGATAACAAATCCCAAGCAAGGTCAAGAGTCTGATCCATGGTTCTGTTTTCATCAAAGCCCTGATTTAAGAAATACTTTTCAAATGCCGTACCGAACTTCATTATAGCCTTGTCGGATGCGGATAATTCATCCTCACCGATAACGCTTGCAAGGGCTCTTGCATCCTGTACTCTTGCATAGCAGGCAAAAAGCTGGTTTGATACATCTGCATGGTCATCTCTTGTATAATCAGCGCCGATACCATCCTTCATAAGACGGGACAGGGATAAAAGTACGGAAAGTCCGGGGTAAATTCCTGTCTGGTCAAGGTTACGGTCAAAAACTATCTGTCCCTCTGTGATATATGCAGTAAGGTCAGGGATAGGATGGGTAATATCATCATTAGGCATTGTAAGAATAGGAATCTGTGTTACAGAACCGCTGCTACCCTTTATAACTCCTGCTCTTTCATACATAGAAGCAAGATCGGAGTATAAATAACCGGGATAACCCTTTCTTCCGGGGATTTCTCCCTTTGATGAGGAGAATTCACGCAGAGCCTCACAATATGAGGTAAGGTCGGTCATAATTACAAGAATGTGCATATTCTTTTCAAATGCCAGATATTCAGCCACAGTAAGGGCACATCTCGGGGTAAGAATTCTTTCAATGATAGGATCATTTGAAAGATTAAGGAACATACAAACCCTTTGAATAACACCTGTTTCCTCAAAGGAACGGCGGAAATATTCCGCAACGTCATTCTGAACACCCATAGCCGCAAATACAACCGCAAAGTCCTTGTCCTCGCTGTCGGCTATTTTTGCCTGTCTTACTATCTGTACGGCAAGCTTATTATGGGAAAGACCGGAGCCTGAGAATATAGGTAGCTTCTGGCCGCGGATAAGGGTCATAAGGGCATCAATGGAAGAAATACCGGTGTGGATATAGTTTCTGGGGTAGCTTCTTGCCACAGGATTTAAAGCACGGCCGTTTATATCACCGTACCTATCCGGGAACACTTCTCCAAGGCCGTCTATGGGTCGTCCTGCGCCGTTAAAGGTACGGCCAAGCATTTCTGTGGACAGTGGTATTTCAAGTGGCTTTCCGGTAAAGCTAACCCTTGAATTTGTAAGGGAAATACCGTTTGTACCCTCAAACACCTGTAAAACTACCTTGTCGCCCTGTATCTCAACAACTCTGCCAAGTCTTTTACTGCCGTCATTCAACTTGATTTCGGCAATTTCATCATAGGCAACATCAGTAACTCCCTCAAGGCAGATAAGAGGGCCGTTTATTTCGCTGAGTCCGGAAAATTGTATCATATTTTATCACCCTCCATCATACAGAAATTTAGAATTTATCTCATTTACATAGTCATCAAACATGGATAGCTTATCGTTCGGTATATCATACTTCATCTTGATAAGCTTATCAAAAAGTCCGTAGGCTTCTATCTGTGATAAGGGTACACCCTTATTTACAGCGTCCAGGGACTTGTGATATAAAAGCAAAATAACCTTCATCATCAGCATCTGCTTTTCAAGTGGTACATAGGTATCATCCTTATGGAAGGCATTCTGCTGTAAAAAGCCTACTCTTATTACCCTTGCAGTTTCGATAATTAGCTTCTGATCGTCCGGAAGAACATCAGCGCCAATGAGCTTTACTATTTCCATAAGATTATTTTCTTCAACCAAGAGCTTTGATATTTCCATACGGAATTTGCAGAAGTCCTCACCTACATTTTCGTTATAGTAGGGCTCTAAATCATCGCAGTATTCAGAATAGCTCTGTGTCCAGTTGATAGCAGGATAATGACGGGCATAAGCCAAAGCCTTATCAAGAGCCCAGAAGCAACGTACAAAACGCTTTGTATTCTGGGTAACCGGCTCTGAAAAGTCAGAGCCCTGGGGAGAAACCGCACCGATAATGGTAACACTTCCTTCACTGCCGTTTAAGGATTCCACATAGCCTGCTCGCTCATAGAATTCTGATAATCTTGAGGGCAGATATGCAGGGAAACCTTCTTCGGCAGGCATTTCCTCAAGTCGGCCGGAAATTTCACGAAGTGCCTCCGCCCAACGGGAGGTGGAATCCGCCATTATGGCAATATGGTATCCCATATCACGGTAATATTCCGCTAAAGTAATGCCTGTATAAATTGACGCTTCTCTTGCGGCAACAGGCATATTTGAAGTATTGGCTATAAGTATGGTTCTGTCGGTTAAGGGTCTACCTGACTTAGGGTCAATAAGCTCTGAAAATTCCTCCAGAACCTGAGTCATCTCATTACCACGCTCACCACAGCCTATATATACGATAATATCCGCATCACACCATTTTGCAAGCTGATGCTGTGTCATTGTTTTACCTGTACCGAATCCTCCCGGGATAGCCGCAGTTCCGCCCTTGGCTACAGGAAGAATGGTATCCACAATACGCTGACCGGTAATAAGAGGTCTTGTATTGGGAAGTCTTTTTCTTATGGGTCTGGGTGTTCTTATAGGCCACTTCTGTACTAAGGTAAGCTCTCTTTCCTCACCGTTATCGCATTTTATCTTAACTACGGTATCATTTACCTTATACTGTCCGTTTTCGGCGGTATAAATAACCTCACCGCAAACATCCACCGGCACAAGGCACTTGTGGGTAATAAGAGGAGTTTCCGGGGAGGTGGCATAAACAGCACCCCCCTCTACCCTGTCGCCCTTTCTTACCGTAACAGTAACATCAAACAGGCGGTTTTCATCAAGGGCAGGAATAGCACTACCCTCAGTTACAAATGCTCCGCTTATATAAGTCATAGCGGAAAGGGGTCTTTCAATACCGTCGTAAATATTTGAAATCATACCCGGGCCTAAGGTGGCACACATGGGTGTACCTGTGCTTAAAACAGGATCCCCTGTTTTAAGTCCGCCGGTGCTTTCGTAAACCTGTATTGTGGTAAACTCATCGGAAATTGAGATAACCTCACCGATTAGCTTTTTATCGCCTACAAGCACCATTTCTCTCATTGAAAAGGTTTTGGTATCCTTCACCTTAACAACGGGGCCGTTAATGGCAAATATACAATTCAAACTGATCCCTCCATTAAAGTGCAAGCTCGTTTTTATTGACAAATTCCTTTTTCTGCTCCTCAAAGGCAGTATCAAGGGTAAGGTCATTATAAAGCTTTTTCTCGGGATAATATACCGAAATACCGCCGTAAATTATTGCTCTGTCCTGACTTACTGCGCAGTTATAGGGCTTTACAAGGTCTGTTAATATATCGGTATCTCTTTTATTGCAGTAAACAACGCAATCATTACTTATCTTTAATTCTTTATCGGCTTTTACAAGGGAATTTTTAAGGTACTGCTTATATTCATCCCCTGTTACATATGCATTGAGCTTTTCGCTGACAGCAGAATAAATTCCCTCTACCAGCTCATTTCTATAGGCAAGTACAGATCTTTTAAGAGAAAAATCCTCGTGGGAAATTTCCTTGGAAAACTTTTCCCTTGCAAGTCTTTCCTTGTTTTCCACAAGAAAGCTGTCCTCGGCCTCATACTGTGTTACAGCCTCACTTAAAATAGCCTCGGCTTTTGCCTTAGCCTCTGATATCATCTGTTCAGCTGTCTTTTCGGCATCCGCAATAATAGCCTTGCTTAAGTTTTCCAAATGATTGTCGGCTCCTATCATTTTACTACCTCCGTTACAGCTTCAAACCGATAGCGTCCCTTACATAGCCGTCAATGGACTTACTTATATCGGAAGTTCCGTGACGGTCGGGTATTTCCACAATAAGGGGGCGGGTGCTGTTAAGCTTCATTTCGTATATCTCATCATGGCAAAGATTGATTAGCTTTTCTGTAATAAGCACTACACCTATTTTTTCATCATTTCTTGCCTTTTGTAAAGCCTCTAAAACCTCATTTGGCTCATTTACGACAACACCCTCAATACCTGCAAGACGCATACCCATCTGGGTATCGGTATTATCACTTATAAGAAAAAATTTCATGGCAATTCCTTAGTTAAACAGGATAAGGATTGAGATAAGAAGACCGTAAATAGCAACACCTTCACCAAGTGCAACGAAGATAAGTGCCTTTGTGAAGTTCTTATCATCCTCTGAGGTAGCACCGATAGCCGCAGGAGCAGCACCGCCTACCGCAATACCTGTACCGATAGTAGCAAGACCTGTTGATAAAGCCGCACCGAGATACTTAAGACCGTCACCAACGCTTAAAGCCGCATCTACAGCCTGAGAAGCATCCTCAGCAAATGCAAAGAGGGGTACGAATATTGTCATAAGTATCATAACTCCGATAAAGGAGCTTGCGTTAAGAAGTATTGCCTTTCTGAATTTAAAGCCCTTGCCCTCTCTGTGTCTTTTTATCATTACAAAGAAGGGGATCATTATAAGTGCCAGTGCAACAAGCGGCATAAGAAAAAGTATAGCTGTTTCCATTTTTTATTCCTCCGTTTAATTCTTTACCTGCATAGGTACAAATTCTTTTCCGTCGCCCTTATAGAAACGACCGAATATTTCATAAAACTCAAGTCTTAATACCTGGATACCTACAATAAAGCCCTCAAGGCCTATTACAAAGGCATTACCAAGTATAAGAACTATTACAGAGCCCACATTAAGAGTATCACCGGCAAGTACGTTTACAACCAGCATCATACCGGCATGGCTTAATATAAAGCCGCCTACTCTGAGGAAGGACATTGTATTTGTAAGATATGAAAGGAAGGTTTCAAAAAGCTCAATAAAGCCTTCGATAATGAAGTTACCCACGGATTTCTTTTCCTTTGAGGTATTCTTCTTTTTACTTTCCTTTGTGGGACGAACTGCTGATAATTCAGCAGGCATTCTCATTCTTTCAAAGCCAAGGTCATTAAATATATCATCCGCCATAACCTTGTATTTTTTAGGTACGAAATAAATTCCGTAAACATTATCCTTATCACTTGAAAGAGGGATATAAACAAATTCCTTTTTATCAAAGTAGCCCAGCTTTTCAAAGCTGTCAGCAGGCATTCTGCCATAAACTGCTCTTATATGCTCCATTTCAGAAACCTTATCAAGGTTTTTGTTTATAAACTCGCTGTCATTCACATCAAGCTGTGTAGAGTGCTTTGCAACGTTGTTTGCAATATGTGAGTGATTTATCTGAAGTACATTTCTCTTTGTGTTTTGTGCAATAAGGTGTGCAAGGGGCTCCTTGAACAGCATTATAACAAGAGGTATCACCACAAATACCACTATATATACAGGACTGAACATCGGTATTCCGAAGCCCAGCTGTAATGCCGCACCGATAGCCACTGCCAGATAGAATATAAGTCCGTTGATACCGTTGTTACCAAAGAAGGCGGATTCATAGTCCTTTCTTTTTATGGAAATTACTATGTTCATAATCATTGAAATAGTGATCAATATAACACCGATAACAAGTGCACATATCAGAAGATAGCTGGAAATTCCGAATATGTTATGGGGCTTGCCCATGGCGGTATATAAGGGCTCAATATGGAAGAAGGGCTTTATCAGTTCTTCGTTTCCGAATACCGAGCCATATAAAAATCCGAAAAATGCGGAGCTGATGCCTATTCTTGTCATTATGGGTCCCAGCTTAACATTCTTCCATTTGGTAAGTATAATGCCGAGAAGTGAAATTACAAGTCCCTGGCCCAAGTCGCCGAACATTATGCCGTAGATAAGCATAAAGGTTATCGCCACATAGGCGGTGGGGTCTATACCGTTATAGGAAGGAAGGCCGTACATCTTTACAAACATTTCAAAGGGCTTGAAAAGTTTGATGTTTCTGAGCTTTGTGGGGGGCTTCATTCTGTCATCAAGGAAATATTTCTTTTCCTCAATAACTATATCCGGCACCTCTGACAGCTTGGCCTTGAAGGCATCAACCTCACGCTTTGGCACAAAGCCTGCCATGTGGAAGCGGTTATTTATAACCGATACCTGACCTCTCAGCTCATAGCTTTCATTTAAGAATATCAGCTTTGACCGTACTTTTGTAAACTGCTCTGAACAATGCTGCTTTAATGCCACCAGACCGATATTTGTTTCTGCAAGCTGTTTTTCAAACAGTGATTTCTGAAGTCTGAGTTCATTTACCGCTGTTTCACCGTCACCGCTTACAAAATCCGGTATTCGTATTCGTTCAAAATAAAGTCCGGTAAAAATATCGTCTGTCTGTACACTGTCATTTAAGGGGGCAAAATACACTCCCCATACAAAGCCGTCCTTTTCTTCAAATGGAACAAAGACAAAGCTCTTTTCTCCGTAGAATTTCAGCTTGGTGTAGCTTTCGGAGGGCATTTTACCGAATCTTACCTTAACGTGCTTACAACTGAACAGGTCCCTGAAATCCGCATCAAGTGAGGACATATTTACGACCTGCTTTAAAACCTGTTCATATTCCTCGATTTTGGATTTTAGCTCTGCCTGTTGATTTATCAGAGGTAATGCACTTTTTTCAAGCTGACTGAAGTATTCATCAAAATCGTGAAGGGATTCTAATGTGATATCCTCATAGTCAACCTTATTATCAGGTATGCCGAGCCCGTTTTTAAGCACATCTGCCCTTTTTATCAGCTTACCGTAAATATCCTTATCCTTAAGGGTTTTAAACTCTGCTGAGCCGTAGGTCATAGTGTAGTAATTAGGCTCAATGTGAAAGCATTTTGTTTCGCAACATTTTGCAAGGGTTTTATTAACCTTTTTCAAAGGACCGCTGACGGACATTAGCGCCATTTTTTCAACAGCCATTCTACCATTCCTTTCCTGTAAAATTCTTCATTTTCGCTTATTTTTCGCAAACAAGCATTTCTGTGATACTATCCGAAGTAAGAGAGTATCTGACACCTTCTATTACTGTGGTTAGATTTGTATTTTCAAGCTCCGATAACTCCATAAGTGAATGAAGTACAACACTGTCATACTGTGACATACGAAGCTTTTTAGCATAATAATCAAGATTTGACTTTCTTATAAGCAGTTCAAAGTCTTGTGTTTCCCCGGAAAACTTTTTAAAATAGGGAATGCCGGAAATAAGCTTCATTATAGTCTCATTATCGGATTTCAAAAGAAGATTTTCCATTTGCAGCTTTGAAAATCTGAGGCTGTGGGGAATTCGGTTATTCATAACCATTTCACCGGAAAGCCCCAATATTCCCTTATATCTGTAACAAAGCCTTATGTTATATAAGTCGCAGGTGCGAAGTATAACCTTTTTAAGCTCTTCCCTTTCACCTGAGGGAAATTTCTTTGTGGACTCCAAAAGCCAGTCAAAATAATATCTGTTAAGGGCATTTTCTATTGTTCTTATATCGGGAATATCGTTCTTTTCAATCTGCAATGGTCTTAATACATCATAATAGGGGGTATTTTTAAGTACCAGCATAAGCTCGGAAAAATCCCTTACACTTGCAAGGCTTCCTATATCAAAGGAGCAGTAATCCTTTAAAAATACCGGGAACTGTAATATAAACATATCCCCTACCCCTGCTGAAAGGAACATCACCGCATTTACTATCTGCTTTATTTCTTCCCTGCGGACCCTGTAATAGAAAAATCCGTTTTTATCTGCAAATTCAAACCTTAACAGATCCCCGTACAGCTTAAACAGTCTTTTTGCAAGCATTTCCTCAGCCTGCTTACGCCTTACTGCCACATTACCTACTGACGAAAATTCCTCGGAAAATGCAGGATAACTTTTAAGCGCGGTTATTATCTCATTTACACCGCCCTTTAATATAAGGCTTTTGTAATCCGACAGGGTAAGAAAATTGCCGTATTTTGCCCGGGCCTTTGCAACAACAGCCGCTTTTGCCGCCTTCATATCAGCACCTCCCGACTATTGCTTTATAATTTCAGAGAACATTTCCTCTGCCCATTTATCGGAATTGAGGTTAACTATGGTTTCAAGCTGTTCCTTTTTAGCCTTTGCGTCAGCCTCTGATTTATCAATGTGCTTTTTGGCATCATCCTTTAAGCGCCTTGTGTAATCGGTTATCTCGTCCTCAGCCTTATTGTGATGCTCCTGCTGTTCTCTGTTTTTCTGCGCCATGGCATCGGCTATTATTTTTTCACTTTCTGCCCTGGCATCCTCAACTATTTTCTCAGCCTGCTTTTCAATGGCTATTATCTGAGAAATTACATCCATATAAGCACATCCTTTCTATGATTTTTTATAAAACAACGGACAGTATAATACTGTCCGTAATATATCAGTTCTTCAGACTCTGGAGGGGTGCAGGAATTCTGCCGCCTCTTGAAATAAACTTGGAAGATGAGAAGCTGCTGAGCTTCATTACAGGACCGCTTCCGAAAAGACCGCCGAATTCGATTGTGTCCCCTTCCTTCATGCCGATAGCAGGGATAACACGAACTGCGGTAGTCTTGGAGTTTACCATACCGATTGCCGCTTCATCTGCGATTATAGCGGAAATTGTATCAGCGGAGGTATCACCGGGAACGGCAATCATATCAAGACCTACTGAGCATACAGCAGTCATGGCCTCCAGCTTTTCTATTGAAAGTGAACCGCAGTTTACGGCATCTATCATACCTGCATCCTCAGATACGGGAATAAATGCGCCGGAAAGTCCGCCTACATGGGAGGATGCCATTACGCCGCCCTTTTTAACAGCGTCGTTAAGTAAAGCCAGTGCCGCAGTAGTACCGTGCGCGCCACAGCTTTCAAGTCCTATTTCTTCAAGAATATGAGCAACTGAGTCACCTACCGCCGGAGTGGGAGCAAGTGAAAGGTCAACTATACCAAAGGGTACACCCAGCATCTTACTAGCCTCTGTACCTACAAGCTGACCCATACGGGTTATCTTGAATGCAGTCTTTTTAATAACATCTGCCACCTGGTCAATGCTTGCATCGGGCATTTTTGATAATGCTGAACGAACAACACCGGGACCGCTTACACCTACATTAAGTACGCAGTCTGCTTCACCCACACCGTGGAATGCACCTGCCATAAAGGGGTTATCCTCAACGGCATTACAGAATACTACTATCTTTGCCGCACCAAAACAATGGTTGTCCTTTGTTGCTTCGGCGGAATCCTTTATTATCTTACCCATAAGAGCAACTGCATCCATATTTATGCCGGCTCTTGTGGAGCCCACATTAACAGATGAACATACATTTGAGGTTTCTGCAAGAGCCTGGGGAATAGAGTTTATAAGCTCTAAGTCACCGGCCGCAAAGCCCTTTTGAACAAGGGCAGAATAACCGCCTATGTAGTTTACCCCTATGCCCTCCGCTACTCTCTGGAGAGTTCTTGCGAATTTAACAGGGTCACCCTTTGCCGCTGCCGCAAGCATGGAAATGGGGGTAACTGATAATCTCTTGTTTATAATAGGAATACCATATCTTTTTTCAATGATTTCGCCGGTTTCTACATGGTGTTCAGCTACTCTCATCATCTTTTCATAAATCTTATCGCAGGATCTGTCTATATCGCTGTCGATACAATCAAGAAGAGAAATACCCATGGTAATTGTACGGATATCAAGGTTCTCCTCCTGGATCATCTTAATGGTTTCAAGAATATCCTTAGAATTAAACATTTCAATGTCTCCTGTACTTATGGTTTATATTGTGTGCATTGAGTTGAATATATCCTCATGCATAACATGGATCTGAAGACCCATTTCATCACCGCAAACCTTAAGTCTGTCAGCAAGTACATTATATTCCTCACTGCAATTTGTAATATCAATAAGCATGGTCATAGCGAATAAGTCCTGCATAATAGTCTGGGTAACATCCATAACATTTGCATTACACTCAGCACAGATAGTGCTGACCTTTGCTAAAATACCTACGGTATCCTTACCGATAACTGCAACAACTGCTCTCATAGTATAAAACCGTCCTTTTTAAAGATTTCTAAAACATTATACACCTTTTTTTTAAAAAAGTCAAAAGTATTTTTTAAAAAATTTAAAAATTTTATAATTTCTTAATTTCTTTTTATAATAAGGAAAAACCGGCCTGTTTCATTTATCTGTCAGGAAAATTTAAAAAAATTAGCTGTTTTTATAGACAAATGCATAAAAATGTGATAGAATGGAACTAATAATAGACTCGGGCGGTATGCCCCGAACAAAAGAGGGACCTAAATGACACAGAGAATTATAATGGATTGCCACAATCACTCAAACCTTTCTCCTGACGGAGACAATCCACCGGAGGAAATGGTACAAAGGGCCATTGAGCTTGGTATTGAGCATTATGCCCTTACTGATCATTGTGAGATAAATCTTTTTTATGAGGATGAATACCCCTATGAGGAGCCTGTAAGAAAGGCATCCGAAATATGCCCCTTACTTAAGGAAAAATACGCTGATAAAATAGATATGAGCTACGGGGTTGAGTTAGGTCAGCCCCTACAGAATATGGAGCTTACAAACAGGGTGCTTTCCACCTATAACTATGATTTTATCATAGGCTCACTTCATATGTGCAACGGCTATAAGGATTTTTATGAGCTTGACTATAATGAGGTTTCAGCCCCCGATCTTTTAAAGCTTTACTATGAGGAGCTTCTTGAAATGGCTAAGTGGGCTAAATTTGATGTTATGGGACATATTACATACCCCTTGCGTTATATTAAGGGAGATTATAATATGGATATTGATATGAAGCCCTATGAAAGCACTATCAAGGAGATATTCCGACAGCTTATAAAGCAGGATAAGGGTATCGAAATAAATTCCAGCGGATTAAGACAAAAGATAGGTACCCCCTTCCCTGATGCTTATTACATAAATATGTATAAGCAAATGGGAGGAAAAATCCTCACCATAGGCTCAGATGCCCACAGAACCGTGGATTTAGGCAAGGGTGTTACAGAGTGTATAAGCCTTGCCAAGGAAATAGGCTTTAACGAGCTTACGTTTTTCAAAAAGCGTAATCCTGTTTTTATAAAAATTTAAGCGAAAAGGAGTTATTACTATGACTAAGAAGGATCAGCTTGTCAACATTTTAAGACAGAACGCCCGCATGAGCAACGAGCAGCTTGCCGCCATGCTTGATATATCAGCCGCCGAAGTCGCGGAAATCATAAAGGAGCTTGAGGAAAGCGGTATGATTATAGGCTATACTGCCATTATCAACGAGGAAGAATATGACAGAAATTCAGTAAGTGCCTTTATTGAGGTCAGAGTATCCCCTGAGGTAAACTGCGGCTATGATGATGTGGCGGCGGTTATTGCCCAGTACCCTGAGGTTGCCGCTGTATATCTTATGAGTGGCGGTTATGATCTTGCGGTTACCGTAAAGGGTACAAATCTTCGTGATGTGGCATTATTCGTATCCGACAGATTAGCTCCCCTTAACGGTGTTTTAAGCACAACTACCCACTTTATCCTTCGCAGATATAAGGAGAAGGATAAGATGTTTATCAAGAATACAGATGAAAGGACTTTGGTTTCTCCGTGATGGATTATGAAAAGGTATTGTCCAATAAAGTACAGCAGCTTCAGTTTTCCGGCATAAGAAAATTTTTCGATATAGCTGCAAGTATCAAGGACGTTATTTCCCTTTCTGTAGGCGAGCCTGATTTTAATACCCCCTGGGCTATCAGAAAGGAAGCTATAAGAACTCTTGAAAAGGGTAAAACTACATATACGGCAAATGCAGGTCTTATGGAGCTGCGTACTGCTATTACTGATTATATAAAAAGCCGTACCGGTCTTGAATATGACGGGGCTCACCAGGTGCTTGTAACGGTAGGCGGCAGTGAGGCTATTGATATCGCTGTAAGAGCAATAGTAGATACCGGGGATGAGGTGCTTATTCCGCAGCCCAGCTTTGTATGCTATGCCCCTATTGTAACACTTGCAAACGGTGTTCCGGTGATTATTGAAACAACAGCCGAAAACGGCTTTATCATCACTCCCGATGAAATATTGAAGCATATTACCCCTAAAACAAAGGCGATAATTCTTCCCTACCCCAACAATCCCACAGGTGCGGTAATGCGCAGAAGGGATCTTGAAAAGCTGGCAGATGTGCTTAGAAATACCGATATAATGGTTATTTCCGATGAAATATACGCAGAGCTTACATACGGAGATGAGCGTCATGTTTCTATTGCTCAGATGGAGGGTATGCAGGAAAGAACAATCTTAATCAACGGCTTTTCAAAGGCATTTTCCATGACCGGCTGGCGACTTGGCTTTGCGGCAGGTCCTGAGCCTGTTATTACCCAGATGTTAAAGATACATCAGTATTCTATAATGTGTTCCCCCACCATGAGCCAGTATGCGGCAGTAAGAGCCCTTACCGACTGTGAAAAGGACATTGAAACCATGCGTAATGAGTATGATATGCGCAGAAGATATATAGTAAAGGGACTTCGTGATTTAGGTCTTGAATGCTTTGAGCCGGAGGGGGCATTCTATGTATTCCCCTCTATTAAGACTACAGGCCTTTCATCTCAGGAATTCTGTGAAAGACTTATCCAGGAAAAGAAGGTTGCGGTTGTACCCGGTGATGCCTTTGGTGAAAGCGGCGAGGGATTTATAAGAATTTCCTATGCTTATTCTCTTGACCATATCAAGACAGCCCTTAACCGTATGGAAGAATTTTTAAAGGAACTTGGCAAATGACGGTAAAAGTCAAGGCCTACGGGAAACTGAATTTATATCTTGATATTACTTCTACCCTTGAAAACGGTTATCATTCCCTTGATAATCTTACTCAAAGTGTGGATATAGCGGATATTGTTACAGTAAGTGCAGAGAAATCAGAAGAATTTTCCTGTGAAATAACCTGTAATGACACTACCCTGCCAACGGATGAAAGTAATATTGCATATAAAGCGGCAAGGCTGTTTTGTGAATATACGGGTATTATTTACAGCTGTAAAATCCATATCGAAAAGAATATTCCCATAATGGGCGGTATGGGTGGCTCCTCGGTTGACGGCGGGGCGGTGCTTTGCGCTTTAAATAATATATCCGGATATGCAATAGAAAAAAATGAATTGCTTCTTTTATCCGAGAAAATCGGGGCGGATACTCCCCTTTGCATAATGGGAGGTACTCTTGTAAGCGATTACGGTAAAATGCCTGAAAGAATAAAGGCAAAGGATGATAATACGGTTTTTCTTTGCATAAAGCCCGGCTTTAAGCTATCCACAAAGGAAGCATATCAGCTTTATGATAAAAGCCCGGTAAAGCCTTATAATAAGCTATCTGCCCTTGTTTCTTTAATTGAAAGGGACGGAATACTTTCGGCTGTGGGTAATTTTTATAATTCGTTCATGGTTTTATATAATGATGAACGGATATATAAAATATGCCGTCAGCTTAAAAATGCCGGTGGGGTTGATTCCCTTATGACCGGCAGCGGAAGTGTTATATACGGTATTTTTAATGATTATAAAGCAGCCGAAAATGCAAGGGCTGTTTTAGAATATGACAGCTTTATATGCAGGCCATGCGGCTATGGTATAGAGCTATTTTCTGCAAAGGAGGAATTTATATGATAGATATTACCAATCATCTCGGAACGGTTACCTATTCAAAGCAGTTTTTCTACTCCCTTATAGGAGGTACTGTAACAAAGTGCTTTGGCGTAGTTGAGATGACAGCGTCGGATGCTAAGCAGACTTTTTTAGAAAAGCTTCCCATACCGGCTGTTAAGAAGCTGGTTGAAAAAACCACAATGAATGAAAAGGGCGTAATTGTTAAATATAAGAATGGTATGCTTAATATCGAGCTTCATATTTCGGTTATGTACGGTGTTAATGTAGCCACTATCATCAAGAGCATTATCCATAAGGTTGCTTATGTGGTTGAGGAAGAAACTGATTTAAAGGTTGACAAGGTCCATGTTTATGTTGACTCTGTTAAAGTATAAAATGTGAGGAGAAGATTAAGTTGGATTTAACCGGTAAGATGCTCAGAGATGCTATTATCTCAGGAGCGAACAATATTTGCAATAAGAGAGAAAGTGTTGATGAGCTGAACGTATTCCCTGTTCCTGACGGTGATACAGGTACAAATATGTCCATGACCATAAAAAATGCTCTGGCTGAGCTTACAATGATGAATGACAGCGTTACTGTTGATGCGGTGGCAAGCACAGTTGCATCAGCCTGTCTTCGCGGTGCCAGAGGTAACTCAGGAGTTATTCTCTCACTTTTATTCAGAGGACTTTCTAAGGGTCTTGCAGGAAAAACAGAGGCTACTGTAAGTGACTATTGCGAGGCATTAAGACTTGGTGTTGAAGCGGCTTATAAGTCAGTTATGAAGCCCACAGAGGGTACTGTTCTTACAGTTGCCAGAGTAGCAAGCGAAACTGTAAGCGAAGCTAACTGCGAAAGCTTTGAGGAGATGTTTTCACTGCTTTGCAAAACTGCTAAGGAAACCCTTGATAAAACCCCGGAAATGCTTCCTGTACTTAAAAAGGCAGGCGTTGTTGATGCAGGGGGTATGGGTTATTATGTTATCCTTTCCGGTATGGCATCTGTTATCTGTGACGGAGTTATGATAGCAAGTCAGACTGAGGAAATACAAACCACAGGTGTTGTTACCAATGCGGCAGGTACTTTTGAAACAGATATTGAATTTACCTACTGTACTGAATTTATAGTAGTAAAGAAGGATGTTAATGCTGACTCAATGAAGCTCAGAGCCTTCCTTGAATCCATTGGCGACTGTGTAGTTGTTGTTGATGATGACACTATTATCAAGGTTCATGTTCATACAGAGCATCCCGGTAAGGCGCTTGAGGAGGGTATCTTATTCGGTTCTCTTATAAATCTCAAAATCGAGAATATGAAGGAACAGCACAAGGGTGCTGCCCAGAAGGCAGAAATGCAGAAAAAGCAGAAGCTGGCTCCCGTAAAGCCGGAAAAGGACTTTGGCTTTGTTACTGTAACCTCCGGCGCAGGTCTTGAGGAATTATTCAAGGATCTGGGGGCAGATGTTATTGTAAGAGGCGGTCAGACAATGAATCCCTCCACAGAGGATATTCTGGAGGCTATAAATGCTACTCCTGCTAAGACTGTATTTGTTCTTCCCAATAATAAGAACATTATTATGGCGGCTGAACAGGCGGTAAATCTTACCACCGACAGAGATGTATGCGTATTGCAGACAAGAACAATTCCCCAGGGCATTTCCGCAATGCTGGCATTTGATTCTTCCTCTGATGCTAAGGAAAATGCGGTAATTATGACTGAGGCCATTGACAGAGTTCAGTCCGGCTCTATTACCTTTGCTGTCCGTGACAGCGATTTTGAGGGCAAGCAGATAAAGAAGGGTGAAATTCTTGCCATGGAAAACGGCAAGCTCGCCTTTGTGGAAAAGGATATTACAAAATCCCTTATAAAGCTCACAAAAAAGCTGATAAAGGGCAATTCCTCATACATTACCGTTATTTACGGAAGTGATGTTACGGAGGATGACGCTCAGAAGGCCTATGAGGCATTAAGAGCAAAGATAAATGATGAAATTGAGATCGTGCTTGTAAACGGCGGACAGCCTGTATATTACTATCTTATTTCGGTTGAATAATATGAATGAAAACTTAAACCCAAAGGAATATTCGGTGGAATATGTAAAGGGTGTAGGTCCTAAGCGTGCCCAGCTCCTTAATAAGCTGGGCATTTATTCAGCTATGGACCTTGTTACCCACTACCCCAGGGGGCATATAGATTTTACCGATATTACCGATATATCAATGACCGACCTTGAGGAATGGTATGTTATCAAGGCAAAAGTCACCCATAAGTATGCACCATATTTCGGCAGAATTCATGTGTTTAAGCTTATGGTGTCGGATGATACGGATGATGTGCTTATTACCTTTTTCAACAGCGAGTACAATTTTACTCAGCTGAAGCTTGGTATGACCTACCACTTTTACGGAAAGATAACCGGCACATATTTAAGACGGGAAATGAATTCCCCTATATTTATATCCGAAAGTGACCCTGCAAAGATAAAGCCCAGATACCACCTTACCACCGGTATTTCTAACAATATTCTTTCAAACTGCATAAAATCCGCCATTGATAAGTTCAGCTTCGGGGATGAATTGCCTGCTTGGATTCTTGATAAATATAAGCTGATGCCCTTTGAAGCGGCAATAAGAAATATTCATTTCCCGGCATCAAAGGAAAATTATGACAGCGCAAAAAGAAGCCTTTCCTTCAGGGAATTATTCTCCTTGCAGTTGGGTCTTAAAATGCTGAAGGCAAGAAATGTTACCTACACCGGCTGTAAAATGGAAAATAAGGACATGACAGGCTTTTACTCCTCCCTGCCCTTTTCTCTTACCGGGGCACAGCTTCGTTCGATAAATGAATGTATTAATGATATGCAGGGAAATACCCCCATGAACAGACTGCTTCAGGGGGATGTGGGCTCAGGTAAAACAGCTGTGGCGGCGGCGCTTTGCTATTACGCATACCTGAACGGTACTCAGTCCACCCTTATGGCACCTACGGAAATTCTTGCTAAACAGCACTATAACACCCTATGCGGATTTTTAGAGCCCCTCGGACTTAAAATAGAGCTTCTTACCGGCTCACTTACTGCGGCACAGAAAAGAAAGGCTCGTTCCATGATTGCCGATGGTCTTGTAGATGTGGTGGTAGGAACACAGGCTCTAATTCAAAAGGATACTGAGTTTCTTAATCTAAGCCTTGTTATAACCGATGAACAGCACCGCTTCGGAGTTGAACAAAGGGCGGCTTTATCGGATAAGGGCAACAATCCCCATATTCTTGTTATGTCAGCTACACCTATTCCCCGTACTCTCGGTATGATTATTTACGGGGATCTGGATATATCAATACTTGATGAAATGCCTGCCGGAAGGCTTCCGGTAAAAACCTATGCGGTGGATACCTCATTCAGAGAAAGGCTGTATAAGTTTATACTTAAGTATGTGAATAACGGCTTTCAGGCATATATCGTCTGCCCCCTTATTGAGGAGGGTGTCAGCGAAAAGGCCTACGCCACAAAATATGCAGAGGATTTATTAAATACCTGTCTTAGGGATGTACCTATCGGACTTCTTCACGGAAAAATGAAGCAGGCCGAAAAGGACAAGGTTATGCAGGCATTTAAGAATAATGAAATTAAGGTGCTTGTTTCCACTACTGTAATTGAGGTTGGTGTGGATGTTCCCAATGCGGTGGTTATGATAATCGAAAATGCGGAGCAGTTCGGTTTATCCCAGCTTCATCAGTTAAGAGGTCGTGTAGGCAGAGGCAAGGAGCAATCCCATTGTATATTGGTTACCGACAATAAAAATGACTATACAGTTCAGCGTATGGAGATAATGAAAAATTCCTCAGACGGCTTTGTTATAGCAAATGAGGATCTTAAATTAAGGGGTCCCGGTGACTTTTTCGGAAACAGACAACACGGTTTGCCTACCCTTAAAATCGCTGATATTTATGCTGATACTCCCCTGCTTTCTTTAACCAATGAATGTGCAGAGGAGCTTATAAAGGATGACCCCACCCTTTCAAAGCCTGAAAACAAGGGCATAAAGAAAATGGTGGATGAATTATTTTCAAAATGCTACTCATCATAAGAGGTGTGTATGGAAGAGCTTGAACGTTGGCGTTATCCCAGATTTTTCTGTGATAACATTGATGAAAAAATAGCAATAACCGGAGATGACGCAAAGCATATTTTTTCTGTTTTGCGTATGAAACCCGGAGAAAAGGCTATAATATGTGATAAGCAGGGTACAGATTACCTGTGCAGTCTTGATAATGCGGATAAAAATTACGCTTTATTCAGCATACTTGATAAAAGGCCTAACGGCGCTGAGCCTGATATAGAGGTCACTCTTTATCAGGCGGTACCTAAAAGCGATAAGCTGGATTTTATCGTGCAAAAGGCTACCGAGCTTGGAGCTGTGGCGGTGGTTCCCTTTATATCAAAAAGGTGTGTATCACGGCCGGACAGCAAAAGCTGTGATAAAAAGCTTGAAAGACTTAACAGAATAACCTACGAAGCGGCAAAACAATGCGGCAGAGGTGTAATTCCTGCGGTAAAGCCCTTTACTGATTTTAAAGCCGCTGTTGACAGCCTTGATAATGATACTGTGGGTATTATTTTTTATGAATGTGACGGCAGGCCTTTAAAGGAAGTGGACACTAAGGCTAAGAAATACGCTGTATTTATAGGCAGTGAGGGAGGCTTTGAAAAATCCGAGGTGGATTATGCTATCAGCAAGGGATTTTTTGTTGCCCATTTAGGGGAGAGAATTTTAAGATGTGAAACTGCTCCTGTAGCCGCCCTTGCCATTTTGATGAATATAACAGAAAATTTATAAAATTTTGTGTAATATGCTAAAAATATAAGTAAATATCTTGAATTCCTATGATAATAGGTGTATAATAACAGTAATAAATTTTGGTGCAAAATTCACCGGAAAGAGGTAAATAATGAAAGTTTTTGCTACTATTGCTATTGCTGTACTTGCAGTTTTAGGTGCTGTTGCAGCAGTTGGTTTAGTTCTCAAGAAGAAAGCTGAAAAGGAAGCTGAATACGAAGAATACGATGAATTCATGACAGATGATGTTGATTATGATGACTATGATACATTCTTCGATGAGGATGACGAAGTTCTTGACGCCCTCAAGGAAAATGCTGAAGAAGCTGAGGACTCTGTTAAGGATGTAGTTGAAGCAGTTGAATCTGTTGTAGAAGAAGCTGTTGAGGAAGCTTCAGAGGCAAAGGCTGAATAATTTATTTAAAAAAGGCATTGAACTAAAAAGGGGTATTCGGGGGTAAAGTAAAATCATCTACCTTCAATACGCCTTTTTATTTTTTGCTTAAAAATTTAAAGCATAACCTTTTTGTAAATAATCATGATAAATATTCTTTGATATATTAAGTATTATAAAAATTATTTATAATGTTATAAATATAATTTTTGCACGACTTATTTTGCAGTGAATATAAGGAATGTCAGTACATATATAAAGGGCATCCTGTACTACAAATCAAATGGAGGAGAAAATAAATGAATCTACGAAATAACTTAAAAAGCGAAAAAAGCCTTTCAAGGGAAATCGTTTAGATTTAAAAAAAGTCGCTACAAAAAATTTATCCTTAGGAAGCCCGGACAGCTTACCTGCCGGCACTACTTGTAATCTTAATAAATGGGCTCTGGGTGCTTATCTTCCCGGTATTGTAAGAAGTGAGCTTGTAAATGGCTATCCGGTGCTGTCAGATGTATACAGTAACGAATCCGACAAAGCGACAGGCGGCACTTCCCTTGCCTATCTTTTTGATCCTGATTTAACAAATATTGATGGCAGAGCAGTCTACACCGATGCCAAGAGTCTTCTTCGTTATGATTCAGCCAAAAAAAGATATTATTATGATAGTGAACAGAATTACGCTGCTCGCTATCCTGATTATCTTGGAAGCGGCACAAATCAGTTTTTCCTTTATGATGCTCCGATTGAATCTGCATATATAAACCATCAACATACATGAGGATTTTTCCCTTTAACTGCTGCCGGTGCTGTAATGAAAGAGGTAAACGCGCAGATTAAATCCGACCTTAGCACTGATCACGCAACTAATGAAAAATCATTTTTGACGGGGATCTTAATCACTACTTCGGTCTTACTCTTGAAACTAAGATATATATGCAGTACGGCGGATATATTACCCCGGACTTAACAGATCCCATGGTGTTTGAGTTTACCGGTGACGATGACGTATGGATATTTATTGACGGAAAGTTAGCGGCGGATCTCGGCGGTGTCCATGATACCATGAGCCTTTCAATAGACTTTTCTACCGGAAATGTTACTACATGGTGCACAGCAACAAATGTAGTGCTTAAAAAATCAAATCTCGGCGAGCTTATGTATGGTGCCGGATCCGGAATGACTACTTTAGAACCCGGTGAGCATACACTTAAAATGTTCTATCTTGAACGTGGTAACAATGAATCCAACATGAGACTGGAATTCAATACCACCACCATTCAGCCAAACTCCGTTATAAAGGTAGACCAGGAGGGTAATCCTATTTCCGGCGTTGAGTTTGATCTTTATGCAGATGTAAACGGTAATGGTGAAATAGAGGCAGAAGATGAGTTTATCTCTTCCGGCACTACTAACAAAACGGTCAGTATATATTCAATGATGTAGATGGTAACTTACTTACAGTTGAAAATGTTTACTCTAAGTATTTTCTTCCTACATTTAGTTCCAATATACCTACACAGAATGATATACTAAATTCTCCGTTCCGACTTTTATTAAGAGAGAAAAACCACCTGCCGGGTTACCGTTCCGCAGGTGATGTGAAGCTGAAATTCTGTATAGGCAGCAGTAAGGATATATTCCTTCTTGCTGATAACTGGGAAGAAACCGGTGCCTATGCAAGAGTTACCACAACGGTACTTATACCGGCATTCGGTGTAAATGCAAATATACCATTGGATGGTACAACAGATACCGCAAACGTTAAGAATGGTAAATTTTACCTTGTTCCCGGCCGTCTTATTGATCTTGATACTACCAAAATATGGGAGCCTATTAAACGCATAGACACAGATGCAGGTCCTACATATAAGCTTGCGGAATCTGTGGCGGAGGCTATTGAGAACCTGTCCCCTGCTAAGGTAAACCCTGCTGACCCGGGTAACTATATGGTTACTTATGAGGACCTTCCGGGTGATGTAAGCAAATATTACCACATTACGCAGAATGCTACCGAAGCCACCTACTCCTGCCGACTGTTTTATGTTTCTAATAGCGGAAACACTGAGCCTCAGCTTGTAGATATTGAAACCGCAAACGCATTTAACCGAGTTATTTCCAGCCGTGTTTATATTCCTAACTTTGAAAACAGGCTTTATACTCAGAAGCTGGATGATAGCAATATGCCGGTTGACGGCGCAGTATTTGCACTTATAAGCAGGGATAAGCTGTTAGCAAATAATCTTATAACTGACGAAAAAGCAATACCTGCGTATAGCTTTTTAAAGAATCTGGTAGGCGAAACATACAATAACAATTCTTTAGCAACAGTATATACAAATGAAACACCTTTAGTAGTTACTGCAACCACAGGTTTTCTTAAGGATGATCCTGCGCCGGACGGCACTCAGATAACTCGCCGTGGTTCGGTCAGCTTCAGAAAAATTCCTGCCGGACACTACTATCTGATTGAAGTATCCGCCCCCGATGAATACCAGGTAAATAAAACGGTAACTCTTATCCATGAAAAGGATACTAAGCAGGATCCTTTTCACATTGACCTTGACGGTTATCCGAATGGTGTTTATGCGGAAGCAGGAACTGTAAATGACGGTGTATCGGTTATTTGTTCTGTTATAGACATGAAAATAAGCGTATAGATTACGGTCCTTTAACTCTTAACCCTGTTGGTGAAGGACAAGCTACTGAGGGCAATATTCCCTCTTTAGACTCAGTTTCCTTTGGCAGACTTTCCGGCATAGGCAGACTTACAATACAGCAGTATATAGCCCCTGAAGATCCTTTTGCCTCGGTGGTAGTAGGTTCTGCCCAGGGCTCAGTTACCGATCTTGGCATAACTGATATTACAAGTCTGTTTTCAAATACAGTTACAGTCCGCTATACTAACCCCACTCTCGGCAGTCTTAAGGTTACTAAGACTGTAAAGGATGATAAGGGAAATATAGTTTCAGGCAGTGACGAAATATTCTCCTTTACCTTAACTCTGACTGCTCCTCTTACAACTAATAACACACTGGGAAATGCCCATACAGATAATGTAGCTGTTACACTTCCCTCAGAAGCTGTTATTAAAGCGGCTGACGGAACACAAAAAACAGTTCATACTATTTCCTGGGACGCAGCAGGAAGTACTACTATTAAATTTACATTAAAGAACGGAGAATCCTTACTTTTTGAAAATCTCCCTGTTGGTACTGAGTACACTATTACAGAAGATGAGATTATCGGATATTATCCCGGAATAGTAATTACAAAGGCTGATGGCACACAAGAAGCTATAAATGATTACAAGGCTACAGGTACTGTAACTAATACCCGTAACGATGTAATTAACGGCGGCATAACTGACGGTGCAGACAAGACCGATACCTCTGTTGATTTTACAAATAACCTTCTTACCACAGGTAGTCTTACTGTAAATAAGGTTGTGGATGGCACTCCTGAAGCGGGAATGGAAAACAGCTTTGATTTTACAGTAGAGCTGGAATTTGATAACGCTGAAAATTACCTGCTCCCTGCCCTTTCGGTAACTAATGGTGCTACCGAAGGCTGGACACTTAAAGACCCTGCCGGAACTATTTATGTGGCTACTGTTACAGCTACTATTTCCGACGGAGAAGAATTCACAATCGGCAATATCCCTGTAGGTACTACATATACCGTAAATGAAAAGGCGGTAAATGATTTTACCTCCAGCGTTGATGGTGTTGTGGGAACACCCGGCGGCGAAATATTTGTACCGGTAAGCACAGGTGAGCTTTCCGAAGATAAAACTGTTAATGTTACTAATACCTACAATTTCACCTCCTTTGGCGATATTATAGTTACTAAGACAGTAATCGAAAATGACGGCACAGAGGCTACGGAAAATAATGAGGATTTCATCTTTACTGTTACTCTTGATGCCACCGGTACTGATGAAATTTACCCGTTACCGGAAATATTTAAAGGTTCATTCTGCCGACAGCAAAACTATTACTAATTATTTAATCCCCTGGGTAGAACGCAAGGCTGATTTATCTGTTAATTTAAGTCACAAAGAGACATTGTATATAAATGATCTTCCTGTGAACACAAAGTATAGCATTACAGAAACTGAAGTAGCAGGCTATCTTCCGGATGTAACAACAGCAGGAGATGAAGCTGTAACAATTATTAGCAGAAATTCTGTTTCCGGTATTGTTACTTCCAAGTCTACTGAAATTTTAGATGGTACAGATAAAACTCAGACTACTATCGGATTTACAAATAAAATCCTTGATACAGGAACACTTGAAGTAAACAAGGTGGTTGAGGGTACTCCCTTAGCTTCAGCTCAGACTCAATTTGATTTCACATTAGAGCTTGAATTTGTAAACGATACTCATTACATCATGCCCACTTTAGCTGTTGTAACCTCTGCTAATGGTACTACAACACATAATTTTACTTGGGATGAACTGGGCAAGGCTACAATTAGCTTTAAGATGAGCGATGGGGATTCCTTTGTAATTGAAAATCTCCCTGTTGGTACTAAGTATACTATCAAGGAAAAAACAGCAAGCAATTTCACGGCAAGCGTTGATGGGGCTACCGGCACAATAAACGGTGAAGAATGTATCCTTGTAAATGAGGAATTGCTTACAGGGGATAAAACAGTTGATGTAACTAACACCTATACACCCCCTGAAATCACCACAAGCGAGTCAGAATCCACTCCCGAGCCTACAACTCCGAGTGAAACAACATCAGATGTTCCGGATTCAACTCCTGAGCCCACAACTCCAAGTGAAACAACATCAGATGTTCCAAATTCAACTCCAAAGCCTGATACCCCCGATGAATCCACAGATTCAGACACCTCTCTGACTCCGCCCGAAACTTCAGTTCCGACGGAAACCACAGGTACTGATACACCTCCCACGGATTCACCGAATACAGGATATTCTGATCAGGATATGCTCTTTAAACTTGCATTACTTTCACTTACAGGTGCTACCATAGTATTATTATGGATAAACATCTACCACCGCAGAAAAACTCATAAATAAAAATAAGGCAGCATAAAGTATAAAGCTTTATGCTGTCTTTCTTTATATTCATAAAAAATAAGGTGCAGTATTACTGCACCTTATTTTTATTCAAGGGTATAAACTCCTATAAGCTTTTTAACCGTTATATCAAGCTCCCCTGTTTTTGATAAGGGGTAATTGAAGGTAACGTTATAATATTCAAAATCATTTACATAGGAGGAGGTATAAAGGTCATATACAGTTGCCTTTGTGGTGACTGTATAGGTTTTTATATACTCATTTCCCTGCTTTATATATGCGCTTGTGGTTTCGCTGTTTATAGGAGAATCACGGCAGATAAGGTATCTTACCTTAGTCATATCATATCCCACAAAAGCAAGCTCATCAAGTAAAGTATTCGCTCTTGAATTGGCTATTATCTGATTTAATTCATTCGTGGATAATATGCTCTGGCTTATGGTATCTGAACGGGTATGAGCACTTCCTATTTTAAGCTCCTTGCCTATTATGTTGGAATATACGCCGTTTCCTGTGTTTACAGGCTTTTCTATAATGGTAGCTTCAAGTGTTAAAGGTCGTACAAGAGAAATAGGATCACTTGTCTGCCCTTCTCTTAAAGAAAACTCCCTTGCGTATATTTCTAAAAGCGAGGAATTAAAGATAGCGGTAGCCACATAATATCTGAATAAAATTTTAAGCTCATAGGACTGGGCGGACCAGTTAAACAATCTGTCTACCAGTCTGTCAAAGGCAAGAATTGCGATGCCGGTATCATAAAATCCGTCTGAAATAATTTCTCTCATTTCGGTAATGCTTTTGCCGTATAGATTATGCTTATATGAAGAAATTATTTCATTTGAAAGTGAAGAAATATCGCTGTTCAGTATCTCATTTTCCTGGGGGTATGTGGTGGTTTCCAGCTTTTTAATAAGGCTGTAGAGCTGATTTATATCAGCAACGGATTCACTTGAAACCATTGAAAGTACATTTACCTCGGAAAGATACTGATTTAAAAATTCAGTAACCACTTTAGAACTACCGCCCCTTGATGAGGCGCTGTTTATGGTATCTGAAAGATAGGTATTTATCTTCTGAAGGTATTTTTTGTTACTGAATACCCCTTTACTGATTATATCAAATTTACCCTTACTGCCTTGATATTCCATAAGGGAAACTATATCCGAAGGTTCCTTTACCGAATTTGACATGGCATATTCATATAATACAGAATAGGCGTCTATAAGCTGTTGATAGTCAAAATCAGCGCCCTCAAGGGAAACATTTTCATCTGCATAATTAAAATAAACCGGGAAGGAATTTATAACTGTATATTCCCCCCATTTTGAGGTGACACATTCTTTTCTTAATGCAATAGTGCCGTTTAATTGCGCTGTTTCGACCGATGAGGTTTTAGGGATAACAAAGGTAATATTTATCTTGTTATCCTCAGAGGTTATGGATTTTATCTCCGCCTTGGAATAATCCCCACCGAAAACAAAGCTGTTTTTACTTACTGAATTAAAGCTGCCGTAAACAACAGTTAAGCAGGCAGTTACCTTAAAATCTCCACCTTCCTCTGTAATGCCGGTAACGCAGGCGCTTACATGGGGCTTATAGGGGGTAATTTCAAAGCTAAGGGAATTATTTATATTAAGTCCGGAATTGCTTAAGGTAAAGGAAGAGCTTTCTAACTGCTCCACCGCCTCTTCAACTGATTCCATATCAAAGGAAAGATAGAGAGTACCCTCATTCTGACTTGTTTTATCAAATCGGCTTATCTCTATATTTTCATTATCACAGCTGAAGCTGTCCTTGGAAACGCTGTCGTTAAAGGTACAATCGTTTAAGGTAAGCTTTATTCTGGAGAAATTATCTGTTGCCTCAAATTCATCCATATCAAAGGTAACAAAGGGAGATATTACCCTTATTGCGGTGGAAATATCAAAGGCGGATTCAGATAAGGAGTCGCCTTTTACTGTTATAAATCCGTTTTGAGCTTTAATAGTTTCCGGGCAGGATAATGTTACACCAAGTACATTATCGCTTTTCTTTTCCGCTTTGGTAATGGTACAGTCCTTAAGGCCGTCGGATAAGGTAAGGTCATCTATTGAAATATCGTCGGAAAATACCCCCTTATCCAAAGTAAGGGTAAGATTTACATTTCTTGTGCCTGCCATAATGGAGGTGGTATCCGATACTACCGAACAGGTGGGGTAGGTTACCTTGGCATTACAGCAAAGATGCTTATTTGCGCTGTTTGAATTTTCGTCCAGGATAAATACATATTCATCCGGCTTGTTACTGAGAAAATTCCTGTCGGTAAAGCTCACTGTAAGAGATTGCTCCCCTGTTTTAGTAACGCTGTCCGGCTTTAAAATAATGGTTTTAAATTCCTCATCATTTAATTCAATTTTATTCTGGGCATCAATATCCGTAAGTACATTTCGGTTTAGCTTGCCGTACATAATGGTTATATTCTGCGGTGTAATATCATCGCTTATAATTTCATTTTCGGTAAAGAGATTTACCGTGAGCTTTCCCTCTGCATTGTATAAAATCTCACTTTCGGATTTTATATCCACAAAAACGGATGAAGGATCATCCGGGATATTTTGTGTATTGCAGGCTGTAATTGAGCTTATAAGCATTACAGCAGACAGGGACAGAGCTATTATTCTTTTAAACTTCAAGGCTTATCACATCCTTTTTAAAGCTGTCTGTAATCATTTCCTTTAAAGGCAAGTATGTTCATGGTGGAAAGCCTTGACACTACTCTTTCTGTATATCTGTCTGTAAGACCGCTTACTGATAAGTTGGTGCTTATTATTGTAGGCTTTCTTGTGTTTATGCGGGAATTTATTATCTGATAGATAAGGGAGGAATTATATTCGCTTTTATTTTCTGTACCTAAATCATCAAGAATAAGAAGGTCACATTCCTTTAAGGCTGAAAGGGTATCCCCATCCTTATCTCTGCCGAAATTTTCATTCTGAATTTTAAATATAAGATCCGGCACAGAGCCATATATAACAAAGTATCCCTTTTCAATAACCTTTCTTGCAATACTAAGGGAAAGATGGGTTTTTCCAAGTCCGGTACCGCCCCACATACAAATAGAATTGTTTTCAAGTGAAAAGCTATCGGCATAGGCCTTGCAAAAATCAAAGATTTTTGTCATGGAGGCTTTTATTTTTTCATCCTTATATACTTGAAGGTCAAATTTTTCAAAGGAAAAATTATTTATGGGAATACTCTTGTTAAGCTCCTTTGAAGCTATATCCTTTAATATATCATTAAAGCAGGTGCAATAGGTTCCGTCAGCTGAAATTCCGGTATCATAGCATAGCTTACAGGTGTATATATCATCAAGATAATCCTCAGGAAAGCCGTTATTTTTAAGTTCCTTTGCCAGGTCATCCTGGAGTAAAAGGTTGTCATCCCTTAGCTTTAATACTGCAGCTTTTTTGTCCTCTTCGGTGGAGGTTATTATTTTAACAAGAAGACTTGAGGTTCTTGACAGCGCAGTTAAGATATTTTCTATTGTCTGACTTTTTTCTGTAACCTCGTTATAGCGTCTTGAATATTCTGCAAGGTTATCCGCCTTTCTTTTATCCATTATGCTGTGTGCTTTATCATAATATTCCGCAGGAAAATGCATATTTATACTCCTTTATATCAGTTTTCACCTGACCATTTTTTGTTCAGCTTATCCTTATCAATAGAGGATTTCTGAAAGTCCTTCAGGGATTCCTTTTCGTTTTGATTTTTATGTAATTCTATATCAGCAAGAATCATTTCCTCGGTGGTGAGATTTTTCTCTTTCCATTTTTCGATTATGCTGTTCATATAATTTGCATTATATTTGCCTATGGTATCAATACATCTGTCATAGGCTATGGCCACAAGCTCATAGGAATAACCCCATTCATTAAACCATTTTTGGGCATATTCCTTTTCATTTTTAGAAAGGGAGCGTGAAATACCTAAAATCTTTTTTAAGTCAGATTCCGCTGTTTTTTTGCTATATAATTCAGAAATTCGCTGATCCGCCTTTTCAATGGTAACTATACCGTTTTCAACCCAATCCATGGCGGTGGCCTTCATATACTTAGGGGTTGCCTTGCCTATGCCGTTGGCGAACTGTATCAGCATACAGGTAACCTCACAAGGAAGCCCTATCTCATTCACTATGGTTATAATTGCGTTCTGCTCGTTTGAAGTAAGGGGTTTTCCAAAGCAGGCCTCGGCGCAGTTAAATACAAACTGTAGCTTTTCGTTATCCTTTAATTCCTTGGAAATTTCCACGGGAGAAAAATAAGGATCTCTGAGAGCCGTTGCCCTTATAAGCTCAAGCCGGTCTGATTTTAATTCCTCTATCGGCTGTGTATGGATAACAGCTTTTGATTCCGGCTTTTGCTTTACTGTTCCCTCTTCGGATTTTGTAAACAATCCAATCTCACACCAGAAGGTAATTGCATCGCAAACATCATCCTCATTTATGGACAAGGCATCTGCAATATCCATGCTGTCGGGGGAACTGTCCGCATTACGAAGCATATATAATAATACCTTCAGACTGTTGCCGGAAGCGAGCTTTATGTATTTGTCAACCACTTCTGAGGGTACAGCAAAAATATTTGACCATGCACCCAGATTTAATTTAAAATTCAATCCTATCACCCAAAACTAAATATATATGTATTAAAACATTAAAAAAATTTAATGTTTCAGTGAGCTTTTTTGCTTCAGCCCATAAAATCTGTGTGAGAAATTCACACCCAGTGTTATTATATCATATTTTATATGAAATTGCACTACTTTTTTATAAAAAAAATAAAATACTCCAAAGCCAGACCCGACCTTGGAGTTAATTATTTAATTTTATCAGCCTCTTTAAAAAAATTGCACTACTTTTTTATAAAAAAATAAAATACTCCAAAGCCGTTCCCGACCTTGGAGTTAATTATTTAATTTTATCAGCCTTTTAAAAAAATTGCACTACTATTTTATAAAAAAATAAAATACTCCGAAGCCAGACCCGACCTCGGAGTACATTATTTACTTTTATCAGCCTCGGATTACATCCGGGCTCTTATGCAACTGTGATCTTCACAGCATTTGACCATTTATTTAAAGTACGTAGCGTGTACTTATTTGTTTTCAGTACATGGGACCATACCTCACTGTGTTTTAATAATTTTGTACATTACCTTATGTCCTAGACTATATACTGAAATCATTTGAAACACATCCTTAATATCTCAAAAACTCGTTTCTTTGATCGAATCATTGAATATAGCCCTTGACTGAAACCTTTTCATACATTTCAATCACCCAGCCTTTATTGTCGTGAACGATCTATATAAACGCAATGTTGCGGTCTATTCGCACCTTGTGCGGATAATATAACAGGGACCTATTTCTTTTTCTGATTATACACCTTTCTGCGCCTGTTCAGTTAAAGCTTTCGGTAGCTGTTCTTTGGTTTATCCGTTTTCACAATCTGTCTTGACTGATTTATCGGGTAACTCCCTATCAGCATGGATGTCAATCAGTACCGTTTGAGTATTCTGTTGATCTATCTTTATATTTCACGAGTCTCGACAGACTGTGATTCGGATGATATTTCAATTTCGCCCACCGGACTCGCCTCCTTCTCGACTTTAATTTATACACATACACCGACTGTGTATAGTTAAACGAACTCACTTTATTATGCTCAAATGTAATTCACCAAGCTGTTCGTTTTGTCTGGGCCGGAACTTAAACTCTGAGAATTTATTTGCGGTACAACCCATCTGGGTTTTACGGCTTCTCTTGTTTTATTCCCTTTCCTTAATTATATATTACCATACGGGTAGCCTTTTGTCAACAGATTTTAAAAATATTGTTGCACAAATTGAACAATATTAATTTATATAAATTAGCTAAAGTTACACAGTTTTCACAATAGACAGTCGAAAATTGTTAGTTTATAACTTAAATTTTGTATTTTCGGATTGCTGTAAAAATTTTCAATGTGTAATTATTATAAAATCGCATATAATACCCTTGACAAAGTTCCCTTATTCGTGTACAATGAAATTACAGAGATTAGCCAAATGCGAAAGGAAACTTGATATGTCTGAAGAACTTGAAATGTTAGATGAAGAATATACCCCTGAGCTTATTGATCTTGAGGATGAGGACGGCAACACCGTAACCTTTGAGATCATTGACGGTATGGAGTTTGAGGGTAATAACTATTATGCACTTATCCCCTATTCAGAGGAAGAAAGTGACGAAACCGAAGATGAATTTGTAATTTTAAAGGAAGTTATGAAGGACGGCGAGCCCTTCCTTGCTACCATTGACAGCGATGAAGAAAACGATCGTGTGGGTGCTGCTTTCCTTGAAAGATTTTCCGTTATTTTCGGTGAGGAAGAAGAATAATAATTTACTGCCTTGTGCGTGAATGTGTGATCGTTACGGATCCAACACTTATTAAATAGGGATTTCTACTCCGGCTAGCGGAGCTGCATGCCTCCCTTACCTGCAAAGGATAAGGAAAGGAAACACGAAACTGTCGGGAGATTTTACCCACCGTGCTATGTACGGGTTTTATACATCACACTAACGGCAAGGTGGTCCTTACATATTCAGCCTTACTGCTTTATGCAGTAAGGCTTTTTTATTTGCATAATTATATTTTTTCCGTATAAAATAAGGGTGCTATGAAAAAATACAAGGATTATTTTTACGGATTTTTATGCGGTGTTCTTAACGGTCTGTTCGGAGCGGGAGGCGGGGTTATTGCAGTTCCCTGCCTTGAAAAAAGCGGACTTGAGCAAAAAAAGGCCCATGCAAGCTCAGTTGCCCTTATATTTATATTAAGCCTTGTTACCTTTGTTATCTATCTGCTTAATGACAGGATTGATTTTAAGGCGGCTATGGACTATATTCCTTATGGATTTATAGGGGCTGTTATAGGTACTGCTCTTCTTAAAAAAATGCCCGGCAAGTGGCTGAGAAAGGCATTCGCCCTTATGATAATTGCCGGTGCAATCAGGATAATGTTCACATGAATGTAATAATAGGAATATTAACAGGAACAGCCGCCTCCATGGGTCTTGGCGGCGGCTTTATAATTCTTATTTATCTTTCTGCCTTTACCGATACAAGGCAGGATATAGCCCAGGGGATAAATCTGCTGTTCTTTTTGCCTATCGCCTTACTTTCAATAGTTATCCATATTAAAAATAAGCTGATAGATAAGAAAACGGTTATCCGGTATATTATCCCGGGGATTATAGGGGTGCTTTGCGGCAGCGGTATATCCCTTATGCTGGATACTGGGATACTGAGAAAGCTATTTGCAGGAGTGATACTGATAGTTGGCATAAGGGAGCTTTTCAAAAAGGAAAAGCCTACTTCTTCCCCTTTATCATATCACGATAAGCCTTTGCCTGCTGTTCAAGCTTGTTGTCCCCAAAATGATAATAAACCCTGTCCTTTATCTCATCCGGAAGATACTGCTGCTCCACATAATGATTGGGAAAATCATGGGGATAGAGATAATTCTGACCCTTGACAGCCGCCCCCTCACCGTCATAATGCTTATTCTGAAGGTGTCTTGGGAAATCTCCGGTTTTGCCGTTATTAACATCATCAAGGGCGGCGGCAATAGCCATATAGGCGCTGTTTGACTTAGGGGAGGTAGCAAGAAGCACCACCGCATCAGCAAGGGGAATTCTCGCCTCAGGAAGGCCAAGCTGTAAGGCGCTATCCACACAAGCCTTAACTATGGGAATTGCCATGGGATAGGCAAGCCCTATATCCTCTGCGGCAATAACAAGAAGTCGTCTGCAAAGTGAGGTAAGATCTCCTGCGGCTATAAGCCTTGCCATATAGTGAAGCGCCGCATTTTCATCTGAGCCTCTTATGGATTTCTGAAGGGCGGATAATATATCATAGTGCATATCTCCGTCACGGTCATAATTCATACTGCTTTTCTGAGTGAGCAATTTGGCATTTTCAAGGGTGATTTCATCATCAGCCGCCATTACGCAAAGCTCTGCTGTGTTTACAGCCTTTCTCACATCTCCGCCGCAACCATAGGCTATATGCTCTATAACCCCATCCTCAATGGGCATTTCCCTGCCCTCCTCCTTTATCATTATGTAAAAGGCTCTTTTTATTGCAGGAATGGTGTCATCGGCGGTTATGGGCTTAAATTCAAATACGGTGCAACGGGATAAAATAGCGGAATAGATATAGAAATAGGGATTTTCCGTGGTGGAGGCTATAAGGGTAATATCGCCGTTTTCGATATATTGCAGAAGCGTCTGCTGCTGCTTTTTATTAAGATACTGGATTTCGTCCAAAAACAGAAGTATACCATCAGCGGCATCAAGTGTACCTAAATCGGAAATTATATCCTTAATATCCGCTGTGGAACATTCTGTGCCGTTTAGCTTTCTCAGGCTCATATTGGTTTTCTTAGCTATGATATTGGCAACGGTGGTTTTACCTACACCACTGCTTCCGTAGAAAATCATATTAGGGATTTTGCCCTTTTCTATAATATTATAAAGAGGCTTACCCTTTGCTAAAATATGCTTTTGTCCCACTACCTCATCTAAGGTGGTGGGTCTTATTCTGTCGGCCAGCGGCATTTTATCCCTTCTTTCCTATAAATTATAAGGAGAGCATTACGCTCTCCTTAAGTATCAGTCATTCTTGTGCTTTTCCAGAAGCATACTTATCTTTAAGTGGGGATCGATAACCTTGCTTGTGGACATATCGTGGTTAAGTGCGGCAATAAGATATGCTATATACTTTGATACATCAACCTCGCAGAACCATTCTCTCTTTAATAAATCGGGAGTGCGGTAGGTAAGGTTTGTACCGAATACATAGTCAATCTTACCCTCTTCATAAGCCTTATCAAACTTTTCAAGACCGTTTGTGAAGATGGGATATGTAGCGTAAGCAAAAATTCTCTTTGCCTTACGCTTTTTAAGCTCAATGGCAATATCAAGCATGGATTCACCGGAGGAAATAATATCATCCGCAATAAATACATCCTTGCCCTCTACTGAATTACCAAGGTACTCGTGAGCTACTATGGGGTTGCGGCCGTTTACTATTCTTGAATAGTCACGGCGCTTATAGAACATACCTAAATCAACACCAAGCACAGATGCGTAGTACATATTTCTGTTCATAGCACCTTCATCGGGGCTTACTACCATGAAATGCTCCTTATCCAGCTTTAAGTCGGTAACGTTATTGAACATTGCCTTTAAAACCTGATATGTGGGGATAACATTATCAAAGCCCATAAGAGGAATTGCATTGCAAACTCTGGGGTCATGAGCATCAAAGGTGATAACATTTGATACGCCCATGTTTTCAAGCTCCTGTAATGCTACTGCACAGTCAAGGGACTCACGGTAATTTCTTCTGTGCTGCCTGCCGCCGTAAAGGATAGGCATAATTACATTTATTCTGTGAGCCTTACCGCCGATAGCCTGAATAATACGCTTTAAATTCTGAAAATGATCGTCGGGGGACATTGAGTTTTCCTGGCCGAACAGCTTATACTTACAGCTGTAATTTCCCACATCCACAATAATGAATATATCATCACCGCGAACGGTACTCTTGATAAGACCCTTACCGTCACCGGAGGAAAATCTGGGGCACTCGTTTTCGATAAGTAATGTATCGTAGTTGTAGCCTGCGGCCTTTGACCACTCAATAAGATAACCGTTGATTTTTTCGCCAAGCTCCTCTGCACCTTCAAGGGCAATAAGTCCTAAGGGTGCCACCTTTGAGGAGTTTGAGAATAATATCTCACTTGCTTTTGTTGTCATTTTCAAATAACTTTCCTTTCTATAACCGGTTTATAACCCGCCTTGTTCTTATTCATAAAGAGGATACTTCTTGCAGATGTCGGTAACCATTTCTCTTACCTTTGCATTTGTACCTTCAAAATCGGTAGCAGTAAGATAAATACATTCTGCAATAACCTTCATATCATCCTCACGAAGTCCTCTTGTGGTAACAGCAGGAGTACCGATACGAACACCGCTTGTAATAAAGGGGCTCTGGGGATCGTTGGGGATAGCGTTCTTATTAACTGTGATGTAAACCTCATCCAGCTTCTTTTCAAGCTCTTTACCTGTAATGTTGAAGGGCTGAAGGTCAACTAACATAAGGTGGTTATCAGTACCGCCGGAAACAAGGTTGAAGCCCTTTTCAAGTAAAGAATTTGCAAGAACGGAAGCATTGCTTACCACCTGCTTTGCATATTCCTTGAATTCGGGCTTTAATGCCTCACCGAAGCAAACTGCCTTAGAGGCAATTACGTGCATTAAAGGACCGCCCTGGATACCGGGGAATATTGCCTTGTTTATCTTCTTTGCAAGCTCCTCATCATTAGTAAGGATAAGACCGCCTCTGGGACCTCTTAATGTCTTGTGGGTGGTGGTTGTAACAACATCCGCATAGGGTACGGGGGACATATGCTGACCGCCTGCAACAAGGCCGGCAATATGAGCCATATCCACCATAAGATATGCGCCTACCTCCTTAGCAATCTGTGAGAGCTTTTCAAAATCTATTGCTCTGGGATATGCACTTGCACCTGCAACGATGAGCTTTGGCTTATGCTCCTTTGCAAGCTGTAAAACGGTATCATAGTTTATCATACCTGTTTCATCATCAAGGCCGTAAGCAACAAAGTTAAAATATTTACCCGAAATGTTTACGGGAGAACCATGTGTCAGGTGTCCGCCGTGAGCAAGGTTCATACCGAGAACAGTATCGCCGGGATTAAGTAATGCGAAATAAACTGCTGTATTAGCCTGTGCGCCTGAGTGTGCCTGTACATTGGCATACTTTGCGCCGAAAAGCTCGCAGGCACGTTCAATAGCGATATTCTCAACTATATCAACGTCCTCACAGCCGCCGTAATAACGCTTGCCGGGATAACCCTCTGCATACTTGTTTGTAAGTACGCTGCCCATAGCAGCCATTACAGCAGGGCTAACAATGTTTTCGCTGGCGATGAGCTCTAAGTTTCTTTTTTGTCTTGCCAGCTCCTTGTCCATAGCGTCAGCTACATCCGGATCCTGAGCTTTGAGAAATCCGATAGTATCAACTAAATTATTGTACATGATAACAATTTCCTTTCCGGGTAAATATTAAATTTTATATGTTTACTGCTTTGCTGTAAAGCCTTCCCAGTCCTTTAAGAATCTTTCGATACCGTTATCGGTCATGGGGTGCTTTAACATCTGCAGAATAACATTCATGGGAACGGTTGCAATATCACAGCCAAGTCTTGCGGCAGCTGTAACATGGATAGGATTACGGATAGAAGCCGCAATAATTTCAGTCTGGATATTCTGAGCCTGGAATATATCTACGATCTCCTCAATAAGGTTCATACCCTCCATGCCTATATCATCAAGTCTGCCAAGGAAGGGGCTTACAAAGGTAGCGCCTGCTCTTGCGGCAAGTAAAGCCTGTGCTGCGGAGAAAATAAGAGTAACATTTGTTTTGATGCCTCTTTTTGTAAGCTCCTTACAAGCCTTTAAGCCCTCCTCGCACATGGGGAGCTTGATAACGATATTCTTATGAATAGCGGCAAGAGGAATAGCCTCCTCAACCATTTTGTCAGCATGTAAGGAAATAACCTCAGCTGAAATAGGGCCGTCAACAATAGAAGCAATTTCTGTTACTACTTCCTTGAAATCTCTGCCTTCCTTAGCAATAAGTGAGGGGTTTGTGGTAACGCCGCAGATAACACCCATGTCATTTGCGCGTCTGATATCATCAACATTGGCTGTATCGATAAATAACTTCATGGTAATTCTCCTTTAACAAAACACAAATATTAAACATCCAGCGCAGAAAGCTCCTTAAAGGTATCCTTCATGGCAGGATAAAGCTTTCTGTAAAGGGCATAAACCTTTTCATACTGTGCAGAATTTTCTGCGATGGGGTCCTGTATCTTTTCGGGACGGATAACCGCCTCACAAGCCTCAGGTACGGACTTATAAATTCCTGCACCTACAGCGGCAAGTAATGCAACACCGAGTGCCGGACCTTCCTTATTTGCGGTGGTCTTTACCTGACAGCCGTAAAGGTCAGCAAGCATCTGACGCCATAATGGGGATGATCCGCCACCGCCGCAAGCCATCATGTCGCAGATGTTGATATTCATTTCACGCATAACCTCAACACAGTCACGAAGTGAATAGGAAACACCCTCCATAACAGCTCTTAACATATCTCTCTTTTTGTGCATGGTGGAAAGACCCACAAAGGCACCTCTTACATCAGGGTCAAGGTGGGGAGTTCTTTCGCCGTTTAAGTAGGGCATATATAAGAGCTTGTTTGCGCCTATGGGCACTCTTTCAGCTTCCTTGTCCATAAGATAATAGGGATCTACGCCCATGCAAGCGGCAGTTTCCATTTCGCCCCAGGCAAAGTTATCTCTGAACCACTTAAGGGAAAGTCCTGCTGACTGGGTAACGCCCATAACGTGCCAGCAACCGGGAACTGCACAGCAGAAGGTATGTACTCTTCCCTTCTGATCTATTGAAATATCGGAGGTATGAGCAAATACAACACCGCTGGAACCGATGGTTGTAAATGCCTTTCCGTCTGTTACAACACCCGTTCCTACAGCAGCTGCGGCATTATCACCTGCACCGCCCACAACAGGAATACCCTCCTTAAGTCCGGTAAGTCTTGCTACCTCGCTTGTAATGGTACCTGTAACATCAGGGCTCTCATAAACCTCTGCAAGAAGTGACTTGTCTATATCAAGCTTTGTAAGTACCTCATCAGACCAGCATCTGCCGGGAATATCAAGTAGCTGCATACCGGATGCGTCCGAAACCTCAGTTGCATATTCTCCGGTGAGCATAAAGCGGATATAGTCCTTAGGTAAAAGAATGTGACGGCACTTAGCATAATTTTCCGGCTCGTTATTCTTTACCCACATGATTTTAGCGGCTGTAAAGCCGGTTATAGCAGGGTTAGCTGTAATAGCAATAAGACGGTCTGCGCCTACCTTTTCGGTAATTTCCACTACTTCCTTTGCTGTACGCTGGTCACACCAGATAATGCTTCTGCGGATAACCTTGTTATCCTTGTCCAGCATTACAAGGCCGTGCATCTGACCTGAAAGGCCTACGCCCTTGATTTCCTCAGCAGGAACACCGCTTTTTGCAACTACATCACGGATACTGTTTACGCAGGCATTCCACCAGTCAAGAGGATCCTGTTCTGCATAGCCGTTCTGGGGGGTATACAGAGGATACTCATAGAGTGCGGATGCTACCGGCGTACCGTCTTCGCAGAAAAGTACGGTTTTGGTACCTGAAGTACCGATGTCTACGCCTAAAATGTAAGCCATGATTTTTCTCCTTTAATTTCCAAACATATTGCTGTGATTTTACTCACAGGTCACACTTAATTATAATATAAAAAGGTGGTGTTTGTCAATAGAAAATACTATATATAGTGCAAGAAACCCGTATTTGTTTTTAAACAATACAATAGGGGCTTTTGTGAGATATTACGAAAAATTCTGTAAAGTTTATGTCAAATGCACAAATAATCAAATTATATTCATGTACTTTATTGACATTTTGTCCTGCTGTGGTATATAATAAATAAAGAAACCCGATAACGGGGTAAAGTAAAATGAAAGGTGGAAATAAAAATGGCTAAGCGCAGAATAGGAATTCTTACAAGCGGCGGTGACTGTCCCGGTCTTAATGCGACAATAAGAGGTGTTGCCAAGGCTTGCTACACAATGTTCGGTGAGGATAAGGTTGAAATTATCGGTATTTCAAACGGTTATCACGGACTTATACACAATAACTGCCGTATAATGAAGCCTGAGGACTTTTCGGGTATTCTTACCACCGGCGGCACTATCTTAGGTACAAAGCGTACCCCCTACAAGATGATGCAGGTAATCGAAAGCGACAATATTGATAAGGTTGCGGAAATGAAGGCTACCTATAAGGAGCAGAAGCTGGATTGCCTTCTTACCTTAGGCGGAAACGGTACTCATAAGACCGCTAACCTCTTATCAGAGGAAGGACTTAATGTTATCGGTCTTCCCAAGACCATTGATAATGATATATGGGGTACTGATGTTACCTTCGGTTTCCATACTGCGGTTGATATTGGTACTGAGGTTATTGACCGTATACATACCACAGCTACCTCCCACAGAAGAATTATGGTAATTGAGATAATGGGTAACAAGGCCGGCTGGCTTACCCTTTATTCAGGTATTGCAGGCGGTGCTGATATTATTCTTATCCCTGAAATTCCCTATGATATTGAAAATGTAATAGATGCCTGTGAAAAGCGTATGCAGGCAGGAAAGACCTTCTCCATTATCGCAGTAGCTGAGGGTGCTATGGATAAGGAAGAAGCAGAGATGAAGAAGAAGGAACGTGCTAAGAAGCGTGCTGAGGCAGGAGAAACCACAGTTACTTCAAGAATTGCAAAGCAGATCGAAGCGGCTACCGGTGTTGAATCCCGTACAGTTGTTCCCGGCCATATCTTAAGAGGCGGCAGTCCCTCTGCCTATGACAGAGTTTTGGCTACAAAGTTCGGTGCAAGAGCCGCTATGCTTATAAAGGAAGAAAAATACGGCTATACAGTAGCTAAGATAGGAAGCGAAATCACCGAAAACAAGCTCTCAGACGTTACAATGAAAACAAAGTTTGTACCTAAGGATGATAAGCTGGTTCTTACCGGAAGAAGCATCGGTGTTTCATTCGGTGACTGATAATAAATAAAATAATAAATGCCTATGTTTGTGCATAGGCATTTTTATTTATGAACATTTTAGAAAAGCTGTGATGAATCCCCGAAAACCAGCTTTTTAAGGCTGTATTCCATATCCGGGTTTGCCTCGGTGATTTTTACCGATCTTTCGATATAGGAAAGAATATCCAGCTTCTGATATTCCTTTTCGCTGTAGCCTGATGCTATACTGTCAACTGCATTTGCGCTGTCAATATAGAACATATCCTCATAAGCCGCAGTAAATTCCGGACCGGTCATACCACCCTGTCTGCCAATATACTTATCACAGTAATTTATAATATAGCAGTCGGTAGCCTTAATAAATTCCTCCTCGCAGTATTTAATGAGCTTATTCTTATCATCAATAAAATCATCACTGAAGGACTTTATCTTGTCGTTTATATCAAGGTAAAGGGAGTTAAGCTCAAAACGGGAGAGAATTATATTATTGCCGTACTGTTCCTTTAAAAATTCCGCAAAACGGATAACCGAATTTTTAACAGCGGTTTTAGAAATTCCGTCCTTGGCCTTATATGGAATTATCATCTGATCATCGCCGCAAAATTCCTTGAATATCTTTGTTCCGGTACATCCAGAAACGGCGGCAAAAAGCACATTCTTATGCTTATAAAGGGTTTTTATGACCTCATTGAAATCAACAAGGATATAATCATTAAAGCCGCCCTTTTTATAGGCGTAATTTCTTGATAATTCCTTATGGATAGCGCTTGAACGGTCTGCATAGCTTAAATCTATATCAACAGGCTTTTCAAAGGCGGTGAAAATATTGCAATCCGAAAATACCTTGCCGGGTACTGAGTTTTTGCAAAGCTTTACTATTCTATCAACACTAAAGCCGCCCCACACATCAATTAGCATGGGTCTGTGCTTTTTGTAATATTCCTGTACAAGAATATTCGCCTGTTGCTTATGGGGACCTGCGCTGCAAAGTCTTGCGGCGGAAAGATAAAACTTAATATCATTTCTGTTAAGTCTGCAATTTTCTATTATGCCGGAATTGTCAAAATAATTTGCAAGGCATAGGGCAAGGTCATCACAAACAGCAAGATCTGAATTTACTATCTTATCAACACAGGGGTTTTCAAAATTGCCGTTTTTAATTGATTTTACCGCCTTGAAAACGGTTTTCAGTACAGCATTTTCACCGAAATCAAACTTTTCCTCAACCTCTGCAAGGGTGGAATATCCGCCCTTTAAAAGTGCAAGTATATCGTTGAAGTTAGAACAGATAAAGCCACCGGAGGTTCTGCTGATAAAATACTCTACCCCGTTATTCATGCGGAAAAATTCGGATCTCATTCCGGATTTATATATAGCCTCAAAGTTTTCCGCTATCATAGGAAGCCACAGCTTTTTATCCGCCACCGTAAGGTAATTATAGGACGAGGGCTTGTTATTTACATAGCTTAATACTGACTTTGCTATATTTTCGGAAAAGCGTCTGTCACGGTTGATCGCGTAACAGCTTCCCCTTTTATTCATCACACCGGGATAGCAGTCAGAATAGGTTATAACCGCAGGATTTACCGAAAGGATAAAATGCTTCTCCATTTCACGAAGGAGCTTTTCATCAAGGGTAGAATCGGTGTATTTGAAAATATTGCCCTCGTTTATATAAACTCCCGGCCCAGTTATGCGGATGAGTATAATATTTTTAGAGCTGTAATGCTTTTTAATAACCTTTTTATATTCATCAAGGAGCTTTTTCCAAAGGCCGTTTTTGGAAATATCCACCTTGGACAGCTTTTTGCGGTTTTCCTTGAAAAATTCAGACTGGATAAATGCCTTTCCTCCAGAATAAAGGGTATCGCCCATTTTATAAAGGGGTGAGCAGGCGGCATAATATAAGTCAAGTATAAGGTATTCGCTTTTATTTTCCTTGCAGTAATTGTCAAAGTCCTTAGTGAGATTCCAGTACAAAGGTGCAACATCATCACGATAATAGCGCTCCTCCACCTTTAGCTTACTTCCGGTAATGGCAAACTGGGAAATAAACAGGTGGGTTCTGTCAGTGGTCACTTCCCCGTTATCGCCGAACGATCCGGCAACAAGGGATAAACCGTTCAGCATAAAGGAGTGATGAGCATGACGCACATTATCTCTTGCAGGGCTTATTTTATCTGTAAGGGTATCGGCTATCTTGTTTTTAAACTTCTCTATTTCCCTTTCACTGAGCAAAATGCTTTTCTTTCTGGAAAGTAAAACAGGTCTTACCGTACCTGTATTAAGGGGAGTTACAACGGGAATATATGCGTCAAAATCCCTTGTTACAATACCGTTTGCCCCTCTTTTTAGTCTGAGGCAGATAAAAGCGGACATCTGCTCATAAAGGGTACTAAAGCTGCCTCCCGCAAGGCATCCAAGGGAATAGGCTACAGGCACTTCTCTGTTGACCTGTGCTTTTATAATATCATATTCGCAAAGGGTATTAAGTCCCATGCCCACAATATAGTCAACACCGCTGTCAGCGAGCTTTCTTGCATAGGCTCTCCAGGAGTCCTTTACATAGGGAATATGCTTTTCCTTCCAGGAACAGAAGGATATAATATATTCACATCCCTCAGATTTAGCGTCAGCCACAATGGATTTAACTTCACTGCCAAGGGCTGTAGAAATAAATGCCACCTTAATGCCGTTTATGCTTGCTGTGGAATAGCCGTTATTTCCGATAAAGCTGCTGTTTTTACCGAAATAAGGCATTTTACTGTCACGAAGAGGTGAAGGGATTTTCTTTACCGTGTCGCTGTTTACGGCAAGGGCATCAATTCCGCCCTTTACAAGGGAGGAAAGAATATAAGAGGGACAGTTTATTTCATCAGAAAATTCTGTTGTGTAAGGCCTTGTATCATCAAGGTCTGTATCAAGGCAGGCAACAGTAAAATCAAAGGATGAGGGTATTCCTTCAAGGGATGCCATAAGAAAATCAAAATTATTTCCGATGTCCATCGCTTCTTGCTGTACCTTTTCCCCTGCCACAATATCGCCGCCTATTATGATAAGACAGGAGGCGTTGGCATTTTCAAGGGTGTTTGAGCTTACCTTAAATCTTGTATTAAGCTCAGATGTTAAAGCAGTCCTTTTTAAAGCCTTGGCTTTATTCTTTTTAATTACCTTTTCAAGGTGAAGCTCTGCTTCGTTTGTGGAATTGCTCAGCTTTTCGCTTCTGTCTATTACCACAAAGGCTCTTACCTTAAAGCAGTATGTTCCCTTCTTTTCCATAGCAGGAATTATGCAGGTGTGGTTATAGCTGTAACAAAGGAATTTATAGCTGTCGCTACCCTTTTGGGAGATATAAACCTTATATCCGTCACAGCTTCTTATTCCATTCCAGTTAAGAACGATATTGCCATCCTTATCAACACTTGCCTTTAAATCCGAGGGTGTTTCCAAGGGACAGGTGGTAACAATCACAGATTCACCGAAATAATTATCCGGGCCGTCTGCTATGCGGTGTGCCTTTACCTTATAGTCCAAGGGCTCACCGTTTTTAAGGTCGGTAACAACAAACCTGGGCTTTTCGGTGTTATCTATACCCACAAAGTAATTTTTCTTATGCTTTGAGCAAAATACTCTGTAACCATCGGCATAGGGTACATCTTTCCATTGAAGGACAGTTTTATTCTCCCCGGTTTTGGTTTCTATTTCAAAACGGGGTGTGCTTTCGCAAAGCTTTTTGTAATTCATACTATCACCGTCCTTACCTTAAATATTGCTTAGTACCCAGTTTACAAAGGACTTTCTTTCTTCGTTTGAAGAAATGTCCGTACTTTGAATTTTGGGTGCTGATTCTATCTTATCGTAGTATTCCTCTAACTTAGCAAAGTGCCGATAGAAATTATAATATCCGCCCATATAGTGCTGTATATCATCTATACGAATACGGTAGCTGTCATGACGGACACAGAATGTACCCTGACAGGCATCGGGATTTTTCATATACATGGCAATCTCGGGATATAAAAATCCGTTCAGCATATAATGGGCACGCTTATAAATCGTGCGGATAAATGCCTGTTCATTGAACTTTTTCATAAATGAGGCGGTGAGATTTTTTTCCTTTATTCTCTCATAAAGCTCAAAGGCCGCCATTAAAAGCTCAAGGTAGGTGTGAAAGGTGGTATCCTGTCTGAATATCTTAGTAAAGTTATCAGAGGCATTGCGCAGACCGAAATTAAGGTATTTTTCCTTGAGCTCATATATAGTAACTTCATTTACCGCATAAGCTATCCAATGGTCGCAAAAACGGGTGTAATCATTTTTGATAAAGTAGTCAAGGGCCTTTTCGGCAGCATCAAGAAATCTCTTATCCCCGGTTATGCTGTAGGCTCTTGCAAGGGCAAAGGTAGCCTCTCCGTCATAGTATACTATACGGTTTCTTTCCTTTTGTTCATATCCGTGATAAGAAAGAACATGATAAAATCCGCCGTCCTTTTCCTGGCAATCAAGAATTGAATTTGCAAGGGCTAAAATAAGCCGGTCGTATTTTTTGCTGTTCATTACAGAACGGTAGGTGGATAATGTAATAATAGCCACCGCATTACCGCCCAGCTTAAATTCATCGGACTTCTTTTCTATAAGATAAGCGTGATTATCATCCGGCTTATCTATACTTTCAAGCATATATTCTATTGCGCTGTTTATCTTTTTTACAAGGGTCTTGTCCTTTGTAATGTCATACTGCATAATGATACTCCATATAGTACCGGTATGACGAAGGATATTGTAGTTAGTAAAGTGTACATCATTTACGGGATTTACACCGTAGTCAAATCTGCCGGTTTTATCTATGGCATTTGACAGATACAAGGAGGAGCTTTTTATAACATCAAGAATATCCTCGGAAGTAAGGCGGTTTATAATTCTTCTGCCGTAGTTTTCCTCATCGGGATATAGCTTATTTACTTGAAGCTCACTGTCGCAAATATATCCTATTGTTGTAAACTCTATAACTGACTTTGGTATGGCCTTAAAGTCATAGCCCCTTTTACGAAAGTGTATTCTTAACAAGGTGGGGTCAAAGCTGTAGCTTGAATAGCTGAATAAATTTCCGCAGTTAACCTCAGCCTCAAGAAGGGCTGTTTCAAAGCTGACATCAAAGCTGACACCCTTTTTAAAGTAGAACTGTCTGCAAGCCTTTATGTCATCTATAAGATGTTTATAGGAAACTATTTCACAACTGTTTACAAAATCCACCTTTACCCATTTAGGGGTAATGGAATGCTTTGATGTGTATGCCTCGCATTTTTTGAATGCCGAATTAAAGGCGTCGATATAATTATCCTCGCTTGCAGTAAACACCACCGCCCTGAATGTACCGTCGGTAATGCTTACAAAGGCAGTAGCCTTTCTGAACAGAGTGCCTGTTTTATAGTCATCTATATCCGACTGAAGATAAGGATCTCCGTCTATGAATTTTTTTAGAGTCTTTTTTATATGTCGTAATTTTCGATACCGTTTTCAATATTTTCGGTGGAGATATTTTTCATTTTGGCCTCCGTTAAAATAAACTTATTTCCCAACAAAAAATAGAAAATTCTATTAAATTTATACAATTTCAGTGTAGCACATTAAACTGTTCAAGTCAATAATAAATTACAAAATCAAGGAAATTTTGTTTTATAATATTGTATATTTATCAATTTTATTGTATTATAATAGCAAGGAGATGATAGCATGAAGGAAACCTACAGGTATATAAATGAAAACACGGAAAATATAAAAATTCTCTTATCAGAACTTGTAAGCATAAGAAGCGTAATGGGTGAGCCTATGGACAATGCCCCCTTTGGTATTGAAAATGCAAAATGCCTTGATACCGCCCTTTTGTATGCAAAAAAGCTGGGGTTTGAGGTTAAAAATGCCGGGGGATATTACGGTTATGCAGACTATATCCCGAAAGGTGCAAAGGAAATAAAGCTGGGTATACTTTGTCACCTTGATGTGGTGCCTGAGGGGGACGGTTGGAGCTATGAGCCCTTTAAGGTAACCGAAAAGGATGGGATTTTATACGGCAGAGGTGTAACTGACGATAAGGGACCCTTTGTAAGCTCACTTTTTGCTTTAAAGGCGGTAAAGGAATGTTGTTCTGATCTTAAATACGGAGTAAGGCTTATAATAGGCTGTAATGAGGAAAACGGCTCTAAGGATATTGAAAAATATCTGAGTGAAGAAACAATGCCTCCCTGTGTATTTACCCCGGATGCGGAATATCCGGTTATAAACTGTGAAAAGGGTATGATAAGAACCACATCAAAAAGGGATTTTCCGGAAGGTGAAATAATAAGGCTTTGGGGAGGTCATGTTATAAACGCTGTTCCCGGTATAGCCTATGCAGAGCTTGATAATTCCCTGCTTTGCGATACACAAAAGCGGATAGCAGAAAATAACACAGGATTTAATTTTGAGATCACCGATAAAAAGGATAACAGCTTTACTCTTATCTGTAACGGCATTTCCGCCCATGCCTCCACCCCGAAGCAGGGACTTAATTCCATTACGGGAATATTGGAGCTATTAGCCTTATTGCCTGTTAATGAAAAACAAAGGGCGGTTATTGATAATATTCTTGAAATTTATGGCACAGATGACTGTAACGGCAAAAAGCTTAATATGTATTGCTGTGATGACAGCGGTGAGCTTACCCATGTGTTAAGCATTATAAATACCGAAAATAATACTCTCAGTATAAATACCGATACCAGATACTCATACTGTGAAACACTTGATAATATTTCGGATAAGATTAGAAAATCCCATATAAATTCAGGGTTTACAGGCTTTGAATATACCGGCTCAAGCCCACACAAGACAGATAAGGACAGCGAATTTGTAAAAGCATTACTTGAAGTATACAAAGAGTATACAGGCAGGGACTGTGAATGTGTGGCAATAGGCGGCGGTACTTATGTTCATGATATAAACGGCGGTGTGGCATTTGGTGTTGAGCATCACGGAGTGGACTATAAAATCCACGGTGCTGATGAATTTGTACCGGTAAATGAGCTTATTGAAAATGCCTGCATTTTTGCTGATGCCATAGAGAAAATATGCAGATAAAAAAATTTCCGTATCTTATGATACGGAATTTTTTATTATTTCGGCTGTTTTTAAATTATCGTAAGGTGATAAAAAAAGATTTACTCCCCTTTGCTTGGCAATAGCTATTATTTCATCTGTTGGCCTGTGCCCTTCTGTTATAATAATACCGCTGACATCTGATGCAAGACCTGTCATAATTACCCCAAGGCTTGCAATTACAGTGATCCAGATATTATCCTTCTTAAGCCTTCCTAAAGCGTTTGAAGGAAGATCACAGCAGTATATGCCGGAAATATTTCTGTCATCTGAAGAAAGGTTTAAAACCTCGGTTACCTCAATAATTTTATCAAGCATAATATCACCTCATAGGTAAAGTTTAACATAAACAGGCTATGGGGTCAAGTGTTTTATTTCTTATTTCTATTGAAAATAGCTTTTGTTTATGGTATACTTAAAGCTAATAAAAGAAAGGACGTTTAATTATGGTTAAGGATATACAGGAAAAAATTTTACAGCTTAAAAAGGAAAAGGATTGCTTTATCTTAGCTCACAGCTATGTGGCAAAGGAAATCACGGAAATTGCGGATTCTGTGGGAGATAGCTTTCAGCTGAGCGTTGCCGCAAAGAATATTCCCAATAAGATGATTTTATTCTGCGGTGTTCATTTCATGGCGGAAACAGCAAAGATTTTATCCCCGGATAAAAAGGTGGTTTTAGCATCCCCCTATGCAGGCTGTCCCATGGCTGAGCAGTTTTTACCCGAAAAGGTAATTTCCTTTAAGGAAGAACACCCTGATTATGCGGTGGTATCTTATGTCAATACCACAGCGGCTTTAAAGTGTGTTACCGATGTTTGCGTTACATCCGCATCTGCTTTAAAGGTGGTAAAGAATATGCCTGAGGAAAATATTCTTTTTATCCCGGATATAAATTTAGGAAGCTATGTTAAGGAAAATTGCCCGGAGAAGAATTTCGTTTTATGGAACGGAGGCTGTCCTATCCACGGTGCTATGACCGAAAAGGACGCAATTATGGCTAAATCCCGTCATCCCGGTGCGAAATTGCTTGTTCATCCCGAATGTCCCCCGGAGGTATGTAAGCAGGCGGCATATATAGGCTCCACCAGCGGAATTATGAACTATGTGGATAATTCAGATGATAAGGAATTTATTATCGGTACTGAAATAAGCATAGCGGAGCTTCTTTCCTATAAATACCCCGAAAAGAATTTCTACCCCATGAGCAAGCATCTTATTTGTGCTGATATGAAGGAAACCACCCTTATGGATGTATATAAGGCGCTTTCAGGCACAGGCGGACTTGAAATTAAAATGTCAGAGGAAACCACAAAGAAGGCTTCCCGCTGTATTGAAAAAATGATTGAATTAAGTAAGTAATAAAGCGAATCCCCCCTACATATAACTTTAATGTAAGGGGGATTTGAAATGTTCAGAATAAAATCGGATAAGCCCTTGAATAAGTCCGTTGCAGAAGAAATAGAATATGTAAGCGACAGACTTGACAAGGTGAGAATGTTATTTGATATGGAAACAGAGGATGAAAGAATAGAAGCTATAATTTATGAGGAAAAGGCCCTTTCATTAAGGCTTGATTTATTGCTTCGCAAGGCAAAGGAGGATAAAGAAATTACTCCTCTTTATCCTTGTCCTCCTCCTTTTTCTTCTTAGGCTTTTTCTCATCTAAGGATAATACAACAGGCTTGCTTTCAAGATAGGCATTATAAAGGCTTACTATATATCTTTTTTCACGGCGGTTTATAAATACCTCTTCCCCGTTTTTAAGGATAAAGTTCTGCTCTACCCTGTCAATATAATCCATATTCACAAGAAAGCTTCTGTGACTGCGAAGGAAATTAGGGTCATTTAAAATTCCGGCAATTTCGCTCAGATGCTTATATAAATTATGAGTAATGCTGTTTGCCCTGTGAATTATGCATTTTGTGTTCTGACTTTCTACATAAAGGATATTTTTCTTTCTGAAATAAAAGCCTTTACCGTTAAAGGAAAGTGAAAACATATCCCTTTTAATCTTTTCAAGAACACGGTTTATAAGATCCTCAACATGAGCTATTCTGTAGGGCTTTAATATGTAGCCGTCAATACTCATGCTGTAGGAATGCTGGCAAAACTCATAGTCATTTGATGCCATGGCAATTATGCCCTCATAACCAAGTCTTCTTATGCGGTAAAGATTTTTAACATCGTCATGACCCTGGTTATCGCTTTTAAGAGATACCAGAATAAAATCATACCAGCTACCTTCCTGTATTTCATAGAAAATATCAAGCACCCTTGTGAAAGTAAATATTTCAAGGTCCATTTTGTTTTCTTTGAAATAACTTTTGATAATGCTTGTTACAAGTGCATTATCCAGTGTTTCTCGTTCATAAATTGCTATTCTCATACCCACACTCCTTTTTAAGATGTTTACATTATAACAGGCTGTGCGCGGTTATTCAACATTAAACTTAAATATTTTTAAAAATAAAATTCTGATATGTCACATAATGTCGAATGATGTCGAATGAAAACAAGAAATTTTAAAAATTTTTAAAATCGCTATTGACTTTTATGGAATTTAGTGATATAATATTTTAGTTACGGGATGTGGCTCAGCTTGGTAGAGCGCCTGCTTTGGGAGCATAGACAGTGTTCACACCGTTTGTCGGTGGCAACCGCCGAAAGCCCTTTAAACGTGCAGATTTCGGGCGGTTCGGAAAATGAAAAAAGCGGTCAAAAATGTGTTTGACCACAGATTTGACCACTTACATGACCACAATTTAATAACTATCGGGGTGTAGCGCAGTTGATAGCGCGCCGCATTTGGGATGCGGAGGCCGCGAGTTTGAGCCTCGCCACTCCGACCAAAAAGGCTCTGGAATTGCTTGATTCCAGAGCCTTTTTCTTTGTTTACTGTGGGTCAAATATTATCCTTCTGTACCAGCGAATTCAGCAATTACTTTTACGATGTTATTAAGCATCGGTCTAAAGTTATCAAAATTAATACTTTTGTAATTTGACTGAATGAAATTGGCGAATATTTCTTTCCCATAGTGCTTTTCCTTATCCGCTTTGTCATTCGATGAAAATGTCTTTCCAGCAATAACATGGTTTCTTGTAGTTTCATCGAATAAATCCTCTATTTCGCATTCTGCTTTTCCGTCTACTAATTGATTTGTCACTAAGAACAAATTGCCCTCATCAATTATTTTCATGCAAAGATCTTCTTTGAGTTTATCTTTATCAGAAGATGATAATTCAATGTGAGAAACAAACGAGTGTAATGGTTTGCACTTATTAGACAACTCATTGTCAAAAATCAAAATTACAGGATTACACAAGTTCTTATCAGAGCATCCGCTAAAAACTTTGAAATAATTTGTATACTTTGGATTCTTGTCCGAAAAAAAGTTGTACAAATTTTTCATGGCATCAGCACCATCTTGGCTCATATGGAAAAAGTATTTGAACCTCTTTGACCTCTTTAAAAAGGACACTTTGAACTCAAAGTGTCCCTCTGGTGTTTTTTCGATGAGTTCAGGATATTCTGTATAAAGGTTCTTTAAAGCTGCCTTTATATATTTAATATCGGTCTTTCCCTCAGTAACAATTACTGGTTTTTCATGTGCAAAAAAATACCTATAAAACAAAAATTTTTGATACTGTTTTTCCCGTCCGTTAAGACAAAACACAGAATGCTGTTGACTAACATCTTTAATGTTATTGTATTTGTCCAATTGATCGATAAAAGCAAATTTTCCTTCCAACTGACTAACTGTTCCTTCAACGCCATTATTGTCAAAACATCCAGTTTTATAGAGTGAATCAGCCATTGCTCTCACTTGTTTGTAATACCTATGATCAACACTGAGTTTTTTGTTTATTACTAGCCCCGTTACCGTTTGGCGTGAATCCCTATATTGAACGCTTGTTTTCTTGGTATTGACTTTAAATCCAGCCCGCTCAACTTCATGAGTTAATTCGTTATAGAAAGGTTCCCATTGTTCAATGAATTTCTTATCATTAGTAGAAAAACTCAAATCATCAGCATATCGGGTATAATCCAAATGATATTTTTTTGCAATTCTTATAATCCTCATATCGAAGGTTTGACAGATATAGTTTGTAATAATAGGCGAAGTTGGCGCACCTTGTGGAAGTTTACCTTGATAGCATGTTAGCTGCGCCATAACAATAGCCAACTCGTGTGGAAGGGCAAAATCGCGGTTTTTCTCAAAGAAACCACAAACCCTACCGAAATGAAAACTATCAAAAAAATCTTGCAGGTCAATATTTACCACTATGCGCTTATTTCTATGCACCTCGCCGTTCGTAATGATACTTTTCCCTTTTTCGAAAGCGTGTGAAATATTAGTGCGTATATTGTTTTGCTTGCGCAAGAATTGTTGATGGTGTAAAAGAATGCTATAAAGTTTTTCCTGGATTTGCTTAAGATCTCCAGTCGGGGCACAGATTTTTCTTGTTCCCCCAGATTTTTTAGGGATCTCAAATATTTTATAAAAACTATCGACTTTGGCAACATATAAAACGTGAGTCAGCTTGCCATGAGGAATTTCCAATAAATCCGCCAGATCGTTTCTGGTACATACATATTCAAAAGTCATACATGACATCTCCTAAAAAAGCAGCGTATGGCAACTCATTATGCGAAATTTACAGAGATTAAAGAGGCGACGAAGCATGGAAAGACGCAAATGCTCCCACCATTTTAGTCAACGCTTGCGAAACACAAGCCAAAAATCTTGCCATACGCTTGTTGACATTATAACACACATCTCTCCATTATTCAATCATTTATACAAATTATTGCATACATTTGAAATCACATAGCAAGTACAAACGGCACAGAAAAATCCGTGCCGTTTGGTCAGTCCTCTTGCTCTGCCTTGATCCGTTCCTTTTCAGCTTTAATTTGTGCCTTAACCTCTGCAATCATTTCCGCGAGCTTTTCTTCGCATTCCTCGCGCGTTTTCGCGTAGATATTGTGGCTTTCCCGCTTGCCGTAGGCATTGGTTGGTGTGTACCGTCCCTCGTAGAGGTGGTCGTTAATCATGGTGACACAGCCCGTCCCGGGCTTTCGTATTTTGGGCTTGTACGGCGTGAATTCGACTGGGGAGGTATCTTTCCTTTCTTCCCGCTTCATCGTCGGCATACGGGCGTCTGTGCCGCCGATTTTGCGGTCAATATGCACCGCCGCCTGCCTTTGCATGGTATCGGTGATGTGGCTGTAGATATCCAGCGTGGTTGCTGAAGACACATGACCTATGGTTGCCGAGAGCGTTTTCACATCCATACCGTGCTCCAGCGCCATGGTAGCAAAGGTGTGACGCAGATCGTGAAAGCGCACCTTTTTACAGCCCGCCCGTTCCAAGATCAGTTGTAACCGTTTTCTAACCGATGACGGATTTCTCGGTCTGCCGTTATCCGTCGGTGACGGGAACATCCATTCCGAATCCACCGTTTCTTTATACACTGCGAGAGTTTTGATGAGTGACGGCGGCAGAATAACAGTGCGTATTGAGGCTTTTGTTTTCGGCGCCGATATAATCACCTCTGCCTTGATTATATATACCTGTCGTTCAATGCGAAGCTCTCCTGTTTTGAAGTTCAGGTCACTCCATTTGAGTGCCAATATCTCACCGCGCCGCATCCCCGTGCCGAGCTCCAGCAGAAAGAGTTCATAATAGCCTTCTTCCTTTGCTTGATGCAGAAACCGCAGAATCTCATTTTGCGTCAGCACCTGCATCTCACGCGCTTTTTTCGGCGGCAGTTTACAGCCGACAGCGGGATTGGTTCGTATCAAACCGTCCTGTACCGCCCGCTGTAAAGCAGTGCGGCAGTTGGCATGTATCCCCCTTATCGTTCTGTCCGAAAGTCCCTTTCCGTAGGTTTTTGCGTGCAGTTTTCTTCCGTCTGTCTTTTCCTTTGCGTAGAATTGCTGTAAATCCGACTGTGACAGCCTGTTCAGCGGAATTTTTCCGATTTCGGGAATGATATGATTGCAAATGCGGTTTTCATAGTCGGTTCTTGTGGTAATGCAGAGTGTGTGTCGGCAGTAGGTCTGATACCAGAAGTCGATCCAATCCCCGAACGGCATATCCGGTTTAATTTTATCGGAAGAGCGTCCGTACTGTTCTTTCAGCGCTTCGAGCTTAGTGGAACATTCTGTTTTTGTTTTCGCCGTTACGCATTTTGTAATAGGCAGGCTTTTCTCATTGTACCCGACAACAATTCTTCCTTCCCACCGACCGTCTTTACGCAGGCGTAATGTGCCCTCACCATTTTTTCTTTTTTTAGCGATTGGTATCATCTCCTTCAAGCATAATCTCATCCATAAAGCTCCCCACGATAGTGGAAGCGTTTCTCTGCATATCGGTGGTTACATGGGTGTAGGTGTCCAGCGTAAAGCTGGCGTTGGTATGCCCGAGGATTCCCGACAGGGTTTTCGCATCCACGCCGCCCGCCAGCGCGTGAGTGGCGAAGGTGTGGCGCAGATCGTGGAACCGAATCAGCGGAAGCTCCGCCAGTTTTAACAGAGTTTTTAATCGGTGGTAAGCATAGTCGGGGTGCATCGGTTTTTCGGGCTCATAGATATTCGGGAATATCCATTCGCTGACTGCCGTTTTTTTTCGCTTCCGCAGAAGTTCCGCAGTGCTCGGCGGCAGGACAATCGTGCGCGTTCCCGTCTCGGTTTTGGTTTCGCCGATATTCAATCCGCCGCCTTTCCTTTTAGCAACCGAGCGCCTCACTTTCAGCTTTCCGTTTTCCGCATCGAAGTCCTCCCACTTCAGTCCGCAGATTTCACCCCGCCGCAGTCCTGTGGTCAGCTCGGTGTAGAAGAAATCGTACCACCGCTCATCCTGTCGGATGCGCTGCATGAATCGCTCAAGCTGTTCGTCATTGAGTATCTGCTTCGGCGGATAATTGTTTTTGGGAATCGTTGTGCCGACCGTTGGATTTTTAACAATCAGCCGTAGGCGCACCGCCATATCGAGTGCTTCGTGCAGCATCATATGAATACCGCGCACCATACTGTCGGCAAGCTCGGTGCCGTGTCGTCTGTCGGGCTTCACACGACCTTTCTTTTTGACGGTGTTATAGAATTTTTGAAGTTCCTGCGTGGTCAGCGCCGACAAAGGTCTGTCGCCGAGATACGGTTTGATTTGATTTTTAATCATCGCTTTGTAAGAATCCAGCGTGCTCTCGCGAATTGTGAAGATCATATATTCATTGATCCATCGGTCGAGCCATTCGCCGAGCGTCATATTCGAATCCTCGGTGAGGTCGGCATCGCGGTACATCTCGATGCAGTCGTGGAGCTTTACGATTAACTCCTTTTGTGTTCGGTCAAGCACATAGCGGTGAATCGGATCGCCGTTCTTTTTGTGACCGACAACGATGCGGCCTTCCCATCTTCCGTCTTCGCGCTTGCGCACCATACCGTCTCCCGACGGTCTTCGTTTTGCCATAGTATCACTTCCTTTCGCAGTACAACACAATACCACATACATGGCGGAATATCCAGCTAAATTTGCGGTAAAATTCGCAACCCCTAAATCAACGAGGTTAAAATTCGAGCAACCCCTAAATTGCGGTTTCGTAACCGGATTGCAAAAGCCGTACAAACCCTTATGCGGTCGGCGTTGCCGTCCGCTGTGTCCTGCGAGGGGGAAAGCAAGGCAACCCCTCGCTTTCTCCTGCTTATTTTCGTACGGAGTGAAAATCTCCGCTAAACCGCCGATTTTTTGTGTTTGCGGTCGTAGTCGGCAAGTTTTTTCAGTGTTGCCTGCCGCCGCATTTCGCTTTCCAAACGAATCATTTGCTGTTCATAATGATACTCCACCGCATCCTCTATCGGGCGGATGGTATAGAGCAAATTGCCGTTACGCTTTTCGCCTTTTTGCGTGTACACAGAGGTCGGCTCTGCAGTAATCAGTTGCTTTTCAATCAGACTGTCCACATATTTCTTGACGGTGTTTTTGCTCATACCGACAGCGTTGCCAATCGTTTTGTAGCTCGGATGGCACTGAAATGTTTTCCTGTCCTCGCAGTACATCAGATACGCATACACTGCGATCTCGCCGGTACTGAGACCCAAACTGAAAATCTCGTTCGGCAGTGGAAAATAATCCCGGATCGCATCACGCTTTGGATATCGGGTGAATTTCAAATGCTGCCTCCCGTCTTTTCTTCGACCCATGCGCGGAATTTTTCTTTCGGTACGATGAGCCGTGAGCCGATACGCAACGACGGAAATCCTTTCTCGTGCATCAGCTCGTAGCTGCTTGAGATGGAGATACCGAGGAGCTTGGCTACCGTTTCAGCATTAAGGAACAACGGCAGATCCTCATAAGCGGTGTAAACAGATTCTTTCATTGGTTTTTCCTCCTGTTAAATTCACACGGTTTTTCGCCGTGCTATGTAGAGGACTGCTGTTTTGCAAAACAAAAAGACCCGCACTCAATCCCGATGCTGATCTGCATCGGTGATTATGTAAGTGCGAGTCTGAAACTTAAAATAAAAATATGTGTATTCAATTGTCGGTTGCTTTCTTTACTTGCAGTATAACATACCGGGGAAATTCTGTCAAGTTTTTTGCGCCAACAGTGTATATTCCGGCGCTTTTGCGGGAATACTGTTTTCTTTGTTTTCTGCGGTGCAGATTTTAACCGTGCTGTGTCGAACTGAAAATCGCAAGGCCAAACCGCAAAATCGGCTCGGCCTTGTTTCTGCAAATTCAATCCTCTGACGGCTCGTACAACACTTCGGTCATGATTCTCGCCGCGAGCTTAAAGCCGCTGATAAACGCTTCGCGCTCATTCATACCGTGAAGTTCCGCCTTGCAGTCTTTGAGCTTTTCAAAGGCTTCTTTCTGCTGAGCCGTAAGCGTCGGTATCAAGCTGTCCTGATGCCGAATAACATAGCTCAACACTTCGCTGTAAGCACTCCCGCGCTTAAAACTGTGTTCGTGCGGAACGATATTGCCGTAGTACAGATCTTCAAGCGTTGTCATTTTCATTCCACCTCACATAAGAAGAGGACGACATGTCATCGGTCATACCCGACACCGTGTCGCCCTCATTTTTCATTTTCTCTGCCGCAATCAGCGCGTGCTTGACAAGCAGCATTTCAAGCCAAGTACGCTCGTCGTATTCCGACGGACGCCCATTTTGGAGGAAGTCTTTCATAACTTCTCCCAAGATACCGTACTTCTCTCCCACACCTTCTCCGCGGTATAATTCTTCTAAACTGATCTGTGCCATATCCGCACCTCCTTTGCAGTACACAACAGTACCACAGGTTGGCGCGGAAGTCCAGATAAGAACGAGGAATTTTTGCTCTTTATCAACTAGTAATTTGTTTGCTAAAACTATTAACTCATTGAAAATTGCTTTTAGCAAGCAAATCAAGAACCTGTCCACCGGGTTCCAAGCTGATTGCTGTATATCTTTGCGCAAGCGCAATAGGAACTATCGATGTACTATCAAGATCACACTCAAACTCTTCGATTAATTCTATATATGTGCCTATGTTTTTATAGTTAAGTAAATTAGATTTTTCTTTTTTAAATACAATCTTATTGTGCTTGTCTCTATACGGCAATAATGCATTAAAAACGAACAGTTTTCCAGTTTCGGTTTTTAAAAGGAAATCTTGACCATAATATGTTTCTGCTCCGAATGTTGTAGATGATGGTTCTCGATCAAAATTGATATATTTATTTCTAAATTCATCGGATACCGCATAAATCGAATTCTTTTTCACCGAAGGTCCAATCATTTTAAAATAGTCACAAATTGCTCCGGTTTTTAAAACACCCATAACGATAATAGGAGCTCTCCCGCTATCTACCAATTCCTTGTTAATGTCATATAAATATTTTAAGATAGATGCGTGTAGCCACGCAGGATTACCGAAAACAGCTAAAGGACCACTAACGATGAAACACAGATCTGTCAGTGCGTTAAGATAAGAATCTGGGCTCTTTTCTTTAAGAAATCGAATATAGTGAACAACTAGCAAATGCATGATTGCATTCGTAAACCTTGTTAGAGCAGATTGATTTGAACCGGCATCCCCCACATCTTCCCATATGCGCAAACAATCAGAAGGATAAACAATATTACCGCAATGCGGACAACGCTGAACTTCTGGGATGTCCCACAATTCAAGATTTTCTGCACTACACGAAGGACATTTGAATAAAACCAATTTATCATTTTCGCTGCCAACATCATTTGAACGCAAAGAAGCCATACGAAACAAAGTGGTTCTCAAACTTGTTGAGGCGTCTTTCTCCCAGAATCGACAGTTGTATAAAATTTCATCTAAAGCCTTTCTGAAACTATCACGAACATTACTTTCGCCTTTATAACACATATTCGTACTTGGGAGTGCAAATGAAAGCGATGAGTTGTCCTTGCTCAATTTTGCAACTTCGAACGGATTAACAAAATTACCTTCTGATAAGCTTTTTAAAGCATTGCGCCTTATTAACAAGTTACTTATTTTAACAAAACCTACTCTTGTAAATGGCAACTCCTTTCGAACACTTGCTTCATAATTACTCCCGTCAATAGATATTACTTTTTGAGGCAAATCATATTCTGCATCGGGAATTGTCAAAAAATGATTTGTAATATCATTTATTTCGTTCCCGGTAGGTGCTTTCATATAGTCGCAATTTTCCAGAAAAACCCTTACATCAGGATTATCTACAATATCAATATGAGACGTTCTATCAACGTTGTAATCCGACATTTTTATTGTCCTTTCTCGGCGATTATTTTTTCGGGATCAAATTTATTTATTTGAATAGGAACAACAAATGGGCTTGATAAAGTCTTCACTCTTGAAAAGCCTACGTCTTGAGACCTGAGTAAGGATAATTTGAAATCTGCAAAATCATAAAACTTTGCAAGTTCTGAAATTTCCTTTTCGCTGTTCAAATGGGAGATAAACCAATTTTCGGTGTTGGCAAGGATATTGGGGTGTACAGAAGAGACTTCTTGCGTAGCATACACAAGCGCAATCTTATATTTTGCACCTTCTTTAGCCAAACGCGGCCACGTTTCTGACAAATCCATATTTCGTCCGATTAGGTTATGCGCCTCCTCGATATAAATCACTATGTTTTGGGGACTTTGACCACTAGTGAAACAATTCATGGAAGCATTGAATACATATTTCGCTATTCTTTTGCTGAGTCGCTCTCTTAATTGAGCCTGTCCAACCGATAGATCTAAAATGACTATTTTCCCTTGCATAAGATGTTGATAAATCTCTTCACAAACATCTTGCGTTCTGTAAGGTGTATGGTATGGACGACCACATTCGATTGTTCTAAAACCGCGAATATAAGAATCGTTGTTGTTATGTCCATCCAACAGATTTAACATAGCAATACACTCTTCATCAAACCAGTTTGAGCCACTACTCGATTTCAACTTACCGGTCGTCTTCTTATCCTTGTTTGCAGAACGGGCCGCGATAAACCACTTAAGTGCTTCTTCATAAGAAAGAGAATTGTTCGGATCAAAATGCACTTCACAACCTGGTTCGGCATCAGCATTTATAACAGCGTCGACTGCCTCACGAACTTTTTTATTTGCTTCGAATTTAACAGAGAAAGTACCATTATAATCGTATCCAGCTCTTTTAAGAAGTGTTTTATATAAAGCTGTTTTCACCTGCCAGCGCTTATATTCGCCCGGCTCATCAAGAGAATCGGGTTGCTCTAACGACATCCCTAAGAAAGTATCTATATCAGCTGAGCCATCTTTTTTGTTTTCTCTAATCAATTCGCTAAGTATCGTCAATCCTTCTTGCAATTCAGAATAAAAATTGTTCAGCAAATGCGAAAATCCTTCGGTAGGAATCATGCGATATCTTTCGCAGCCTTCAGAATAAATGTCTGAAATCGAACCATTATCCTGTTTGTTTGCATTTGCATATTCGCCGTTAATATCAAATACTAATTGTCCAATAGGAAGTTGACAATTGTCAGCAATGCTCTTTACTACAGAGATAGTCTGCTTGATCATATTAGATTTACCAGTTCTAGTCATACCTAACACGGCAGTTCGACGAGCTAAAAAGTCAGAAGGTTGAATATGAAATGCAATTCGATCCGCAGCGTTTGCTCGATGCAATCGATCTGTTGATGTATAACGAACGGTTCCGATTTCAAAAGGTTGAAGTTCTTTATTAATTCCAAGAAGTGTTAGTTCCTCTTTAAAACGATTCTTTCTTATAGGATCAACATAATTGACAATTAAAGATAATGCATCCCCCTTAGGCATATACACACCCATACGCATTGAAACTGAGAAAGATTCTATATCACTTCCCATATTAAGCTCACTATTTTTCATATAAAAAGTACCTAGCACTCGACACTTTAATCCCCCAAATTGTAACCTGTTCTGTGTTATGGGATCATAGCCTTTATTGTTATCTTCTAAGTACACATCAGTTTGATTTTGATAATTATCAATTTTAGTTCGAATCATGTCATCGTCTTGAGGCAACTTACAAGTACCAATAACTCTAAGAAGAATAACTTCTTTCTCCATCGAAGTCACACTGGCATAATTAGACGGGTTAAAAGAAGAGGCAACTAAAAAACTATTATGCGGTATTCCATTAACCTTAGCTTTCCACGCATCGTTTGTTACAACTAATGCTGAATCATAATCAATAGAATAAACCCAACCAATAAAGTTGTCAGGTTGAACTAACTTCAACAATGGATCTCTATCATTCAGAGTATCAATCGATATTTTATTCATCACTACACCGCTTTCTAATATTGATCTTAATCTTTTTACATTTTAATTCATCTTCACTAGGCCAGAGCCTTTCGTCACTCAAAAACATAATTTCTGATTTTTTTCCCGAATTAGCCACACTATAGGTTAGGTCGAATTGTTTACACTCGTAATCTTTATACAGCCCACAAATAGCATCTACATCGTCATAAGTTACCATCCAATAACAATCTAGTCTCTTTATTAGTTTTGAAATGCGCTCGTGATCTTCATGAACAAAGAAGTTCTTATACAGTTCCTTACCTTTGTTGTAATATGGCGGATCAAAATAAACGAATGCATTATGCTGATACTTAGGCAAATAGTTTTTTATGAAACTTTCAATATCTTTATTGTACAAATGTATATGTGATTTATATTCCGATATTTTTTTTATTCGTTGAATCAAATCCTCTCTGTTATACCTAACATCCATAAGGTAATTTCCAGTTTGCTTATATCCACCAATAGGGCCAGCTGCGAATATTCCCGAACGGTTGGTTCTATTAAGATAAAAAGTGGCAAAGCCTAATTTTAATGAATATTTCTTATTCTCGTCATTGTATATTTGTTTTTGTTTTCTCCATTCATCAATTGTTAAAGGAACGGTTCGAACCAGATTTATAAAGTCCTCGGTTTCTTCAAGAATGGCTTTCCACATGGAATAAATAGCCTTATCATAATCATTAATTACGATACTAGTTACTGTCCCATCAAATAAAAGGGATAGCGCCACTCCTGCCCCACCTGCAAAAGGTTCAACATACGTACATTCACCTAAATTAGTTTTCTCAATAAGCAATGACACAAAAGGCGCAATCTTACTTTTGCCACCTGGGTATCTTAGTGGTGAATAGTTCATATTCTCTTCTCCTTTCTGGGCGTTTTCCATGTTAGTGACTCCATTTCTTTAGTAAGTCTTCAGCAACATTTAGCCGTATTGTTTCGGCATCATTTTGATAAGTCCGCTTTAAAACATCACCTATTTCTATTGACACACTTACATCTGACAATTCGTTTGCCTTTTTGTTTAAATTAATTGCTGCAATTTCTGATATTTCAAAGTAAACAGTTTTTTGTAAACTATCTCCCGAAGAAATTTGCATAGGAATTTGCGATAAACTCTCCGGCATTTTGATAAATACGCTTTTTTGATCATCTATAAATTCGACGGTGTGCTCGATTAAATTACTTCCGCAGTGGACAAATATATGAATACTATCAATCACGATTGTTTTGGGTGTATTGTTTTGGATAATACACCTGACTTGCCCAGTCAAATATGAGTTTCCATTTATACGAATATTGCTAAACGAAAGTTCTTTGGTATATAGATTAATGTCCAGAGTCCCTTTATTATGATATATACAATCAAGATCGCTTCTTTCTGCTATGAAATTGGTGGCACCTTTTCGAGTATAAATCTCACCTTTTCGCAAAAAAACACCTTTGTTCTTATTGTACTCCTTTGAAATAACATATGGGCGATTTAAGTCATGATGTGGAATACGAATAAACCCTATCGTTACTCCTTGGTAATCAAGATATCCCAGTTCAACATCAATAAATGGTTCAACATAGGAGTGCAATAAGTTATTAATTTCAGAAATATCAGGCAAAGAAGCTCTATCTATTCCTAAGACATTCCAAGTAGAGTTTTCAACGCCAAAAACGATATACTTATCCTTTGGTTTAATATTATTAGCAAAAGAAACAATATCCTTAATAAGGTCGTACTTCTTCTCTTTGGAATAATATTCTTTTTTGAAATCCACTTGATCATTCTCATCCTGTGAAATGATTAAGTTAATTATTTGATTTTCTATTGATGTCATAATTGAACCTCTTGAATTATAATATAGTTCTCAAATTAAAATTCCATTACAATGATCGATTTCGTGCTGAATGATCTGAGCCGTCCAGCCTGTGTAGGTCTTGATGCGAGTCTGCAATTCCAAGTTTTGATACTTAACCTTAATGGATTTATAGCGTTTGCAAGGGCGTGGGCCGCCGAGAAGAGATAGGCAACTTTCCTCGGCATCGTATACGCTGTCTTTTTTTATAATTTCCGGATTGAGCATTACAGTGTAAGTAGATATCCGTCTACTTTCATCGAGAAAAGCGATTATTCGTTTTTTCACGCCAGTCATATTCGCTGCCATGCCGACACAACTATCCTTGTGCGCAATCAGCGTATCGAGCAGATCCTGTGCGACGAATAGATCATCTTTTGTTGCCAGTTCCGACTTTCCCGCAAGAAATATCGGATCATGTATCAGTTCCTTGACCATTTCCGTAAACCTCGATTATCTTTTTCAATATCTCTACATCCGCCGGGCAGAATTCATAATTCGGAATTCCACTCGGTGCAATCCATTTTATATCTTTATGTTCAAATTTTTGCGGTACGCCTTCAATGATAACTGCATTGAACAAGGTTAGATGCACTGTCAAATCCGGGTATTCATGAACAACATCCATAAATACATCACCAATAGAAAGCGTCACGGCAAGTTCTTCTTGGCATTCGCGGATAAGCGCCTGTTCTTTCGTCTCGCCTGGTTCCACTTTGCCACCGACGAATTCCCACAAAAGGCCTCTGGCTTTATGCGCCGGACGTTGGCAAATCATAAATTTATCTTTATCCCATATCAGGGCTGCCACTACTTCTGTCATTATCCAACCACCAATTTGTTTGTTTTCTTCAGGTATTTTGCCGGAATGGGAGCATCTAATCTCCATGTAATGTTCATCGGTCTTGAACCATTATGCGAAACATAATTTGCAGTGCCAAGATAAGTGTACGGTGCAGTATTGCCGTAAACATCATTCTTAAATTCGCGCACAAACAAGAGAACCTTGCTGCCGTTTTTGCAATGATTGATATACCGCTGACCGACTTTACCTTCTGCATTAGTCGTGCTTTGACTTTGCCAATGGAATAGTGTTTCGTTGATGGAATAATCTTGATACATGGTCGTCGGCGAGTAGTCTTTATCCGACTTGTTCAATGTGATAAAGAACACATCAATTTTCTTGTCGGGCAACCATTTTACACCTTCGCGAACCGTGCTTGGCTTCATAAAATCCATTGCAACAAGCAGTTGATCGCGCGTATAGGTACAATGCAGATCCAGCGGACAATCAAATCCGAGGCTGACAGGCTCATCAATAAAATCAATGTGATTGTAGTTATATTTGAGCAATGCAATCAGCTCAGAAAGCATTATCGGGCTATTTAAAAGAGCCCGGAAATTTTCGAATACTTCATCCGCGTTCCAATCCTCAATCACTTTTCCCCACATTGTAATATAGAACATCTGAAGCATACGCTTTTCTATATCCGAAAGTTTTGTAAGGTCGAAATGATCGATATTTTCCAAAACACGCAGCATAAACACAATCCATCGTCTTGAATCCGCCAACGCAAAACGGCTGAGTGCTTTTGACATTACCTCTTCCATCGGTTCCTCAAAATTATGAATTATATCTGCACGTGCGCACAGACGAGAAAAGGAAGCAAATTTATAGATTGAGCGAGGATCCAAGCGATAGTGATCAAGAAAATTTTCGAGGGTAAGTTTTAGGCCGGTATCTTCTTCAAAGGTTGCTATACGTGCAACAAGACCGGCGCTGTTCCCATAAGATGCGCGAATGTTATCAAGAATATATCTTGCTGCCTTCTTTTCAAGCTGAATATAGCATCCCTTTGGGAGTGAAATAAACCCATCCTTAATTTCACGTGTTACGCCTCGTGTGGTGTTGGAAAGTAGAGCTGCAAACTTATCTTCAAAATTATACTTTTTATTTGCTTGCCCAATAAAATCAAGCACGGTTAAGCATTCTTTATCTTCAGATAAACGCAGACCACGGCCAAGTTGCTGTAAAAACACTGTCAAAGATTCTGTTGGACGCAAGAATAGAACCGTGTTGACTTCAGGGATGTCCACACCTTCGTTGTAGATATCAACGACGAAGATAAACCGCACTTCACCTTTTACAAGTCTATTTTTTGCCGCTTTTCTTTCTTCGTCCGGCGAATGTCCGGTCAGGAACATCGACGGAATTCCGCGGGCATTAAAATAATTGGACATAAATTCTGCGTGTTCAACCGTTACGCAAAATCCAAGCCCCTTTACATCATCAATATCGGTAACATATTTGAGCAATGAAGAAACCACCAAGTCGGCACGACGATTTGCCATCATGCCGCTGAGTGTATAAATTCGCGAAAGTTCGCCTTTATCATAACCTCCGGCTGCCCATTTTAAGTGATCCAGATCAACCGTATCAGTTACACCGAAATATTGGAACGGGCACAGGAGCTTACGGTCAATAGCTTCAGGCAAACGAATTTCGGCGGCAATACGATTATTGAAATACGGCAAAATACTCTTGCCATCCATACGTTCAGGAGTTGCCGTCAAACCGAGAAGAATCTGCGGATTATAATAGGATAAGAGCTTTTGATATGTAGGCGCGGCGGCGTGGTGGAACTCGTCTACAATAATATAATCATAAAAATCTGACGTTGTTTTTTCGGTAAAGCTCTGCGAGTTGAAGGTTTGAATGGATATAAAAAGATTGTCTATGCTTTCCGGTTTATAGCTGCCTACAAACATTTCGCCAAAGTTTGCATCTTTCAGTACTGCACGAAAGGTGTACATACTTTGTTTCAGGATTTCTTCACGATGCGCCACAAACAAAAGTCGGCAAGGCTTATCCGGGTTTTGCTTGCGGAAGCGCTTGTAATCGAGCGCAGAAATCACTGTCTTTCCTGTACCGGTGGCGGCAACAACAAGGTTTCGATTATAACCACGAACCTTGCGCTCTGCTTCCAGCTTATCAAGAATTTCTTGCTGATAGGCATATGGCGCAATATCCATTGTATAAACTTCGGCATTATTACTGTCAAAGTATTTTTCAGCCTTTAGCGCACGGGCTAAACGCACCTTTTGCTCCTCGTTGTAATATTCAAATTCATTGGAATTCCAATAGCTTTCAAAGGTAGCTTCGATTTTGTCAATCGTTTCCGGCTGGTCCTTCTTTGTGACCTTTACGTTCCATTCAAGGCCGCTGGAAATGGCAGCATTAGATAGATTCGACGAACCAACATACGCCGTAGTAAAACCGGTATCCCGATAGAAAACATACGTTTTCGCATGAAGTCGGGTGCGTTTGGTGTCATAACTCACCTTGATTTTTGTGTTAGGAAGTTTGCGGAGTTCTTCGATTGCCTTTACATCGGTCGCTCCCATATAAGAGGTTGTAATAATGCGGAGTTCACCGCCGTTTTGTGTAAAGGTTGTAAGCTCATCCATTATTAAGCGCAGTCCGCTCCATTTAATGAAGGATACCAGCATATCAATACGGTTACAGGATATAATTTCCTTCTTGAGCTCGGTAAACATCTGCGGCTCGTGGATTGCACCAGTAAATAGCGAGCTTTGCGCAATAGATGTTTCAGGACGAATAATCGCTGCCTTTTCATCAAGCGCAAGAATATTGTTCTTTCTGTCAAAGAGAGCAAGAAGTTGTTCGGCCCGTTCTGCAACCGTCATTTCATCAAGCCCATCTTCTTTTGTTTCGTTGATAATTGTAGAAATAATGCGGTTTGCAAGCGCCACTTGCGAGTTCACATCTCCGCCTTTATCAGCAACGTTATCAAGCCCTTTTTCTACAACTTCAGCAATATATTTTGCAAGCACTTTGGACGCCTCAGCACTATCAATAGGCGCAGTAGTAGAAAGCTTGTCCGTTGTGGAAAGCTCTGTTTCTAATCCCTTATTGATAATTTGCTCATACAGTCCATCATGTAACATATTATAAAATGCCTTTCTTTTATTTTTCAATTATCTCCACTATATCATCCATAGTGCAACCAAGGGCTGAGCATATCTTTACAAGAACCTCACTGCTGACAACGGCACCGTCTTTGCCCATTTTGGTGATGGTGGCGATGCTGATGCCGGCTTTTTCGGCAAGTTCTTTCTTTTTCATATCGCGGTCGATTAAAAGCTTGAATAATTTTTTATAGCTTGCGGCCATTGCATTACACCTCATAGATAGTTATAGTTAGTACATTGTATCATTGAAAATCATTATACCACACTCCACACCAAATATCAACAACTTTCGGCAGATAAATACTGCGATTTCAGCATTTATCAACTTTTTATTGCAAGTTTTCTATTCCCTCTTTGCTTTTCCGTAATCCCTTTTTCTTTGTCTACTGCGGTGCAAATTTTGACTGCAATTATTTTTATAAATACAGATGCTTAAGTTGCCGCATAAACAAAAATCGCTCCCAAGAATTGATCTTGGGAGCAATTTTTCACACAGTGTTTATTTATCAATCTTCTTCATTCCGGCGGCGTTCTTCTTCGGCTTCCTCCTCTTCACGGCGATACTCACTGTCGTCCCAGTTATACACATATTCGCCTTGGTCGATGCTGAAACCGTCTCTTTCGATATTTTCATATTCGCCGGAATCATAGTTGAAACAATACTTCGACATACGATCCTCCCATTTACAGCTTGATGATCTCGTAATCCGTGCGTGTGCCCTTTATGCGATCTGCGCGAAACAGCTGGCTGTTTGTTTTCCTATGCGGGAATTTATCCGCTTTTTCTGCGTTGGTGTCACGATGGCAAATGACGATATTTCCTGCAACATCACTGCCGCCGAGCGACAGCGGACGGATGTGGTCAAGTGTCGGATGATAGGCGCTGTGCGGATCTCCACAGGCGGACTTCCGCATTTCGCGACCGGCATAGTCGAAAACGGTTTCACGGTTCCCGAAAACCTTGTTCCATACTTTGACCGTTTTGTACTTTGACATTTTGATGTCCTCCTTTATAAGTGATATACACATTATCGCACATAAAAGAGGAGCGCACTATGAACCGTCGGTTCAAAAAACAGCATCCCTGTGGGCCCGTTCACCCGTAGGGACGCTGTTTTTTTCAAAGACTCTCGGCAATTTTTTGAAACAGCAAAAGTCTTTTGGCCGACGGCGTTCTTTGACCGGAGCAATAATAGGCGACCGAGCGGGGCGTAACACCTAAACGCGTCGCCCACTCTTCCTGCGAAAGACCCGATTTGTCCACTATGCTCCGAAAATAGTCTGCCATCTCATAATCGATTTTTCGATTACTCATATTCGCAAACCTCCTTTGCATAGACAACGCACTGCTCCGAAGGTTTTTTAAATATGTAATATCAGTATAGCCTATTTCCTGAAAAAATCAATAGGGAAAAATCAATTTGCAGGAATATCGCTTTTCGATAATTCTGTAAAGTGGTGTATAATCTACTCGCGGCGTATACGGCGGATCGTTAAGCAGTTTATACTTGATTATACTGCCGAATGCACTGTCGAGTGAGGAAAAGCCCAGATATTCGTTGATCCTGTCCATAAAAAGCGCATTACAATACTGTATTTCATCGGAAGCTAGTTTCTTTATATCATAAATGTATTGATCGTTTTCCGAATAAACGCCGCTGTTTTGTTCACCTTTCGTTGCCTCATAATAATTGTGGTTTGGCTCAAAAAGACTTTCGTTGGGGATCACCGTCAGCTCCGTCAAAGGCACACACGACAACCCGGATTTCATTCCTGCATATCTGAATTTATAGAACGGATTGATGAGCACGATCATTCTCTTAGCCGAAATCGGAAACATCATGAAGTTTTCACTGAAATGTATGAGCGACTTTATTAACCTTGCAATTACATCTTTTTCTTCATCGTTTGTCGTGCGGTTTAATATGTCTGTCAGCCACGAGAGCCTTTTATCATTATGTCTTGTGATGCCGTCCCAGTTTTTTTCGTTTTCCGATGTCATACCGATATCGGTAATGACAAATTCATTCCCGCTTTCCGGCGCATCCCAGAAGGCAATATATCCGCTGTTAACAATGTTTGCCCAACGGTATGCCGGATAGGTTTTATTGGAATTTTGCAGAATAGATGCAGGTGTACCGTCGGAATCCAAAACAGTATTAACGGTCCGCATCCAATATTCATACGGCGTTTCGCCTTCGATACGGCGTTCTTTAAAGTCGGGAGCAAAAGAATTCTTCATTTGCCGTTCCTTTTGCAGCCATTCTTCATTTTGCATAGTCCGCAATTCTGAAACTAGCAGAAATTTTTTGACCTGTAATAGCTGCATACGGTTCAGAGAAACCGTATGGTCGGCTTTTAGCAGTATATTGGCAAGCAGGTTGCCGAATTGCGATTCGACTTTTGTATTCAGTGCTCTTTCAGTGTTGAGGTCATAAAGAGCGTTTTGCGCAAAGGCATGCTCGGGGGCAATATTCTCGCGCAGCTCGCCGGTTTTTATGTTGTATGTACAAAGCCTATTACTGAATTTCCGCAAAACCAACCGCGGAACATAATGACTGGAAAAACTGCCGTTTGGCATAAACTTCCCTCCAAAACGGTTTTATTGATAATATAATACACCATATTTGGTTGCTGCGCAACCGGCAGCTAATAGTCTGCACAAAATTAACTTGAACAGGCTGTTGTTCAGAGTTATAATAATCGAACAGCAAGCAATTGCTCCTCGCGTAAATGCGGGAGGCGAGGCGGGCATATGATTCCACGGAAATCCCTGCTGACCACATAACAGACCACCTACCGTTTCGGAGCATTCGGAAACAGTGGACTGGGGAGCGCCGAAGAGCGCGGTTTTCCGAGCGGAAAGGGGCGGAAAAAGCTATTTTTAGCGGAAATTGCCTTCATAGGTCCGTTTGGGATGCGGAGGCCGCGAGTTTGAGCCTCGCCACTCCGACCACCTTTCCTCTGAAACCAAACGGTTTCAGAGGATTTTTAATGCCTTTAAGCCTTTTCTTTGTCTACTGCATCCCAAATTTTGAGCATTCAATCTGTTGTGGCATTCACAGCATATACTTTCTTGGTTATAACATAAGTAAGCAAATCTAAATACTTTTTGCATTAGTAAAAAGATTATCGACAAATCCTTAGTTAAGCTGTTATAAGGATTGCCCTTTGAGGTTTCAGCAATAGGTTGCCCTATGTGTCGTTCAGAGTATTTGCTTAATAAAAAAGGAGGTCAAATACGGATTATACTTCTTAACTACTTTAGAAAGAGGTATATTTAATGAACAAAACTATGGAGCTTAACAAAGAAACCGCAAATCGATTGTGGGTAAAGCAATTTGGCAAAAGACAAAAGGCTTTTGACTTTGCCGGACGAGAAATTGCCAAAGCTTCCTACAACGACAGAAACAGTAATTTTGGATGGAATGTTGACCACATTCTTCCGGAATCAAGGGGCGGTAAAACCGCAGATCACAATCTAATCTGTTGCAGTATCAAAACCAATGACGAAAAAGCAGATCGCTTTCCTGCTTTCAAAGCAAATGGAAAGCAGTTTGAAATTCAGCGCAGAGAAAATCATTATGAAATCATAGAGAAATCCCGTAAAACTGAAAATCAATACCTTGACGATTTTGTGAATTTTTATGATGTTGCGTGGGGATTAAAATGCTGGAAAAAATGCAAACCAGATGAGCGTGAGGTCTTCGTTGCTTTTGCAAAAATTAAACTTGAAGTATCTTATGAAGAAACTTCTACAATTAATAAATTCCGCGAATTTATTAAAAAAATGTTTGACACCAGTAACATTTACGAAGACCGAAATATTAATTATTCATCATTCGGCTCAACAACAGTTGTTTTTACGATAGTGAATTATAATGTTCCTTCTAAAGAGGACAGTGAGGAATGGTTAAATCTCTGTGTTCTTTTAAACACCTAATATGTAGTACCCGCTTGAGGACTGTCGGAAAGGAGCATATCATGAAACAACTGAATAGACAGTCCTCCACTATTTCAACGGATAAGATCACAGCCCTGTACTGCCGCCTCTCCCGTGATGATGAACTTCAAGGGGACAGCAATTCCATTCTGAATCAAAAGGCTATCCTCCAGAAGTATGCTGATGACAACGGTTTCGGGAAAACCTTATTTTTCGTGGACGATGGCTACAGCGGGACCAACTTCGACCGCCCGGGCTGGTAGCACCTTATGTTCCTTGTGGAAGAAGGCAAGGTCGGCACGGTCATCGTAAAGGACATGAGCAGACTGGGCAGAGACTACCTCAAAGTAGGTTACTACACCGAGGTGGTACTGCCCGGCGCAGATGTCCGTTTCATTGCCATCAACAACGGCGTGGACAGCGCCAATCAGCAGGACAGCGATTTTACTCCGTTCCTCAATATCATCAACGAATGGTACGCCAAAGACACCAGTAAGAAAATTCGTGCGGTGTTCAAGGCAAAGGGCGAATCCGGCAAACCGTTGTGTACCAATCCTCCTTATGGCTACCTCAAAGACCCGAACGATAAGCATCACTGGATAGTGGATGAGGTCGCAGCCGATGTGGTTAGGGACATCTTCAAAATGTGCGTAGCCGGAAAAGGGCCTTCCCAGATAGCCAAGGCGCTGTCACAGCGGCAGATACCTGTTCCCACGGTGCATCTACACCGCATGGGAATCAATACCCCTGCCCGAGAGCCGGAGGATATCTATGCTTGGCAACAGCACACAGTAGCAGATATTCTGGTGAAAATGGAATACTTGGGTCACACGGTTAACTTCAAAACCCAAAAGAAATCCTACAAATCAAAGAAAAAGGTCAACAATGACCCTTCTAAATGGGTTATCTTTGAAAACACCCACGAAGCCATTATTGACCAGGAGACCTTTGAAATTGTCCAGAATATCCGCAACGGCAGGCGCAGGCTCACACCGATGGGCGAAATGCCAGTCTTGTCCGGGATGCTGTTCTGTGCTGACTGCGGTGCGAAACTATACCAAGTCCGAGCCAGAGGATGGACTCACGAACAGGAGCATTTTGTGTGCGCCACCTACCGCAAGCAGAAAGGCAAATGCACCTCCCACCAGATACGCAATGTGTAGGTGGAGCAGATCCTGCTAACAGAGATAAACAGGATGCTTACCTTTGTGCATGAACGGGAGTATGAGTTTGTGGAATTGCTCACCAAGAAAAATGAGCGTGACCTCAATCGTCAGTTCCGTGAATGCAGCCGGGAATTGGAACAAGCTACGCAGCGCATTTCCAAACTGGACGGCATCATCCAAAGGCTCTACGAGGACAACCTTGATGGTAAAATCAGTGAAGAGCGTTTTGCAAAGATGACCGCTACCTACGAGCAGGAACAGAAAGACCTCTCCGCACGGGTGATAGTTCTCCATGAGACCCTTACCGGGGCAAAGACCCAACGGCTCAACATCGATTCCTTCCTCGCACAGGTCAAAAAGTACACCGAGGTCAAGGAACTGGATGCGGAGATCATCCGTGCCTTGGTGGAGCGCATCGATGTGTTTACGCCGGAGAAGGTGCCGGGTACCAGAACGAAAAAGCAGACCATCCTCATCCATTGGAACTTCATCGGAGCAGTTGAACTGCCCCAGGAACAGAAAAAATCGGCATAGCCGGATTTCTCCAAACTATGCCAATATTTTTCCAAGGAATAAAATCCCTTAGTGAGACACCCTTTAGGGGGAATTTTTTTGTTGCAAAGGGTTTACCTTCACCCTTTCGCCTTTGGATTTTATTTGCTTTAATCATATTAAAATCCCGTTACAATGATCAATTTCGTGCTGGATAATTTGGGCGGTAAAGCCGGTGTAGGTTTTGATGCGGGGTTTTAAATCCGTGGTCTGATATTTTACCTTGATAGATTTACAGCGGTTGCAGGGTCGGGGGCCGCCCAGAAGTGAAAGGCAGCCTTCCTCGGTGTTATATACGCCGGATTGCTTTATTATCTCAGGATTTAACATAACGGTGTAGCAGGGCTTCTTTTCGCTTTCGTCAAGGAATGCTATAATATTTTTTCTGACACCTATCATATTAGCCGCCATTCCTACACAGCTTTCCTTATTTGCTATAAGTGTATCCAGAAGATCATTTGCTGTCTGTAAATCTTCCTTTGTGGCCGGGGCTGATTTTCCCGACAGGAAAATAGGATCGTGTATAAGCTCCTTTACCATTTTTGCCTCCTGCTTTCAATTTTTAAGATATTTCACGGAATTGCTGTTTATAAAGCTGTGCGTATGTACCGTTTAAGGCAAGCAATTCCTCGTGTGTTCCCTGCTCTGTTATTTCACCGTTATCCACAACGGCAATTTCATCAGCATTTTTAATAGTGGATAATCTGTGGGCAACCACTATTGTAGTTCTGCCTATGCTAAGCTCATCAAGTGCCTTTTGTATCTGTATTTCTGTGGCATTATCAAGAGCACTTGTGGCCTCATCGAGAATAAGTATAGGGGGATTTTTTAAAAATACCCTTGCTATACAAAGTCTTTGCTTTTGTCCGCCGGAAAGTCTTACACCCCGTTCGCCGATAACTGTATCGTAGCCATTTTCAAGGGACATTATATATTCATGGATATTTGCCATTTTAGCGGCGGTAATTACCTCCTCCTCGGTTGCATCCAGCTTACCGTAAAGGATATTATCCCTTATACTGGAATTAAATAAATATATATCCTGCTGAACTATACCTATATTTTCTCTTAAGGACTTCATGGTTATATTTTTAAGGGGGATATTGTCAATATATATTTCCCCGTCGGTTATCTTATAGAATGCCGGAATCAGATGACAAAGGGTGGTTTTACCTCCTCCGCTGGGTCCCACAAGTGCAAAGGTCTTTCCCTTTTCAATGGAAAAGCTGATATTTTTAAGTATCTCCTTACCCTCCGAATAGGTACTGCTTACATTTTTAAATTCAATATCGCCTTTAAGCCTTTGCACATCCTTAGCATCCTGGCTGTCCATTTCCGGCTTTGTGTTCATTATATCCACATAACGCTCAAATCCTGCAACACCGTTCTGGAATTGCTCCATAAAGCGAATAAGGGTATTAACAGGGCCCAAAAACAGGTTTATAGATATAATAAAGGTTGAGTAGTCTGCAAAGTTTATCATTCCTCCGTAAAGGAAAAGTCCACCGGAAATAAGCACAACCACATTGAAAATATCGGTTATCATGGAGGTTACCGAATGGAACTGTCCCATGGCCTTGAAGGCATTCTTTCTTGCTCCCATAAACTGAGAATTTCCCTCTTCAAACTTTTCTGTTTCCTTATCGGAATTATTAAATGCCTTTGTTACTCTGATTCCGGCAATACTGCTTTGCAGGTTAGCGTTGATTTTAGCTATTGCCGCCTGGCTTTCTCTGAAGGCGCTTCTCATTCTTTTGCGAAGTGTAAGGGAAACTATAACAAGTATAGGCACACAGGCAAATATAATAAGGGTGAGCCATATATTTATAGTGGCAAGATAGGTAAAGGAAACTATAATAGTAATACCGGTAATAAGGAAGTTTTCGGGGCCATGGTGAGCAAGCTCTGCTATATCGTTTAAGTCGCTTGTCATACGGGACATTATCTGGCCTGTTTCGTTGTTGTCGTAAAAGCTGAAGGGAAGCTTTTCTAAGTGACGGAACATTTCGCTTCTCATTTGTCCCTGCATATGAACACCCATCATATGACCCTTATACTGAATAAAATAATTAAGCAGCATACGGATAAAATATAACAGAAAAAGGGATGCGCCTGCTATTATTATCATGGTGTACTGCTTATTCGGTATAAGATCATTAAGCATATATCGGGTAACAATGGGATATATAATACCAAGCAAGGCTACACTCAGTGAAGCCAGCATATCAAGTATCAGTATTTTCTTATGGGGCTTATAGTAGCTAAGAAATTTCTTAAACATATCAATTCCTCCGATCTTTATTATTGTAACATAATTTAATTATTTTTTCAAATAAAAATCGGAGGCTAAGCCTCCGATAATATCAGTTATATACCCTTTGCATAGCCTCTACAAAGCCGGGCTTTTTCCATTCAAAGGTGGTACGGTTAAGATGCTCACCGTTATCCCAGAAGTATGCCGCTATGCCATAGTCCTTGCAAAGCTGATTGAGAGTTTCTATAAACAGCTCACAGCTTGCCACATCACTGCCGGAAACACCGTATTCACCGATTATAACAGGTGTTCCCTTCTTTACATAGTTATCATACATCATGGTGATAAGGTCTTTCATTTCCTTCTTTTCGCTGTCAGTACCCCATGTGTGCTTAATATCAACAGTACAGAAATCCCAGGGGGTGTAATAATGTACTGATAATATCATGCGGTTTGCAGGGTCTGTGGGCATTTTAAACTTGCTGTCACAGGTGCTCTTAATATCTGTCCAGTAGCCGGAAATAAGTAAATGACGCTGTGGGTTATTACCGCCTGTTGAACGGATAATATCCACAAAATCCTGGTTTATCTTGTTAAGTAAATCGTATGCCTTATTTTTATCCAGATCATCAAAGCCTACCTCGTTCATACATTCAAAAATAAGCTTATCTGAGTAGTTTTTAAATCTTTCAGCTATCTGCTTCCACATATTGGAAAACCTTGCATAGAAGGCATCATAATCGGATACTGCCATTGTTCTTATCCATGCGCCGAAATTCGGATCTCCGCCGCCGTCATGGTGAAGATTTATAATAACATACATATCACGGTCAATGGCATAATCTACCACCTGCTGTACCCTGTCCATCCACTCTGTATCAATATTGCCCTCATCGTCAATATGATCTCTCCAGGTAACAGGAATACGAACAGAATTTATGCCGTCCTGAAGTAAGGCATCAAATAATTCAGGGGTGGTCATAACATTACCCCAAAGGGTTTCGTCAACCTTTTCACCCTCCTCTGCGTGTTCGTCAAGGTTTCCGTCGCCGTTTCTGTCGGCCTGGCAAACATCAAGGGTATTACCTAAGTTCCAGCCAATCTTCATTTCGTCAACTAACTGCTGGGAGGTTATATCCCTCATTTCCCCGGGAGTATCATTGCTTGCAGGGGGATTTGTTTCCTCTGCTGAAGTATCGGGGGCTTTGGTTTCCTCGACTGTGGTTTCGGGAGCTGAGGTTTCCTCTGCTGTAGTTTCCGGGGATGAGGTTTCCTCCTCGGTTTGCTCTGTGGTGGCACTTGTTTCCTCTACGCTGCTTACAGAGGATGAGCTATCAGAAGAAGTGACGCTATTCTGGCAGGCTGAAATTGTGCCGATAATTAAAGCACAGGTGATAATTCCACATAAAATTCGCTTAAACATTTTGCTTTCTCCTTTAAAAAATAATTGATTATAATTCCCCGGAAATTCTATCCTTGATACTTGTTTTAGATGTGTCGGTGATAATATACTTATCTCCGTTTTGCTCACCGTAGGGGATATAGTAATCTCCGGGCTGATTTGTATTAAAGAGGGTGTAATGAATTGCCTCCTCCTTAGCTAAATAAGCATCATTTGTTATATTGGTGTCTGTGTTGCTGATTATAAAATCCACAACTGACTGCATGGTTGAGGATGCGGCATGAACAAAGTTCTGATTTATAAAATCACAAAGTGAGGTTGCCTGTACCTTGCAGGAATACTGAATATCCTTTTCGCCGTAATCAGGTAAAGTAAGATAGGAATGGAACTGAGTACCTGTAAAGCTGTAGGTTCCGGCATAAACCACCGTAAGGCGCTTTGTTTCGGGATCCTCGTATCTTATTTCCTTAGGTACGGTAAGGGTGGTATTTCCCACATAATCAAAAAAGTCAATAAGAGTTTCTCTTGAAAACTTGACATAGTGCTTTACTTCAACACCATAGGCATCTGTAAGATTTTTCATTACCGCCTCAGCACCGGCGTTTATATAGGACTGCTTTAAGGTATCCCCTCCAAAGGATGAGGATGACAAATATGGCATAATTGTAAAGGAATTGGCATCTCCTCTATAGGTAATGGTCATATACTGCTCAGGTACATCATCTGCGGTTTTGCTGATCATTATAAGAGTGGTGAAATTATGGGACGCATCCGGTCTGAAGGCGGTACCGATATTATCCGATGAGGTGGGTCTGTCATTATTTGCCTCGTAAAATGAGTTTAAAAGGGCATTTGATACAACATAGAGTATTACCCCCGCAATTACGAAAGTAATAAGATATATGTACCAGTTACTTCTACGTTTAGTCAAAATACATTCCTCCGTAAAATAAAATGCTGTAATATGGGTACAGCTACTTGAAAATCTGCTTAAAAAAGTGTACAATGTAATAATAGCATAATTCAACTAAAAATGCAAGTGATTTTTGAATTTGCTAAAATCCTTGAAAGAAGGCTTTTTATGAAAAAGTTCTTAAAGCGTGCATGGGCTGAAATTGATATTGACGCCCTTATTCATAACTACAACTGCATTAAGGAGCTTGCAGGAAATAAGGAAGTGCTGGCTGTAGTAAAGGCTAACGCATACGGCCATGATGATAAATCCGTATGTAATGCTCTTCAGGATGCAGGTGTAAAATATTTTAGTGTATCTAATCTCTGGGAAGCGGAGCATCTTCGCCGTAACGGTATTACCGGTGTTATATTAACCTTCGGCTATACCGATGAGGATTATTTTGATGAGCTTCTTGAATATGATATTACCCAGACTGTTGGAAGTGTGGAATATGCCACAGCCCTTAGTGATTACGCGGTATCAAAGGGAGTTAAAATGCCTGTTCATATTAAGGTCAATACAGGAATGACAAGAGTAGGTGTTGATACCGAGGAAGAATTTGACAGGATATTAGCCCTTCCCGGACTTTCCTGTAAGGCGGCATATACCCATTTTGCGGTGGCTGACAGCTTAGATGAGGATGATGTAAGCTATACCGACAGACAGGAGGAAAAGCTGCTGATGATGGCTAAGGATAAGGGACTGCTTATCCATTCCCAGAACAGCGGCGGTATTTCCTATCATAAGGAGTACGGCGGTGATATTGTAAGAGCCGGTATTATTTTATACGGACATTGTCCCAATTATCCCTTACAGGTACCATTTACCATGAAGCCTGTAATGACAGTAAAGTCTGTGGTTTCTCAGCTTAAGGTAATAGAAAAGGGCACACAGGTAAGCTACGGCAGAACCTTTACGGCAGATAGGACAATGAAGATAGCGGTTATTCCCATAGGATATGCCGACGGATATTTCAGAGATTTTTCTTCAAAGGGAAAAATGCTTATAAACGGTGTTCTCTGCCCTGTTATCGGTAGGGTTTGTATGGACCAGACCATAGTTGATGTAACTGAGGTTAAGGATATTAAAACCAATGATATTGTCTATGTATATTCCGATAAGGCTAAGGAAACAGATATAGATTATAACGCATCTATTATAAATACCATAGGTTATGAGCTTACCTGTGCGGTGGCACTTCGTATTCCCAGGGTAGTTATAAAGAACGGTGAAATTAAAGAGGTTGTCCGCTACGGACTAAGCGGTGAATAAGGAGATAAATATGATATACAGCAGTATTCTTGATTTAGTGGGAAATACTCCCCTTATTGAGCTTAAAAGACTTGAGGAAAAATACGGTCTTAAGGCAAAGCTGGTGGCTAAGGTGGAATTTTTCAATCCTGCCGGAAGCATTAAGGACAGAGTAGGTCTTGAAATGATAAACAAGGCAGAAAAGGATGGCACATTAAAGCCCGGCGGCACTATAATAGAGCCTACCAGCGGTAATACCGGTGTAGGTCTTGCCTGTGTGGCGGCGGCCAAGGGATATAAGGTAATTCTTACAATGCCTGAAACCATGAGCTTAGAAAGAAGAATGTTATTAAAGGCTTATAATGCAGAGGTTATTCTTACCGACGGTAAAAAGGGTATGGCAGGCGCTATTGAAAAGGCTAATGAGCTTCAGAAGGAAATTCCCGGGGCTATTATTACAGGACAGTTTGTAAATCCTGCTAATCCTGACGCCCACTATAAAACTACCGGCCCTGAAATCTGGCGGGATACTGAGGGTAATGTTGATTATATTGTTGCAGGTGTTGGTACAGGCGGTACTCTTACCGGTACTGCAAGATATTTAAAGGAGCAAAAGTCCTCTGTAAAGGCTATTGCAATAGAGCCTGATACAAGTGCGGTAATGTCGGGAGAGCCGGCAGGCGCTCACGGTCTTCAGGGTATAGGGGCAGGCTTTATTCCGGAAATAATGGATATGTCCCTTGTGGATGAAATAATAAAGAGAAGCACAGAGGATGCCTATAAGGCGGCAAGGGAGCTTGTAGCATGTGAGGGTATACTTTGCGGTATTACATCCGGGGCGGCTTTATCTGCGGCAATAGAGGTTGCCAAAAGAGAGGAAAACAAGGATAAGCTGATTGTAGTGATACTTCCGGATATCGGAGAGAGATATTTATCCACAGATCTTTATAAATAAGTAAAACAAAAGATGAGTGTTTCCACTCATCTTTTTTTCTTTTTCTCTTATCTTATCATCCGTCAGGGTTTCGATCATTTCATTTCTCTTAAAGAAGAGGGATACACACCAAAGAGCGCTTAGTCCCACTAATACATAAAGTATTCTGCTTATAAGCTCGGCACTTCCGCCAAAAGCCCATGCAATAAGGTCAAACTGGAATATACCTACAAGACCCCAGTTAATACCGCCGATAAGAAGAATAAACAATGCTATTTTGTCCATCATAGTTCCGGTCCTCCAAAAAAGTACCTAATGAATAGATAAAACGGAAAATTCCGTTTGCTTTAGTATCTGCATTCTCACTTTAAATATTCATTGTATATTATAGCTAATTTTGCGCTGTAATGTTTGTCAATTATATAAAATTTAAATAAAGGTAAAAAAATCTCAAAAAAAGTGTTGACAAATGAGTTTCATTCGTGTATAATATATAACTGTCGGACGGGTAAAAAACAAGTAAGTTCGACAAGATGGAAGCTTAGCTCAGCTGGGAGAGCATCTGCCTTACAAGCAGAGGGTCATAGGTTCGAGCCCTATAGTTTCCACCAATGGCCTGGTAGTTCAGTTGGTTAGAACGCCGCCCTGTCACGGCGGAGGTCGTGGGTTCGAGTCCCATCCAGGTCGCCATTTTTATGGACTTCCCTTTTGGCTCAAGTGAAGTTCTTAAAGAAGCGAGCCCAATTTATACTAACCAATGGCCTGGTAGTTCAGTTGGTTAGAACGCCGCCCTGTCACGGCGGAGGTCGTGGGTTCGAGTCCCATCCAGGTCGCCAATTTAATATGCGGATTTAGCTCATCTGGTAGAGCGCCACCTTGCCAAGGTGGAGGTAGCGAGTTCGAGCCTCGTAATCCGCTCCAGGAAATTCGTCGTGGAAATATTCACGGCGTTTTTTATTGCCTTTTTTTCTGTATATAAAATAAAGCTGTGTAAAAAACACAGCTTTTTATTTTAGTTATCAATTTTTGATCTTGACAATAGCTCCTCGGCATTTTTAAGGGAGATTTCATTTTCCTCATCACCTGAGATAATTCTTGCTATCTCCTTTACCCTGCCTGCATGGGAAAGCTCGGTAATGCTGGTGTAGGTGCGGCTGTCATCGCTTTTCTTTTCAATAAGCAGATGTGTATCCGCCATTGAGGCTATCTGAGCTAAATGGGTAACACATAATATCTGTCTGCTTTGTGCTGCCTCGTGAAGCTTTATTCCTACCTTTTGTGCCGCCTTACCGCTGATACCTGTATCAACCTCATCAAATATCATGGTGGGGATGTTATCGGTACCTGCAAGAACATTTTTTACCGCCAGCATAATTCTTGATAATTCACCGCCGGAGGCTATTTTATTCATGGGCTTTAAGTCCTCGCCCTTATTTACTGAAATAAGTATCTCCACATTGTCCATGCCGTTTATAGTGACCTTATCCTGTGTCACATTGAATATAAGTCTTATATCCGGCATATTAAGAAAGGTAAGCTCTGAGGATATTTCCGAAGCTAATTTTTCCGCCGCCTTTTTACGGGAATTTGTCAGCTTTTCTGCAAGGCTCTTTACCTTTTCGGCACACTGCTTTTTCTTTGCGGTTAATTCCTCTATTATCTCATCGGAATTATCGAAGGCATTAAGCTCCTCACGCCACTCCTGAAGCTTTATAAGTAAATCATCAAGGGGCATACCGTATTTTCTTTTTACCCTTAATATTTCGCTTAAACGTTCCTCGTGGAACATTAGCCTTCCTTCGCTGTCCTCATCATCTGATATACGGGAGGAAATTTCCGCCCTTATATCCTCAATGTCAGTAAGGGTACGCTCTATTCTTTCGGAAAGTGTGTTATATTCCTCTGATACTGATGTAAGTGAGCTTAAAGCGTTCATGGCTCTTTTTAAAAGCTCGTATGCCCCCTCCCCTTCATCATCTCCGGAAATACAATCCACTGCGCTGTATAATTTCTTTTGGATAAGCTGATTATTGCGAAGGATTTCAAGCTGATTATTTACTTCCTCCTCTTCCCCTGTCTTAAAGTCAAGGGCATCCAGCTCCTCCACTCTTTCCCTCAGAAACTCAGAACGCTCACTTGCCTTCTGTGCTTTTTTCTTAGCCTCATTTATCTGCCGTGACAAGGAGGAAAACTCCTTGAATACCGACTGATATTCATTTACAAGCTCACTGTTTGCCGCATATCTGTCAAGTATATCACGCTGAACGTCATTACTCATAAGAAGCTGATTATCATGCTGACCGTGGATGTTTATAAGGTTTAATGTGACCTCTCTTAAAAGGGCGGCTGTACAGGCTCTTCCGTTTATTCGAGCTGTACTCTTACCATCCGCAAATATCTCACGCTGTACCATAAGCTCATCACACTTATCAAAGCCGTTTTCTGAAAGGATATTATTTGCGTTTTCGGTAATGTTATCAAAAAGCCCGGTAATAACCGCCTTTTGTGCTCCGTTACGGACTATATCCTTATTGGCTCTTCCGCCTAATATGGCATTTATGCCCCCTATAAGGATACTTTTACCGGCTCCTGTTTCGCCGGTAAAAACATTAAGCCTTTCACCAAAGGAAACAGAGGCCTTTTCAATTATAGCAAGGTTTTCTATTGTAAGCTCCCTTAACACCGTTTTGCCTCCTAAATAAGCTCCTTAAGTCTTGTGCAAAGTGTCTTTGCCGATTCTTCGCTTCTTGTAAGTACAAATATGGTATCATCACCTGCTATCGTACCTACCACATAGGATAAATTCATCATATCAAGTCCGGCACAGGCCGCATTGGCAAGTCCGGAGTGGCATTTTACCACCACAATGTTCATGGCATAGTCTATTCCCACAACAGCCTCTGAAATAATGTTATGAAATCTGACGGTACGCACCCTTGAAGAACGGGTGTAGCATATTACCCCGTTTTCAGATACGCCCTTTTCGATATTAAGCTCATTTATATCCCTTGAAATAGTAGCCTGGGTAACATCATAGCCCCTTTCCTTTAAAAGAGCCTGAAGCATTTCCTGGGTTTCTACCTCATAGGTATTTATGATCTTTATTATTTCAGCCTGTCTGTTCTTTTTCATATTATCACCTTTTATTTAAGTGAACGCATAAGCTTATTGTGTACCGAATTATAAAAGCTGCCGCCGTTAATGTCTATAAGCTCAAGACTAAGCTCTGATTTTCTTATAGTTGCTGTTTCGCCCTCTGCAAAATCTATATCATCATCCCCGTCTACGCTTATTATAACACCGCTGTTTTCATAGGCGCTGAAGCTGACGGTAATCTCTGTGTCATCTGCAAAAATCATTGGTCTGCCGAAAAGAGAATGGGCGCAAAGAGGGGTGAACTCTATGCAGTTTGCATCAGGGGAAATAATAGGTCCTCCTGCTGATAAGGAATAGGCGGTTGAGCCTGTGGGGGTGCTGAATATAATTCCGTCTGCACGGATTTTTGTTACTTCAAAATCCCCGGCGCAAACGCAAAATTCCGGCAGCTTTGAATATCTTGTTTTACTGAAAACTATATCATTTACCGCAAGATAATTTTCGCCGTTGCTCAAAGTAATATCAAGCAACATTCTTTTGCTTATGGTGTAATCCTTGTCCTTCAGTTTTGACAGCTTATTAAGCTCATCACATTCAAGGGTTGCCATAAATCCGAGTCTTCCGGTATTTACACCAAGCAAGGGCTTATTGCAGGCCGCCGCCTTTCTGCCCCATTTAAGTATAGTTCCGTCACCGCCTACGGTAATAAGCATATCGCACTGAGAAAGCATTTCCTCTTCCTTGCCGTAAACGATATATGACTGGTTTACAATGGTTTTATAATTTTCATCAAGAAAGACAGTAATATTATTCTGGTTTAATATTCTGCTTACCTGTAAAACTATCTCTCTGCTTTTGTCCTTTTTTAAATTGGCACAAATTAAAACATTCATATAAGTACCTCTTATTTTGAAAGACTGATAAGAAACTCAATATTACCGTCCTTACCTGTAATAGGTGAGGTAATAATCTTCCCTGGCTTAAAGCCTATGGATAATGCAAAGGCGGATATATCATCGCATACCCTTTTTCTTATTTTTTCATCCTTTACTATGCCCTTTTTGTTAAGGCTTGTTTTTCCTGCCTCAAACTGGGGCTTTATAAGTGCTACACAATGTCCGTTATCCTTTAAAAAGCTGTACGCACAGGGCAAAACCGCCTTTAGGGAAATAAATGACACATCTATCGAAATAAAATCTACCTTTTCGATAACAGCCGGGTCAAGTCCTCTTACATCGGTTTTTTCTATGCTTATTACCCTGATGTCCTGCTTTAGTCTGCTGTCAAGCTGGTCTGTACCCACATCAACAGCAAATACCTTTACCGCCCCATAGGATAGCATACAGTCAGTAAAGCCCCCTGTGGAGGCGCCTATATCCATACAGGTACATCCCTTTAAATCAAGGGAAAATTCCTCTATGGCCTTTTCTAATTTAAGTCCCCCACGGCTTACAAATTTAGGCATATCACCGGTTATCTGAACCTTATCGGAATGCTTAACATCATAAGAGGGTTTTGTTATAATTTTGCCGTTAACCGATACCTTGCCCTCTTTTATAAGATCCCCTGCATTGGTGCGGCTCTTTACCATACCGCAGGAAAATAAATAGCTGTCAAGTCTGGGCATATCATTCACCACTTATGCCAAGGGCGTTTTTCATGCCCATAAGGTCAAGTCCGAAAAGCTGAAGCTGTCTTGTAAATGTGGCCTGGGGTACAAAGCCCTCAACGGCGGTTAATTTAATCCTTCCGGTATAGCCGAAAACAGCAAGCATTGATGATATTTTCTCACCGATACCGCCGTTTTTAGAGCTTTCCTCAAAGATATAAACCTCTTTATAGGAGGAGATGATTTTAATAATTTCCTCGCTTATGGGGTATATCTTTATAAGCTGTAAAATATCCGCTTCATTCTGAAGCTGTCTTGCATAGGCTGTAATTCTGCCGTAGGTTATTATAAGCCTTTGCTTGTTGTTATTAAAATACCTGTAGTCGCTGTACATCTGTATATCGGACTTATAAAGCTCACAGCCCCTTGCATATCTGACAGCACAAAGTCCATCATCACAGCATATTGCCCTTTCAAGGCACAGGGTAAGCTCGTGATTATCCGAGGGAGAATAAATTGTGGCATTGGGAATAGAGGTCAGCATAGGTACATCAAATATGCCCTGGTGGGTTTCTCCGTCCTCGCCTACAAGTCCTGCTCTGTCAACAGTCAGCACCACATGGCGCTTTTCTATTGAGCAGTCGTGAATAAGCTGGTCATAGCTTCTTTGTAAAAATGAGGAGTAAACCGCAAACACAGGGGTTTTACCGCCTGCGGCAAGTCCTGCCGCAAAGGTTACCGCATGAGCCTCAGCTATACCCACATCAAAATACCTCTCCGGAAATTCCTTGGCAAAATGCTGAAGTCCTGTGCCGTATTTCATAGCCGCAGTAATCCCGCATATTGAGCTGTCATTCTTAGATAGCTCGGCTATTGTTTCTCCGAAGGTGTCTGTAAAGCTTTTGCTTTCGCATTTCGGGGCATCTTTAGGGGCTATTCCGTGATATTCTCCCGGATTTTCCTCAGCCGCCTTAAAGCCCTTTCCCTTTTTGGTATATATATGAACAAGGCAGGGTCGCCTCATCATTTTAGCTACCGACAGAGCCTCTGTCAGCTCCTCTAAATTGTGGCCGTCTATGGGGCCTAAGTATTTAAATCCCAGATTTTCAAAGAAGTTGCTGTTAAATAAAGCGGATTTAATCATCTTCTTTGCACCCTGCATGGCACCGGCTACACTCTTGCCGATTACAGGGGTTTTATCAAGGATATTTTCAACGGATTTTTTAGTGCTGTAATATTTCTTTGACGAGCGTATCTGAGCTAAATAAAGAGCCAGACCTCCTGTATTTTTAGAAATGGACATCTGGTTTTCATTAAGCACTATTATAAGATTGCAGTCGGATTTTCCTGCATTGTTAAGACCCTCATAAGCCTCTCCGCCGGTAAATGCTCCGTCCCCTATTACAGCCACTACGCTGTGATTGTCATTACTTAACTGCATAGCCTTTGCAAGGCCTAATGCGGCGGAAATTGAAATACTGCTGTGACCGCCTATAAAGGCATCATGGGGGGATTCAAGACTTTTGGGAAATCCGGAAATACCGTTTTCACGGCGCAGGGAATCAAAGCATCCTGCTCTGCCCGTAATTATCTTATGGGCGTAAGCCTGATGCCCCACATCAAACACGAATTTATCCTGTGGCGAATCAAACACCGAGTGCATCGCCACCGTAAGTTCTACACTACCCAGATTTGACGCTAAATGACCGCCGTTTTCCATAACGGTATGATATATCATGCGGCGGAGCTGTTTGCAAAGCTCCTTTTGTTTTTCTATATCAAGCGTCTTTATATACCCGGGAGAAATTTTGCCTAAAGCCAAATAATCAGCCCACTTTCCCTATTATACAGGCACTACCACAATGGGAAATGCCATAGCTATAATTATACCCAGTAATGCGCCGGCAAGCACCTCTAAGGGGGTATGACCTAAAAATTCCTTTAAGTCCTTTGTTTCCTCCACATTACGGGATGTGTATTCATCAACATTATCATCGAATTTATCCATAAACTCTTCGTCAAGCTCGTTTACCATTCTTCTGAGCCTGTTTATTTCCTTTGCGTGAAGTCCTGCCGCCCTTCTGACACCGGTAGCATCATACATAACTACCATGGCAAGCACCATAGCAAGGGCAAACTCCGCTGAACATATACCGCATACTCTACAGGTGGAAATTACAAGAGAGCATACAGTAGCTGAGTGAGCAGAGGGCATACCTCCTGCACCTGTCAGTCTTTCTGCACAGAATTTTTTAGTTTTAATAAGATGTAGAATAGTCTTTATTATCTGGGCTGAAACCCAGCTGATAACGGCTATTAACAAAATCACATTAAATTCATCAGTTCTCATATATTTACCTACTTGTTTCTTCTGAGAAGCATCGCTGTAAGCTCAGAAAGAAATTTATTTTCACTGAAATACTTCAGTTCATTTTCCGCTTTTTCAGAATATTTAAGGGCTTCCTTTTTAGCACCCTCAAGAGAAAGCAAGGTAACGGTTGTAACCTTTCCCTGCTCATTGTCGCTTCCTATGGGCTTGCCTAAATCCTCAGCGGTTGCCGTTACATCAAGTATATCATCCACTATCTGAAAGGCAATACCGAGATTATAGGCATATTCCCTTGCGTGGGAAATAAATTCCTCATCAGCACCTGCACAAACAGCCCCCATACAGCAAGCCGCTATAAGAAGCTGTGAGGTTTTAAGCTCATACATGGAATAAAGTCCGTTAAGATCCCACTTAGTTCCTGCCACATCATTTATCTGACCGCCTATCATCTTCATAACACAATCAGAAAGTATTGATATGGTTTTTACTGCGGCCAAAGGGTCTTTTGCTCTGTCTGCTATTTCCTTAAAGGCAAGCACCGAAAGTCCGTCGCCTGCAAGTAGGGCATTAGCCTCCCCGAAGGCTATATGACAGCTTGGCTTTCCTCTTCGCATATCGTCATCATCCATACAGGGAAGATCGTCATGTATTAAGGAAAAGGTGTGTATAAGCTCTATTGCAACAGCACAGGGCAAGGCATCGTTTATATTTCCTCCTGCCACCCTGCACAGCTCCAAAGTAAGCAAAGGTCTTATTCTTTTTCCCCCTGCACTAAGGCTGTACTGACAAGCCTTTGACAGTACCGGGTAATTTTCAGAATCCTTGTCAAGCCTTTCATAAAAGCCATTAAGCTCCTGTTCTATGGCTTCACAGTAAAATCTGAAAATATCATCAAAATTATCAGAATTGCATTTTTTACTGCCGATAACAAGCTCCATTATTCTGCCTCTTGTACTTGATTTAAATTTTTAACTGTCAGCGTAGCCTTATCAAGATAATCCTTACAGAAGCTGATAAGCTCCACTGCCCTTTTATAATATTCCATGGAGCTGTCAAGGGAAATATCTTTTTCGGACATTTTAGCGGAAATATCCTTCAGCTCCTGCATGGCCTGTTCAAAAGTTAGCTTTTTAGCTGCCATAATTACTCTCCTCATTATGTATAAGGTCAGTGACGATGGCTTTTACAGTACCGTCCTCAACCATTACGGAAATATTGTCCCCTTTGCTTAACTGCGTTACTGAGCTTACCGTTTTATTATCCGTCATAGTTATTGAATATCCCCGTTTTAATACATTAAGGGGATTTACAGCAGAAATATAATCGGTAATGCCAATAAGCTCCTTTGATAAATCAGCAAGCTTATTATTTACCGCAGTATATATTGACCTTGATATTAAATCAAGCTGATTTTTATCATTTTCAAGCCTTTTTTCAGGCGATAATGCCTTTACATTACGGGCAAGCATATCAAGATTGTTTTTGTAAAAATCCATTCTGCTTGTAAGACTACCGTAAATAAGGCTTCCTGTGGCATCTATCTCGTTTATATAGTCGGCTACTGTTTTTGGGGTAACCATAACCGCCGCATCTGTGGGATTTCTGGCTCTCATATCCGCTACAAAATCAGTAATGCTGAAGTCATATTCATGACCCACCGCTGAAATTGTAGGAATATCACTCTGATATAACCGTCTTGCAAGATTTTCATCATTAAAGCAGGATAATTCATCCTTTGAGCCGCCGCCTCTGCCGATGATAATAACATCCGCACCTGTGCTCTGCGCTCTGTCAAGAGCAGAAATAAGCGAAGCAGGCGCTCCTATGCCCTGTACAAGGCTCGGTATAAATATTACCTCAATTAAGGGAAGTCTTTCTGATAGCTTGCTTAAAATATCCCCGATAGCAGCACCTGTATCTGAAGTTATTACGCAAACCCTTCTTATAAAAGCCGGAAGGGGTCGTTTTTTATTGAAAAGTCCCTCTGCTTCAAGCCTTGCTCTTAATTCCTCAAAGGCATTATTTTGTATACCGGTGGGCAAAATCTGTGCCACATAAATTTGACAGACTGAGTCCTTATATACACTGACTTTGCCTCTTACTATAACGGTCATTCCGTCCTCAACTGCAAAATCAAGATACTGGGCATTTTGCCTGAACATAACGCATTTCATTGAAATGTTGTTGTCCTGTTCATCCTTAAGGGTAAAATATATATGTCCTGAGGCATAATGGAGCTTAAAGCCCGACACCACACCCACAACATATAAATCCCTTAAAGCGGTATCTCCTGCTATGGTGTTTGCAATTCTTGTGTTTACCTGAGAAACGGTTACCGTTCTTATCTGATCACACATCACAGTTTTCCTTGTAATAAGAATTTAAAACACCGTTTATAAAGGCTGAGTCATTTTTATAGGAATATTCCTTTGCAAACTCTATGGCCTCATTTATAGCCACCTTATCGGGAACCTTGTCATTATACTTTATCTCAAATAACGCAATTTCAAGTAAGGTAAGATCCAGCGCCGCAATTCTGTCTACGGTTCTTGTGGGAGAATAGGCATCAATAATGCTGTCAAGCTCTTCCTTATGCTCTAAGACACCGTTTACTATGTAAAGTGAATCCTTTGTATATTCTATCTCCATTGATTCCTCACAGGACTGAAGAATTTCTTCAAGGGAGGAATCATTTAATTTCATCTGAAAAAGGATAAGAAAAGCAGCTTCTCTTATCTCATGTCTGGTTAATTTTCTGTCCGGCATATTTTACTTTCCTTTGTTTATTCCTGTGCTGAGGGGTTAAGCTTAATATCAGCTATTCTGACATTTACCTTAGAAACAGATATTCCTACCATATCCTGAATAGCCTGCTTTACCGCATTCTGAACAGATGATGCTACCTGAGTAGCCTTGTATCCCTGAAGCACCACTATATTTACAGTAACCTCAACATGGTCACCCTTGAGTGCTATCTTAACAGGATTATAGGCCTTACCGGGTATCTGCACTACCTTATCCCCGGGGATGAGATATTCCCCTCTTGATGCAACGCCTCTTATTTCTGTGGACGCTACCTCGGCTATCTTTGCTAAAACTTCATTGGATATTTTAAGACTGGCATTTGTCCTGGTCTGCTTTTTATTCATGTCATAACCTCCCGTAAATAATTTCCATAATATGGATGCCAAATCAGCCCATACTACACTTATTATCATTATACACCATAATGAATAAAATTACAAGGGGATATAAACTATTTATGCAAAAACTTGCATTAAAACAAATTATCTTTGTAATTTTCAAAATCATCAAGTAAAAGCCTTAAAGCAAAGGCGGATAATACATAATATACAGGATATTCACCGGTAAATTCAACCGGCATTTCAAAGGGGGTTATCATTCTTTGCTGAAAGGAAACAAGCTGGCGGTTAAGGGATAAAGTGATAAAGCCGTCGCTTATGCTTGTATAGGAAATGGTATCAGTACCGGAAATTCCGCAGGTTATCACCGGATAGGCTGTTTTGCTTAGCATTTCTATATGCCCTTTATCCTGTGAATCCACTATAAATAAGGGATCGGAGGCTATGTTCATATCAGCAGAAAAACAGGAACTTTCAGTTAGAATAATTACCGGGCTGTCCCCTTTTATATATTTTATATCCCCTGATGTTATCAGCATCAGCCTGCAAAGGGCGGTGGGGGTGATTATTTCCTCCCTGCTTATAACGGCACAGTTATCCTTTAATAAAAGGCTGTCTTTGATATAATTTCCAAGAGCGGATTTTTTATCGGATATTATTACAGTTTTCATATTATCACCTGTAGATAATATCTGCATGATTTTATAGTTTATACTTATTTTATGTATATCATAAATAAAAAAGCCTGTGCTTAGCACAGGCTTAATTAACTTATCTGCATTCTACTATGAATTTCATAGCAGTGCGTTCTTCGCCGTCAATATTTACTGTGGCGAATGCAGGAATACATATCAGGTCAACTCCTGATAATGCCATGTAGCTTCTTGAGATTGCTATGGCCTTTACTGCCTGGTTAGCAGCACCGGCACCTACAGCCTGTACCTCAACCTCTCCGTTTTCACGGATAACAGCTGCAATAGCACCTGCAACTGACTTGGGTACCGACTTTGCGGAAACCTTTACAACTTCCATTTTTTTCTTTCCTCCCTGTAAATTAACACCGGATGCGTTCAATAGAACTGCATTTTCCGGTTTTTTCATCAACTGTAAGTACAACACCGCATATCGTGAAATCGCCCTCCGCATATTCATAGCGCTGGGGATATCCGGTAAGCATATTACTGATGATTATTTCCTTTTTTATACCCAGTACCGAATCAAGTACACCTGTCATACCAACATCGGATATATAACCGGTTGTGTCCCCCAACACTTCCTCATCCGCTGTTTGTACATGGGTATGTGTGCCAAGCACCGCTGAAACCCTGCCTGTGAGATAATGTCCCATAGCACGCTTTTCAGAGGTTGCCTCGGCATGAAAATCCACTATTATTATTTTAGAACGGATATTTTTAAGTATCCTGTCCATACAATGAAAGGGATTATCCAGATTTTGCATAAATACAGTGCCTAATAGATTGATAACAGCAACAGAATATGAGCCGAAATCAAGCTCTGTATAACCCTTGCCCACCACCTCGAAAGGGAAATTGGCAGGTCTTAATACTAAATTGCTTTCTTGGTAAAAGGCATCCATTTCCCTTCTGCGAAAACAATGATTACCGGTGGTCACCACATCAATACCGCTGTCAAGAAGATATCTTGCGGTTACCGGGGTAATGCCGTTTCCGTCTGCGGAATTTTCGCCGTTTGCTATTACAAGCTTAGCATTGTATTTATTTTTTAAATAAGGTATCTTTTCTCTGAGATAGGCACAGGCCTTCTGGCCTACAACATCTCCGATAAATATAATGTTCAAATCAGATCTCCGGTTAATTATCTCTCAATGATCTGCTCTCTGTCGGGGCCTACGCCTACCATTGATATATGGCATTCGCAAAGCTCTTCAAGACGGGCAATATAATCCTTACATTCAGCAGGTAATTCATCAAAGCTTCTGCAAGCTGAAATATCTGTATCAAAGCCCTTTAAGGTTTCGTATACAGGCTCACAGTCAGCAAGCTCCTCTAATGCCGCAGGGAAATCCTTAAGCATTGTGCCGTCAGACTTCTTATAGGCTACACAGACATTCAAGTCACCGATACCGCAAAGTGTATCGAGCTTGTTTATGGCAAGTGATGAAAGACCGTTTACTCTTACTGAGTGACGAACGATAACCGCATCAAACCAGCCTGTTCTTCTGGGTCTGCCTGTGGTGGTGCCGAATTCTCCGCCCTTGTTACGGATAGTTTCGCCTATCTCGTTATCAAGCTCTGTGGGGAAAGGACCCTTACCTACTCTTGTGGTGTATGCCTTGGCAACACCGATAATATTGGAGATTATCATAGGACCTACACCTGTACCTACACATACACCTGCTGAAAGGGGGTGTGATGATGTAACATAGGGGTAAGTACCGAAATCTATATCAAGGAGAGTTGCCTGAGCACCCTCAAACATGATATTCTTGTTTTCCTTGGCAGCATTGTAAACAATAACAGAAACATCGTCCACATACTGTGCAAGTCTTTTGCCGTATTCGGTATATTCAGCGATAATAGCTTCAATATCGTGGGGCTCACCGCCGTATACCTCTGTGATTATCTTGTTTTTGAGCTTACCTGTCATTCTTGCCTTTTCAGCAAAAACCTCAGGATGAACAAGATCATATACTCTGATACCGCAACGCTCGTATTTGTCCATATAGCAAGGACCTATACCACGCTTTGTAGTGCCTATGTCGGAATTTCCTCTGAACTTCTCGGAAAGTCCGTCAAGTGTAATGTGCCAGGGCATAACTACGTGTGCTCTGGGGTCGATCTTAAGATTTTTAAAGGATACACCTCTTGGTGTGAGGCTGTCAATTTCTCCTAAAAGATCCTTGGGATCAAGTACAACTCCTGCACCGATAAGGCAGGGTGTGTTTTCGTAAAGTATTCCTGACGGAATAAGGTGTAATTTGTAGGTTTCACCGTTATTTACAACCGTGTGACCTGCGTTGTTACCGCCCTGTGAGCGTACAACAACATCGGCTCTTGATGCAATGATATCAATTATCTTGCCCTTGCCTTCGTCACCCCACTGAGTTCCTACAACAATATTTGCCGGCATTGCCAGTCCCCTTTTCATAAATAATATAGTGTCACTATGCTGAAGCGACAATAACAATTATATTATAGCAAATATTATGTAAAAATGCAAGATATTTTTTTAAATCTTACAAAAAAATATTGGGCGCAATACGAATTGCACCCAATATCAGTAAATTATCAGTAGTTTGAAATACTGCTTCTGGAAATATAAGTCAAAATTCCGTCTGCAATAGCCTGTGCGATACCGTCCTGATGAACAGGA
>CALXIO010000003.1 GCA_944388385.1 uncultured Ruminiclostridium sp.
CGGCTTGTGTGTTGCTACCGTGACTGGTGTTCAGACGGGCGCGCCTCCGAGCTCGCCAAAAGTCGCACCCCTTGTGGGTGCGTGGATTGAAATTATTGTCAAACCTTGTGATAACTTGACGGAGCAGAGTCGCACCCCTTGTGGGTGCGTGGATTGAAATACGGTGTACCGATAAGCGGGCGGACATGGCAAGATGTCGCACCCCTTGTGGGTGCGTGGATTGAAATTTTCATTGTCTATATTATACACTTTTTGTACATATGTCGCACCCCTTGTGGGTGCGTGGATTGAAATTTGTATATAATCGTCATATGTTTTTGGTGTGCCGGTCGCACCCCTTGTGGGTGCGTGGATTGAAATTCATAGGGTACAGCCGCCGCCGATGATGATTTATTGTCGCACCCCTTGTGGGTGCGTGGATTGAAATGACGAATACATATCTAGAAAATCCTACCTAGAGAAGTCGCACCCCTTGTGGGTGCGTGGATTGAAATTCCCAAAATCGGAAGACGAATACAAGCTATTAAGTCGCACCCCTTGTGGGTGCGTGGATTGAAATTCTCAAAAATTTTATATCCTATGCCCCCGATTTAAGTCGCACCCCTTGTGGGTGCGTGGATTGAAATATTATGCTCCTATCCGCAAGCAGTATTATATATTAGTCGCACCCCTTGTGGGTGCGTGGATTGAAATCAGAGCTTACACAATTTAAAGAACAAGCCGACCGGTCGCACCCCTTGTGGGTGCGGGGGTTGAAAAATGAACAACAGGCGTATGCAAAAACTGCATACGCCTGTTGCCGTTTATAATATCCGATAATTCACCCGGAATAAGCCTCATCCTCAGAATTGCTGAAATTCTGTTTTTCAAGCCAGGCCTGTTCCTCCTCATTTTCGGGAATATCTATACGCTCGATTTTGAATATGACCGGGCGAGTTCCGTCATTACAGCAAGCGATCATCATCCGCTCGTCATTAGTCCATTTGTGCATGATCGAGCCGCCTTGCAAAGCAGTATAAACATAGCGGCTGATGGCGTCCCATGTCTCGCCGCAGAATTTTCCGTTCATAAGGTGATAAAAATCATCCTGCTGTGGTGTACGCTTCAGAAGAAATGTATCCCCGGCCTTGAAAAAGGGGCAAGGTCCGGCATTTTTATCAGCAAGGTATTTTTGCTGCAGTTCAGGAAAAACCTTAGTTTCAAGAACGGTAATTTTACATTCGTGTATCATATAAACCTCCGTTTTTATTTTATTATAGCAGGGGAAGGGGAGGGTGTCAATGGGGGAGGTGAGACTCTGCTATTGAAATTTTTGGCTTCTTATGGTATACTTTAAATGCCACATAAATCGACATTTTATGGCAATTTAATAAAATGATCCAAATGTTATAAAAAAAGTAATTATACGGATGACCATAAACTGAGGAGGTATATATTGAATGGGTAAAGAAATCTCTTTTACTCTTATTCCAAAGAAGAGATCACAAAAGAGTAATCAGAAAGTTAACATAGGTATATATGATTATGCATCAGATTTATTTGATGAATTGGAAAATAAAAAATTCATCACTCGTATAAAAGAAATTCCTCAACTTGGCGTTATCAAGGTACAAAAAATTTATTAAAATCACGTTATGATTACATTATGCTTCAATTGTATATTCATCAACTTATAAGATATGAAGTGAATAGAAATTTGAAATTTTCTTATAATAATCATATATCGTCGGACGATTTTAAAAATTGAAATATTTGTATACCAAAGGACTTGTCAATTTTGGATTTCCTTCAGTTACTTACTATCGTTTACAACATTGGCCATTTCTATAATACATTTACTGCATCACGGGCTATTACTATGTTAGCATCGGAGGATAAGACATTTTTTGATATGGTGTTAAATGCTTCTTCGAGCAAACGATATAAAGAGGCAGCGCAGAGTATACTTAAAAGCAAAAACTACCTAAGATTACATTTGCTCAATTCTATACTTATACTCGAACAATGTGATCAAACTAACAACTCTGTATTATTAGCTATGGAAATACTATATGCTTACATAAATGAATCCTGCTTTTCAAAAGATGATAAATTATGGTATGTTTTTTCTATTTTTAGAAATGTTAGGTCATTATCATATATGGCTTATGACTTACAAATTTCAAACACTCCATTTTTAATAGATATATGTAACAAACAAGCAATGATTTTATTGTTAAAGGAATTGTTATCCGAGTACAACAACAATCAACCATCACTTAAATTAATTGAATCAATCGCAAAACTACTTGATGATACTGTTTATAATGAAAATTCCAATGCTATATGTTACTACAAAATCTCCCGAAAAATAGTTTCTTTAATCAAAAAAGATCCTGGCTACATAAATAAGGATTATTATGCCGATTTTTTTATCAATAAAAACAGTGTTTTAAATAAACCGCATAATCATAAGCGTGATTTCGTTCACTCTCAGATATTAAAGCTTACTTTTTCTGAAGATCAGCGGCATTTGTCTGAAGCATTGTTCAAGGAACTGGAAAAGATTAACAACACCCGTGTAGGATATTATGACAGACATTCAGGCGAGCAAACGATTCTGGTATCAATAAAAAAGAACTGCGATTATGCAGCTAAAAGTTATGCTGCGTTTAAATCTATGAAGTGTGCAGTAAGCTGTCTAAAAAGAATACATACAATTACTTCAACAGATAAAAGATTTATTCTCTGTGTAAAATTTTTCTTATTCTATCTGTTTGATGAAAGTCCCGTTTCAATTAAACCTACAATTGATAATGAAAAATGTGTTATATGTACACGCGGTAGAAAATCTCGTATTAAGGAGATAAAATTGCTCAAATCTTACTCGCAAGAAACAACTGACATGATGCATGAAGTACAATTTTTGCTCAGCCGGTTAGAAAATGATTCTAAAAATGATATAAGCATTACTATACCGGCAAGTATACTTGTTTATCAAAAGAATAACAGTGGAATTATGAATCGTGAATTTGATGGACTTATTATACATCCTATGAGAAAGGTTAAACAAGTAATTTTCTTAGAAGCTAAGAATACAAAAAGTAAACCCTCTTATGCAAAAAAAATGTCTTAAAGATAAGCTTGACCAATTCCCCATTAATTATAATAGCGAGGATATACAAACTGTGATGTACGATGCTTTTTTAGAATATACAGTTGACAATAGGCATTTATCAATTTAATACATATTATTTTATTTAAATACAAAAAACACCGCTGTTTTCCAGCGGTGTTTATTCTTTTATCCCCCAAAACACCTCATCTAGCTTCTCCTCAAGCGTTCCGTCCTTTGCGTAGGGCAGCGCGTCCAGATTTTTCAGGTTGTGTCTGGTTATCAGAGAATCCTTATCAAATCCGAGAATAAAGCTAAGGGCAATACGATAAATAATTTCTGTAGGTGCAAGGCCGTAAACCTGCTTTTCAAAAATATGAGCAAGTCTGTCCTCACGGGCAGGGTAGAGCGCTATCAGATTTTTGCTGTTGTAAAGACGCTTTACAATCTCCGCTATATATAAGCCGGATTTCATGTAAAGGTCTGCAAATGTCTTGTCCGGATCGTCAAAGCATCCCGGATTTTCCTGCTCAAGCATATCCACCATCTGCTTTACCACCTTTTTGGGAGTAAATATCTGATTAGTTTTCTGGGGTGGGATATAGTCAAAAATATCCTCTTTATTGCTTTCGTCAAAATAATCAGACAGGCGGTTTTTAAGGGCTAAAAACTCCTTTACGGAATCATCAAATACCACAGGATCAAATAATTTACCCTGATAGAATTTCTCCTCTCCCGTGTTGGTATCGGTATAATTGCCGCCGTCACGCAGAAAACGAAATTCATCAATGGAGATACTGGTTACCTCCTTGAAAACTTCATCGGGAATAATGGCATCAAAGTTAGCAAGGGTAGTATTTTCATCTCCGTAGGCCATAAGGAATGAGGGAATTGTACGAGCAAAGCCACGCAGGTGATTGCGTACACCTTCCTCAATGCTTTCCTTCTTATTCTCCCTTTTTTTAGTTTCAGCTGTGCGTACAGTTCCCTCTGTCAAAACCGGTAATGTCTCTTTGATAGTTTCGTTCATTCGTGTTTGAAAATTTTCTCTTGCTTCGGTTATAAGAGCGTTATACTCCTCATTAACCTCTTCTTCGGTTTTGCCTGTACTTTCAAGGTCGGACAGAGCCTTTTCGTGCTGTAGCTTTATTTCAGCCTTCTTTATTGTAAAGTTGCCGACTTCCTGAGTAATTATTTTTTCGCACTTCTGTTCAAGACTTTTGCGTATGGCTTTTTCATCTCTTTGCTTAATATCCTTGCCATATTTTTTTGTTGTGGAATCCATTATAGGATTTACAATTGTTGCATTGAAAGTTTCCATTAACTTATCTAACATCTGATCTTCAGGAGTTTTTTTGACAACATCAGAAGTTTTAGTTTCAAAGGATTCTATTATATCACCATAGATTTTACCGCCGAAAATATCATTTGTCATTTTGGTGATAAATTGATCGTCAATTACAATATCACCGTCTTCATTAACTTTTATTTCGTTTCTTTCCTCGGCAGAAACATTTATCAGTTCACCCTCTGATACAGGCTGGAGACTTTTGATAATGTCCATTACCTCCTGGGGCGCACCAAAAATATTTGAGATATTCTGGAAAAGGAAATTTGACATAAATCCTCTGTGAACTACCTCAAGAGCACGAATTTTTCTGGGAATAGACAGCACCTTTTCAGCGTCAAGCTCGATCATTCTGCCGTTTTCATCTTCGCCGATAACAGGGAAGAAGTTAAGCAACTCACGGACATTCTGCTTTCTGGCATCGCTGTCACCACGTCCTCCGGTGGTACCTGAGGAAAGATCGTTTGCAAATTCTTCAAAAATGACAAGTGTTCTTGCAGGGTCAAAATCAAATATATAGGCATTTTCCTTTGTATAGTATTTGCCGTCCTTTTTGTATTTCCACGGATTCTGAACACGAAAGGCTGTCTGCATATAAAGGGCAGGGCTCTTGATATTGCTCAATACAAGTACACCTGTCCATTCAGGTATAGTAATACCTGTTGTAAGCTGTCCTACTGAAAGAGTTATTGTCTTTTCGTAATTATCTATAGCTTCCCTTACTTTATCAAAGGACTTTTTTCTTTCCTCGTCCTCAGACAGTTTGCCGTCTCCTGCCGCAAGTATAATTTTATATTCCTTGAATACAGGATGATTTTGTAACTTTTCAGCCAAAGCTTTAGCACTATCCACACGGTTAAGAAGCCATAATGTGTGCTTTAATTCTCCACGAAGCTCATCGGTGGAGTAGGGGTATTTTTCAAGCTTTGTCAGCGCATTAAGGAACTTATCCACCGATTCATCATACTTGAATGTACCGTCAGATTTTGTTTCAAAGAACAAGTTAAGGTCAAAAGCATATTCCTCTGTTTCGCCGTTTATCTCTATTCCTTGCCTTATTTCATCGAGGATAATTTCGGACATCTGATAGGTAAACAAATTAAGACTGGGAAGATTTTCATAAGGATTATTGCCATTCTCATAATTCCAGTCACGCTTGGCCTTCTGCTCATCCATATAAGTCCAGTTATAAATTGCCTCATCTGAAAACTTATCATTTGCCAGAGCCTTGAAGGGTGTGCCGGAAAGATGAAGAGTATACTTTCTTTTTATCTGATAAAATGCAATATCAGTTTTTGTTGTATCAACACCCTCATGAGCCTCGTCTATTACAAGAAGATCCCATTCGATTTCTTTTATTTCTTTTAACTTATCAAGGGAACCGCCAAAATGTACAGAGCCTTTCAGATCCTGAAGGCTGACAAATTCAATGGGAGAATTTTTCTTGCCGTCACGAACACTTTCCGTATACTGCTTTCTTGAAAAAACATAAGGCTTTCCTTTAAGGCTGTCTGTTTCGCTGACAAATGTAAAGCCGGATTCATCACCTAAAAATTTAACATAATCCTCATACCATGAGTTAGCAATTACAGGGCGATTGGTTACAATAAGGACATTAAAGGCCTTGTTTCCGGCTGATTTCATTTTCTTGCAAAGGTCATAAGTGGCAAGAGTTTTGCCGAAACGGGGCTTTGCATTCCAGAGAAATTCGCCCTTAGGGTGGGTGCCGAAATATTCCAGAGCCTTAGTAACAGCATTCCCTTGTTCAGCACGAAGGGTATAGGGGATTGCTGTGCCGGTAGCCTTTAATCTGCCACGGTTTTGCTTAAAATCCATCAGCTTTAATTTGGAATTGTCAGGGGAAATCTCAAACCATTCGGTATCTGCCTTGCGCGGTACACCACTTTTTTGAAGATATACATGAAAATCATGATCGGTAAAGCTGTCGCCTGTACCGTCATCATAAACCGCCATAGATTTCCATTCGAGCTGTGCAATAGTGTCGCTTGTGTGGGTCTGCTGTTTAATGCGGTCCTCTACCGTCTGCTTTTCTGTATAGCCTATCTTTATCCAGCCCTCATGTCTTTTTATTTCGGGGGTGGTATAGGCATAAAGCATGGGTATAATCTGTTTTGTGGTGTTGATTTTAATCATCAGTTCATCTCCTTGACATGGCTTTCAATAAAGTTGATTTCTTCTTCTGATAATCCGTATTTTTTATAAAGCTGTTTGTCGATTTCGGGGATTGATTTACTCCAGTCAATATCGCTGTTTTCTGTAAAGTCCTGGAGGGGGACTTTTGCCCAAGTGGGTTTTGCATTATTTTGCGTTACTTTAAGTATTCCTAACATGGTACGTGCAAACTTGCTTTTAACATATTTCAAAATTGCTTCTGCTTCGCTTTTTGAATCAGTTTCGCCAATAGAAATATAAGTTTCTGTAAACCCGATGAGGGGCGTACCGATGAGGGGCGTACTTAAAACTTCTCCGATAGCTCCGCTACCGTTAGCTTTTGGTATCATGACTTTATATTTATATAAATTGTCAACAGGCTTAACATAATCTTTTCTGAACCACTTATAAAGTCGTTGTGATTTTATATTACCGTATATTTGTATGTATTCGTGTTCGTCATTTGGTTTTTCATCTGTAAACAATGCGGGCATTCTTTCAAAAGCACTTGGTGCAATTCTTGAGTCTGCTGTTTTTTTCATCTCTTCGGGTTGTTCTTTGTATGCGGTTTCTGAATACCTATATAAACCTCTATTTGTGATAATATTACACAAACTTTCTTGCGAAATAGAGTCCACTTTTGCTTTTATAGAATTGAGTTCAGGGTATGCAGTAAATACTCCTATAGCTCCGAAATTTTGACTGGAATTTCTATACCCAATAGCAATTCCGCCTTTAATATCTGTATTACCGAATACTTTGTTACTTTTAGGCTCGTAAAATAAAATTTTAAAATGTTCATCATTTAACATTTTTTCATTCCATGTTTTTGGTGTGTATCCGGCATTAAATAAAAATCTTGCAGGTGTTATAAGTTCAACAGTATCAGCTATTTTAAATGATTCTTCATAAAAATAATGATACAAGGATATATCGCTTTCGTTAGCACCGTTTGAATCCTGATGATACGGCGGATTACCAATTATAAAATCAAACTTCATACTATTACCTCTCGTAGTCTTATTTTTGATATCGCTTATGGTTACCGGTTGTTTGCTTCTCCAATTCTGCAAAATACAGTTGGATTCTGTAGTAGCTTCATCCTCTTCAAAGAAAAGCTGAAGCTGTGTTATATCTGCCTGCTCACTGCTTAAAGGGGGAATGTCCTTTAATCCGTCCATTTGCCATATATTCCAGGCTATGATATTTGCAATCTGTTCAAGCTCTTTTTTATCAGCCTTTCTGTGATAGGTGTGTTCAAGATAATCACAGAAGGTTACAAGAAGGTTTATTCTTGCAATAAGAAGATTATCACCCTGATACTCATATCCGTATATGCTTTGATAGGCTCTTATTGTCCACCTGAGCCATTCTTCTTCAGAGTCGGTGTTTTCAGTTACCACACGCAATTTTCTGTCAAGAAGTCCTATTCTCTTTTCAATAGGAATTATCTCTCCGGTGGTGGTATCATATCTTGAAACAAGGTAGGGAGCTTCTCCGCAGGTAATTTCAAGACGTCTTGCATCAACATACTGATGCCATTTTTTCTTTTTCGGAAATACCACAGGACCCTTTGTTTCTTCCCATGAATTATCATCATTAACACGATTAAAGGCATCCGGATAGCCAAACCATTCCTCATCGCAATAATTATTCATCACGTTGCAAAGCCAGGTTGGAGTGAATACCTCAGCCTTCTTTCGTGTGCGCAGGCTTTGTTCCGCCTGAGCCTTCATAACACGGGGCTGAATATCCAGAGTGGAAAAGCAGGATAATACGTCAGTCGTGATCTCATCAAGCTCATCACACTCCAAAGAGGAATAGGTATCGGTGGCAAAGATGATGTTCTTTTTTGTGGTTTTATCTTTAAGCAAAATATCAAGCACATCACCCACAGGAAAGTTTGCTATATCAATCAGGTCAGGCAAGGAAATCCTCCTTTACAATTCGGTGATAGAATCAGAACAGAAAATGCTTCATTTCACATCCCGAATAATTCCAATATTATACATAATTTAAGTATACCACAATATTTAATATAATGCAAGGCATACAGGGACAATAAACTGTACTGTTTGAGAAGTTTATAAGTTTTAAGCATTGTAAAATCTCCCCATGCGAATATACCCCACATAAGCTACATAGCATTTAATTTGTTGGGAATAAATAACCCCCACCTTTCAGTGGGGGTCTTATGAGGGATTAAAGGGGTTATGGAAACACCATATATAACCTAAATTAAAATCACTAAGAGGAGTGACCACCCCTTATGGATGCTTAGATTGAAATTCCACTCGATTACTAGTTGACAGCAACGAAAAATCTGCTGACGGTCTTTTTTTCAGAGGGGCTTTCAAAGTGTCCTTGTATAAAAGCCAAACGTGAATCAGAGATTAAAGTGGTTGTGTCAAACAAGAGTTTGCCCTTATTGATGAATATACAGCTTTTGATAATGTAATGTTGCCACTATATCCAATTCATTCATCTGCCAAAAAAAGAAAAACAATGATAGCGCTCGAAAAAAATTGAAATATCAGACGGAGTAATAATTTCTGATATTAAAAACAATAATACATAAGCATCAAAACCGATGAAATGGGCAGTTCTCTGATTTATTTGTGAATGACGTTGTCCTCGTTTTCTATTCTTTACAAATATCGTTCGGTAATATTACCCCCTTGAAATCCCCTCTGTAAATTATATAACCCCACCCTCATCAAACCTTGCCCGTAGCTTCTGTAAAGCCTTTTTCTCTATCCTTGACACATAGCTTCTGCTTATATCAAGGCAGGTTGCCACCTCTCTTTGGGTCATAATTCTTTCCGGAATATATTTTCCGCATCTGATACCGTACCGCTTTGAAATTATCTCCTTTTCTCTCTCATCCAGCTCCTCCTCAATAAAACGGTAAAGCCTTTTTCTCTCTATGCTGAGGGCCGCCTCATCCTCCACATTGGTATCATCGCAGAAAATATCCGCCAAGGAAACGGTGTTTCCGTCCTTGTCGCTGTCTATGGGGTCATCTATATGCACCTCTGTGTTTTTATGCTTGATTTTTCGGAAATACATCCTTATCTGATTATTTATACATTTTCCGGCATAGGTGGAAAAATTTACATTCCTTTCATAATCAAAGGTCTGAGCCGCCTTTATAAGTCCTATTGTACCTATGGAAATTAAATCCTCCGGATCCTCATTTGTATCCGGGTAATTTTTCTTCACAATAAATGCCACCAGTCTGAGATTGTGATTTATCAGCTTATCTCTGGCTTTGCTGTCTCCCTGTGCGGCTTTTTTAATACATTCCAGCTCCTCCTTTTTGGATAATTGCCCGGGAAATGAATTTGTGCTGTCAATATGTAAAGCGAAAAATAAAACATTTTCCAGTATCATTTTAAATAAAGAAAGCATAATATCACTCCTTTCATACCTATATATTATTAAGGACAAAAATTTATATATGCCTTTTTCTTGACTTTTTAATAAAAAATGTTATAATAAACTTAATAAAATAACGGAGGCAATAATATGAAACAAAAGACAAGAGAGGGTATGAAGCTCTGGGTAAAAATAGGCGCAGGAGTGCTTGCCCTTGTTATGATTATCGGTGTTATTATCCAGGGATTTATGTACATTTAAGGCTGTATTTTATGTAAAAACCTTAAATCTATAATTGTAAAATTGTAAAAACCGTCTGCTTTTTATGTAAAGCAGGCGGTTTTTTGGCTTTATAAAGCCAAAAATACGAATTTACAAAAACTTTACAGAATATATACCGTTTCTTGCTTTCAACCTTGGGACAAAGTGAGTATAATCACACTTGTAAGCGAAAGAAAAAAAGAAACGTCAGTGGCCCGGCCACAAGAAAGGAATACGACATGAACAAAAAGCTTATCTCAATCGCTGCTGTAGCAGCAACAATCACATTAGGAATTACAGCCTGCAGCACACCCGGTGTTGAATCTTCAACAGGCGGCAACGCTTCTTCTGCAACAGACGACGATTCTGCAACAGGCACACTTTCTATGAACGGCTCCACATCAATGGAGAAGGTTATCAAGGCAGTAAACGGTGCTTTTGAAGCTAAGACAGGTAACAAGGTATCCTTAAACCTCACAGGTTCAGGTACAGGTATCAAGGAAGCTATCGAAGGCAAGTGCGACATCGGTAACTCCTCAAGAGAGTTAAAGGAAGATGAAGCAGCTGAGCTTGATGCAACAGTAATCGGTATCGACGGTATCGCACTTGTTGTTCACCCCAACAACAAGGTAGAAGACCTTACAATGGAAGACCTTGCTAAGATTTATGCAGGCGAGATCACAAACTGGAAGGACGTAGGCGGCGATGACAAGGCTATCGTAGTAGTAGGCCGTGAGGATGGTTCCGGTACAAGAGACGGTTTTGAAAGCGTTGTAATGGGCGACAAGACAGCTCAGTACGCACAGGAGCTTGAATCAACAGGTTCAGTTATCAATGCTGTAGGTACTACAGAAGGTGCTATCGGTTATGCTTCACTTGCAAACGTTGATGACACAGTTAAGGCACTTAAGATCGACGGTGCTGAGGCAACTGAAGAAAACATCAAGGCAGGTACATATAAGGTACAGAGACCCTTCATCTGCGCAGTTAAGAAGGGCAGCGAAAATCAGTTAGTAAAGGACTACATCGACTTCATCCTTTCTGCTGAAGGTCAGGAGCTTGTTAGAGCACAGGGCGCTATCCCTGTAAAATAATTCCCCACAGAATTAAAGTCGATCCGCCGGAAACACCGGCGGGTCGCTTTGTGCGTTAATAAGAAAGGTTGGTAAAAGTGTCAAAAGCAAATGCTGAAGCGGTAGGAACCGTAAGCGCAAAGGCCACATCAGGAATCAGAAGCAAAAGATCCGGAATGACAGATGCCAAAGAGCACGTAATGAAATTCATTTTCACTCTTTGCGGTATTGTGGCAGTAGCCTGCGTAATAATGATAACGGTGTATATGATAATTTCCGGCGCACCCGCTATCGGTAAGATCGGTATAATTGAATTCCTTTTCGGAGATACATGGTATGCTAAGGAAGAGCAGTTTGGTATTCTTCCCCTTATCCTTACCTCAATCTTCGGCACCTGCGGAGCTATCGTAATAGGTGTACCCATAGGTCTTATGACTGCGGTATTCTTATCTGAGCTTGCTCCCAAGCCCTTAAAGAACATAGTAAAGCCTGCGGTTGAATTACTTGCGGCTATCCCCTCGGTAATCTATGGTCTTTTAGGTTCAATGCTGATCAAGCCGGTTATTTATGCTCTTGAGGAAATGATCTTCGCAAATGACCCCACACACCAGTTTACAGGCGGTGCAAACCTGTTCAGTGCTATTCTGGTACTTGCAATAATGATCCTTCCTACAATTATAAATATTTCCGAAAACTCCCTCAGTGCAGTTCCCCCTGAGTACAGAGAAGCAAGCACAGGTCTTGGTGCCACAAAGATACAGACTATCTTCAAGGTAACAATCCCTGCGGCAAAATCCGGTATCGCCAGCGGCGTGGTACTCGGTGTAGGCCGTGCAATAGGTGAGGCTATGGCTATTATGCTTGTTGCAGGTAACTCTGCTAATATGCCCGGTCTTTTCAACTCAGTTAAGTTCCTTACAACCGGTGTTGTTGCGGAATTTGCTTACTCAAGCGGACTTCACAGACAGGCACTCTTCGGAATCGGTCTTGTTCTGTTCGTATTCATAATGATTATAAACTTTATCCTTAACGGTATTCTTAAGAGCAATAAGAAAACCGCTAAGAGCGAAAAGAAGTAATGGAGGATATTATGGCTGCTAATGTAAAAGAAAACAGTCTTTGCAAAAAGCACAGACGCCCCAGTGATATCATTTTACAGATAGTCATTTATATCTGTTCTGCACTTGTAGTTGCTCTTACTCTGGGCATGATAATTTTTATAGTAATAAGAGGCTGTGAGGGTATGAGCTGGAATTTCTTATCCACACCCGCATTCTCTTACCCCTATGAAAACTATGGTGTTTTAGGTAACATTATAAACACCCTTTATCTTGTAGTAATCACAATGCTTGTAGCTACCCCCATCGGTGTAGGTGCGGCAATCTATCTTACCGAATACGCAAAGCAGGGTAGACTTACCCAGATAATCGAGTTCACAACCGAAACTCTTTCCGGTATCCCCTCAATTATCTACGGTCTTTTCGGCAGCGTATTCTTCTACAACATCTTTAAGGTAAACTATTCTATCCTTACAGGTGCTCTTACATTATCAATAATGGTATTACCCACAATCGTAAGAACCACCCAGGAGGCAATAAAGACAGTTCCTGCTGGATACCGTGAGGGCTCTATCGGTCTTGGTGCACCTAAGTGGCACATGATAAGAACAGTAGTTCTCCCCAGCTGTATAGACGGTATCTTAACATCAGTAATTCTGTCTATCGGCCGTATCGTTGGTGAATCTGCGGCACTTATCTTCACCGCAGGTATCGCAAGTGAAATCAACATCAGCTCGATCGGTGACATCTTCTCTAAGGTAATGACACAGGGCGGCTCACTTACAGTTCAGCTTTACCAGTACGCACAGCGTGGCGGTGCTGAGCTTAAGTACGCATTCTCAACAGCCCTTGTACTCCTTATCACCGTACTTATCATAAATATAGCTGCAAAGCTTGTCGCACACTCTGTCCGCAAAAAACGCGGTTAATCGAAAGGAAAGTAAAATGGAACCTTTAAAGAACGTAAAGTTAAGCACAAAGAACGTAAACCTTTATTACGGCGAAAATCACGCCTTAAAGGACATCAATCTTGATATTGCTACAAATAAAATCACCGCATTTATCGGCCCCTCCGGTTGCGGTAAATCCACATACTTAAAGAGCCTTAACCGTATGAACGACCTTATTCCCGGTTGTAAGATTACAGGTCAGTTCTTACTTGACGGTGAGGATATTTATGCTGAAGGCGTTGATACAAATGTACTTCGCCGCAGGATCGGTATGGTGTTCCAGAAGCCCAATCCCTTCCCCATGAGCATTTATGATAATGTTGCTTACGGTCCCAGAGTACATGGTATCCGTAACAAGTCTAAGCTGGATCAGATAGTAGAGGAGTCATTAAAGGCGGCTGCCGTATTTGACGAGGTTAAGGACAGACTTAATAAGTCAGCACTCAGCTTATCAGGCGGTCAGCAGCAGAGAATTTGTATTGCAAGAGCTATTGCAGTACAGCCTGAGGTAATCCTTATGGATGAGCCCACTTCAGCACTTGACCCTGTATCTACACTTAAGATCGAAGAGCTTATGAACTCACTGAAGGAAAAGTACACAGTTGCAATCGTTACCCACAACATGCAGCAGGCAACACGTATTTCCGATTACACAGCATTCTTCCTGGTAGGTGAAATGGTAGAATTCGGTGAAACCGAAGAAATCTTCTCCCGTCCTACCGATAAGCGCACCGAAGACTATATTACCGGTAGATTTGGTTAATATTTCAACAAATTGGTTGATTTATGCAAAATCCTATGATATACTAAAGGAGATAAAAGATGAGAAATTCTTTTGAACATAAGTTAGGAAAGCTGAATAATGACCTTATCTTAATGGGCGGTATGATCGAAGAGGCTATTGCTTCTGCTATCACCGCTTTAAGAGATAACAATGCCGAGCTTGCACAGAAGGTAGTTGCAGGTGATATGCGTGTGGATGATTCAGAAAAGAGTATTGAAAGTCAGTGCCTTTCCATTATCCTCAGAGAACAGCCTGTTGCAAGAGATCTGCGTAAGGTATCAGCCGCACTTAAGATGGTTACCGATATGGAGCGTATCGGTGATAATGCCTCTGATATAGCTGAAATTTCACTTATGACCGATGCTTCAAGCATCCTTCGTACCGTACCCGGTATCCAGACCATGAGTGAAAAGGTTATCAGCATGGTATCCGGTGCAGTAGATTCCTTTGTACGCACCGATATTGAGCTTGCTAACAAGACTATCACGGCTGATGATGAGGTTGATGATCTCTTTATCGAAAACCGCAACAAGATAGTTGAGCTTATCAAGAACGATAGCTGCTCAGGTGAAGCCGCAGTTGATACACTTATGATAATCAAGTACCTTGAAAGAATTGCCGATCATGCAGTAAATATCTGCGAATGGGTAGAATTCTTTGAAACAGGCGAGTATAAGAACACACAGATTATATAATTACAGGAGAAGGACGAAATGGCAGAGCTTGTATACGTAACCGAAGATGATGACAGCATAAGAGAGCTTGTAACAGTAGCTTTATCCGCATATTCTTATGAAACAGTGGGTTTTGTTTGTGCAGAGGATGCACTTAAGGCGTCCGCACAGAAAAAGCCTGATATTTATGTGTTTGATATTATGTTGCCCGGTATGGACGGCTTGCAGGCGGTTAAAACCATTCGTTCAGATGACAGACTGAAGGATATTCCGGTGCTTATGCTTACTGCTAAATCATCGGAGATAGACAAGGTATCCGGTCTTGAAAACGGTGCAGATGATTATCTTACCAAGCCCTTTGGCGTTATGGAGCTGGCTGCAAGAATAAAGGCATTACTCAGAAGAACCACAAGAAGCAAGGTGACATCAGAGGAAGGCAATATCGAGCTTGGAAACTTAAAGATCGATACCGCCGCCAGGGAGGTTTCCCTTGATGGTGTTACTGTTCAGCTTACCTTAAAGGAATTTGAATTGCTTTTATACCTTGTTCGCAATCATGACAAGGTTGTAAGCCGTGACGAGCTTTTAGCTAAGGTATGGGGCATTGATTTTGTAGGGGAAACCCGAACACTTGATATGCACATCCGTACTTTAAGAAAGAAGCTGGGTGACGACGCTGAAGATCCCCACCTTATAAAGACAATAAGAGGTGTGGGTTACCGATTTATCGGAGAATAACGCTTGAAAGGATAGTTGTAAAGAATGAAAAAAGCGCTGATGCTTAGACTGATGGCAGTCATAGCAATAGTGATCGCAGTTTGTTTCGCAAGCTCTGTATTACTTCTTACCGAAAATGAAAGATCCGGCAAGGAACAGGAGATGCGCACCGAGCTTAATCTGATAAGGGATATATATAATAATTCCGAAAATCACGATTATGCCCTTGCAGAGCGTATTTCCGAAATGATTAACGGCGCCAGACTTACCTTTATCGACCCCGAGGGTACGGTATTTGTTGATACCTACATTGAGGGGGAGCCTGCTGATAACCACAGCACCAGAGAGGAAATTGCAAATGCCATAAAATACGGCATGGGAGTAAGCATAAGATATTCAAATACCCTTGGCCGTAACCAGATATATGCGGCAGCAAAGGTAGAAAACGGAGATATTATCCGTATATCCTATTCGGTAAATAATTTCTGGGATTTTGCCGGTATGCTGTGGCTGCCTCTTATCTTTACGGCATTGTTAGGCCTTATAGCCGGTCTTATTGCTGTAAAAAGCTCAGTAAAGCAGATAATGAAGCCCATAAACGAGGTTTCCTCTGCTATGCAGCTTATGAAGGATAAGGACTATATTCCTAATAAGGACGAGGAAATACCTCCCCACAAATATGAGGAATTGGACGGCTTTATTTCCGTATTCAACTATATGCGTCACAGCATAAGTGAGAATATTCAGACCCTTGAAAGTGAAAGGGAAAAGGAGAGCTTCATCCTTAAAAACCTCAGCGACGGTGTTATCCTTTTCAATAATGACCTGATTGTTATTTCCATAAACAATGCGGCTAAGAAATTACTGGAATCCAATTACGAATGTGAAAATGAGTCCATTCCTGAGCTTATCCGTCAGCCGGCGGTAATAGATGCGGCTCAGAAGGTGATTGCAGGCAATAAAAAGACCTCCGTTGAAATAGTAGTAGGAGGCAAGGTACTGCTTGTGATTATGCACCCGGTAGCCGGAAGCGAAACCACAGAGGGCGGCGGACTTATGGTAATAAGAGATATTACCGAAAAGCGTATGTCCGAACAGCTAAGGCAGGATTTCTTTGCCAATGCAGGACATGAGCTTAAGACCCCCCTTACCGCAATTTCAGGCTTTGCTGAATTGCTTGAAAACGGACTTATCCCCCAGGATAAGAAGGATTATTACATCGGCAGAATCTTAACCGAAGCAAACCGTATGTCCACCATAATAAGCGATATTCTTGAAATATCCGCCCTTGAAAGCAAGAACCTGCCTGAAGAGGTAAGCGAATGCTCGGTTATGGAGGTTTGCAACGAGGTAAGCGAAAGTGTTGAGCCTGCCGCTAATCAGCGTAATGTTACAGTAAGTGTAAAGGGTGATGATTTTCATGTTATGGCAACCCATAAGCACATTTATGAGCTTATTGAAAATCTTGTCACCAATGCTATAAAGTACAATAAAGAGGGCGGAAGCGTAGAGGTTGAGCTATGCGACGTGGGAGAGATAGGCTGTATTTATGTAAGAGATACAGGTATCGGCATTCCGAAAGAATACCGCCAGAGAGTGTTTGAGCGCTTTTTCCGTGTAGACAAGGGAAGAAGCACTAAAGAGGGGAGTACCGGACTTGGATTGTCCATAGTAAAGCATATAGTAAATTGCTATGGCGGTACAGTCACCCTTGACAGCGTGCTTGGAAAGGGAACTGTCATTTGCGTGAGATTACCCTCTAAGCACTTTGATAAAACCGAAATCCACTAATATTTCGATATATTCATTCCCCTATTTTGCGCCACTCTGACCCTCATATGAGTGGCGCGGCCTTTTTGGCCTTTGAAATAATGTATGGTGTAGAAAAAATCCCACAGATATTTATCTGTGGGTTTTTTCTTTATAAAAAAAGCAACCCCCCGGATCAATGTCCGGAGGGCTGTAAAACCTATTCTGCACCGATCGTACGTTTCGGTACTTTTGGGCTTTGAAAATCAGTTACCTGATATTAGTTCTTGTAGTATTCAACAAGACCAACAAGCTCTTCATAACGCTTCTTGGAGTTAGCAACAGCCTTATCAAAGAGTGCTGTAGCTCTTTCGGGGTTAGCACGCATAAGAGAGTTGTAACGAACTTCTCTCATCATGAATTCCTTGTAGTCGCCTGTGGGAGCCTTGCTGTCCAGAGTGAAGGGGTTAGTTCCTTCGGGAGCAGCAGGATTGAATCTGAATAAGTGCCAGTAACCTGCTTCAACAGCTTCCTTCTCAACCTTCTGAGCGATTGTAAGACCGCCCTTGATACCGTGGTTGATACAAGGAGCATAAGCAATAATCAGTGAAGGACCGTCATAAGCTTCAGCCTCTGCAATAGCCTTTAAGCACTGGTTCTTATCTGCACCCATTGCAATCTGAGCAACGTATACATAACCGTACTTCATAGCGATACCTGCAAGATCCTTCTTCTTAACATCCTTACCGCCTGCAGCGAACTGTGCAACGGCAGCGATGTTAGTAGCCTTGGAGGCCTGACCGCCTGTATTTGAGTAAACCCCAGTATTGAATACGAAGATGTTTACATTCTTACCGGAAGCGAGAACGTGGTCAACACCGCCGTAACCGATATCGTATGCCCAACCGTCACCACCGAAGATCCAGTTAGACTTCTTAGCAAGGAAGTCCTTAGCCTTAAGAACTGCTGTCTTTTCAGCACAATCACAATCAAGTGCTTCAAGAGCTGCAACTAAGTCCTTAGTAGCTGCTGCATTTGCCTTGCCGTCGTTAGCTGTTTCAAAGTAAGCATCGATCTTAGCCTTGATGTCAGCATTTTCTGTCTTTTCTGCAATAGCCTTAAGCTGAGCCTGTGCTCTGCCTCTTAATGTATCCTGAGCTATGAACATACCAAGACCGTATTCAGCGTTATCCTCAAAGAGTGAGTTACCCCAAGCAGGACCCTTGCCTTCCTTATTTACTGTGTAAGGAGTTGAGGGAGCAGAGCCACCCCAGATTGAAGAACAACCTGTTGCGTTAGCGATATACATTCTGTCGCCGAAGAGCTGTGTGATGAGCTTAGCATAAGGAGTTTCACCACAACCTGCGCAAGCGCCGGAGAACTCAAGTAAGGGCTGCTTGAACTGTGAACCCTTAACTGTTGTTTCCTTGAACTTTTCAAATACTTCGGGCTTATCAGATACTGTCATAGCATAGTCGAAGCTATCCTGTTCAGCCATCTGAGTTTCAATGGGCTTCATTTCGAGAGCCTTTGTCTTAGCGGGACAAGTCTGTACGCAGACACCACAACCTGTACAGTCAAGTGTGGATACTACCATAGCAAACTTTGTGCCGGGAAGACCTGTTGTATCCTTCATCTTCATGCCTGCAGGAGCCTTAGCAGCTTCATCCTCGCTTAATACAACGGGACGGATTACAGCATGAGGACAAACGAATGAACACTGGTTACACTGGATGCAGTTTTCGGGAATCCATGTAGGAACGTCAACTGCGATACCACGCTTTTCGTAAGCGGCAGAGCCCTGGGGGAATGTACCGTCAGCCATATCTACGAATGTAGAAACGGGGAGGCTGTCGCCACGCTGAGCGTTTACGGGGATAAGGATGTTGTTTACGAAATCAACAAGATCCTTTCTGTCACCTGTAGCTGTGTGAACAGGAAGTGTACCCTCACAGTCAGCCCATGATGCAGGAACGTCAACCTTGATAACTTCACCTGCGCCTCTTTCGATAGCAGCATAGTTCATGTTTACAATATCCTCGCCCTTCTTAGCGAATGACTTGTAAGCTGCCTTCTTCATGTATTCAATAGCATCCTCAGCAGGAATGATATTTGCAATAGAGAAGAATGCAGACTGTAAAACTGTATTTGTCTTGTTGCCCAGACCGATTTCCTTAGCAACCTTGATAGCGTTGATAATATAGAAGTTGATGTTGTTCTTTGCGATATATGCCTTTACGGGAGCAGGAAGCTTTTCATCAAGCTCTTCTACTGACCACTGGCAGTTAAGCAGGAATGAACCACCGGGGATAACATCCTCAACCATGTCATACTTATCAATGTATGAGGGGTTGTGACAAGCTACAAAGTTAGCCTTGTTTACAAAGTAAGTTGACTTAATGGGCGACTTACCGAAACGAAGGTGAGAAATTGTAACACCGCCGGACTTCTTTGAGTCATATGCAAAGTAAGCCTGAGCGTACATATCTGTGTGGTCACCGATAATCTTAATGGAGTTCTTGTTAGCACCAACAGTACCATCAGAGCCAAGACCCCAGAACTTACAGCAGGTTGTACCTTCGGGAGTTGTATTGGGGTTCTCACCGATAGGAAGTGAAAGACCTGTTACATCATCCTCGATACCGATTGTGAACTTAGCCTTGTCTGTGTTGTTGTATACAGCGATGATCTGTGCAGGGTTGCAGTCCTTAGAACCAAGACCGTAACGACCTGTGAATACAGGAACATCCTGGAACTTACCTGCCTGCTTGAGAGCAGCAACAACATCAAGGTAAAGAGGCTCACCGAGTGCGCCGGGTTCCTTTGTTCTGTCAAGAACTGTGATCTTCTTAACAGTTTCGGGAATAGCTGCTACGAAAGCATCTACGCTGAAGGGTCTGTAAAGTCTTACCTTAACAAGACCAACCTTCTTGCCCTGAGCTAACATATAGTCGATTGTTTCTTCGATTGTGTCACATACAGAGCCCATAGCGATGATGATCTGTTCAGCATCGGGAGCACCGTAGTAGTTAAACAGCTTGTAATCTGTACCGATTTCAGCGTTTACCTTGTCCATGTACTTCTGAACAATTTCAGGAGTAGCTTCATAGTACTTGTTTGATGCTTCCTTAGCCTGGAAGAAGATATCGGGGTTCTGAGCTGTACCGTGAAGAACGGGGTGCTCGGGGTTAAGTGCTCTGTTACGGAAAGCATCTACTGCTTCGTGGTTGAGCATCTTGTCAAGTGTTTCATAATCCCAAACTTCGATCTTCTGGATTTCGTGTGATGTTCTGAAACCGTCAAAGAAGTGTAAGAAGGGAACTCTTGCTTCATATGTTGCAAGGTGAGCTACAGCACCAAGGTCCATAACCTCCTGGGGGTTAGTGGAGCAGAGCATAGCATAGCCTGTCTGACGGCAAGCATATACGTCGCTGTGGTCACCGAAGATTGAAAGAGCGTGTGTTGCAAGCGCACGAGCTGATACATGAATAACGCTGGGGAGTAATTCACCTGCGATCTTATACATGTTGGGGATCATAAGAAGTAAGCCCTGTGATGCTGTGTAGGTTGTTGTACAAGCACCTGCGGCAAGTGAGCCGTGAACAGCACCTGCGGCACCTGCCTCAGACTGCATTTCTACGACCTTAACTTCCTGTCCGAAAATGTTCTTTCTTCCGGCGGTAGCCCAAGAATCTGTTACTTCAGCCATAACTGAAGATGGTGTGATGGGATAAATCGCTGCAACGTCAGTAAACGCATAGGACACGTGACCTGCGGCGTTGTTACCATCCATAGTAAGTTTCTGTCTTCCCATGGGAATCGTCCTCCTTTATTTTTGCATGGTGGCTGTATTTTTGCCCATGCCTTAACAGTAGTATTATACCACAATTTGAAATGCCGAAGGCGTTTAAGCGGCGAAGCCGATGTTTTGCGAAGCAAAACAAATTGATGGTACAATGTTCTCAGATGGGTGCGAAGCACCTACCCTGCGAAGCAGGGTTAAAATCCGACAGCGTCGGATTTTCAGTCTGAGGTTATTATACCACAATTAAGTTCAAATGTAAATATCTAAATCACTTTTTTTCATCAAAAGATAATTATTTTTTTATATAAAGAAGATTATTTTTTTATATGATAATTATAAAGGGCATAAAAAAGGAGAGGATTTTAAACCTCTCCTTAATTTTTAAGAAATTAAGCCTTTTTTTCGCTTATGGATTCAAATTCTGCCACAATCTCCTCAGAGGGGGCTTTTGTGTAAAGTGAAACCACTACGATAGTTACAAAGCCTACGATAAATGCAGGAAGCAGCTCATAGATATTCCACAGTCCGCCCATGGGAGCAATAAGGAACTTCCATACAAATACGGTGATACCGCCGGTTATAAGACCGCAAAGTGCACCTGTGCGGTTGGATCTCTTCCAGAAGAGAGCCGCTAACATTACAGGACCGAAGGTGGCGCCGAAGCCTGCCCATGCAAAGGAAACTATCTCAAATACAGAGCTGTTAGGATCCCATGCAATAATTATACCTACAATAGCGATAACAATAACGGTTATACGGGCAATAAGCATTGAAGTCTTTTCAGAAAGCTTTAAGCCGAATACCTTACCGATAATGTTTTCCGACATACTTGAAGAAGCCGCTAAAAGCTGTGAGTCGGAGGTGGACATGGTGGAGGCTAAGATACCTGCAATAATAAGTCCGGCAACAATAGCCGCCAAAGGACCGAAGGTGCTTAAAAGACTTGAGATAGTAACCACAACTGTTTCAGGGTCCGCAAGGGGATCGATAACATGAGCGTGATTGCTCATAGCAAGACCTACAACACCGATAAATATAGCAACTGCAAGGGAGATAAATACCCATACTGTAGCCACTCTTCTTGAAGTCTTTATTTTGTCGGGATCGTTTATAGCCATGAAACGAAGAAGAATGTGGGGCATACCAAAGTAACCAAGACCCCACGCAAAGGTGGAGGCTATCTGCAAGGGATTATAATCCTTAGCCGCATTGTTAAGGGCATCAAAGGTGTGGGTAACTGAGAAATATCCGGGAAGTGAAGAGCCGTAGTCAATTACCGCACCCATGCCGCCTGCCTGTGTTATACCGAAGATAACAACAACGATAAGGGCGATGATCATAATGATACTCTGAATAAAGTCTGTTGTACTTGCCGCCAAAAATCCGCCTATTGCGGTATAAGCTATAATAACAATAGCGCTTATTATCATAGCAAGGTGATAGTCCATACCGAAAAGGCTGTTAAACAGCTTACCGCAGGCAGCAAAGCCTGAGCCGGTATAGGGAATGAAGAATACAAGAATAATAAGTGCAGATATAAGGTTTATCATTCTTGAATTATCTCTGAAACGGTTTGAGAAAAAGTCCGGTATTGTGATTGAGTCACCGCATACATGGGAGTATTTTCTCAGTCTTTTTGCAACAATAAGCCAGTTTACGTATGTACCGAGGGCAAGACCGAGGGCTGTCCAGCCTGCATCTGCAATACCTGTAGCATAAGCAACACCGGGAAGACCCATTAAAAGCCAGCTGCTCATATCCGATGCCTCTGCACTCATGGCGGTAACAAGAGGGCCCAGCTTTCTGCCGCCGAGATAGAAGTCACCTATGTTTGAGGTTTTTCTTGCGCTGATAATACCGATAACCACCATTCCTACAAGGTAGACACCGATAACCACCAGCATTATAATTTGTTCACCAGTCATAATAAAATCCTTTCCCTGCCCATAATGAGCATATTCTTTCTGTTTTAACATATATCATTAAATTTTGCAATTCTGAAACGAAAATTCTGCAAAATTTTGTTTACATTGATTTTACTTGCCGCCTGTGTTGACATTTTTCTCTATATATAGTATAATACTTTTGTTATTTACGAATTCACAGAAAGGTACTGCTATGAAAAATCTTCTGTATTTTACCAATCCCGGCAATCTTGATTTATGGGAACAGCACTGCCAGCCCATAGGCAACGGCTATATGGGAGCTTCCTTTTTCGGCGGAATCGAAAAGGAAAGGGTAGTGCTTAACGAAAAGACATTATGGGCAGGAGGCCCCTCTCCTCATCGCCCTGAATATAACTACGGAATTTTACCCGATAAGTATAAGCAGGTGAAAAAGGTTCAGCAGCTTCTTGCAGACGGAAAGTATGACAAGGCTACCGAGCTTGTTTCGGGACTTGTGGGGGATAGTGACGGCTTTGGCGCATATCAGCTTTTATGCGACCTTATGATGACCTATTCAAACATTGACCCCGAGCAGGTTACAAACTACACAAGAACCCTTGATATTGATAATTCAACATTTACCGTAAAGTTTGATTATCAGGGGGCTACCCATACAAGACAGGCCTTTGCAAGCTATCCGGATAATGTTATCTGTATGAAATTATCCTCGGATAAAAGCAGAAGAATATGCGTAAGGCTTTTCCTTGATAAGACCCACGGGGATAATGTTACCGTTAAGGATGACATACTTTGCTATGAGGGCTCACTTTATGATAATGCCCTTCGCTTTTGCATGATGATAAAGGCAGAGGTGCAGGGAGGAGAATTTATCACCGCCGGCAACAGTATTATGGTGGAGCACGCAGACAGCGTTACCTTATATATATCCGCCGCTACTGATTACAGCAATAAATTCCCCACCTTCAGAACAGGTGTAAACCCCTGTGACGGTGTACTTGAAAGAATAACAAAGGCATCCGCCAAGGGCTATGATGCAATATACAGAGATCACCTTGCTGATTATAAGGCTATTTATGACAGAGTAAGCCTTAAGCTAAACAAGGACAATGAGGAAATAATGCCTGTTGACACACTTCTTTCCCAGTATAAGGAGGGGGCAGGCAAAAGCGTATCAAGTATGCTTGAAATGCTGTACTTTAACTTCGGCAGATATCTGCTTATTTCCTCCTCAAGAAACGGCTCACTTCCTGCAAATCTCCAGGGTGTATGGAACGAATCCAACTGTCCCCCCTGGTGCTGTGACTACCATATAAATGTAAATCTCCAGATGAACTACTGGGGAGCATTTACCACCAACATGGCAGAAACAGCAAAGCCCCTTGTGGATTTTCTTGACAGTCTGAGACCCTCCGGCAGACTTTCTGCCAGGGCATACTATAACATCATATCCGATGAGGCATTCCCGGAAAACGGCTGGTGCGCCCACACCCAGACAAACCCCTTCGGCTGGACAGCCCCCGGTTGGGATTTCTATTGGGGCTGGTCAACCGCCGCTGTTGCATGGCTTATGCACAATCTTTATGATATTTATGACTTCACAAGGGATGAGGAATACTTTATAGAAAAGGTATACCCCATAATCCGTGAAAGCGTGGTATTCTATACCCAATGGCTTATCTACGATGAAAAGCAGGACAGAATGGTATCCTCACCCACCTATTCCCCTGAGCATGGACCGGTCACAGTAGGCAACACTTATGAACAATGCCTTATCTTACAGCTTTACAATGACTTTATAGAGGTGTCCGAGGCGCTTAACTTAGACCCTGAGCTTTGCGAAAAGGTTAAAAAGCAGGCACTTTTATTAAAGCCCTACAGCGTAAGCGAAGAAACCGGCTTATTAAAGGAATGGTACGAGGAGGACGATAACGACTTTGATGACTCAAAGGTACAGAAAAACCACCGTCACATTTCCCACCTTTTAGGACTTTATCCCGGTAATACAATAACAGAAAACACCCCCGAATATATGAAGGCGGCAATAAACACCATGAATGACAGGGGAGATGAATCCACCGGCTGGGCAAGGGCATATAAGCTGTGCCTGTGGTCAAGGGCAAAGGACGGAAACCGTGCCTACAGCATACTTAAAGGACTTTTACAGACCTGCACCTTTGACAATCTCTTTGATTTCCACCCGCCCTTCCAGATCGACGGTAACTTCGGCGGCAGTGCCGGTATTGCCGAAATGCTTATGCAAAGCCACGAGGGATATATAGAATTACTTCCTGCAAACCCCGATGCCTGGATGTCTGGCAGCTTCAAGGGCTTTATAGCAAGGGGCAATTTTGAGGTATCCGCATCCTGGTCGGTATTCAAGCTCACCGAAGCGGCAATAATATCCCATTGCGGCGGCAAGTGCAGTGTAAAGGTTGCCGGCTGTGAGGCGGTATTATGTGAGGATAAGTCGATCCCCATTTCATATAATAATGACATTCTCACCTTTGATACAGAAAAGGGCAAAACCTATAAGCTCATATTCTGATGTGAATTTTGCACAAATTTCAGCTATCAGCTTTAATTAAAATGTATTTTTTGTTGATAAAGAAAAAATTTTTAAATTTCTTTCAAAAAACACTTGAAATTTACATTGGTTTCTGTTAAAATGTTAATGTTATATCGCTATACGATTATGGAGAAGGACAGAAAAATCCTGTCCATGTATAAAAGCAAGTTATTAAAGGAGGTGCAAACCCCATGGCAAAATGCGATATCTGCGGAAAGGGCGTTGCTTTCGGCATTAAGGTTTCTCACTCACACAGACGTACAAACAGAACATTCAAGCCCAATGTTCAGAAGGTTAAGGCTATCGTAAACGGTACTCCCTGCAGAGTACATGCTTGCTCACGTTGCCTTCGTTCAGGCAAGGTTCAGCGCGCTAACTAATTCATACTGAATTAAACCAACTTTAAACACCCCTGGAGATTTTCCGGGGGTGTTGGTTTTTTTACAGATAATCCCTCATATCGTGAGCTAATCTGTCCTCTATATCAATAAGCCTTTTTGCTATATCCTTAGAATCCTCATCAGCCGCCTTATACTGATTTAAATATTTCCCAATGCTCTTTACTCCCATGTGACAGCCGTCGGTTATAAGGTCGGCTATTGTTTCATCTGAATTATCAATAGCAATTTTAGCATTGGTTTTTAACCATGACATACCCTTTACAATAGGGTCAGGACTTTTGCCGGTGTCATTGAATCGGTTTAGCGCCTGCCTTAAATCATTATCCAGCTCCAGATGACTTTCTCTGCACCGGGAAAGAAGCCCTTGCAATTTGTCGCTTTTTGCATGGGGCAACAGCTCATTTATTGCATCCACACCCATTCTTATACCGCTGTCACATTCCCTCAGCAGTCTAATTGTATCATTGTTTACCATAAAAATCTCCTTTCGGTTTTTATACTATTATGGATTTTCCCCTATTAAAAAATACGGGAAAATCTTTTTTATTTTGTCCGCATATCAAAACACAGGACAGCATATATTGAGGTAAGGCAGGCGGAAAATTCAACCTGACTAAAACGCTAAAAGGAGGATTTTATGGATTTTTCTGTATCAAGAGAGCCGGTGTATGTAAGCGAAGTGCTTTTAGACTCTCAGGCGGAGCAGGGAGTGGAATTTGACTATGTTCTGCCGGACTATTACCCGGATATTTTCAAAATCTTAAAATGCAGCTTAAAGCCAAGAGTGGTATCCTGCTCGGTAAACGGCGATAAGCTGGTCTGCGACGGAATAGTCAACATCACCGTGCTTTATTTAAGCGAGGGCAGTACAAAGCTCAATGCGGTGGAGCACCGCTACACCTATTCAAAGACTGTGGATATGCCAAGGGCGGCACAGGACTGTAATGTAAATGTCACCGCCACTACAGACTATTGCAACTGTCGGGCAATTTCCGGCAGAAGACTTGATGTAAGGGGTGCGGTAAGCCTTAAAATAAAGGCAACCTGCATAACATCCGCAGAAATTATCACCGACGCTAAGGGCTGTGGCATTGAAACCAAAAAGGAGGCCTATGTATACGGCGGAAAGCAGCTTCGCAGCGAAAAGCGGTTTACCGTAAGAGAGGAGCTTGAAGCAGGGGACAGCATGGGTAATGTAAAGGCTGTAATAAGCACCTCTGTTTATACCACCTCCACCGATTGCAGAGTAATTGCGGATAAGGTGGTATTAAAATCCGAGGCCAGAATTAAGGCGGTATATATCTGTGATGAAGGTGATAACACCGGGGTACATACCCTTGAAGCGGATATTCCCATAAGCAGAATACTTGATATTCCCGGCATCAGCGAAAAGCATTACTGTAACGCAAGGCTTTCGGTAATTTCTGCGGAGCTTACCCCAAAGGGCGGAGAAGAGGGAAGCAGGCTGTATTTTGAACTTGATATGACTGTTGACGCATCAGCCGTGGCAGGCCTTGAAGAAACTATCTGCCCTGTTGTGGATATGTATTCCACCATGTACGAGGGTGAAGCGGAAAGAATACAGATAAAAAGCGAAACCGAGCCGATGAGCATATCCCAGTCTGCCATATTGAAGTTAGAGCTTGATTATGGCCAAGGGGAAATAGAAAGCATATATGACTGTGGCTGTGAGCTGTCCAATATTTCCGTTCAGAAAAACAGCGACGAGGAATTTACTCTTTGCGGTCAGGCGGTGTATTATGCTATTGCGGTGGTGGAGGGTTATCCTGTCTGCATAGATAAGACCACTCCCTTTACCCTTGCTGTAAAATCCCCCTTACCCCAGGGGGAAATTGTAATAGATCCCTTTATTCAGGTAAGTGATGTGGGCTGTAATATGCAAAGTGAAAATTCCGTTGAGCTCAGGGTGTCAATAAATGTACAGGGCTATGCAAAGCGGATAGTGACCTTAGGGGCGGTTAAAAATATCACCCTTGATGAAAAATCCCCTAAGGAGCATACAGGGGATTACACATTAAAGCTTTATTTCATGCAGGGTAATGAGGATATATGGAGTATTGCAAAAAAATACAACACCTCAGCAGAAAATGTATGCAGTGAGGATGACAGCAAAATGCTGCTTATTCCCATGCTTTAAGCTCTGCCTTACCGCACAGGGGCAGGAAATATAAGGTGCGGAGAACAGGAGAAATTATGTCCGGATCTATTTACAGGGATATAGCCGCCCGTACCGGCGGCAACATATATATAGGAGTTGTGGGGCCGGTGCGTTCCGGAAAATCCACACTTATAAGCAAGCTGATGAATATACTTGTGATGCCTTCCATAGATGATGAATATGTAAGGCAAAGGGCAGTAGACGAATTACCCCAGTCTGCCGCCGGTCGCACTATTATGACCACCGAGCCTAAGTTTGTGCCGGAGGAGGCGGTAAGCGTTATGGTGGAGGGAAATGCCTCCATGAATGTTCGGCTTATTGACTGTGTAGGCTATATTATCCCAAGTGCCAAGGGGTATATTGAAAATGAAGCTCCCCGTATGGTGATGACACCCTGGTTTGAGGAGGAGGTTCCCTTTAATATGGCGGCGGAGGTGGGAACTCACAAGGTGATTTCCGAGCACAGCACCATAGGACTTGTAGTTACCACCGACGGCAGTATTACAGGCATTCCAAGGGAGGAATACGAAGCGGCAGAGGAAAGGGTAATAAAGGAATTATCCTCCCTTGATAAGCCCTTTGCAATTCTGCTTAACTGTGCAGACCCCAAAAGCGAGGATTCCATAGCCCTTGCTGAGTACCTTTGCAAAAAGTACAATAAGCCTGTACGGGCGGTAAACTGCGTTGATATTACCGAGGAGGATATTAAGGAAATATTATCCGGCATACTTATGGAGTTTCCCGTATGCGAAATAAATATGCGCCTTCCCAGGTGGTTTAACACCCTTGATAAGGAGCATTGGCTGAGAAAATCCATAAGCGAGGCTATTTTATCCGCCGCAGAAAATGTAAAGAAAATGGGGGATATAAAGCCATTTGCAGAGCTTATTTCAGGATGTGAGAATATAGTAGGCTGTGAGGTTGACAAAATTGACCTTGCCACCGGAAGCGGCTATATTGAGGTTAAGCTGCAAAATGACCTTTTCTATCGTATCTTGGGAGAAGCCACCGGCATTGAGCTAAAGGACGAGGGAGATCTTCTTCCTTGTATGATTGAGCTTGCCGCAATAAAGAAAAGCTATGAAAAGGTAAAAACAGCCCTTGACCAGGTTCAGGCAACAGGCTACGGCATAGTGATGCCCGGCATTGATGAGCTTACCTTAGAGGAGCCGGAAATAGTAAAGCAGGGCGGCAAATACGGAGTAAGGCTTAAGGCCTCCGCCCCCTCTGTACATATGATGCTGGCGGATATTACAACAGAGGTAAGCCCCATTGTGGGAAGCGAACGGCAATCCGAAGAACTGGTAAGATACCTTCTTCGGGAGTTTGAGGAAAATCCCACCAAGATATGGGAAAGCAACATTTTCGGCAAATCCCTTCATGAGCTGGTAAACGAGGGACTTCACAATAAGCTCGCCAGAATGCCCCAGGATGCCAGGGGAAAATTACAGGAGGCTATTCAGCGTATTATAAATGACGGCTGTAACGGACTTATATGCCTTATTTTATAATTAGTCCGGTATAAAGAAGAATCACCGTGTCGCCACGGTGATTTTTTTATTCTCTTTCAAGATTATATGTTACATTATCAATTTTAAGAGTACCATCCTCAATTACCACGGAAAATTCCGCCATCTTCTGACCGTCATATAAATCGGTATACTCTACTGTTACCACAGCAGATTCAGTATCAGATGACTTTACCTTAATACTTGTGGTATCCCAGTTATTTTCGCCTGCTGTCATAGCATCGATAATAACCATCAGCTTTCCGCCGTCTTCCTTATAGTAGGGAATATCACCGTTAAGGCAACGCTGTAGAAAAGCGTATCTACACCTGTCTTTGTAAAATACTTTTCTGTATCCGCTTTCATTTCATCAACAGAAGGATATGCGGTAACAGGAACATATCTGAATCCGTTTTCGTCAGGCTCCACAGCGCTTTCGTCATATTCCTCAGTTTCTATTCTGCAACGAAGATAAACGCTGTAAAAGTATTCCGATTTTTCAACAAGCTGCGGCATATCGCTTTCAATAAGTGTATTTATATCAGCAGGCTCAGATGATTCTTCTGTCTTAGTAGTCTCAGCTTGTGTGGAAGATGTGCTGTCGGCAGATGATGAATTTACATCGGTGCTTACCACATTATTGCCGCAACCGCAAAGTAATACGGACATAACAGCGGCAAGGCAAATTATAGCTTTAATTTTCATATTACTTTCCTTTCTTATTTTACATTATATTTAACTATTATAACATATATTTGCTTAAAAATCAAGGTTATTTTAAAAATTTTACATTTATTCTGTCCTTTATATTACACCTAAAAACCGAGGTAAACAATATGTTGTACTGACAATTGGACACATATTATGTTATTATATATTTAGCGGAGGAGCTCCGCAAAATATAGAAAAGGAGAGATAGAATATGACATTTTTAGTAATTATAGGAGTTATACTGTTCGGCATATTATCCCTTTATGTGGGGAATATACTTTTCAGAGCCGGAAGGTTTATAAGAAAGGCATTTCTCTATGAGGTAAGACAATACAGAGCCTCAAAAACAAAAAGGAGCATCCCAAAGGATACTCCCTGTGAATACTTTAACGAGTACAAAAAGGCCTGTTAGAAAACCTCTTCCTCTGCCTTACTGGGTCTGCCCATAAGCTTAACCACGCTTTCAATGGGGCTTCGGCCGTTATAGCACACTTCGCAGAGCTGTTCTATAATAGGCACCGAAACATTCAGCTTCTTAGCTATATCGTAGGCGATCTTAGCACATTGATAACCCTCAACAGTACCCACTCTTCTTACCGCTTCTTCGGCAGGAATACCCTCACCTATAAGAAGTCCTGCACGGTGGTTTCTTGAGTGGTTTGAGGTACAGGTAACAATAAGATCACCTACACCTGAAAGACCGTTAAAGGTTTCACGCTTAGCCCCCATGGCAACACCAAGTCTTGTAATTTCCGCAAGACCTCTTGTCATAAGTGCCGCTATGGTATTATCACCAAGTCCCAGGCCTTCTACTATACCACAGCAGAGGGCTATGGGATTTTTTAATGCTCCCCCTAATTCACAGCCTATTGTATCACTGTTTACATATATTCTGAAGCGTTCGTTTTGCAGGGTTTCCTGTATATAACGGGCGCAATTTTCATCCTTTGAGGTACATACAACGGTGGTGGGAATATTTCTTGCAATTTCCTCAGCATGGGAAGGTCCTGTCAGTACAGCCACGGTATTATCCGGCAATTCTTCGCTTATTACCTCGGATAAACGCTTGTTTGTACCTTCCTCAAAGCCCTTGCCCACATTTATGATTATGGTGTCCTTATTCACATAGGGCTTTACTGTAACAGCCACCTCACGGACAAACTTAGAGGGAATTGCAAACACCAGTATATCAGCCCCTGTAGCACAGGAAAGATCGGTGGTAAAGCCTATTGTGGGAGGAACTATTACACCGGGTAGCAGTTTTTTATGCTCGCCGTCACCCTGGATAGCATCAATTTCTTCCTTGTATTTTGACCATGCGGTAACATTGTGACCGTACTTGTCCCACATTATTGAAAGGGCAGTACCAAAGCCACAGCCTAAAACAGTAATATTCGCCATAATAAATCCTTTCCTTTACGCTTTTTGTCCCAGCTTCTTTTCGGTATGGTTAATAAGTCGCTTGATGTTGCCTCTGTGCATTACTATAATAAGCACTCCTATTGCAAGGGCAATTCCTGCGTTGATATAAGCGCAGGGGTCCTTACAGATAAGGCTGTATATAAGCACCGTGGGGGCATAAAGCACCGCCGCCACACAAGAACCCAGTGACACATATCTTGTTATAGCCACTATTATAAGGAATATACCAAGGAGTATACAAGCAGGTATCCATTCAACCGTCATTAAAATAGCCACAGATACAAGTATACCCTTACCGCCCTTGAATTTGTAGTAAACAGGGTACACATGGCCCAAAATACCGGTAAGTGCGGCTATAAAGGCAACAAAGTTAAGGCCGTTATCATATACGGTGGTATCAATTCCTGCAAGCCATAAAAATGAAAATCTGACCACAAGCACTGATAAAACACCCTTAGCCACATCGCCAAGCAGTACAAAAAGTGCCGCCAGCTTTCCTTGGGTACGCAGGGTATTTGTAAGTCCTGCATTACCGCTTCCTAAGGTTCTTATATCCTGACCGCTTTTGATTTTGGTAACAATAATAGCTGTATTGATACCGCAAAGCAGATAAGGAACTATTATCATAATTGCATAGCAAAGATAGATCATATTATTCTCCACGTTCACGAATTACTATTTTTATGGGAGTGCCGTCAAGTCCGAAGCTCTCCCTTATCTGATTTTCGATATATCTTTGATAGGAGTAATGGAAAAGCTCCTTATCATTACAGAATATAACAAAGGTGGGAGGCTTCGATGAGGCCTGAGTCATATAGTAAATTTTAAGTCGCTTGCCCTTATCTGAGGGAGGCTGTACCCGGGCAGTTGCATAAGCCAGCATATCATTTAAGGTACCTGTCGAAATTCTTCTTGCGTTTTGCTCGCTTGTGTATTTTATAAGCTCAAACAGCTTATCTATTCTCTGTCCTGTAAGGGCGGAAATAAATACAAAGGGTGCATAGGACATAAAGGAGAAATCCACCTCCAGCTTTTTGGTGAATTCCTGCATTGTCTTGCCGTCCTTTTCAATGGAATCCCATTTATTTATGGCAATAACACTTGCCTTGCCCTGTTCGTGGGCATAGCCTGCAACCTTGCTGTCCTGCTCAGTATAGCCCTCATTTGCATCTATCATAATAACACAGACATCAGCCCTGTCAACAGCCATATAGGCTCTGAGCACGCTGTACTTTTCTATCTGCTCATTTACCTTAGACTTTCTTCTTATACCGGCGGTATCAATAAATACATACTGTTGACCGTTTCTTGTAATAACAGTATCCACCGCATCCCTTGTAGTACCTGCTATATCGGATACTATCATTCTGTCCTCTCCGGCAATCTTATTTATAAGTGAGGATTTTCCGGCATTGGGCTTACCGATAACCGCCACCTTAATTGCATCCTCGGGGTAATCATTAGCAGCACTTTCTTCAGGCATATTTTCAAATACCGCATCCAAAAGATCTCCGGTGCCGTGACCATGGGCAGAGGATACCGCAATAGGCTCACCAAGACCAAGATTATAAAACTCATAAAATTCCGGGGGAACATCACCCACAGAATCGCACTTGTTTACACAAAGCACCACCGGTTTTCCGCTTTTCTGAAGCATAGCCGCCACATCCGCGTCACTTGCGGTAACACCTGTTGTTATATCCGTAACAAGTATAATTACATCCGCCTTTTCTATGGCAAGCTGAGCCTGTATTCTCATCTGGGATAAAATAACATCCTTAGAGTCCGGCTCAATACCGCCGGTATCAATAAGCATAAATTCCTTGCCCAGCCATTCAGCCTTAGCGTAAATTCTGTCTCTTGTAACACCGGGGGTATCGTCAACTATTGACATTCTCTTACCCACAAGGCGGTTAAAAAGAGTGGATTTACCCACATTAGGCCTGCCTACTACCGCTACTATTCCTTCCATTTATTCACATCCTTTTTATATGCTCTGTTCACCCAGTATAGCCTCTAAAAGGGCATAACCGTCGTCGCTTCCGTCGGTGCAAACCGGTACCACCGTAACACCGAGAGTCTGCTCCACATCTGTAATGGTCTTATCATCAAGGAAAATATCGCTGTTTGTTTTAAGCATATCCTTAGTAATAAGAAGCCTACTTCCAAGCTCATTTTTATGGGGCAGAAGCTGATTTATAATATCTCCTGCCGTTAAAAGTCCGGCTACTGTAATAGTTTCACCGAAAAAGTCATTTTTTATTGTATATACATTAACATGGGTATTTTTAAAATCCGCCGACATCATTTTAACAAGGGAGGCTATAAGGGGAGCGGCAAGAACACCGGTAGCTATTGACAGGTGTCTTTCTTCATCGTCGGTTTCCTCATATTCTCTTTTGTCACAAAGGGCATCGGTAAACTGCTTTAACAGATTTGCACACATACCCACACCATTTTCAAACTGGTCAAAGTCCTCATAATAGTCAAAGTCCGGCATAGATCTTTTTGCTGTCAGGAAAAATTCATCCGAGGGATAAACCACCCTTGTATGATATTTTTCAAACATCATATCCCCGAAAAGCTGTATTGTATCAATAGCCCGTCCTGCGCTTTCCTCGTCAAACAGCTTTAGCCGGGGAAGATTTTCTCTGAATCTTGTAAGTCCTACAGGAACTACCGCTATACTTTTTACGGCAGGGTAGAGGTTACAAAGATCGGTAAGGGTCTTTTCCAGCTCCTTGCCGTCATTTATCTCGGGAACCAGCACTATCTGTGTATTAAGGGTAATTCCTGCCGCCGCCATACGGTACATATAATCAAGACAGGTACCGGCATTGGGATTTTTAGTCATCTTCACCCTTAATTCAGAATTTGTAGTATGAACAGAGATATTCATGGGAAGCTTCATCTTAATAATGCGCTCCACATCCTGCTCAGACAGATTTGTCATTGTTATATAGTTACCCTGTAAAAAGCTAAGCCGGGAATCATCATCCTTAAAATAAAGAGTATCCCTCATGCCCTTGGGAAGCTGATTTATAAAGCAGAATATACAGTTATTCTTACAATGCTGCTTACAGTCCATAAGATAACTGTCAAATTCAAGGCCTAAATCCGCATATTCCTGTTTTTTAAGCCTTACCGTTCTTGTGTCAAGACTTATTTCAAGCTCCCTGTCAGTACAGTAAAACTGATAGTCAAGAACATCATTTATATCATGACCGTTTATGGCAACAAGCATTTCTCCGCCCCTTATACCTGCCTTATGGGCAGGGGAGTGGGGTACAACCGAACTTATCTTAACCATTATAATTCCTTATCTCTGAATATTAAAATAGGGCTCAGCACTACTGCCAAGCCCTCTTTTCAGCAATCACGCCATTTATTACACGAGAAACAATTACGCTTCAGCCTTCTGAGCGATAACTTCCTTGCCCTTGTAATAACCACAGTTGCCGCATACTCTGTGAGGCATCTTGTATTCGCCGCACTGAGGGCAACGTGAGAATGCAGGTGCAGATAGCTTCCATACCTGTGAACGTCTCTTATCACGTCTTGCCTTTGATACTTTTCTCTTTGGAACTGCCATTTTAGCACCCCCCTCTGATGTTTGATAATCGAAAATTAAGCTATAAAATATATAGCCAAAACTAACACGACTAATATTATACAGCATTTATTTCGATTTGTCAACACTTAATCGAGATATTTTTTAATATTTTCTGTAAGATCAGCAACATCTGCTGAAATTGTAAAGGTTACAGTGGTATTTTCACCGCTTACTGTGGCAATCTTATCGAACATAGCGCCGATCATATCAAGATCTCTGCCTGCTATTCTTAAAATACCGTCAACAAAAACATCTGTGCAGTCATAGTCAGATGCAAGAATACCTGCAACAAAGCCTGCCATCTCATCGTAGTTGTGGATGTTGTAATCTTCAATGTTGATAAGACGTACCTTGTGGTAAATGTCAATGTTGAGAGAAGAACCTAACTGAACAGCAACAACATTGCCCTTGCTAGCCTGTTCTGCATTGTGGATAGCATCGATAAGTAACTTTGTTTTACCGGATCCCTTTTTGCCTGCGATAAGTTTAATCATTATTTAGTCCTCCGTTGTTTGCGGAAAATTCCGCTTATTTTGTGCGGATCACTCCGCTGTATAAAAATCAGTAGCCTGATTATTAACCGATCTTTGCTTCAAGTGCCGCCTTAGCATCCTCATAACCGGGCTTGCCAAGTAAAGCAAACATATTCTTCTTGTAGCTTTCAACACCGGGCTGGTTAAAGGGATTTACACCCAGTAAATAGCCTGATACTGCACAAGCAAGCTCAAAGAAGTAAATAAGATAGCCAAGCTCATATTCATTTACCTCAGGCATTTCAAGTACCATATTGGGTGTACCGCCCTCAGTATGTGCAATAATTGTACCCTCATAAGCCTTCTGGTTTACAACAGACATATTCTGGTTTGAAAGGAAGTTAAGTCCGTCGCCGTTTGTGGGATCATTCTTTAAGAACAGATCCTTCTGGGGCTTAGCTATATGTACAACTGTTTCAAATAAGATCTTAGAGCCATCCTGGATAAACTGACCGAGTGAATGTAAGTCAGTGGAGAAGGTAGCCGCAGAGGGGAATAAGCCCTTGCCGTCCTTGCCCTCGCTCTCGCCGAACAACTGCTTGAACCATTCGCACATCATTACAAATGAGTTTTCATAAGCGATAAGCATTTCAGCCTTGTAGCCCTTGTTGTAAAGGATATTACGAAGTGCCGCATACTTGTAGCAGTCGTTCTTTTCAAGATCACATTCAGCAAAATCAGCTCTTGCAGCTGCCGCACCGTTCATAAGTGCATCAATATCACAGCCTGCACAGGCAATAGGTAAAAGACCTACTGCTGTAAGCACTGAAAATCTGCCGCCTACATCATCGGGAATAACAAAGGTTTCATAGCCCTTTGCATCAGATAATTCCTTAAGTGTGCCCTTAGCCTTATCTGTAGTAGCATAGATACGTGCCTTAGCACCCTCCTCGCCGTACTTTTCTTCAAGCATTTCTCTGAATACTCTGAAGGCAAGTGCAGGCTCGGTTGTAGTACCGGACTTGGAAATAATATTTACTGAAAAATCCTTGTCCTTAACTATTTCAATAATTTCGCTTAAATATGTAGGACTGATGCTGTTACCTACAAAGTAAATCTGAGGTGTGTCCTTGCAAAGTGAATTATAAAGAGTTGATCTTAATAATTCAATAGCTGCTCTTGCACCTAAGTAAGATCCGCCGATACCGATAACAAGAAGAACATCGCTGTCTGACTTAATCTTCTCAGCAGCCTTCTTGATACGGGCAAATTCTTCCTTGTCATAGTTTACGGGAAGATCAACCCAGCCTAAAAAGTCGTTACCGAGGCCACTCTTGTTTACAATCTGCTCATGTGCAGCCTTTACAAGAGGAGCCATGCCCTTAAGCTCGTCTTCGTTGACAACACCTTTTAAGTATCTGTCATTAAGTTTAATAGCCATTTTATACTCTCCATTCTTTCTCTTTTCTTTTTGTCCAAACACATAAAACAGCATACCTGTTATACCGGCACACTATTCATTTAATATTATAGCGAAAACCGGACAATTTTTCAAGGTGTTTTACAGATAACTAACACTTTTGTAGAAATACAATAAAATGCTGTGTAAAATTTATGCAAAATTACTAAAAGCTAAATATTTCCCTTAGTATCATCAAAAAGCAGTTGATAAAGGTAAGCTCCTCCACCTCATATACTGTCACAATATCCGAGGTAAACACCGGATTATTGTCAAGATAGGCAACTATCATTCCTGCTGTGTGTCCGGATTTTACCGGGGCTTGAAGAAATGGCTCTGTGCTGTATTTATATTCAATGTCCCCGGCTCTGCCCTTAGGTATAATTATAGGGTAAAACTGCTTTACCCTCAGGGAAGTGGATTTATCCATTCCGGATATTACCTGAATGTTTTCCGGCATTTCATCCGTTACCGCAGGACGATATATTTCAAATCCGTTAAAGCCATAGTCAAGAAGCTCTCTGCATATGGTAAATCTCTCCTCACTTTCCTTACTGCCAAGGGTCACAGCGCAAAGGGTCATATTTCCTCTTTTTGCCCATACCGCAAGACAAGCCCCTGCATTGTCGGTAGTACCGGTCTTGCCTCCCATAAGTCCCTCATATTTATCTATCAGCTTGTTTGTATTTAAAAGCTGGGTGGCTCTTTCTCCCTCCCTTACATAATCAAGCCTTGTCATAAAGAATGTATCATAATAATTATATTGTGAAAATTCCCCGCACAAAATTGAAATATCATAGGCGGTGCTGTAATGGTTATCATCATCATAGCCTACACAGTTCTGATAGTGGGTGTTTAGCATACCAAGGCTTGAAGCCTTACTGTTCATCATGGAAACAAATTCCTCCTCGCTTCCGGCTATATGCTCACATAACGCCACACAGGCATCATTTGCGGAGGATATCACCACGGATTTTATAAGCTCCCCGGCGGTGAGTGTTTCCCCCGGCTCCAGCCATATTACAGACCCGTCCATGGATGAGGCATACTCGGAGCAGGTTATTTCATCCTCAAAGGATAATTCTCCTGCCTTTATATATTCCGCCCATATAAGCATACACATCAGCTTAGTTACTGATGCTATGGGAAGCCTTTCCTGTTCATTTTCCGAATAAAGCACAGTGCCGGTGTTACATTCGGTAACTATCATCGCCTCAGCCCTGTTTTCGTATTCCCCCTGGCTGTAAGCATTAAGGGTAAATACGGACATAAAAATACTGAATACAAGTAAAAAGCGTAAAAATTTCATAGCTTATCCCTCCCGGGAAAAGTATATGAAAAAATCCCTCTGAATAGAATAAAAATCCCCTTTCCAAAGAAAGGGGATAGTGATTATCTGATATTTTCCAGTACCTCATCAAGGCCGCTTTCCGGAGAGCCTCTTAAAAGCACAGCGTCGCCGCTTTTGGTATTAAGTCTTAAAAATTCCGAAAGGGCAGAGGGGGTTTCAAGGCAGAGCACAAACTTCTGCTTTAAATCCACGGTTTTGAAAATTTCCTTGGGAATTTCACCGTAGCATACAGCAATATCAATAGGACACTTATTTATAAGGGTACCTACCTTGCGGTACATTTCTCTCTGGTGATTTTCTTCAGAGCCTATATCCGCAAATACTGCAATTCTCTTTGCGCCCTCTTCCAGCTTTGAAAGGCAGAGCTTTTTAATTCCGGCACTTACGCTTTCGTTTGTATCGTTGACAAAGTCATAAATAAGCATTGTGCCATTTTCGTTTTTCTCCACATTAAGACCGGAGGACTTACGAAATCTCTGTAAAGCCTCCACTATGGTTTCCGGCTCGTAGCCCATAATCTCACCCAAAGCAAAGCAGGCAAGAGCCTGATATACTCCGTGCTTATCGTCCATGGAAAGCTCAATGTGATAGCTTCCCGTACCGGTTACTATATCAAAGCTTATGGTATCTCTTCCGAGGGAAATATTATCTGCGTAATAGTCCGCCGCCTTATTGTCAACGCCTATTGTGATAACATCCTGACCGATGGAGAAAATTCCTGCCAGGTTTTTATCATCTATGTTGATAATAACCGCACCGGATTCATTCATGCCCTTGCAGATCTTCAGCTTTTCTTCAATAAACTGTTCCTTATTTAAATTTCTGGGATTTTTTGAGGCTACCGTACTTGTAAATACCGCCACATCAAAGCCTATTACCTTAGCTACCTTTTCCACATTTCCCGATTCATTACAGGAAACATTTATAACCGCCGCCTCAGTATCGGCCTGGGCTGAAAGCACTGCCTTCAGCATACCGTTGTAATTATCATCCACAAATCCGGATTTAACTACACCCATGGATCTTGCTATAAGCTGCTCCATCATATTTATGGGATTTATCTTTTCCGGACAGTCAAGTATACCGATAGTCCACATACCGAGCTTGGTTTTAATAAGCCTTGCAAGTGAAGCCTTTGCCGCTTCAAGATCATCCACCACAATGCAGGGAAGTCCCGAAACCAAGGTCTTGCATATAATAAGTGATGCGCCCTTTTCAACAGTGGCTCTTGCACTTTCTGTATCCTCAGCAAAGTAGGCACATCCGGGCTTTACCTTATTTTTGCCGAAGGTGGCATGGGTAATACCGCATTCTCCTGCATTTCTCTGGGCAGGGTGAAGTGCATCGCATATTTCGGTTACCGTAAGGAATGTTTTTTGCTCAGAGGAGCTTTCACTTGTTTTTGTAGCGCCGTTTAAAGCATCAAAATTATCAAAGGTGAAGTTAAACAGGGTAATAGCATCATAAAAGGCATATTTCATCTGCTTTGTATTTTCTGCACCTAAGATAATGGCAATTACCTCTTCCCCGTTTTTACCCTTAGGGGGCAGGGCAGAGCAGGCAAGGCAGGACTTTGAACGGGCTGTGTAGCCACTCTTGATACCGATAGCGGTTTCATAGCGGTATCTTCTGTTCTGAACATTTACCAGCAGGTTTGTATTCTGTATGGTTCTTTCCTCGCTCTTGTTGGTAGCGGCGATAGTATATTTATCTGTGGCGGCTATCATTCTGAAGGTGCGGTTTGTCATACAGTACCTGCAGATAACAGCCATATCGTATGCGGTGGAGAATTGCTCAGCGGTAAATCCGCCCTTTTCGTCTGTAATGGTGGTTTCGGAAGCACCGATGGACCTTGCCTTCTGCTCCATAAGTGAAGTAAACTTATCCTTGTCGCCGCTTATATATTCAGCTAAGGCAAACATGGAGTCATTTGCTGATACCAGCATCATGGAATATATAAGGTCAAGAACGGAAAAGCTCTCTCCCTCCACCAGATTTATGGAGGCAGAACCCTTCCACTTTGATATTTCATCAATAACTGTCTTTGATATGGTTACCTTGTCATTGAGATTGCACTTTTCAAGGGCGATAATTGAGGCAAGTATTTTAGTAAGAAATGCCGGATACATTTTCAGCCTGGAATTTTTCTCAAGAAGTATCTTGCCTTCATTCTGAGTGACTACAATAGCCGCCTGGGCATTTATCTGAGGCATCTCTATCTTTTCAACTGTCTTTGTTTCCGCCATATTCATCTTCCTTTCTTGTAGCATCTTTATCCGATAAACTAATATCGTCATATTATCATATTATATAGTATAAATATCTCCCGTGACAAAAAGAAGATATTTTTGTAATCATATTACCACAATTAAAATTATACTACTAAAACAGTAAATTTTCAACCTTTTGCGGAAATTTTGACAATACAAAAATAGCTCAATTTTTTGTATATTTTACACAAAAGTTTATAAACTTTTCGTAAAATCTTTCATAGTATTTTTTAAGGATAGTATTGACAAAATTGACTATTGGGTCTATAATACAGATAAATAGATATGGTCATAATTGCGCCCTTTAACGCTTCAAAAGGTGAACCTTTAAAAGACTGTATCCTTTCGGGAGAATTATTTATGAATAATAATTCGTGTTTCTGATCCATAATGAGGATTATGATGAAAAACATAAGCGCTAACGGCTACACAGCTAATGAGCAGCTTACAGCAAGACTGAGAATACTCAGAAAGATTATTGCATTTGTATTTGCAATAAATCTTATCATTGTTCGTCTTCTCGGCGGTTTTGCCACCGAAGCAAACATCAACTTCCAGAGCTTTGCTGCTGAAAACGGTGTAGCACAAACCTATTATACGGAAAACGTATACCAGACAGAGTTACCCTCTGTTCTTTCCGATACAGAGTTTAGCGAAACAGTTGAGTCTGACCAGTCTGCGGTTTATGACAAGATGATCGGTGACGTATATAACGATGTATTCGGATATGCAGCAGATTTCAACCTCTTTACCGAGGGCGACTGCAAAATCACACAGGCTGACTGCGGCGGCCGTATGGCTGTAGGCGGCGACCTTGATGTTACTGCTAACGGCGGTTGGTATGACATCAACACACAGAACAGAGACAGCCGTACAGATCCCGATGCTGCAGCTTCTCTTATCGTAGGCGGTACTGCTAACGTTCTTATGAACGAAGGTAACGTATGGGCTAACAACCTCGGCAACTTCAACCACAACATGAGAGGCCAGGTAGTTGTAGGCGGTATAGGCAGCGAGGATTCAAAGTTCAGCTTTGAAAAGGCATTCGAGCAGCTCCGTGCTTCTTCTGAGCACCTTGCATCACTTCCTGCAAACGGCACATACAGCGGTTACGGTTATGTTGAGCTTAACGGCTATGAGAAGATAAATGTATTTACCTTCACAGCTGAAGAGTGGAACAACATGGTAGGTACATCAAATAACTTTGAGCTTAAGATCAATGTTCCCGAGGGATCAAAGATACTTATCAACATTGTAGGCGGCGACGAGAACACAACTCTTAACCTTTGCCTCCACACCATTCTTAACGCACACAGATCCAGTCCACACAGGACTTCGGTGATATGCTCTTCAACGTAACAGATGCCGGAACAGTAAATATCAATGGCTTCAATGGTTCTATCCTTGCTCCTAACTCTGAGGTTAAGGGCTTAGGCGGACACCAGCACGGCCAGATAATCTGCCAGAGCTTCGAGGGAAGCACTGAGTTTGGTATGTCCGATTTCGATCAGCCCGAAGCTGATGATGATTTCGATTTCGGCGATACAGATACTGACACAGACACAGATACTGACACAGATACTGACACAGATACTGACACAGACACAGACACAGATACAGATACTGACACAGACACAGATACTGATACAGACACAGATACTGATACAGACACAGATACCGATACTGACATAGACACAGACACAGACACAGACACAGATACTGACACAGATGAGGATGTTGAGCCCGAGCCCGAGCCTGTAGTTGATGATGAGGTTGAAGAAGTACCTCCCACAATCACAGACGGCGGTGAAGTTGAAAATGTTCCTCCTGCAACTGACGGCGGCGACGTTGAAAACGTTCCTCCCACAGAAGATGAGGAGTTCACATTTGACGATACAACACCTCAGGGTGAAAAGCCCGACAACCCGGATACAGGTGTAGGCCTTGAGGGTGCAGGTGCTATCGGCGCATTCGCAGCAGCTGCTGCAGCAGGCGTAATTCTTGCGGCTAAGAACAAGAAGAAGTCTGAGGAAGAAGAATAATTCCTGAATTAAATAAAATAGGGTGCAGGAAGCTGCACCCTTGTTTTATGCAAAAAAATAAAGCCTGTAAAATACAGGCTTTTTATTATTGCTTATTTTGTATGTCTGTTTATAAATTTGCTGTGAAGCTTTGAGTACATAATTTTCTGTCCGGTATAAAGTCCGTAGTAGCCGGATAATATATAACTTACCGAGCAGGCGGCGGTAAAGAACAAAATTCCCTCTCCGCCGAAAAGCTCAATGCTTAAAAACAGGGAAGTGACGGGGCAGTTTACAACTCCGCAGAAGAATGCCACAAGTCCCATAGCAGCACAAAATTGTGGGGGAAGTCCTATAAGGCTTCCGAACAGATTTCCGAAGGTAGCCCCGATAAAGAAGGAGGGAACTATCTCACCGCCCTTAAATCCACAGCTTATGGTAATAACGGTAAAGATGAGCTTTAATATAAATGCCTCCGGCCGGGAAGTACCCGAAAGGGCATTGTTTATAATATCCATACCGGTGCCGTTATAATCAGTACCGAATATCATTGTCAGAATTACTACAACAGCACCGCCGGCAAAAATCTTTATATAGTCATTTTTTACCTTTTCCTTAAGCACCCCGGACAGCTTATGCATAGACCAGCAGAAAACTATACTAAGTACTGCTGTACAAGCCCCAAGGAGCATAGATCCCCCGAGAGTAAGCATATTCATTTCCGGGAATACTATTTCATATAAAAGGGGCTCAACCCCAAGAAAGGTAGCTATCAGAAATGCTATTATAGCCGCAAAAAAGCAGGGAACTATGGCGGTGTAGTAAAATACGCCAACGCTTATTACCTCCATGGCAAAAAACGTGGCGGTAACCGGTGTGCAAAAAAGTGCGGAGAATAAACCACTCATACCGCACATAATAAGCATGGTGGATTCTCTTTCGTCCATTTTAAGCAGTCTTGCAAGCTCAGCCGACAGTCCGCCGCCTATTTGTAATGCTGCACCCTCTCTTCCTGCAGAGCCGCCGAAAAGGTGGGTAATAAAGGCGGATACGAATATAAGGGGCGCCATTCTTACCGGAATTTTTGCCTCAGTGCGGATAGAGGATATAACTATATTAGTACCCGGGTCATTTTTAAGTCCGCATATATGATATAAAAACACAATTCCCAGACCCGCTACGGGAAGAAAATAAATAAGCACCTCATTTTCCGTTCTTACCTTTGTGGCAAGCTCCATTACCATGTGAAAGGCAGTACCGGTAATACCGCAGAGTATTCCGATAATACCTGACAATAACAACCATTTAAAAAATGTACGTAATGTTATGTAAATTCTTTCAGAACGGATAAATACAGGCTTTAAGAAATTTTTCATAATTATCACCATTTGCTTTCTGTAGTCATAATTGTAGCATATCTAAGGTGATTTGTAAAGGAAAAAAGGACTTTATCGGTAATTTTGGGGCGGTTTATAACAAATGCCTAAAAATAAACTAAAAATCCCTTGAAATATGGCGAAAATTTTGTTAAAAAATCCACAAAGAAATACATTGAATTTACCGGAGGTTTATTGTATAATTATATTAGCTTTATGCGGTCTTTTGACTGCATATACCGTGACGGAACTTTTGCCACGGAAACTTAAAAAGAAACGGAGAGAAGCACATGGATAATTTATTGCAGGTTATGGCAATAATTACGGAGGAAACCGCCTCCCAGAATATGGCCGGCATGTGGGCAACAGTTATCACCGGTCTTGTAGTAGTATTCCTCATTCTTGCTTTACTTATCTTTTTACTTTCCATTATAAGCTGGGTAAGTAGATTAGGCGAAAAGAAAGAAAAGAAAAACGAGCCTGAGGTAAAGGCAGCCCCCGCACCGACACCGGCAGCACCGGTTATTGAGGAAGCTGTTATTGAGGAAGAAGAGGACGACGCTGAAATTATCGCAGTTATCTCTGCGGCAATTGCGGCATACTCTGCTCAGGACGGCAACAATTATGTAGTAAAGAGAATTAAGCGTTCAGAAAAGCAGCCTCGTTCAAGCTGGGGTAATGCAGGTGTTCAGGAAAACACCAGACCCTTCTGACAGACTGAGAAAAGGAGATTAAAATGCAAGTTATTGATGTATTTCTTAATACCCTTAAGGAGCTGACGCTGAATTCCGGTTTTTGCAATGTATCGGTACAGCAGGCACTGATGCTTCTTATTTCATTTGTACTTATGTATCTTGCCATTGTAAGAAAGTATGAGCCCTTACTGCTCTTACCTATTGCCTTTGGTATGATGCTTACAAACATTCCCGGCGCGAATATGTATCACCCCGAATTCTTTATCGGTGATGAAGCTATCGCAAACGGTGTAGACTATGGCCAGGTTCTTCATGACGGCGGACTTCTTGATATTATATATCTCGGCGTTAAGCTTCAGATATTCCCGCCCCTTATCTTCCTTGGCATAGGATGTATGACCGACTTCGGTCCCCTTATTGCAAACCCCAAGAGCTTGCTCTTAGGTGCGGCAGCACAGGCAGGTATCTTCGTTACCTTCCTTGGCGCTTGTCTTTTAAGCTTTACAGGTATAGAAGAGGTTACCTTCACATTCAAGGAAGCGGCTTCTATCGGTATTATCGGTGGTGCGGATGGTCCTACCGCCATATTCTTGACCACTGAACTGGCACCACAGCTACTTGGCTCAATCGCCGTTGCGGCATATTCTTACATGGCTCTTGTTCCTATCATTCAGCCTCCTATCATGATGGCACTCACCACAAAGAAGGAAAGAGCAGTTGTAATGGGACAGTTAAGACCTGTTACAAAGAGAGAAAAGATTGTATTCCCCATTGCGGTTACTCTTATAGTTGCATTCGTTGTACCGGATGCTACACCCCTTGTAGGTATGCTTATGCTTGGTAACCTGTTCAGAGAAAGCGGCGTTGTTGACAGACTTGTAAAGACTGCTTCCAACGAGCTTATGAACATTATCACAATTATGCTGGGTACTGTTGTAGGTGCTACCGCAACAGCTGAAAACTTCCTCAGCGTTAAGACACTTCTTATTATTGCTCTCGGTCTTATTGCATTCTCTATCGGTACAGCCGGAGGCGTACTCTTCGGTAAGGTTATGTATAAGTTTTCCGGCGGCAAGATCAACCCCCTTATCGGCTCAGCCGGTGTATCAGCCGTTCCTATGGCAGCCCGTGTATCTCAGATAGTAGGTTCAAAGGAAAATCCCTCAAACTTCCTTCTCATGCACGCTATGGGCCCCAACGTTGCAGGCGTTATCGGTTCTGCAGTTGCGGCAGGTGTACTGCTTAACATCTTCGGCTAATAATTTAAAAACAATAAAGGTCACGCAAATTTTGCGTGACCTTTTTTATTTTCAAAAGCATGAGGTATCTGCTTTCAGAGTGCATTTTATATAAAAAATAAGCCCGGAATAATCCGGGCTTAAATTTACTTTCTTACTTTACGATAAAGCTGTCAAGCTCAGCCATAAGGTCATCACAATCATCAGAGTGAACTCTCATCTCTAAGGGCTTAGAGAGGTCAAGACTGAAGATACCCATAATGGACTTAGCATCGATTGCATATCTGCCGCTTACGATATCTACATCGTAGCTGCACTTAGCAACGATATTAACGAACTGCTTTACATTTTCGATTGTGTCAATTCTGATTTCTGCTACTTTCATGATAAAACCATCCTTTCATAATGAGGTTTATTTCCACATTTCTATTTTACCTGTTTCCTTGGGAAATGTCAACACCTATCGCAGAGTAGGTAAGAATTATTTCCCGCCTTTAAGTGATTTGCTTTGGATTACGCTAAAAATTCCTTTACTTCGTCCTCGATTGCTGCGGTGTCATCTGAATGAAGTGTCAGTGTAAGCACTTTTGTTAAATCAAGGCTGAATAAACCCATAATAGACTTTGCGTCTACTACATACTTGCCTACTGTGATATCGCAATCAAAGGGATAGCGGTTGACCACATTGACAAAGTTCTTAACGTCGTCGATAGTATCGAGCTTTACTTTTAATTCCTTCATATAAGTCGCCCCTTTCAGTGCTTCTATATTGTTCTACTTTTCTTTCTTTTGTGTCTATGTAAGGTCTGCGTTCCTTACAGCTTTATAATATCAGCAAATTTTGACATAGTCAAGAGCAAAATTGTCATATTTTCCGAACACTTGCAAAATTCGTAATTTTCAAGTATAATATAAAAAAGAAACATCATTTTTTGGTGAAACTAAACAATAAAAAGAGTGGTTTTTATGAAATATGCTATACAAACCTTTGGCTGTAAGGTAAATCAATATGAAAGCTCAGCCATAGGGAAGGCTATGACTGACAGAGGGTTTACCCTTACTGAGGACTATCTCACAGCGGATATAGTAATTATCAACTCCTGCTCAGTAACCGACAACAGCGACAAAAAGGCAGAGCATCTTATAAATAAAATAAAAAGAAGCAATCCCTTTTCTATAGTATGCCTGTGCGGCTGCTTTCCCCAGAGCTTTCCCGAAAGGGCAAAATCACTTCCTGCGGATATTATAATAGGCACAGAGCATAAGACAGCCCTTGCGGATACTATTATGAGCTTTTGCGAAAACAGGGCAAGGGTGGAAAATATCCCCCCAAGACCTGTAGGCAAGCCTTACGAAAGTTATTCCTATTCGGATATGGAGAAAACAAGGGCATTTATTAAAATAGAGGACGGCTGTGACAGATTTTGTTCATACTGCATAATTCCTACCGCCAGAGGCTCAGTAAGATCAAGGGATTTATCCGACATAGTAAAGGAAACAAAGTTCCAGGTACAAATGGGTCACAAGGAAATAGTCCTTGTGGGAATAAATCTTTCCTGCTACGGCATTGACATGGGATTAAGGCTGTCTGATGCGGTAAGGGCGGTAGCAGATGTTGATGGGGTAGTAAGGGTAAGGTTATCCTCCTTAGAGCCTGATATGATGGACGACAGGGAAATGAAGGCATTATCCGAAATACCAAAGCTATGCCCCCATTTTCATCTTGCCTTGCAGTCCGGCTGTGATGATACCTTAAAGCGAATGAACAGAAGATACACAACAGAGGAATATAAGGGGGTAGTAGCCGGGTTAAGACAGCTATTCCCGGGGTGCAGTATAACTACCGATATAATGGTTGGTTTTGCAGGGGAAACCGAGGAGGAATTTAAAGCCACCATGGATTTTGTGCGGGAGATAGGTTTTGCCTCAATGCACGTATTTACCTATTCTGTAAGGCAGGGAACAGCGGCGGCAAAAAGAAATGACTTTGTGGATAAGAATACAGCCGCAAGACGCTATAAGGAAATGACCGCCCTTGCAGGTAAAATGAAGGAGGAGTATTTTAATTCCCTTATAGGTAAGGAATTTGAGGTGCTTATTCAAAAGCGTGAAAGCGAGGATTACGCAAACGGCCTTACTCCACAGTATGCTCCGGTGAGAATATACCAAAGTAATGCAAAAAAGCATGATCTTATAAGGGTAAGGATAAAAAATACCAACGGCGCACAATTTTGTGTGGGAGAAGAAATAAAATACTTGTAATTCACAGTACATTGTAGTATAATTATAGGTAGAGTTTTGTCAAAGGCTGTAAAAACCTTGACAAATGCCGTAAATTATGTATATACAAAAGACGGAGGAAGCTTATGTCAGTTTATCGTATTTATGTGGAGAAGAAGCCACAGTTTGCAGTTGAAGGGGGAGCAGTGCTCTCAGACCTTCAGACCGCCCTTCGTATAGAGGGCGTTAAGGCGGTAAGAATTGTAAACCGCTATGATGCAGAGGGCTTAACAAAGGAGGATTTTGAAAAGGCTATACCTACGGTATTTTCAGAGCCCCCGGTTGATGATGTTTACACCACTCTCCCCGAAATAAAGGACGGAGAAAGAATGTTTGCCACAGAGTTTTTACCCGGTCAGTTCGACCAGAGAGCAGACTCTGCCGCACAATGTATCCAGATGCTTTGCAAGGGTGAAAGACCTACTGTAAAGTATGCCAAGATATATATTCTTTCCGGTGAAATCAGCGATGATGATTTTGCAAGAATAAAGCACTATCTTATAAATGCAGTTGAAGCCAGAGAATGTGGCTATGAGGAATATGAAACCCTTGAAGTAAAGTACGACATTCCAAAGGATGTAGCTATTCTTGAGGGCTTTATCGACCTTGATGAAGAGGGTCTTGCAGGAATGATAAAGACCTATGCCCTTGCTATGGACTTAGGCGACATTAAGTGCTGTCAGGAATACTTTAAGAGCGAGAACAGAAACCCCACCTTAACAGAGCTTCGTATGCTTGATACCTATTGGTCCGACCATTGTCGTCACACCACCTTCGGTACTATTATAGATAACGCTGACATAAAGGCTCCTTATATTGCAGAAACCTATAAGGAATATACCCTTCATAAGGCAGACTTAGGAAGAGAAAACAAGCCTGTATGCCTTATGGATATTGCCACAGCGGCAGTAAGAAAGCTGAAAAAGGACGGACTTTTACCTGACCTTGATGAAAGCGAAGAGATAAACGCCTGCTCAGTTAAAATCACCGTTGATGTTGACGGGGAAGACCAGCAGTGGCTTTTAATGTTCAAGAACGAAACCCACAACCACCCCACGGAAATTGAACCCTTCGGTGGTGCGGCTACCTGTCTTGGAGGCGCTATCCGTGACCCTCTGTCAGGCCGTTCCTATGTATATCAGGCTATGCGTGTAACAGGCGCATCCGACCCTCTGCTTCCCGTGGATAAGACAATCCCCGGTAAGCTCCCTCCGAGAAAAATAACCACAACAGCCGCCCAGGGCTATTCATCCTACGGTAACCAGATAGGTCTTGCAACAGGCCACGTAGCAGAAATATATGACCCCGGCTATATGGCAAAGCGTATGGAGATAGGCGCTGTTATCGGTGCGGCACCTGCTGAAAATGTTATCCGTGAGCGTCCCTGTCCCGGAGATATAATCATTCTCTTAGGCGGCAGAACAGGCCGTGACGGTTGCGGCGGTGCAACAGGCTCCTCAAAATCCCACAGCGTAGAATCCCTTGAAACCTGCGGTGCTGAGGTACAGAAGGGTAATGCTCCCGAGGAAAGAAAGCTCCAGCGTTTATTCCGTGACAAGAATGCCACAAGACTTATAAAGAGATGTAACGACTTCGGCGCAGGCGGTGTATCTGTTGCCATAGGTGAACTTGCCGACGGCCTTGAAATTGACCTTAACGCAGTACCTAAGAAGTATGACGGTCTTGACGGTACAGAGCTTGCTATTTCCGAATCCCAGGAAAGAATGGCGGTAGTAGTTGATAAGAAGGATGTGAAGGGATTTATTTCCCTTGCATCCCGTGAAAACTTAGAGGCTACCCCCGTAGCGGTAGTTACAGCTGAGCCCAGACTTAAAATGAACTGGAACGGCAAGACTATCTGTAATATCGCAAGAGAATTCTTAAATTCAAACGGTGCAGAAAAGCACACAGATATATATGTACCAAACCCTGAGGTTACCTACTCCACCGGCAGAACCAACACAGAGGAATGCTGGAAGGAGCTTGTAAGCGACCTTAACATCTGCTCACAGAAGGGTCTTGTACAGCGCTTTGACTCCACAATCGGCGCAGGTACTGTACTTATGCCTTACTCCGGTAAGACACAGCAGACACCTGTACAGGCTATGGCGGCAAAAATTCCTGTTTTAGGCGGCAACACAAAGACAGCCTCCATTATGGCATGGGGCTTCAATCCCTTTGTAAGCAAGCAGTCCCCCTACCATTCAGCAGCCCTTGCAGTAGTTGAAAGTATTGCAAAGGTAGTAGCGGCAGGCGGCAGCAGCGAAAAGTGCTGGCTTACCTTCCAGGAATATTTTGAGCGTACCCAGGGAAATCCCGAAAGATGGGGCAAGCCCTTTGCGGCACTTTTAGGTGCATATAAGGCACAGCTTGCCATGGGATGCGGTGCAATAGGCGGTAAGGACTCAATGTCCGGTACCTTTGAGCATATTGACGTACCTCCCACCCTTGTTTCCTTTGCAGTATCCACAGCAAAGTCAGACAAGATCATCTCCGCTGAATTTAAGCTCCCTTTCAGCAATATCTACTATATTGCCCCCGAATACGATGAAAACAAGATGCCCGTATTTGAAAGCGTAAAGAAGGTATTCAAGACAGTAGAAAAGGCTATTGCCGATGGCAAGGCATTATCCGTATGGTCACTTGCATCAGGCGGTGTGGCTGAGGGTATCTTCAAAATGGCTATCGGTAACCGTATCGGTGCTAAGCTGAAAAATATCGGAGATTCCAAGCTCTTTGACTTATGCTACGGCGGATTTATCATTGAATCCGGCAGTGAGATTGAGGGTGCTGAGCTTATCGGTGAAACAATAGACGAATACAAGATCATAAGCGGTGAGCTTACTCTTGATATAGATACTCTTGAAAAGCTCTATGACGCTAAGTTAGAGCCTATCTTCAAAAACTCACTTCCCGAAATGCCCGCTCCCGAAAAAATATCCTATGACAAGGGCTGTGAGCTTATGCTTACCCATACCCCCCTTGGTATTGCAAAGCCCAAGGTACTTATCCCCGTATTCCCCGGTACAAACTGTGAATACGATATGGCGGCGGCATTCAACCGTTATGGCGGCGACAGCGAGATATTCGTAATAAGAAACCTTTCCGCATCCGCTATGGAGGAAAGCGTAGAAACCTTTGCAAAGCTCATTGAATCTGCCCAGATAGTAGCTATCCCCGGAGGATTTTCCGGCGGTGATGAGCCTGAGGGAAGTGCTAAGTTCATCAATGCCTTCTTCCGCAATCCCAAGATTAAGGATGCAGTTGAAAATATGCTTTATAACCGTGACGGTCTTATGATAGGTATTTGTAACGGCTTCCAGGCACTTATTAAGTTAGGTCTTGTACCTTTTGGAAAGATAGTACCCCTTACCGAAAAGAGCCCCACACTTACCTACAACACAATAGGCAGACACCAGTCACAGCTTGCCCTCACAAGAATATGCACAAATAAGTCACCCTGGCTTATGCACTGCAAGGTGGATGAGGTTTACAATATCCCCATTTCCCACGGTGAAGGCAGATTTGTTGCAGACGATGATGTTATCCGTCAGCTTATCGAAAACGGTCAGGTGGCTACACAGTATGTGGATCTTGAGGGTAATCCCACCATGGATCTTCGCTATAACCCCAACAGCTCAATGTATGCTATCGAGGGTATAATCTCCCCTGATGGCAGAGTTTTAGGTAAGATGGGTCACACCGAGCGTTTAGGCGATGATATTGCGGTTAATGTAGACGGCAATAAGGAACAGCTTCTCTTTAAGGGCGGCGTAGATTACTTCAAATAATAAACAGCTATAGCAAGGCCCCGAGGGGAATCCCCGGGGCTGTGTTTTTAGGAGAGCGTATGAAATATTTTGTACCGGATTATTTTAATAGCTTTAAATGTATTGCGGACAGGTGCAGGCATAACTGCTGTATCGGCTGGGAAATCGACATTGACGATGCCACCCTTGTAAAATACGATAATTTAGCGGATATGGGAAAGGCTCTGTCGGATAAATTCGATACAGGTATCCGCAGAGATTGTGACCCTGCCTGCTTTAAGACGGATGAAAAGGGCAGATGCGTTTTCTTGAATGAAAAGGGTCTTTGTGAAATTATACTTAATTACGGGGAGATTTATCTCTGTGAGATATGTAGCTGTCACCCCAGATTTTTTAACTACTGTAACGGAAATATGGAGCAGGGTATAGGTCTATGCTGTGAGGAAGCCGCAAGGCTTATATTAGAGGGAGATACCTTGCCTGAATTATGCTGTACAGGAGAAAATGACGCTGATAGTGATTTTGATGAAGAACAGCTTCTTACTTTAAGAAGTGAGCTTTTTGATATTTTATCAGAGGATGACACCATAGAAAACCGCTGTAAAAGGCTTATGGATAAGCTAAGGGCAAGACTTCCGAAAAGAAGCCTTACCGACTGGATAAAGATTTACTCAGGCCTTGAAAGATTAGATGATGAGTGGACAGATATTCTTGACAGAATATCAAAAAGGGGAGTAAGCGACGAGGAATATACCAAGGCGGAAAAATACGACAGAGCATTTACAAGGCTTATGCACTACTTTATTTACCGCCACTTTGTAAACTTGTCCCTTGAATACGGCACAGACCTTGCAATTTCCTTCTGTGTGCTTTCCTATCGCATTATTCGTTTTGCCTTTGCCCTTACCGGGGGAAATTTTGCAAAACTATGCGATATAGCAAGATTATATTCAGCAGAGATAGAATACAGCGATGAAAATATCGACATACTTATAAACAGTATAGGGGGATAGTATGGATAAAGCGGCAATATTTGACCTTGACGGTACACTTATAGATTCCATGTATGTGTGGCAGTATGTGGATGAGGTGTTTTTAAAAAAGCGTGGCTACATAGTACCGCCGGAATACGGCAGAGAATGTGCCCACCGTTCCTTTTACGAAACGGCTCAGTATACCATTGAGCTTTTCGGACTGAAGGAATCTCCGGAAGAGATAATGAATGAATGGAAAGCATTAGCCGACTATGAATATAAGACAAATGTAAGATTAAAGCCCGGGGCAAGGGAGCTTTTACAGGCACTTAAAGAAAAGGGCTACCGCCTTTGTATCTGCACCTCACTTATGAAGCCTCTTTGCACCAATGTAATGGAAAGCAACGGAGTGCTTTCCTATTTTGACCCAATAGTAACGGTGGATGATTTCGGCAAGGGTAAGCACAGCCCGGATATATATCTTCATATTTCCGAAATTATAGGTGTTCCTGCGGAAAACTGCTATATGTTTGATGATGTGGCATTAAACCTTGCCGCCTGCAAAAGCATAGGTATGAATACAGTAGGGGTATGGGAGCCTAAAGGGGGACAGAGAAAGCAGGAGCTGAGGGACATCGCGGATGTCTATATAGAATGTCTTTTTGACTATTTAAAGTACATAAAATAAGGGACTGTTTATACAGTCCTTTTCTTTTTTGAAATAGTTAATATTTTCCCTTAAATAGAAAATTTATCAATAATCAAAAAATTTTTATTTACCCCCTTGATTTTTTAAATTTAATATGATAGAATGAAGTAGTAAACGATTACACCAACAGGCGTAGCACACAGAAAACGCCTATATATCAATCATTTTTTATAATGAAGGGAAGGTAAATTCTTATGAAGTATTCAGACGGTTTCTGGTTAAACAAAATGGGCTATGATGTAAATTATGCCACACAGATCTATGAGATCAAGACCGACGAAAATTCTATCAAGGTATATGCCACCAATCAGTGGATAGGCAACAGAGGTATGACCTTAGGCGGTCCTGTACTGGAGATTACATTTACATCAACACTTGCCGACACAATCAAGGTAACTATTGAGCATTACAAGGGCGCACTTAAAAAGGGTCCTGAGTTTACTCTTTATGAGGATAAAAATTTCCGTCCTGTTATTACCGAAAAGGAAGAATACTGGGAGCTTCTTTCAAACAAGACCTCAGTTCGCATAGGTAAGGCAGGCGGCGCATGGGATGTTAAGTATTATTATGAGGATAAGCTCCTTACCAAGGAAGGCTGGCGTACAACCTCATATATTGAAGAACAGCCCTGGCTTACAAGACAGAGAGCCTCACAGAAGGATGCAGAGCGTTTCTATGCACATCAGCAGACAGATTGCCCTGCAAGAATTCGTGAGATGCTTAATATCTTCGTAGGTGAAAATATCTACGGCTTTGGCGAAAAGTTCTCTACATTTGTAAAGAACGGCCAGACAGTTGAAGTTTGGAACAATGACGGCGGTACCTGTTCAGAACAGACCTACAAGTCAATTCCTTTCTATGTATCATCAAGAAATTACGGTGTGTTTGTAAACCACTCCGAAAATGTTACCTTTGAGGTAGCAAGCGAAACTGTATCTAAGGTAGCCTTCTCAGTACAGGGTGAAAGAATGCAGTATTTTGTAATGGGCGGTAACACAGTAGCTGATGTTATCAGCGTATATACAAACCTTACAGGTAAGCCTGCACTTCCTCCTGCATATACCTTCGGTCTTTGGCTTACCACATCCTTTACCACAAACTACGATGAAGAAACCGTTTCATACTTCATTGATGAAATGGCAAGAAGAGATATTCCCCTTGAAGTATTCCACTTTGACTGCTTCTGGATGAAGGAATTTAACTGGTGCGACTTTACCTGGGATTCAAGAATGTTCCCCGATCCTGCCGCTATGTTAAAGCGTCTTAAGGAAAAGCAGCTTGAAATCTGCGTATGGGTAAACCCCTATATTGCACAGCAGTCCTCCTTATTTGATGAGGGTATGGAAAACGGCTACTTTATCAAGAACCTTGACGGCAGCGTATTCCAGTGTGATTTATGGCAGCCCGGTATGGCTATTGTGGACTTTACAAATCCCAAGGCTTATGAGTGGTACAAGAGCAAGCTGAGAGTTCTTTGCGAAATGGGTGTTGACGCATTCAAGACCGACTTCGGCGAAAGAATACCCACAGACGTTAAGTACCATGACGGCTCAGATCCTGTTAAGATGCACAACTACTACACATACCTTTATAACAAGTGTGTATTTGAAGTGCTTGAGGAATACTACGGTAAGAATAAGGCTTGCCTCTTTGCCCGTTCTGCAACAGTAGGCGGACAGCAGTTCCCTGTACACTGGGGCGGCGACTGCTTCAGCCAGTATGAATCAATGGCTGAAACACTCCGCGGCGGTCTTTCACTCTGCCTTTCCGGTTTTGGTTTCTTCAGCCACGATATTTCCGGCTTTGAGGCTACCGGTACACCCGACCTTTACAAGAGATGGTCAGCATTCGGTCTTATGTCATCCCACTCAAGACTTCACGGCAACAGCTCCTACAGAGTACCATGGAACTTTGACGAGGAGGCCTGCGATGTAGTAAGACACTTCACAAAGCTCAAAGGCCGTCTTATGCCTTACCTCTTTGCAAATGCTGTAAAGGCTCACGAAAAGGGTATCCCCATGATGAGAGCCATGGTTATGGAATACAGCTACGATCCCGCTTGTCTGCCCCTTGACAGACAGTATATGTTCGGTGATAATCTGCTTATTGCTCCTGTATTCAATGAAGAGGGAACAGCACAGTTCTATCTTCCCAAGGGCAAGTGGACAGACATCCAGACAGGTGAAGTATTAGAGGGCGGAAACTGGTACGACAAGAAGTACGATTACTTCTCAATGGGTATGTATGCAAAGCCCAACTCAATGATTGCTTACGGTAACTTCCAGCGCAACTTTGCTTATGACTATGTACAGGATGCAAAGATCGTTATTTACCAGCTTGAGGACGGCAAGAATACTCAGTGCAAGATCTATGACAAGGATGCTAACTTAGAGCTTACCGTAATGGCAGAGCGTAAGGGCAACCAGATCATAGTAACACATACAGCAACCGACAAGAAGTTCACCGTTGAAAGTGCCGAAGGCCTTGAAATTGTAATGCAGTAATTGGTCTTTCGCATAATTTACGGCTGAGAAAGGAGTAAATTATGGACGAAAAGAAAGAAGACATTGTTTTACAAAAGGGTGAAGATGAGGATAAGTCCGACTTTCGTGCTACTGCCGATAAGGAGCAGGAAATATTCGATATGAAGCAGGATATGGAGGACTACCTTGAAGAACAGGGAATTTATATAAGACAATAACTCCCGTATATAAAAATAAAATGCCGTGGTTATCCACGGCATTTTTTATTTTCAGTAAACTATGCACAAAAATAATACACATTTATTGTATATTTAGTAAAATTTTCGGAAACCGCTTGACGGTTTAGAGTTTCCGTGTTATAATGGAAACCAAGAAGAAGGATAGAGTTTCCAAAGGAGGAAGTATGGAACTTAAAGAGAGAATATTAGAATCCGCCGCAACCTTTTTTTCACAATCAGGACTTATTTTTACCATGCAGGAGATAGCAGCTTCCCTTAATATAAGCAAAAAGACAATATACACCGTTTATCAGTCAAAGGAGGAGCTTCTTATTGACATGATAGACTGTATGTTTTCTAAGATACACAGTAAAAAAGCAGAGCTTGCTAAAGCCCCCTTACCCATTGAGGACAGAATAAAAAATGTTATAATCGCTCTGCCTGAGGAATATGCCGGTATGGAGCTTCGCAGACTTTACGAGCTTGAAGAAAAATACCCCATGGCGGCAAAAAGGGTACATGAGCATCTTGAAAACAACTGGGAGCCCACCATAGCTCTTATTGATGAGGGTGTTAAAGAGGGCAAAATAAAGCCTGTACCGATGGAAATATTAAAGCAGATGATAACCGCATCCATAGAGAAATTTTTATGTGACGGAGAGAATATAAACCGCTACAAGGAAAACCTTGAGGGGATGATGGACATTATAATGAATGGCATTAAGGAGTGAGATAAATGAGATGCAGCTTATGTGACGGCTGGGAATTTTGCGAAAGCTGGACTGAAGAATTTTCCCGGGGTGAGGGAAATGCAGAAAAAATAAGAATTCCCCACACCTGCAAGGAATTACCCCTTCATTCAATAGACCCCGATTCCTATCAGATGATATGCGGATATAGAAAAAGGCTTTGTATCACAGAAAAACTGAAGAAAAAAAGGCTGTTTTTACAGTTTGACGGGGCAGGGCATATAGCTACTGTTTATGTAAACGGCAGGGAAACAATAACCCACCGTTGCGGCTATACCTCATTTAAGGTGGAAATAACAGACCTTGTTAATATCGGGGAAAACCTTATTTCGGTAAGGCTTGACACCACCGAAAATCCCCTTATACCTCCCTTTGGCTTTGTGGTGGATTATCTTACCTACGGCGGACTTTACAGAGAGGTGTGGCTTGATACCTATGAAAAGTCCTTTATATCGGATATATATGTTACCACCCCCACCACCGATACAGCTGATATAAGGGTAACTACCGAGGGGGATATAAAGGATTTTACCCTTGAAGCGGAAATATATGACCCTCTTGGAAAAAGTGTATTTAAGGGCAAGCCGGGTATAATAAATATCCCGGGGGCTAAATGCTGGGATATAAATTCCCCAAATCTTTACACCCTTAAAGTAAGGCTTATTTCAAAGGGTATAGAAACAGACAGCAAGGAAACCACCTTCGGCTTTCGCACGGCTGAGTTTAAATCAGACGGCTTTTATTTAAACGGCAAAAAGGTATTTATAAGAGGCCTTAACCGTCATCAAAGTTACCCATATATAGGCTATGCTGCTACCGAATCATTACAGCGTGAGGACGCAAGAATATTAAAGTATGAGCTTAGCTGTAACGCAGTAAGAACCAGTCACTATCCCCAAAGTCATTATTTTATTGATGAATGTGACAGGCTTGGTTTACTTGTGTTTACGGAAATACCGGGCTGGCAGCATATAGGGGATGAACAATGGAAAGAGCAGGCCTGCGAAAATCTTAGGGAGATGATACTTCAGTACCGCAATCACCCCTCAATAATATTATGGGGTGTTCGCATAAATGAAAGTCAGGACGATGACGAATTTTACAGCCGTACAAATAAAATAGCCCATGAGCTTGACAACAGCAGAGCCACCTCGGGAGTAAGGTATATAGAAAAAAGTCATCTTTTAGAGGATGTATATGCCTTTAACGATTTTTCCCATGACGGAAAAACCCCGGGTGTAAAGCCAAAAAAGGCAGTTACTCCCGATACCGGCAAGGCGCTATTGGTGTCCGAATGTAACGGCCATATGTACCCCACAAAGTCCTTTGATACATGGGAAAAAAGGCAGGAGCAGGCATTACGCCATGCAAGGGTACAGAGTGCCGCTAAAAAGGAACACGCAGGCTGTTTTGGATGGTGTATGTTTGATTATCCCACCCATAAGGATTTCGGCTCAGGGGACAGAATTTGCTATCACGGTGTTATGGATCACTTCCGCAATCCCAAATTAGCCGCCGCAGTTTATGCAAGCCAGGGGGATAATTCCCCGGTGCTTGAGGTAGGCTCATCCATGGATATAGGAGATTATCCCGGCGGACAGGTGGGGGATATATATGTATTTTCCAATGCAGATGAAGTAAAGCTGTATAAAAACGACATATATGTAACAAGCCTTAAAAAATCCCCCCTTACAGGACTTACAAATCCCCCCTTTGAAGCAAATGATACCATAGGCTGTCTTTTGGAAACAATAGAGGGATTTTCTCCCTCCAAGGCAAAAATTTTAAGGGAATGTCTGCTTGCCGCCGGAAAATACGGACTTTCAGGCCTGCCCTTTAAGTATAAGGCAAAAATGCTGTGGTGCATGGCAAGATACGGACTTAAATTCAGCGACGGTGTGGATTTATACGGAAAGTATGTTGCTAACTGGGGCGGAGAGGCCACCTGCTGGCGCTTTGAGGGAATAAAAAACGGCAAGGTGGTATCAAGGGCTGTTTGCAGTCCCTCAGCAAAATTACATCTTGAAGTAAAGGCAGATCACACAAGCCTTATTGAAAAATCAAGCTATGATATGGCATCGGTAAGGGTAAGAATACTTGACGAAAACGGAAATATTGCCCCCTACGCTCAGCTTCCCGTGACATTTACCATTGAGGGAGAGGCAGAGCTTGTGGGAGCGAAAACAGTTACTGCAGAGGGAGGAATGTGCGGTACATATATAAAAACCACAGGTAAGCCCGGAAAGGCTTTACTTACCATCCACACGGAACAAACCGGAGATGTTACTATTGACTTTGGCATTTCTATCAAGGAGGAAAACAATGAAACTCACCTTTAAGCAAAAAGCGGCATTCGGTATAGGGGCAGTAGGCAAGGATATGGTATATGCCCTGTCCGCATCCTATACTATGTATTTCTATCAGGATGTACTGGGGGTAAGCGCTACCTTTGTAGGTCTTATACTTATGATAGCCCGTATATTCGATGCGGTAAATGACCCATTTATGGGAATACTTGTAGCAAAGACAAATACACGCTGGGGCAGATTTCGTCCCTGGCTTTTTACCGGAACTGTGCTTAATGCGGTGGTTTTATATGCTCTTTTTGCCGCACCTGACCTTTCTCAGTCGGGACTTATGGTTTACTTCTCCATTGTATATATACTCTGGGGAGTTACCTATACAATGATGGATATACCCTACTGGTCAATGATTCCTGCGGTAACAAAAACCTCAGCCGACCGTGAAAATCTTTCTGTGGTAGGCCGTACCTGTGCAGGTGTGGGCAGCGCAATTATTTCCATGCTGACCATGTTCTTGGTAGGTGTTTTTGGCGGTGACAGCGAGCGTGAGGGCTTTCGCTGGGTAGCCCTTATAGTGGCAGTTGTATTTGTTATCGCAGAGGTGCTTTGCTGTATTTTCTTTAAGGAAGGCTCCCGGACAGAAATGAAGTCAGCCGGCATAAAGGAAATGTTCAAGGCTCTTTTCAGAAATGACCAGGCCATGATAGTTGTACTTACAATAGTGCTTATAAATTCAGCCCTTTACCTTACTTCAAACTTTGTTATATACTTTTTCAAGTATGATTTCGGTGGTGCTGACTGGAAGGGAAATTACACCCTCTTTTCAACCGTAGGCGGTGCGGCTCAGATACTGGGTATGATGGTGCTTTATCCTCTTTTAAGAAAAGCCCTTTCCGGCACTAAGGTGTTTGTTTTAAGCCTAGTAACCGCCATATGCGCCTATGTAATTTTACTTGGTGTATGCCTTGCAGGATTTTCTGCAAATCTTGTGGTACTCTTTGTTCCCGGTGTGCTTATCTTTGCTTGCAACGGTATGCTGTCGGTACTTACAACTTTATTCTTATCAAACAGCGTTGACTACGGACAGCTTAAAACCGGCAGAAGAGAAGAAAGCGTTATCTTCTCCATGCAGACCTTTGTGGTAAAGGCTGCATCGGGTGTATCTGTATTCCTTACAGGTATAGGCCTTGACATTATAGGACTTCAGGGTAATGCAGAGGAAACAGGGGAGATAATAACCCAATCAGCGCAAACTCTTATGGGACTTCGTCTTATGATGACCGTGCTTCCTGTAATTGTCCTTATAATAGCACTGATTATCTTCAAAAAGAAATTCCTTCTCACAGACGAAAAGGTGGAGGAAATATCAAATCAGCTTAAAGAAAAGGAGCAGGTATGAGTAAGCTTTCCTGGTGTGTAAAATTAAAGGATAATGATACAAATTTCAGCGGTAGCGTAAATGCTGAAAATATAGTCCGTGTATGCCCCCATATTCCTGCCGGGGAAATAGAAAGGGTAACTGCCGTTATTCCCCATAAAATGACAGATGAGGAAAGGCTTTTTATGAACGGCTACCAGACCTGGACATATAGCCCCGAGTACGGCAAAAATGACCGTCAGAGAGGACTTTCTCATCTTCCGAAGGCGCTTGTTGATAAATATTCCTTTGATCGTTACGGGGATTATCACTTTGTAAAATACCCCGGCACAAAGGGATTTTTCCATGGTTTTTCCTATTGTTATTTTCGCCGGGGAGAAAAATTTTCCCTTATAGCCTCCCTTAGCGAAAGACAGGGCTACACCATATTCAGATACGACAGCAAAAAGGGTCTGCTTTATATCGAAAGGGATTGCAGTGGAGTATATCACAATGGCGGATGTTTTCCTGCCTTTGAATTATATTTCGGTAATGGAAGCGAAAATAAGGTCTTTGACGAATGGTTTTCTGCCATGGGAATTAAACCTTTGACAGAAAAGCAAATAGCAGGATATTCAAGCTGGTATAACCGCTATGAGGATATTACCTATGACAGCATAATTTCCGATCTTGAAGGGTGCAAAAAGGTAATGAAGCCGGGGGATCTTTTCCAGATAGATGACGGCTGGGAGCCTTATGTAGGGGACTGGCTTATACCGGATAAGGAAAAATTCCCGGTGGATATGAAAAATGTAACCGATACAATACACAGCTCCGGCTTTAAGGCAGGGCTGTGGCTTGCCCCCTTTGTATGCGAGGAAAAATCCGACATATTTAAAAATCACCCGGACTGGCTTTTTAAGGTTCAGGGTAAGCCCTATAAATGCGGCGGCAACTGGTCAGGCTTTTATGCCCTTGATATAGACAACAAAGAGGTTAGGGATTATTTAAAAGAAGTCTTTGACAGGGTGCTTAATACCTGGGGCTTTGATCTTGTAAAGCTGGATTTTCTATACGGGGCGGCACCCTTTGGCACAAGGGAGGAGAGCCGCGGCGGAAGAATGATAAGAGCCATGGAGCTTCTAAGAGAATGGTGCGGCGATAAGCTGATTTTAGGCTGTGGCGTTCCTGTTATGCCTGCCTTCGGTCTGGTGGATTATTGCAGAGTAAGCTGTGATGTGGGTCTTGACTGGGATGATAAATGGTTTATGAGGTTTATGCACCGGGAGAGAGTTTCCACAAAGCAGGCAATAGAAAATACCATTTTCAGAAGGCAGTTAAACCGCCGGGCATATTTAAGCGACCCGGATGTATTTTTCCTTCGGGATTATAATATCAGCCTTACAAAACAGCAGAAAGAAAAGCTGGCAACAGTAAATGCCCTTATGGGTGGGGTGTTGCTTACCTCCGATGATCCCTCACACTACACCGCAGAAAAATGTGAATTTTATATTCATCTTCTTATGCTCCGTTATGCAACGGATATTAAGGTAAATACCGATAATGGCATAAGAATAAGCTATAATCTCGGGGGTACAAAAAACACTATACAGATTTAATAAAAAGCCGGATTGATTCCGGCTTTTTTTACTTATGTTATATATTGACAAATATTCGACACGGATGTATAATTATTTTGGAAGGAAGAGATATATGAAAAAGAGAATAACTGCAATTTTAATTGCAATTTCAATGGCATTGTCCTTTACAGCCTGTAATGAGGCAAAAACACCCGATACAGAAAGCAATAGCTCAGCTATAGCTACTACAACCACAGCTAATAAAACAGATATAACAACCACCACCCCAAAGCCTACTACTACAACTACAACCACCACTCCAAAGCCCACTACAACAACCACTCCAAAACCCACCACCACTACAACAACCACTACAACAACTCCTGCACCCTTATGGACTGAGGAAAAGATAGAGCCCACAAAGAAATATCTTAATACATGGGTATACAGCAGAAAAGATGCCCTTATGGGCTCAGAAACTTTAACCTTATACAATCTCAATGAGATAGTTACAATAGTAGCCGTTACCAATACTGATTATTGTAAATTAGATAACGGGGAATATATACATAGTGATTATTTAAGTGACGGTATAATAGAATATACTACCACAACCACAACAACCACAACAACCACCACGCCGCCCACCAACATGACACAGGCCACACAGGACCCTAATGCTCCTGCACCGGCAAAATATATTTCTTCCGGCTATCAGCCCCTTGATGATATTATTTTCCCCTTGCTTGATACACTTGTTTTTGACTATATGACAGTAGATGAAAAGTGCTACTCAATATACTATTATCTTACAGAGAATTTTAAATATCAGGAACGCACCCTGCTTATTCCCCAGGATAAAAAGAACATAGAAGGTCAGCTTTTTGCCATGAGCCTTTTTGAAAAGAAGATAGGAATTTGCTATGACTTTTCCTATGCTTATATGTATATGACAAGGGCAATAGGCCTTGATTCAAGAGTTCATAATGGTTTGCATTATTCAGGACCATATGAATATACCGATCATTCTTGGGTAATGATAAATTTAGGCGGCGTTGAATATGGTTATGACCCTGCTATGGACGGTGTAATTAAAAATTACGGCACAAGTCAGGGAGTAGGAACTTATAACCGATATAGAATGAGCCCGGAGCAATTAGCAAATGATTTCAGATATATATTTTAATAAAAAATCCGTGGTATATACCACGGATTTCTTTTTTATATTGCCTTTCCAAGTAAATATGCGTCGGTAAGCTCCTTCTTGCCCTCAATATCACCGGGAGCAAATACACCTGTGCACAGTACCTTGCCCTTATCCTTCCAGCCAAGATGCTTCATGACTCTGTCATACCAGTAAATAGTTTCATCATAGCCGTTGCCCTCAGCCGCCATTAACAGCGCACATTCCTTTATAGGGTTAGCGTAATTTTCATTACACTCAGCCACCGCAAAAAGCCTGTCAAAGGCACATTTAAGCTGACCGCTTATTGTCCAGTAGTAAAGGGGAGAGGCAAGCACCACCACATCCGCTTCCTTGTAGGAGGGATATATTTTTTCCATGTCGTCCTTTTGTACACAGGGACTGTCCGGATTTTTACCGCCGCCGCAACAACCAAGACAGGGGTGAATGTTCATTTTCTGAAGATCAAAGCGCTCTACTGTGTTTCCTGATTCCTCAGCACCCTTTGTAAAGGCGGAAATAAGCTGTGCTGTATTTCCTTTAAGTCTGGGACTTCCGTTTAAAATAACTATTTTCTTCGCCATGAAATCAACTCCTTTTCATTTCCGTAATTTAATTATATCATACACCATACTTTTGTCAAGAACTTACATTTTTGTGAGGTACTTACCTGAAGTAAAGTAAAAAGCATAGCATGAAAGCTGTGCTTTACTTATATTCACTTAAACTAAAGAATATCTATGTATTCGCCGTTAAGAGCCTTGTTCATGCTTCTTACTGCACAGAACTTACCGCACATTGAACAGCTGTCCTCATGCTCAGGAGCACGGCTGTCACGGATAGCCTTTGCGGTTTCGGGATCAATGGCACATTCCCATTGCTTTTCCCAGTCAAAGGTGCGTCTTGCATCTGACATGGCATTGTCAATATCCATAGCATGGGGGATCTTCTTTGCTATATCAGCCGCATGGGCGGCAATTTTGGAGGCGATTATACCCTGCTTTACATCATCCACATTGGGAAGCGCAAGGTGTTCAGCCGGTGTTACATAGCAAAGGAATGCCGCACCTGAAGCAGCGGCAATAGCACCGCCGATAGCTGAAGTAATGTGATCATAACCGGGGGCAATATCTGTAACTAATGGGCCCAGTACATAGAAGGGAGCACCCATGCAGATAGTCTGCTGAAGCTTCATATTAGCCTCAATCTGATCCATAGGCATATGACCGGGACCCTCAACCATTACCTGTACATCCTTTTCCCAGGCTCTCTTTGTAAGCTCGCCTAAGCGTACCAGCTCCTCTATCTGGCAAACATCACTTGCATCCGCAAGACAACCGGGTCTGCAAGCATCTCCAAGGGAGATAGTCACATCATATTCTCTGCATATATCAAGAATTTCATCATAATACTCATAGAAGGGATTTTCATTACCTGTCATGCTCATCCATGCAAATACAAGGGAGCCGCCGCGGGATACTATGTTCATCTTTCTCTTGTGTTTTTTTATCTGCTCAATGGTCTTTCTTGTAATACCGCAGTGAAGTGTAACAAAATCCACACCGTCCATAGCGTGAAGTCTTACCACATCAATAAAATCCTTTGCGGTAAGGGTAGCTAAATCCCTCTGATAATGAATAACGCTGTCATATACGGGAACTGTACCTATCATGGCTGGGCACTCTGCTGTCAACTTCTGACGGAAGGGCTGTGTATTTCCGTGGGAGGATAAGTCCATAATAGCCTCAGCTCCCATATCAACAGCCGCCATAACCTTCTTCATTTCAATGCCATAGTCCTTGCAGTCCCTTGACACGCCTAAGTTTACATTTATCTTTGTACGGAGCATAGAGCCTACACCGTTAGGATCAATGCAGGTATGAAGCTTATTTGCGCAGATAGCCACCTGACCCTTAGCCACAAGCTCTCTTATTTCCTCCTCGGTTCTGTATTCCTTCTTTGCTACCGCCTTCATTTCAGGGGTAATAATGCCACGCTTAGCGGCATCCATCTGTGTTGTGTAATTTCTCATAGTACCTTATCCTTTCAGCTTATAACGCTTTTGCATTATTTTTATTATAGCGACAAAGAGTGGTGCTCCCGGTTTGCCGCTTGTTTACTACTTGATGATTTTAAGCTCAATGGCTCTTTTGCGTAATTCCTTAGCGGCAATATCCGGTCTTTCTGCCTTCATAATAGCAGAAACAACGCAGATACCGGCTATAGGTATACCGCAGAGAATATCAATATTATCCTTGTTAAGTCCACCTATTGCATTTACCGGAATATCCACCACATCGCAAATTTCCCTTAATGTATCGGTGGAGGTAAGGACAGTTTTAACCTTTGTGGTGGTGGGATAAATAGCTCCCACTCCAAGATAATCAGCCCCGTTATTATATGCCTCAATAGCCTGGGGAACGGTCTTTGTGGTAGCCCCGATTATCTTCTTATCACCCATAATTCTTCTGGCGATATTTACAGGCATATCACTCTGACCCACATGAACACCCTCCGCATTTACAGCCATGGCAACATCCACTCTGTCATCTATAATAAGAGGGGTCTTATATTTCATGGAAATTTCGTGTACCTTATTTGCAAGGTCGATATATTCCCTTGTGGTACGCTCCTTTTCACGAAGCTGCATTAAGGTAACACCACCCGACAAAGCAAGCTCCACACGGTTTAAAAATTCCTTTTCGTCATAGTGGGTGCTGTCGGTTATAAAATAAAGTGAAGAATCAAATTTTCTCATACATACCTCACAGATAAAGATAATCATTAAGCACCGGCTGAAGTCCCTCGTCTGTAATATCATCATACATCTTTTCAAGACTTCTGCCGTCATCTATCTCAAACTGCTCATCGCCCTTTTCATTATCGGTATCCTTGCCGCTGTACTTATCCTCATGATCTCCTATACCGGTGGAAACTCCGGCAGAAACCTTAGTAGCGGCAATCTTTACAATACCGTTTCTGAACTGTGCGCTTTCCCTTGATGATACGGTGATACCCACATAGGGTAAAAAGATACGATAAGCGCAAAGCACCTGGCATAATTCCTTTTCATGTACATCAAGGGGATTTATCTTGTCATTATTTATAATAGGTCTTAATCTGGGGCAGGAAAGTGACATTTCCGCATGGGGATATTTCCTCTGTAAATAATACACATGAAGTGCGCTTGCAAGGGCATCCTTACGGAAATCAGACAGTCCCAAAAGGGCAGAAAAGGCAACCCCTCTCATACCTCCCCGAAGGGCTCTTTCCTGAGCGTCAAAGCGATAGGGCCATACTCTTTTGTGACCTAATAAATGAAGCTGTTCGTATTTTACCGTGTCATAGGTTTCTTGGAATACCGTAACATAATCCGCACCACAGCTGTGAAGATAGGCATATTCGTCGGTATTTACAGGGTAAATTTCCAGTCCCACCATACGGAAATATTTCCTTGCAAGACTGCAGGCCTTACCTATATATTCGATATTGCTCTGACCTCTGCTTTCACCGGTAAGAATAAGTATTTCCTCCATACCGCTGTCGGCAATTACCTTCATTTCCTTTTCTATCTGCTCCATAGATAATTTCATGCGGTTTATGTGGTTATAGCAGTTAAATCCGCAGTATACACAGTAGTTTTCGCAGTAGTTGGCAATATAAAGGGGGGTAAAGAGATATACGGTATTGCCGAAGTGCTTGGCTGTTTCTCTGCTTGCCCTTTGTGCCATTTTTTCAAGATAGGGAAGTGCCGCAGGAGATAAAAGCGCCTTAAAATCCTCTATTGTACAGGTTTCATGCTCTAATGCCGCCACAACATCCTTTGGGGTGTATTTTGTATAATCATAGGAATTAAAATGCTCCATGACATTTTTACATACATCCGACTCTATTATTTCCATGCCGGGCATATATTCCATGTGATTTTTTCTGCTGGTGGGATCGGTTTCAAGCCTGTGCTTTATTTCAAGTGCCTTAGGGGATAAATACTCCGAATCCACAAAAAACTGGTTTTCCATATATCCTCCTTAGTCCCTTAAAAAGCCTGTAAGAGGATCAGATGCCGCAGCACCCCTTGTAAGCACTCTGCCAAGTCCTGCAAGGTATGCCTTTCTGCCTGCCTCTATTGCATTCTTAAAGGCGGAAGCCATAAGAGTAAGATCTCCTGCTGTTGCAAGAGCGGTATTAGCCATAATAGCCGCCGCACCCATCTCCATAGCCTCACAGGCCTGGGAGGGCTTTCCTATACCTGCATCAACAATTATAGGAAGATCAATTTCATCTATAAGTATCTGTATAAATTCTTTTGTTGCAAGACCCTTGTTTGAGCCTATGGGGGAGGCAAGGGGCATAACGCTTGCCGCACCGGCATTAACAAGATCCCTTGCGGTATTAAGATCCGGATACATATAGGGCATTACCACAAAGCCTTCATTTGCCAGTATCTCAGTAGCCTTTACAGTTTCCACATTGTCCGGTAAAAGGTACTTTGTATCCTTCATAATTTCAATCTTCACAAAATCCCCACAGCCAAGCTCCCTTGCAAGCCTTGCAATTCTTACCGCTTCTTCGGCGTTTCTTGCCCCGCTTGTATTGGGAAGGAGAGTAACTTTCTTCGGTATATAGTCAAGAATATTCTCCTGCTCCTTTGTGTTTGCTCTTCTTACCGCAAGAGTAATTATCTCTGCTCCTGCATCCTTTACCGCCGCTTCAATAAGCTTCATGGAATATTTTCCTGAGCCTAATATAAAACGGGAGTTAAATTCGTGACCGCCTATTATCAGCTTGTCGTTGTTCATTTTATTACTTCCTTTCATTTAAGTTCATTAAGTATCCTTATAACACAATGGGCCTGGTGAGCAGCACACACAGCCACCCTGGAGGCGCAAAGGGAAAAGCCCTTATCTATATCACTTACCCCGTCGCCGCAAAGATAAAACCTGTCGGTAATCCTTCTTGTTTTGATAAGATCAGCCTCATTAAGTCCTGCCATGCCGGAGGCGGATATAATATACTTTTTCGGGTAATGCTCCAAGATATAATTTACCAGCATCGCCTTACACTCTGCATTGTCAAAGGCCTCACAGATAATATCCGCTTCTGACAGCAGACTGTGGATATTATCCTCCGTAATTTTTTCGTTATGGGTGATAATTTCCCCAAAGGGGCAGATTTTCAAAAGCCCGTCTTTTAAAGCCTCAGTCTTTAGCCTTCCCACATCCGAAAGAAGGTAATTCTGACGGTGGATATTGGTTAGATCCACCTTGTCAAAATCAATAAGTATAAGCCTTTTTATACCCATTCTTATAAGCAATGGAGCAATATTTGACCCAAGTCCCCCAAGACCGCATACAGCAACGGTGGTATTCTGTGCCTTATTGAATAAATCCCTGCCGTGCCTTTCTATAAGGGCATTATTCCACTCACTTTGGCTTATCATCAGCCGCCACCCACAAAGCTAACCACCTCAAGGCTGTCGTCATCCTTTAAAATGGTGGAATCATACTGTGCCTTAGGTACTATTTCGCCGTTTTTCTCAACGGCAATTCTTGTCATATCGTAATTAGTGGTAAGCAGATATTCCTTTACGCTCTTACCTGCAATATCCAGCATTTCACCGTTTACCTTTACCATAAAGCCTCCTTACATAATAAAAAAAGCTATCCCTATGGATAGCTGACGTAACTTAGTATCTCCCTACGTTGGCATTATCCAAATCAGGTATCGGTCGAAGGTCACACCTTCCTCTCAGCCTGTTTACAAGCTCCCGTTTGTACTACATCATTATACACCAAACCGCTGCAGATTTCAAGACTTTTTATTTAAATATTTTACATTAAAATCTATTGACAATATCCTGCTGTTGGGGTATAATCATACCGCATTGATATGTATTTATCGGGGGCGCGGATATGGAAAAGATAAAAGAAACAAATGATTATTTCGGCACAGAAAAAATAATCCGTATTTTACTTAAAATAGCACCGCCTGTTATGTTAGCCCAGCTTATCCAGGCTCTGTATAACATAATAGACAGCCTTTTTGTGGGAAATTATTCCGATTCGGGACTTACAGCCCTTTCAATAGTATACCCCTTACAGCTTCTTATGATAGCTATTGCTGTGGGTACAGGTGTAGGAATAAACACCGCCATGTCCGCAAAGTTAGGGTTAGGACAATATAAAAAGGCAAACGACTATGCAGGCATAGCCACCGGACTTGCTATTGTATTGTGGGTGATATTTGCTGTTATCAGCTACTTTATTATGCCTCTTTATGCCTCTATGCAGACTGAATCCGGGCAGGTTATAGAGGATGTAATAAGCTACGGCAGAATAGTATCTGTTTTCAGCTTCGGACTGTTTTTGGAAAGCGTATGGACTAAGGTATTACAGGCCAAGGGCAATATGAAAATACCCATGATAGCCCAGATAATAGGGGCGGTGGTAAATATCATTCTTGACCCTATTCTTATTTTCGGTGTGGGCTTTATTCCGGAAATGGGAATTTCCGGCGCTGCAATAGCCACCGTAGCAGGCCAGATAGTAGCGGCACTTATAGTAATGCGTGAGGGCTTTTATCCCTCTCCGGCACTGAAAAAATATCCCCGTTATGTGGTTAAGATATTTAAACTGGGACTTCCAAATATTCTTATGCAGTCCGCATATACCCTTTATATCTTCGGACTTAATGTTATACTTGCAGGCTTTTCCGATGCGGCGGTAACTGTCCTTGGCTTATATTACAAATGGCAGGCCTTCTTTTTTATCCCCTTAGGCTCTATGCAGACCTGTATAGTTCCGGTGATAAGCTATAACTATGCCGCAAGAAATACCGACCGATGTAAAAAGACACTTAACACCGCCATATTATTCGGAGTGGTGCTGATGTTTTTAGGAATGCTTTGCTTTTTACTTCTCCCTGAGCCTATGCTGAGATTTTTCTCAAAGGACGAGGATGTAATAAAAATAGGCATTACCGCCTTTCGTATAATAGGAATCAGCTTTATCCCCCTTGTAACCTCCCTTACCTACCCGGTATTTTTTCAGGCAGTAGGGGCAAGCCTTAAAAGCTCCCTTCTTACCATAATAAGAACAGTAATCCTCTTTGTACCCTTAGCCTATATATTTTCCCGCTTCGGACTGGATTATTTCTGGCTTACCTATCCCTTCACCGACCTTATCACCTCAATATGCGGATTTTTCATGGTGAGAAGCTTCTATAAAAACGAATACTTCAACAAAAAGCCAAAGGCCGCCGAGGAGGCGGTGCTTAAGCCCTCCGGACCCGGTGTTATAATAACCATAGCAAGACAGCATGGTTCATCCGGCAAGGAAATAGGCAAGCGCCTTGCACAAAGGCTTGACATTCCCTTTTATTATAAGGAAATGACCGCCCTTGCCGCTAAGGAAAGCGGACTTGACAGGGAGTTTATTTCAAACATAAATAAAAACGCCCCGAAGATACTCCATGAGCTTTATTTAAGCCGTAATGTGGTACATAATGCGGTTATAGCCCAGCAAAAGATAATACAGCGAATAGCCGAAAACGGCAGCTGTGTAATAGTGGGCAGGGCGGCAGACTATGTGCTGAGGGAAAATAAAAATGTGGTAAGAATATTTATCTCAGCCCCGGAGGAATACCGCATAAAGCGTGTTATGGAAATTTACGGCGACAGCTACAAAAAGGCAGTAAAGAATATACGACACACAGACAAGGCAAGAGCCATGTATTATAAAAACATCTCCGGTCTTACCTGGGGAGCAAAAGAAAACTATGAGCTTGTGATAGACAGCTCAAAGGGAATCGACAATGCGGTAAATGAAATATGCGAATATCTTAAAAAATAAAAATAATCCCGGTTTAGCCGGGTTTATTTTTTTTATCCTCCGACGGGCTATGCCCGAAATGATTTACATAGGCTCTGTAAAATACCGAATAATCCTTAAAGCCACAGATTTCAGCGGCCTTGTTTATGGGTGTGCCTTGGGTTATTTTTTCTTTTGCCGTGATCACTCTTTTTTTAAGAATATAGCTCCAGGGGGCGATACCGGTAGCGTAAATAAACAGCCTTGAAAACTGGGAATTGCTTAAATAAAAATGCCCTGCCAGGCTTTCCACCGTTATATCCTCAAATAAGTGCTTATTTACATAGGCAACTATTTTCTCCGCCATGGTAAGACCCTTTGTTTTGTTTTTCCTGTTTTTAAAGCCTTTTCCTATTGCATCAAGTATCACAGGAAGATATGCCCTTACTAAAACCCGTCTTTCATATTCATCAATATCCGAGCATATCCGGGTAAAAAAATTCACTATAAGCTCAGTATCCACCTCATTTTCGGTGTACATATTATTCTGCCCCAGCTTTCTTTCGGTAAATGCCCGGGTTAAAATTCCCTTGTCATCAATGGCTTTCACAAGGTCAAGAGGGAAGTTAATCATATACCTTTCATATTCTATGGGGCTTTTTATTCTTGGGGTATGAGCCTCCGCCGGGCTCATTATCATAATGCTGTTTTTGGTAAGGGGGTACTTTGAGCCCTCCACTAAATATTCCACATTCCCGGAAATAAAAAGATATATCTCACATTGATTATGAATGTGCATATTAAAATCCTTAGCCTCCGGGCTTTTGTCTATTGAGTATTTAAAATAAATATCATCAAATCTGAATTCCTTATCCATATAGCCCTCCTTTTTTTGATTATAACATATTATGCGTGAATTTGCAATATATAAGGCTTAAAATAACAATTCAAATGTAATTTAAACGGTGATAGAATATAGACAAGGTTAAGGAGGTGCTTATATGAGCTTTAAATTAGCGGCATTTGCCGATGAAGCACAGGGCAGTCTTGAGGGGCAGATAAAAGCCCTTAAAAGAAACGGAATTGAGTGTCTTGAAATAAGGGGAGTGGACGGAGAAAATGTTTCCGATATTACCCCAAAAAAGGCAGAGGAAATAAGAAAAAGGCTTGATGAAAATAATATCCGGGTATGGTCCATAGGCTCACCCTACGGCAAGATAGGAATTACCGAGGACTTTGAGTCACACCTTGATAAATTCAAAAGAGGCCTTGAAACAGCTCAGATTTTAGGAGCGAAAAATATTCGTCTTTTCAGTTTTTATATACCTGTTGGGGAGTATGATAAATACAGGGAAGAGGTTATGAAAAGACTTTACTGCTTTGTTAGGAGTGCAAAGGGCAGTAATATCACATTATGCCACGAAAATGAAAAGGGCATATATGGGGACACAGGGGAACGCTGTCTGGAGATTCACAGGAGTATACCTGAGTTAAGGGCAGTGTTTGACCCTGCGAACTTCATCCAATGCGGTGAGGATACCATAAGGGCATGGCAGATGATTTCTCCTTACGTTAAGTATATGCACATAAAGGACGCAAAGCCCGACGGATTTGTAGTGCCTGCCGGAAAGGGCGCAGGAAATATCCACTATCTTTTAAGCCGGTATAAAAATCCCGTGCTTACAATAGAGCCCCATTTATCAGTGTTTGAGGGCTTTGATAAGCTGGAGGGAGAAAACAAGTCAATACCCATGTATCATTATCCCTCATCGGATATAGCCTTTGATACAGCGGTAAATTCACTTAAGGAGCTTTTAAAGGAGAACGAAAAATGGATAGGATAAAATTAGGTATAATCGGTATAGGCAATATGGGCAGCGGACATTTCCACAATGTCATGGAGGGAAAATGCCCCTCGGTAGAGATAACCGCAGTTTGCGATATAGTTCCCGGTAAAACTGCTATTGCAGATAACTACCCGGATATTGCAAAATTCACAGATTATAAGGAAATGCTTGACAGCGGCAAGGTGGATTCCGTACTTATTGCAGTACCTCACTATGACCACCCCACAATAGCTATTGAAGCCCTTAAACGCAACATAAATGTACTTACCGAAAAGCCTGCCGGAGTATATCAAAGACAGGTAAGACTGATGAACGAGGAAGCGGCAAAATCAAGTGCTAAATTCGGCATTATGTTTAATCAGCGCACCAATCCCTTATATAAAAAGGCAAGGGATATAGTACAGTCAGGACAGTTAGGTGAGCTTAAAAGAATGGTATGGATAATCACCAACTGGTACAGAACCCAAAGCTACTATAATTCCGGCAGCTGGAGAGCAACCTGGAAGGGGGAGGGCGGAGGAGTGCTTTTAAATCAAGCCCCCCACAATCTGGATTTATGGCAATGGATATTCGGTATGCCTAAAAGAATAAGAGCCTTCTGTCAGTTCGGCAAGTATCACAATATTGCGGTTGAGGATGATGTAACCATTTTCGGAGAATATGAAAACGGCGCTACAGCCACCTTTATTACCACCACAGGAGATGCCTGCGGTACAAACCGCCTTGAAATAACCGGCGACAGAGGAAAGATAGTAATAGAGGAGGGCAAGCTCAAATGGTGGAAGCTCAAAACCCCCGAAAGAGAATTCTGCTTTACCTCAAAGGATGGCTTTGCTACCCCCGAATGTGAATATGAGGAATATACAGATACTGAGCCTGACGGTCATTCCACCGTGCTTGAAGCCTTTGCAAGGGCTGTTTTATACGATGAGGAAATGATAGCCAGAGGCGAGGAGGGTATAAACTCCCTGTCCATATCAAATGCGGCTTATTTATCCTGCTGGACAGATGATTGGGCAGAAATTCCCACAAACGAAGAGCTGTTTGAAAAGTATCTCAAGGAACAGTGCGAAAGGGAAACCGAAATAAAAAAATAAATACCGTTCACACAGAAAAGCTTGAAAATCTGCGTGAACGGTGGAAGGTGCGTTGGTAATGGAAGGCTTTTTACTTATGCTGTCTGTGGCGGCCTGCTACACCATAAGCTCCCTTAGTGATAAATATGCCGTATCAAAGGCAGGCTTTAACGGTAATGAATTTACCTTCATTATGTGCGGCTCAATGTCAATAATGCTATGCTTTACATTGCCCTTTCAGGAAATTCTGTTTACCCTTACATGGCAGAGCTTTGCGGCTGTACTGCTTATAGCATTATGCAAGATACTTGAATTTCAGATGAGTGCCTTGGTATTAAAGCAATTATCCGCCTTTGAGCTTAAGGCATGGCTTGGTATAACCCTCTTTGCATCCTACTTTACAGATATTTTCTACGGTGAGGAAATAAGCATATTAAGTCTTATCTGCATTAGTACTACGGTGGTGGGACTGGTACTTATATCAAGATCCGGCAAAAGGGTGATAGACTACAAGAAAATAATAATCCCCTTTATACTATACCTTTTGGCAAAGTACGGCTACGGCCTTATTATAAAGGCATTTACCCCCTATGCATCCCCCACCATGCAATTATTACCGGCATTGATAATAGTTACCATAGTGATGCTTTTTAAGGTAAATCCGGCACAGGTAGTAAAGAAAAACAAGTCAGGCCTTTTAAAGGTGATTTTAGCAAGAATACCGAATACAATAGGTATGCTTCTTGAAAATGTGGTAATAGGCATAAGCCTTGTAAGCTACAGCTTTATTCAGCCTATGATACTGGTTTCTCTGTTTTTTATAAGCCTTATACGAAGGGAAAACAGCTCTAAGCTGAATCTTATAGGCAGTATTATCTGCGTTATAGGTGTGGTATTATTCCAGATATTTAAATAAAAAAGCCCTTAGCCTTTGGCTAAGGGTATTTTTATAAGTCGAAAGCCGTCCCTTACGGAACGGCTCTCTATGGGTATCAGGAAACCTTTGGAATTCAGGCCTCCATTATATAATACGCAAAATATAGGGTAATTGTGACACAAAATATTTAGTTTTGTATCTTTGCACAAAAATTTTTATATTTTAAAGATTGATATCTATATAGTAACCATATACAAAAGGAATGGTTAATATAATCATATAATATTGCTTATATTATATGAAAACCCCTGCCAAAAGCAGGGGCTTAATTATTTAATTAGTTCTTTTTCTTTAATACAACAATGATAATAACAATCATTGCAATAACAACTGCCGCACCTACACCGATAATAATCATAAGTGTATTATCATTTGAGTTATCTGTTGTGGGAGTGCTTGTTGTGGATGAAGGAGCGCTTGTTTCCTCCTTGCTTTCCTCAGCAGAGCTTTCTTCCTCTGATTCCTCGGGAGCAGATGTTTCCTCAGCAGAGGTTTCTTCCTCAGATTCCTCAGGAGCAGATGTTTCTTCAGCGGAGGTTTCTTCCTCAGATTCCTCAGGAGCGGATGTTTCCTCGGGAGCTGATGTTTCATCCTCGGCAGGATCGGCAGCCTCGCCTTCAGCGCCTGTGCCGCTCAAAGTAAAGGTTACTGCCAGCTTATCGTTGAACATAAGACCTGTCCAGGGCTCCTCTGTGGGAGGATTGATAAGGTCGCCGTTGGCATCCTTAGTGCCGTAAGCATTAGCAAACTCAATTCTGAAGTTGCCGTTGCCCTCAATATCACCGTAAACTAAATCCTCATCTGCAATATCAATAGTAATATCCTCAGAAGAACCATCCTCCTGTACCATTGTAGCTACAATGTGTACATCGGAAACCTTAACTGTAGCGTCCTGTGTAGCTGTTGTGGGATCAAGTGCTGTAAGACCTAAGGTAGCACAAAGACCCTTAATGTCAACGCAGAATACCTGTACGCCGCTTGCGATAACAGGGTAGGGATCTCCGGATTCCTCATCAATACCGGTAGCACCAAGATCCTCGGTATTTACAAGGGTAGTATCAATATAAACTGTATATGTGCCGTCTCCTGTAATATCAGCAGCACCGTTTGCACAGTAGCCTGATGCAGTGTCATCATAGCCCCATGAACCCCAGAACCACTGAGAATCAGCGAATACCACATAAGCCTTGTGAGTGTCAAGAGCAGATGTGCTTGTGGTCATAACACCTGCTGCCATTGTTGCGGCAAGTGAAAGTGAAAGAGCCGCAGAAATAAGTTTCTTTGCTTTCATTGTTATCCTCCGTAAATTAAAATCATTGAAAGTAAGCGATTACTTAAATTATATCCGAAATAAATTTCAAATGCAATAGGCAAACTTTACAAATATATTAACCTAATTTATCAACTCTGCGCACTTTGACTAAAAAACTATCATTTTAAAATTATTTATAGGAATATATTCACTTTTTATAAATCGGATTTAAGCACATCCACCGGCTTTGTTTTAGCCGCCTTCAAAGAGGGATAACCGGCGGAAACAACACCCATAATTATACATATTATCATTACCGAAAGGAGAATATCCGTCTGTATAAACAGAGGTTCCGACAGGATTATACAAAGTAAAATATTAACAATAGCCCCACTCACAAATCCGATTATACATCCGAAAATACATACAAGCACACTTTCGGAAATAAATTCAGCCACGATCCTTGAATTTTTCGCCCCCAAGGCCTTTTTAATTCCTATTTCCCGTTTTCGCTCATTTACGGTAACCAACATTGAGGTCATAACCGACAGGGCAGACACTATAAGAGAAATTCCTGCAACCAAGGACAGGGAAGAGGCGGCAACTGATAAAATTCCGTCCAGCTGCTTTTTCTGACCTAAAAGATTATTTACGGTAACTGTGCTTGCCCCCTTGCTTTTGCCTATTACATTTGCTATATCCTTTAATATATCTCCGTTTTGATTATCCGACAAGGAAACCGCTATTTTATCATAGCTTTCGCTGTTGCACAGATTTTGCACCGTGGTATAGGGGATATAGGCAAAGTAGGGCATTACCTTACTCATCATACTTTGTATGCTGTTAAGTCCCGAGGTGGCGACTCCCACAATTTCAAATTCATATTCCTTTCCACCAAGGGAAATCTCTATCTTCTTTCCCACAATGTTGCTTCTCTTATAGGCATTCTCCGCTATATCCTTATCTATAACGCATACCATACTGTTATTTTCAATATCACTTTTATTTATAAGCCTGCCGTGTATTGCATTAAGGGAAATTATCTCGTCTGCATCCTCATTTACACCCCAGGCTATACAGGGGCTTTCCTCATTTATAAGCCTGCACTCGGTAACATTCATCATAAGGGGCATGGTTTTATTTACCCCCTTTAATTCTGCAAGGGCGGTAACATCCTTTTCATCTAAAGTAAAGCTGTCCGGCTCCACCAGTACCGAATTTATCCCCATATCATCAAGGGTCTTATTTATCTTGTCTGTGCCTATTTTACCCACCGCAGAAATAATTGTTATGGCAAATATCCCCACCGCTATGGAAATAACGGTAAGAGCCGTTCTGCCCTTGCCCCGTAGTAAATTAGTTACTGCTGTCTTGATACCCATTGTATTCCTTTCTTATAACATAGCCCATATCCTTCAGGTTTTCCGGATTTAATATAACCTCATCATTATAGGATATACCCTTTACCTCAGTACAGTCAGAAAGCTCAATTCCGGTGGTTATATCCTTTCTTACCGCCACCCCTTTGGAAAATACATACACATACTCCCCCTTGTCATCCTGGCATACAGCGGTATAGGGTAATGTCATAAGACTGGAACTTGTTCCTATATTTATTTTACCCTGAACAGAAAATCCGCTTTTAAGTCCCTTGGCATTGTCAAGCTCAATTATCACATCCACAACAGTTTCTTCACCGCCGGCATTTATAACCGTTCTTGCAATATCACTTATATAGGTCACCTTGCCCTTATATAGCGTATTAGTTGCTTCGGCGGTGATTTCTGCTGTTTTTCCTATCTCCACCTTGTCAATATCCCTTTCGGACACCATAGCCTTAATAACCAGAGTATCCGCTGTGCCTATGCCGGCTATACTGCCGTTTTGCGGGATAATTTCCCCCTTTTCGGCAACAGAAATAACCACCCCTGAATAGGGGGTATCTATATTTTTCGGCATGGAGGCAATAAGCCGGGAAACCTCCCCTGTATCAAGCCCTGCTGTGCCGTAAATTTCCGCAAGGGCGGAAATGGTCTTTTCCTTATCGATTATAGCCACCGTCTGACCTGCATCCACTCGCTCCCCGGGGTAAACCTTAAGCTCCTTTATCACCACCGGATAGGAAAGGGAAATATTATCAAGGCTTTTATATTCCGCCTTTCCCTCAAAGGTAATATAGGGGGTATATGAGGCGGCAACCGGCCTTGTTGTCCTTACATCCGGAGTTAAGGCTCTTATTATTTCCGGAACCACCCCTGCTAAAATAAGCCCGAATAAAAGTATATACACCGGCAAGAATAATACAAATGCCCTTCGCTTTTCTGATGAGAATTTCTGTGCCATAAATTTTCCTGTCCTTTCATTTTTCTTATGATAGTTTTTCACCGGGCAATTAAATTATTCGCAAAAATAAAAATTGCGGTATAATCTCACCCTTTGGTAAAATACTAACCGGGGAAAGGACTGATAACATGAATTTTATAATTTGCGGTGAACCATGCAAGCATCAGAGGGAGGGCTACTGCGCCCTTGAGGGTACGGCGGTAATAACAAATACCACCCTGTCCTCCTGCCGATATTTTCAACCCCTTGACACAGCCATAACAGATAACGGGGAGGGGGATTACCATGCTTATAAGAACAGAACACCTTTGCAGGACATATAAAAACGGCAATAATGAGGTAAAAGCACTTTCAGATGTGGAGCTTAACATAGATAAGGGGGAATATGTGGCCATTGTGGGAAGCAGTGGTTCAGGTAAATCCACTCTTATGAACATTTTAGGAATGCTTGACCTTCCCGACAAGGGGGAATACTACTTTGAAAACAACAACGTCCGCTTTCTGTCAGATAAAAAGCTAAGCGAAATAAGAAACGAGAAGATAGGCTTTATATTCCAGAGCTTTAATCTTATAAACGGCATGACCGTCCTTGAAAATGTAAGCCTGCCCCTTTTATACAGAGGTGTGCCTTTAAGCAAAAGAAACAAAATCGCCAAGGAAGCCCTTAAAACAGTAGGCCTTGAAAACCGTCTTACCCATAAGCCCTCAGAGTTATCCGGGGGACAACAGCAAAGGGTGGCTATTGCAAGGGCCATAGCCGCAGACCCGGAGGTGATTTTGGCAGATGAGCCCTGCGGAAACCTTGACAGCAAATCCGGAAAAGAAATAATGGATATGTTATCCCGGCTTAATAAATCCGGCAAGACGGTTATTTTAATAACCCATGATGAAAATGCGGCAAAAAGGGCAGGGCGGATCATACGGGTAGCCGACGGGACAGTAACAGAGGAAAATAAAAAAGCCGTACCTTAACAGTACGGCTTAATTTGTTTTAATTAAACAGGCATAACCTTGTTTGTCTTATCAGCGTGTTCAGCATCAATGCCAAGCTGCTTGTCCTTACGCTTTTCAAAGAACTTTTCAGCTACCTGACCGAACATAGCGTAGCTTAATACGTCCTCATCCTGCTGTGACCACTTAGCACATTCAGCCTTCAGCTTTTCGAGCTCAGGCTCAATAAGATCTGCAGGTCTGCAATCAATAGGCTCTTCATCACCTAAGATCTTCTTTCTGAATTCGGGATCAATAGCAACAGGAGTCTTACCGTAGCTGCCCTTTACAAGACCCTTGAATTCCTTAGTAACTGTCTTGTATCTCTCACCCATAATTACATTGAATACAGCCTGTGTACCAACGATCTGTGATGTGGGAGTAACTAAGGGAGGCATACCTGCATCTGCTCTTACGCGGGGAACTTCCTTAAGTACCTCTTCAAACTGATCCTCTTTACCTGCCTGCTTTAACTGTGATAAGAGGTTTGAAAGCATACCGCCGGGAACCTGGTAAATAAGAGCGTTAGCATCAACAGCAAGCATCTTAGGATCAAGAAGACCGCTGTCAAGATACTTCTTTCTTAAAGTCATGAAGTAATCTCTTATTTCGGTAAGGAGCTTTAAGTCAAGACCTGTGTCGTATTCTGTGCCCTGAAGTGCGGCTACCATTGATTCTGTGGGAGCGTGTGAAGTACCGAGGGCAAGGGGTGACATAGCAGTATCAATACCGTCAACACCTGCTTCAATACCCTTAAGTAAGCACATAGAAGCAAGACCTGAGGTGTAGTGGGTGTGAAGCTGAACAGGAATACTTACAGCACCCTTTATAGCCTTTACAAGTCTTTCTGTAGCATAGGGAGTAAGAAGGGCGGCCATATCCTTGATACAGATAGAATCAGCGCCTGCCTCTTCAATTCTCTTAGCGTAGTCTACATAGTATTCATCTGTGAATACATCACCTAATGTATAGGAAATGGCGATCTGTGCATGAGCGCCTTCCTTCTTAGCAGCCTTAACTGCTGTTTCAAGGTTTCTTATATCATTAAGTGCATCGAAAATTCTGATTATATCAATACCGTTTGCAACTGACTTCTGTACAAAATACTGAAGAACATCATCTGCATAGTGACGGTAGCCCAGCATATTCTGACCTCTGAATAACATCTGAAGCTTTGTGTTGGGCATTTCTCTTCTTAATATACGAAGTCTTTCCCAGGGGTCCTCATTAAGGAAACGAAGACATGAGTCAAATGTTGCGCCGCCCCAACATTCTACTGAATAGTAGCCAACCTTGTCCATTGTGGAAAGAATGGGAAGCATTTCATCCATTGTCATTCTTGTGGCAATAAGAGACTGGTGAGCGTCACGCAATACGGTTTCGGTGATTTTAACTTTTCCCATAACCTAAAACGATCCTTTCTTAAAATTATGCGTTGATCGTAGCGATAAGGGTACCTGTTTCTACAGACTGACCCTTTGTTACGTTGATGCTTGCGATTGTACCGTCACAGCTTGCTACAACGTCATTTTCCATCTTAAGTGCTTCAAGAACTGCAATAACAGTACCGTTTGTAACCTTAGCACCTACTGCGAGCTTTACATCTACAATAGTACCGGGCATGGGAGCTGTTACCTTAACGCCACCCTGTGCGCCTGTTGCTGCAGGAGCAGGAGCTGCTGCCTTCTTGGGAGCAGGTGCTGCTGCGGGAGCTGCTGCTACGGGAGCTGAACCGTCAGCCTCTTCAACTGTTACATCATAAGCTGTACCGTTTACGGTGATATTATATCTTTTCATAACAAAATTTCCTTTCTTATGCTTAGAATACAAAGTTTACGTGCTTCTTGGCAGGAGCAATAACTCTCTTGCCGGAAGTGATTTCAATAGCAGATGTTATAGCGGCCTTAACATCATCAACTGTAACAATTCTGTCAACATAGCCGTTTTCTGCCGCTGTAAAGGGACTTGCTTCATTTTCAACATATTCCTGTGCCTGCTTAGCTGTAGTAGCATCATCAGATGCACCGTTAAGGAAGGTAACTACCGCCTTAGGACAAGCAGGAGTAATAACTGCATCCTCAGTAGCAATAGCAATATCAACGCCTGCCGCCTTGCTTGCAAGCGCCACATAAGCACTGCCTGTTGCACTGCCCTTGATAACTGCTATCTTAGCTGTGGTAGCACAAGCATAGCTCTGTGTCAGCTTAGCGCTGTCACGGATACTGCCGGTAAGCTCTGCCGCTGTGGACTTTTCAAAGCCCTTTGTATCAACTAATGTAACAACGGGGATAGAATAAGCATCACAGAAGGTGACAAAACGAGCTATCTTAGCACAGTCAGACTGTGTCAACTTGTCCGCCTTGTCTGTATTTACAAAGCCTACTGTACGCCAGTTTACACTTGCAAGTGCTGTAACTGATGCTGTACCGAAATCCTTGTAAAGCTCAATTACGCTGTCCTTGTCAGCTATTGCCTCAATATAGGCTGTGCCCTTGAGATCAGCTGTTAAAACTGCATCATTATCTGCAAAATAATCATTACCTGCTGTTTCAAGGTTGTTTGCAGGAAGAATAGTAAGCAGCTTCTTAACCTTAGCCATAGCGTCAGCGCTGTCCTTAGCTGTAACAGCAGCCACACCTGACTTAGCGGCATTTTCACAGGTACCTGCGCCCTCTGTCTTGTCATCTGCAATAAAGGGAGCTGTCATGAAAAGCTCTGACTTTTCTGTCATTACCACAATGTCAGCCATGCAGGCAATCATTGCAGCTGTACCGGCACATACACCGTCAACAACAGCAATCTGAGGTACTGCACCTGAAAGTGCGGCACTTGCCTTAGCTATTTCGCCGTAGGCATTGAGCATCTTCATACCCTGAGCAATATCGCCGCCCCTGGAGTCAAATACACTTACAACGGGAGCACCGTTTTTAAGTGCAAGCTCATAAACCTTTGCTATCTTTGCAGCTGCGCTGTCACATACAGCACCGCTCTTTACGGATGAGTCCTGAGCGTATGCGTAAACTACCGCACCGTCAACAAAACCATATCCGCTGACTACCCCTGCTTTTACATACTTGTCCAGCTCTACAAAGCTGTCCTCGTCGAAAAGAGAGATGAGTTTTTCTGCAGCAGGACTTGCTGCCTGCTCCATTTCAGCAATCGTTTTCTTCATTGCTTATAAGATCCTCCGTTCTCCACAGATATTTTTTATGTAAAACTGTGCATAAAAGCACACCATATTCAATATAATTATAACTCATTTCTTTGTCAATAACAAGTGAATTTTACGATTTTCCGCAACTTTTATGTAATGTGAAAAAATTATCAATGTCACTTATTGTTTTATTGTTGTTTTGCACAAAACCAAGCTCACAAAGCTTGCTTAAAATTGCGGTATCCTCTATATCATAGACACATTCATTGATATATCTGTTACAAGCATAGTTCATAGCGGACCTGCAAAGTCCGTCAAAGAAAAACTCCTCACCCTCTAATTTTGTTATGTGCATTACCCGGTTGTCAAAATAAAAGTCAAGGGAAGCCACAATTTCATCCTTATCCCTTGCTATAAATTTATCCTCGGTATCGTTTATCAGAATTGTTACCATTACTTCTTGTCCTTCTTTGCAGGGGCAGGGGAAATCATACCCTTAAGCACCTTTAATTCCGCCGGGGAAATATCCTCCCATTCGCCGGGCTTTAACATACCGAGCTTAATATTCCCCACCGCACTTCTTTTAAGCCTTACCACCTCCAGCTTTACCGCCTCACACATTTTTCTTATCTGACGGTTTTTGCCTTCGCTGATGACAAATTCAAGAACTGTGCGGTTTTCCTCCTCAGCAAGCACCGCTACGGTGCAGGGAAGGGTAACACCTGTATCAATCTTAACCCCGGAGGCAAGAGTAGTAAGCTTATCGTCGCTTACTTCCCCCCTTACCGTTACCCGGTATTTTTTCTTTATATGCTTTGAGGGGTGCATAATGCTGTTTGCAAATTCTCCGTCATTGGTAAGGAGTATAAGCCCCTCAGAATCCTTATCCAGCCTGCCCACAGGATACACTCTTTCCTCAATGCCGTCCAGTAACTCGGTAATCAGCTTCTTACCGTGACTGTCTGACATGGTGGTCATATTGCCCCTGGGCTTATAAAGCTTTATGTATCTTAATGTGCCTTGTGTACCTATCTTTTCCGAATTTACGGTGATAAGGTCATTTTTGGGGTCTGCCTTGTCACCTAACTTACAGGGTCTGCCGTTTACCTTAACTAAGCCCTGCTGTATATATTCCTCAGCCCTTCTGCGGGAACAATATCCGCTGTCGGCTATAATTTTCTGAATTCTTACCTTTTCCATTTTCTTTCCTCTTTATCACATAAGCCTTTTTAAAAGCATAATAAAGCCCTCAAAAAAGCCGGGGGAAATATTTTTCCTGTCTGCATTTTCCATAGCGGTAAGGTCAGCGGATGCTATGACCCTTCCGTCAAGTATATAATCCACTCTGCCCACCTTATCCCCGTATTTTATATCCGCATATAAAAACTTAGGCAGATGAATATCCGTTTTCAGCTTTTCCCTCTGGGAATCTGTAAGGCTTAAATCTACTTTTTCGCAGTCAACGGCGATACTTGTCTTGTCGCTTCCTACTACTTGTGCCCTTAGTGAATCACAGTTATATTTTACATCGCTGTTTTCAGTTACCGAAAAGCCATAGTCCAGCATTTTTGTGTGATCCTGCCAGTCATCCGGGGCATTAAGGGTAACTGCAATAAGGGTGACGCCGTTTCTTTCGGCGGCTGAAACAAGGGTGCGCCTTGCATCATCCGTAAAGCCGGTTTTTACCCCTATACAGTCAGGGTAGTCATAAAGCAGCTTGTTTGAATTTATAAGCCACCTGTCGTATGGGGGATTGCCGTAGCTTACCCTAGCCTTTGCGCTTGCGCATATTTCAGCGAAGGTTTCATTTTTAAGAGCCTCTCTTGTAAGTAATGCCATATCATAGGCACAGGAATACTGATTTTCCGCATCAAGCCCCGAGGGGGTGACAAAGCTGCTGTCAAGCATACCTAAGGATGTCGCTTTTTTATTCATAAGCACAGCAAAGCCGTCAATACTGCCTGCCACATTCACCGCCGCACAGTTTGCCGCATCATTTCCCGAGGGCAAAAGCATACCGTAGCATAATGCCCGTCTGGTCACTATATCCCCTTTACGAAGCCCCATGGAGGTACCCTCCACCTGAATTGCCATTTCATCAACGGTAAAGGGCTTGTCAAGATCCCCAGCCTCTAAAGTAAGCAGGGCGGTCATTATTTTGGTTGTGCTTGCAATGGCCCGGTGTTCCTTTTCGTTTTTGGCAAAAAGCACAGTTCCGGTATCAGCCTCTATCAGTATTGCAGATTTTGCGGAAACTGACAGGGCAGAGGTGTTCTCCTCATAAAAAAGCTCACCAAAACAGGGCATAGCAATAGCTAACCCCACTGAAACTGCTGTTAAAAAAGCGATGATTTTTCCTGTTATCTTCATAATATCTCCTTTTCGCATAAGCCTATACTTTTTGTACATCTTATGCAAAAAGGGACAATATTATTAAACTTACTTTTCCTCTGTAGCCTCTTCTTCGTCTTCGGCATTTTCGCCGCCCTTATCCTTAGCAAAGATATCCTTTACCTTTGTAATAAGATCGGGAACATTGTTGATGATACCCTCAATGGAGTTATTTCCGCCTTGACCCAGCTCCAGCATCTTTACCTCGCCGTCACGCTGAACCACGATAAATGCCTGAGGGTGAATTGTGATACCTGCACCGCTGCCCCCTGCAAATACATCCTTAGGCTGCTTTGTAGGAAGGTCAGAGCCGCCTGCTACAAATCCGAAGCTTACCTTAGATACGGGAATGATGATAGTTCCGTCAGGGGAGTTGATAGGCTCTCCTATGATGGTGTTGACATCAACAAGCTCTCTTATCTTGTCCATAGAGGTGCTCATAAGATTATTGATCGGGTGCTGTTCTGCCATGATTGATTTCCTTTCCTGCGGACGGGGTTTCCTGTCCGGCTTTCATAAGTTTGATATATCTTACAGCGATACGCCCTAAAAGCCAGAAAGCGCAGCCCAGTGCTGTACTGAGCCTCATTTTCACCTTGCAATAAATATCATAGGAGGGTGTACCGGAGATAAAATCCACGCCTATTTTTACATTGTCTGCCTTAAGCCTTATAAATCTGTCTAAAAAAGCAAGAAGATTATATACAGCCACATTCATTTTGCCGTAATTAAGGGCTACCTCAGCCGCATCATCTCCTGCCACTATAATTTCAGCCTTGTATATAGTAAGCCTTATGTGGTTGATAAGCCTTTTTACAGGCTTACTTGCACTTTCAAGAAGCATCTTTATAAGCTCAAAGTCTATCTTTACCTTTGGCTTTTTAACCTTTTCTTCTTCTTCAGGCTTTTCATCCTCTTTTTTATCCGGAATTTTTTCTGCCGGTTTATTTTCATCAGCCTTTTTTAAAGCCTTCTTATCTTCCTTTTTCTTTTTGTCCTTTTTCTTCTTTTCTTTTTTCTTTTTCTTTTTCTTCTTCTTTTTATCCTTGTCCTTGTTTTCCTCTTCTTCGGTATTACCGATAGAGAAAAGGGTGATACCGGCGTACTTAATCTTTATCTCCACCGTATCAGTCACCTTAATAACGGCGGTTACCGACAGGGCAAGGATAAGTATGGTTATAAGTACAATATCAGCAAATATTATCCAGCCCATACAACCTCCGTAATTTTAAGGCTTATTCTTCCTTGTTTTCCTCAGAGTCCTGCCTTGGAATACCTCTGATTCTTTCATATTCCTCCCACAGCTCCTCCGGGTCATCAAGTCGCATCTGTCCGTCCTCGGTGGGCATTCTGGGTAATTCTTCAAGGCTTGCCATATCAAAGCACCTCAGAAAATTCTCCGTTGTGCGGTAGGTCATGGGTCTGCCCGGAAGCTCAAGTCTTCCTGCCTCACATAAAAGCTCACGCTCAACCAAAGAATTAACCACGCTTGAGCTGTCTGTACCTCTGACCTGTTCCACAAATGCCTTTGTCACCGGCTGATTATAGGCCACTATCGCCAGCACCTCAAGGGCGGCAGGGGTAAGCCTTGCCTGTCTTTTATTTTCAAGGGCATTTTTTATATAGGGAGCATATTCCTCCCTTGTTGCCAGCTGAAAGCTGTCATTAAGCCTTAATATTCTGAGGGCACTTTCTCCCACATTATATCTTCTTTCAAGCTGGTCTATTATCCTTATAACCATATCCTTTTCAATGCCGGATGCCTCACTCAGCCTGTCCGGGGTAATAGGCTCGCCGCTTGCAAAGAGTATGGCCTCTATTATTCTTATTCCTTCGTTAAGTTCCATTTATATTACTGCTCGTCCTTTTCATTTTCCTCATTATATAAGGGAAACTCCTCCTCCACCTTGTCCCTTGGCACAAAGTGAAGATACTTATTATCCTCTGTAAATTTAATACGGCTGTTTTTGGATAATTCAAGGAGGGCTAAAAATGTCGCCACCTGCTCAGAGCGTTTCTGTCCCTTGTACAGCTGACGCACCTCCACATTTCCTCCGGACATTATCCTTTTAAGCACAAACACTATTTTAGAATAAACACTGGTAAAGCTCTTTGCCACCATGGGCTTTATGGAAGGGGGCTGTCTTTTAACCGCCGCCTTGTAGCTTATATTTGACAAGGCAAGCACCAGTTCATCCGGGATATGCTTATTATTATATGTAGTGGTGGGGGTAATTTCCGCAGGGCGTCTTACATATATAAGATCTCCCTTGTATTTTTTACCCAGTATGGCGGCCATTTTCTTGCAAAGGGCATATTCTATAAGTACGCCCTCTAATTCCTTTTTCATTTCTTCCGCTTCATATTTGGGAAGCAGGGCAGAGGACTTGATATAAATAAGCCTTGCCGCCATTTCAAGAAATTCCCCGGCTATCTCAATATCCGCCTGCTTCATCTGCTCTAAGTACAGCAAAAACTGCTCCAACAGAAGGGAAATTTCTATATCATAAATATTCAGCTTATGCTTAGAAATAAGGCTCAGCAATAAATCCAGAGGCCCCTCAAAAACCTCCAGCTTAAAATTAAGCTCTCCCGTCATCCTAAAAATCCTGTTATGAAATCAAGAAATCCCAAAACTAAATTGCCTAAGAAATTAAGGGGAATAGAAAGCAGACCTGTCCAGCAAAGTAGCAAAAGCACTATCATTATTATCTGCTCATACTGCATTATCTTGAAATAATGCTGAGGCTTTAAGAACACTAGAAACATTCTTGAGCCGTCAAGAGGGGGTATGGGAAGCAGATTGAATACTGCCAGACTGACATTTATACTTGCCGCATATTGAAAGGCATAAGCGACATATAAAATCACATCGCCGCCGCCTATCATCAAAATCAGCTTTGATACTATAATAAAAATAAGGGACAGCAATACATTTGACAAGGGTCCTGCCGCCGCTGTAAGAGCCATGGCGGTTTTAGCGGAAACCTTCCTTGCGGCTGTGGGATTTACCGGTACAGGCTTTGCCCAGCCTATGCCGAATATAAGTATACCTATTGTACCCATAAGGTCAAGGTGGGCTATGGGGTTTAAGGTAACACGATTTTGATAAAAGGCGGTATTGTCACCAAGAGCCTTCGCCATAAAGGCATGGGCACATTCGTGAATAGGAAAGGCCACAAGCAGTATAATAGCATAGGAAAATACTATGGATATTATAAGCTGCATATTGCCGCCGACGCTCATTAAATCAAATAACATATAAAAATTCCTTTCTTTAAAAGGCATAAGTATTCAGTATATTCTATTATATTATACTACACTTTGCCGGATTTTGCAATATCTTTATAAAAATTTAACATAAGCCTGTTGCAAAGCCATTTTACCACTGAATTATTAAATTTATGTAAAAAATTTCCCCAATATCCCTTGACAAATACATTACTATGGCATATAATAATATAGTAATCTGTTTCAGGGCGGAGTGAAATTCTCCACCGGTGGTAAAGTCCACGAGCCTTTTTAAGGCAGATTCGGTGTAATTCCGAAACCGACGGTATAGTCCGGATGAAAGAATCAGAATTGACAGCCGTAAATTTTTTCATGCGGTCATGACTTTTTTGATAACAAGCCCTGCATTTTGCAGGGTATTTTTTATGGCATAAAAAACCTTTGAAACAGAAGAAAGGATGATTTTTATGCAAAACTCAACAAACACAAAAAAGAACCTCAGGGAATACGTTGATGCAAGACGTCTTGTATTCACCGCAATGCTTGCAGCCGTGGCGGCAGTGCTTCAGATGCTGTCATTCAAGCTGCCCTTTATGCCCTCTTTTATTTCCTTTGACTTTTCGGATTTTCCGGCTGTTATGGCGTCCCTTACAATGGGATCTAAATCCGGCATTTTTGTCTGTCTGGTAAAGAATATTATCTGCCTTTTTACCACTAAGACAGGAGGAGTAGGGGAGCTTTCAAACTTTATTTTAGGCTGTGCCCTTGTTATTCCCGCGGGTATTATCGGCAGAAAAATAAATAACTATAAGGGCGCTGTTATCGGCTCTGTTATCGGCAGCTTTATAATGGGACTTTTAGGCCTTGCTTCCAATTATTTCTTAGTATATCCCATTTATGAGAAAATAATGCCCATTGAGGTCATTATCGGAATGTATCAGGCTATAAATCCAAGTGTAAACGGACTTTTTGAATGTCTGCTTATCTTTAATCTCCCCTTTACCATAGCAAAGGGACTTATAGCATCACTACTTACCTTACCATTATATAAGAAATTAAGACCCGTATTCAATTCCTATTACAGGCAAAAATAATTAAGGCTCTCCCTTTTGGGAGAGCTTTTTATTTGTTCAGCACTTGAAAGAATTTGCTTTTTATGATATACAGGTAGTATATAATTATTACTGGGGGTGCTGTCATGAACAGACAAATGACTGAGCAGGAGCTTTTAGCCTGCTTTGAAGATGCGGTTAGCTTCGGACATATTTTCGTAACATATTAGCCTAAGATAAATCACAGCACAGGAAGAATGATAGGTGCAGAGGCGCTTATGCGCTGGACTCATCCTTTTTACGGTATGCAGTATCCTTCGGATTTTATACCGCTTCTTGAAAAGAATGATTTAATTTACAGGGCTGACCTTAAGGTATTTGAGGATGTGTGCAAATTCCAGAAGACCATTCTTGACAGCGGCAATAAGCCGGTACCTGTTTCTGTAAATATGTCAAGATATGATATTTACCGCAAGGACTATGTGGCAGAAATAGAAAAGCTGCGCACTAAGTATGATGTTCCGGTAAAATATATACATATCGAAATCACCGAAAGCTCAGCTATAGGCGGCATGGAGCTTATTTCCGGTGTGTTAAAGCAGCTTCACGAAAAGGGCTATATAGTTGAAATGGACGACTTCGGCAGCGGATATTCCTCCCTTAATATTTTAAAGGATTTAGCCGTTGATGTAATAAAGCTGGACATGAGATTTTTAAGCGGAGATATAGGGGGCAGAGGCGGTACTATCCTTAATGCGGTGGTACAAATGGCAAAGTGGCTTGGCACTCCCGTTATTGCCGAGGGTGTTGAAACCATGGAGCAGGCTGACTATATGAAAAGCATAGGCTGTAAGTATGTACAGGGCTATCTTTATTCAAAGCCGGTGACCGCTGAGGAATTCAGAGAAAAATTAAAGCAGATTGACCATGAGCCCCTGACACCTGCCTTAGACCTTATTACCGAAATGGATGCAGGCAGATTCTGGGATCCTAAATCCATGGAAACCCTGATATTCAATAACTTTGTAGGCGGTGCTGTAATTTTCACCTATCAGGATGAAAAAATAGAGATACTGAGGGTAAATAAAAAGTATGTCAAGGAAATCGGCATGAATATGTTGGAGCAGGAGATACTTGAATCAGATTTACTTGAGGGTATGGACGAGGAAAACCGCATTGTTTATAAGGACACCCTTGCAAGGGCTATAAATTCCAACGATGAGGAAGTTTGCGAAACCTGGAGAGAGGTATGCTCAAAGACCTGCGGTAAGGATGCTATTTGCATCCGCAGTTATATAAGGCTTATAGGAAAAACCGACAATCAGTATCTTTTCTATGCCATGGTGCAGAATGTGACAGCGGAGAAAAAGCGCTGGGAGGAATTGTACAAAAGCGAAAGACGTTTCCGCTTTGCAAGTGAACACGCAAATGTTTATGCCTGGGAGTATGATATTTCCACCAAGGAAATGCGCCCCTGCTTCAGATGTATGAGAGATCTTAACCTGCCGCCGTTGGTGGAAAACTACCCCGAGCCGGCTATTGAGGTGGGAATATTCCCCCCCGGACTATGCGGATAAGTACAGAGAATGGATGAGAAAGCTGGATAGGGGAGAGGTTGATAAACTGGAAGGCGTTATCCCCCTTACGGTAGGCAGAGTGCCGTTCCATGTGAGGTACACTCTGGAGCGTGACGAAAACGGCCACCCCTTAAAGGCATACGGCTCAGCTACGCTTGTAGTTGACGGGGAGGAAGACTGAGGAGCGTAAGCGCCGCCGGCAGACTGTGAGGAGAAAACGCACACCCCACGACCTTTCGTTAAAATGTGCAACACGAAAAAATGAAAAAGGCTCCGGTTTGAAGATTCAGATCATTCCGGAGCCTTATTTTGTTAAATTGTGTATGCAAATGCCTTTGTTTAAAGGCATTTTCCCTTCTTTTTCGGTATCGCCCTGAGCACTGTCTTTAAACATAAATTCTATAAAATTTATAAAATTTTCGTTTACAATCCGGTCGTGCTTCATTAGAATGCTCACTAACGAATATGTGTTCTTGGAGCTTGCGGTAACTTATAGCATTATTAACCCAATAATATATGTTACAGTGGTTATAAGTGGGATAAATATTAAGTGGATTCGTGAATTTTCGGCTTCAGAAAAAGCACCTTTCTTTAACATATCAATGTTGATTATTGATAATTTTGGATTGTTCTTAAGGTATTTTATCTCAATGCTGTTGCCTTGATCTATATTATGCGGATATAACTCACGTTTACTTGTTAATATTGTCGGCGGAAACTCTTTGGTGTATTTTTTGTTATTTACTTCATAGGAAACAGTAAATGAATATCTTGACTGCTTTATCAAGTCATCAAGTTGTAATTGATCAGGTTTTGTCAGAGATACAACATTATCGATACATCCGGTGGTTGATTCACCATGATTATCAATGTATTTGTTAATTATCGGACGAATTAAGCCCCAAGCACACAATAAGTCTACAATCAGAACTATGAGTCCTATACATAATCTTATAGTGAAGTTTGATAAAGTGTCGTATACGTTTTCCGGCAGAACTCTATAGTATCCCAATAAACCAATAAATGATCCTATAATCATTCCACCGATTATCCACAGTATTATTGATATAATAGGCTTTTTCTTCATTACATCTCAACCTTTCACTATAGCCAATATTTTTTCTGGGTAAATATATAAATTACAAAACCAAGTAGTAAAATTCCTGAAATAGATAGTACCCAAACAATATTGAACTTAAATCCATTTATATTCTTTGTGGATAGCACAATGAAGCATTGAGTTTAATTCTGTTTTTTGTTAATTACCACCATTGCAATTGCTGAAATCACAACAACGATTAGCGCTATGATAAATATGCTTATTTTATCTAAATTAAAAGCTATTGCCGCAATAATAAGAGCGATAGCAAACACCAAAAATGCTATTTTATATGGTAAACTTAGATTTTTCATAAGAAAACTTCCTCTTATATAGATTCATATATCAAAACGTTTGTCGATTTTAAAAAAACAAGACTTTAAAATTAACAAATGAATTATAAATTATACATACAACTCCGTCCCATAATGGCAGCTTTGGAATTTGTCATCCAGAAAGATATTGAAGAACGGTGTCATTTTGTTGTATATCTCGGTATCAGTAGGCTTCGGAAGAGCTAACAGCATGGAAGTAAACTCCGGCGTAACGCTTCCGGCTATGATTTTGCCATGCTGCCAATCGCTTTCTTTCAAATATCCGTAATGCAAAGCAAGCTCGATCCATTCGGTTTCTTCATTCCAACAGTGAATCTCGAATGTTTTTGTGCTATCCAGTGCCGCCGTGATATAAGACAGCCACTTGCTGTTGTCTGCCTCTGAACGATCCAGCAGGACCTCTTTAAATTTAACCACCTCATCCGGTATAGGCACAGGTTTGAGGTCTGTAATTGTTTCGGACAGAGCCTTTTTCAAATCGTCAAAAACCATTTGGATGCCTCCTTACACCAAGCTCGGACTATTTAAATCAATACCGCACAAAGATTGAACATCGTTTATTAGAAAATATAATAAATCACTCTTAATGTAGGATCACTTTTATTCTGCCAACGTTTATTTTACCATCTTTTTGGAAATTTGTCAATCCCCATTGCGAAAAACAGACAGAATTCGCAGAACTCGTACAGCCGCACTATTGGAGAGCATGGCGGCATACCACACTTCTGCCAAAATGACAACTATTAACCCGGGATTCATCTATCAAAAGATGAATTGGTAAATGCAATCAATCTAAATAGAATAATTGTTATGTATGATAACGAAAGATTTATAGGCTGGTTAAGATACAACTTATTTTGGGATAATACACCATTTATAAATATGCTTTATTTTTTAGACAAAGAAAGAGGAAAAGGTAATGGAAGTAAATTACTTGAGTATTGGGAAGGTGAAATGAAAAAACAAGGATATGACGCAGTTTTAACATCCACACGATCAAATGAACAAGCTCAATTTTTTTATAGAAAACATAATTATATAGATAGTGGTTCTCTGATATTACCGGAAGAACCATTAGAAATAATTTTTTATAAGAAATTATAATAGCAGGCGAATAAATTGAATAAAGAAAATATGATAAAATAACAAAAAGTCTCCCATCGAGGGAGACTTATTTACGAAAATTGTTTTGCGTAGCGAAACAATGAAGGGCAAAGAGGCTTTACCATAAAGCCTACATTGAGGACTCAGTGAAAATTGTTTTGCGAAGCAAAATAATGAAGAGCAAAGAGACTTTATCAAGTCCGAAGGACGCAGAGAAAGTCCTTTGCAACAAAAAAATTCCCCTTGAAAAGGGGAATTTTTTTGTTATGTGGTACGGATGTTCATAACCAACCTAAAATCTATATTGAAAATCCGGCTGATGGCTCACATATTTCTCCGTACATTTGCTTGCATTGTGCCTCTTTGATATGATGGTAGCACAAGATTTTAAGGAGGTCAAGATTTTATGGAAAAGTACAAATATGACGAAAACAATGGGCTATGGTATGGGCTGCAAGGCGATTATTATTTGCCGTGCCTGAAACTACCGGTGGAAGAACCAGTGCATATCGGTGTATGGGGTCAGCGGCACTTGAATTATCTGCGAGATAACAAGCGGGTTTTTCTCTCCGGCTTGCAGCTAAGCGGCAAGCTTAACGGATACATCGCCGACATTGACCAGCAGGCTGAAGATATGTTTTTTCGGCTTGTAAAACAGATGGCAGAACGTGAGGGCGTATCCGAAACGCTCAAAGCAGAAAATCAAATGGAGTGGGTACAGCGAATTAACAGTATCAGAAATCGAGCAATAGAAATTGTTAATACAGGAATTATATTTGTATAAAGAAGACAGCCTCTGCGGATTTTGTGTCCGCAGAGGCAAAAATTATTTATAAATCTTGCGGCGGTCAAAATATAATTATCCAATTACTAAAACCATAGGGCAAGGAGGCTGATTGACGCCGTTGCTATCGTCGTCATAATTACCGTCATACAGCTTGCCTCTTGAAATAGCCTCTCTTATTGTGGCAAAAAGCATAGCATTATCTGCATACAGATATTGTTTCTGCAAAGGAACACTATCCAGATGTGCAGGTATTTCTTGCTTCTTTCCTCTGAAAAACTCGGTAAGCAGCTCTTTTAGATCATTTACTATCTCGTACTTCGCTTCCGTACAAAGGTTCCACAAAACTTGCGCCTCATCCTTACAGAGAACAGGAATGTTGATGACTGGTTTTCCGGCTTCCTCACGGAATAACTTACATTTTGTGAGCCAAGGAATAGCTTTGAGATATTCCGGATTAAAACCTACACTTTCAGGATCAATTCCCGTGTGCATAATGTAGAGTAGCTTTGCAATCTCTGCATCAACAAAGGTGTTCTCAGGGAAAAATGTATAAGCGGCCGAATGATAATATGGGTAACACGGGAATCCGTCTGCACCATACACGTGCATTTCAAGCATCTCGCAATTGGCATATTTGTCAAACCTTGCAACGCGTTCACCCGAGTAAGAATGTGCCAACAACTCGATATGGTCCTTGTAATCAAACTCCTTGAAATTAACATGGCCAAAGGCAATCCATCGTCCACCGTTAGGACGTTCATTAAATTGCTGTTCAGCATTGAATATTTCTGAAAAGGTCATATACGTTCCGTAATCCAGACAGTTGAATGCAACATACAGTTCCGGGGAGTTTCTTGCATCAAATGAACACCTTTCGTAAAACTCACACTGACGGAGCTTCACAAGGGCTTTTTCGATAGCATTCCAGAATAACTCAAAATTCTCATGTACACATTTTTTCTGCGCAGGAATATACTTTTCCTTATCATCCAAAGTTGAAATCATAAAGTCTGTATAAACTTTGTTCCCAACCTTTTTCATTAGTTCACCGTCTACCAGCTTTTCAACAATAGGTTCTACATATGCTGCCGGAATACCGATAGACAATGCAATCTCCTCAATAGTTACCGGCTTAGAGTAAGCCAGCCACAGGATATTCTAGGCAATAAGATCGTTTTTGATAAGTGTGATCGGCTCTCCCTTCAATCCGGGATTTCCACTGTAAGAAACATGAAGTGTTATAGGTGAATAACTTTGCTTTGAGTATTTTCCCATATCGCTGATTCCTTTCTTTACATGATCCCTGCCAAGATGCAATCTGCTTTTTACAGTTCCCTCGGGAATGTCCAATTCTGATGCAATCTGACTTACGCTCTGACCGTTCATATAGTACCGCACGATAACCTCGCGATAATTTTTGACAAGGTATGCAACTGCTTTACGAACGTTCTCAACTTCGTCATCTTCATCGTTCAATTGGATCATGGCATTCTCATCAACGATATCAAAATCATCTCCAATACTGACTATTGGTTGCTTATATCTTTTGCGGAGCATGTCATTAAATTTCCGCCCCATAACAACGAGAAGCCATGCTTTTACATCTTGAATATCTTTGCCACGTGCCATGTATGACAGTGCAGCAAGAAGTGTCTCCTGTGTTAGATCTTCAGCATCATATATATTGCCGCATCTTTGTAAGGCTGCAGATAACAGGAATTCTATGTAGTTTTCTAATTCTTTGCTTTGCATCTTCGGTACCTCTTTTGAAAGCTTTCACCTACAAGGTCGCAACAATAGCTTCTCGGTTCAATGTTTTTTCAAAATTTTTTCTACAGAAACAGGGGTAGCCGCCGCAGGAAAACTTGCAGCGGCTCATTTGTTTATACATTGGCAATCAGTGTGGTCAGGGATTTTCTCTGGCCTTCGGTAGGCTCCTTCAGTTTGCCGTTC
>CALXIO010000004.1 GCA_944388385.1 uncultured Ruminiclostridium sp.
TCATCCGGACTGAGATGAACCGCACCAAATTGTACGGAAAGCACAAGAACACCACTCTATGGTACAATATTAAATTTAAGGGCATACTGACTTCGTAATTCATACGGAGTCAGTTTTGTTTTAAGTTGAATACATTGGTTGTTGTAGAAGTCAATCTAATGCTGTATATATTGGTAACTTCCGGGCATAAAAATTCCTCCTATGGTATTTCCTTTGTTATACCATAGGAGGGTTATTTTTTCTATTGTCTGTTTTTACCGGACTTGTGCAAAAGGAATTGGTGTGATTTTTTATAATGGCTTTATCTTGGTTAAATCGTAGGGGGTTTCCTGATATACACAGAAATTAAGCCAGTTTGAATACATCAGACTTGCATGACCTCTCCAGGTGAAGTTAGGAGTAAGGTTAGGGTTGTCATTGGGGAAATAATTATATGGCATATCAATGGGAAGTCCTTTTTCGATATCACGCATATATTCATCCTTTAATGTATTTCTGTCATATTCGCCGTGACCGGTAATAAATATCTGCCTGTTTGTTCTGTCAGCTACTATATAAGCCCCTGCTATATCCGAATATGCCAGTAAGGCAAGGTCGGGATGACGCTCTATATCATCAATGCTTACCTCGGTATATCTTGAATGGGGTACCATAAATACATCATCAAAGCCCTTTAATAAGGGGTGATTTATGGCGTTTATCTTATGGGGGAATATGCCGAACATTTTCTTATCCAGTACCCTTTTCTGAAGGCCGTAATGATAATAAAGTCCTGCAAATGCCGCCCAGCAGATATGTACTGTGCTAAAGGAATGGCTTTTGCTCCATTCCATTATCTGACATAGCTCTTTCCAGTAATTAACAGATTCAAAATCCAGTAATTCCACAGGAGCGCCGGTAATAATTACCGCGTCAAAATAATCATCCTTTATCTGATTAAAGGTGGTGTAGAAATTTATAAGATGCTCACGGGAGGTATTTTTCGGATTGTGGGTTTCTGTCTTTACAAGGGTAATATCCACCTGAATGGGGGTGTTACTTAAAAGCCTTAAAAGCTGTGTTTCGGTTACAATCTTTGTAGGCATAAGGTTTACAATGGCAACCTTTAAGGGTCTTATATCCTGCTGTGATGCCTTTTCGTCAGACATGACAAAAATATTCTCATTTACAAGAGTGCTGAAGGCCGGCAGATTGTTGGGAATATTGATAGGCATTTACATCATCCTTTCTTATGTTTACAAAGAGTTATTCTAACACAAAAATACAAAAAAATCAATAGTTACAGGCTTTTTATATCTTCAATTACTGCTATAACTTCCTTAAGGTCTTTACATTCCCTGTAAATATTTTTCTTTATTTCCGGGGAAATATCCTTTATATCCTTTATAAAAACGCACTTCATCCCGGCATTTATTCCGGATTTTATACCGTTTTCGCTGTCCTCAATAACAAGACAGGAATCAATATCACAGCCTGCAAGAGCTGATGCCTTAAGGTATATTTCCGGGTGGGGCTTTCCCTTTTCTATTTCATCGCCCCCTATAAGCCCGTCAAAATACTGCCATATACCGGCAATTTCTAATTCCTTTACCGCAGTATCGTGATAGGTGGAGGTGGCTATATACATTTTTATACCTTGGGCTTTAAGATAATCGCACAGTTCATAAAAGCCCATTTTTATATCAAGGGGGTGGGTCATTACATACTCTGCGAAAAATTCGGTAGCAGAGTTCCAGTAGGTTTCAAAGGGAAAATCCCTGCCGCACTTATCATAGAAAAGCTGAGCCATGGAATTGTGATTAAGCCCTATGGACTGCATAGGCAGGGTGGGATCCATAACAGGGTGATATTTTTCTATTATGTAATCCCAGGCTTTAAGGGCAACAATCTCGCTGTCAAGCAAGGTGCCGTCCATATCAAAAAGTACAGCCTTTATCATTTTGAAACTGATACTACAGCTGTATATCCGGGAACGCTGACAGGTGCGCTGAGATTTACCTTCTTGCCGGTGATAACATCAGCAAAATCACCGTCGATATTAAGGTTAAAGTCAAAGCTGTTTTCATCAGCATTAAGGAGAGTAACCACAGTCTGACCCTCTGCATCTCTGCGGAAGGAATACTGGCGGTTTGTAAGCTGAAGGTTTGTAAAGCCACCCTTAGCAAGAGCTACGCTTTCAGTTCTTAGCTTAGCTAACTTTGAGATGAGCTTGGTCAGATCCTGTATGCCCTCGGACTTGAACTTCTTTCCGTCCCACATGGTACGAAGTGCATCGTCACCATGGTGCTTATCTCCCTCAATTCCGTATTCACTGCCGTAATATACACCGGGTATGCCGGGCATTGTAAATAAGAGAGGATAAATTACGGAAAGGTGATTTTTATTTCTTAAAATGGTTGCAATTCTTGATACATCGTGGTTATCAACAAAGGAATAAAGCAGCTTTCCTCTATATATACACCAGTTTTCCTTGCCGAACTGACGATTAAGTGAGTGGGCAATTTCAAACATGTTCATATCATTGAAGCTTGAGAACAATCCCTTATAGCACTCATAGTTAGTAACGCTGTCCAGCATTTCGGGATTCATCCATCTGTTATAATCTCCGTGGAGTGTTTCGCCCATGAGCCAGAAATCCTCAGCAAGCCACTTACAATGTCCTCTTAACTCCTTAAGGAAGTTAAGGTCAAGGCAATATGCCACGTCAAGTCTGAGTCCGTCAATGCCGAACTCTTCACGCCAGCCGGTGATACATTGTTTTATGTATTCCTTTACGGCAGGGTTATAGAGATTCAGCTTTACAAGCTCATAGTGACCCTCCCAGCCCTCATAATGAAAGCCGTCGTTGTAGGGGGAATTTCCGTCGTGGATATGGAACCAGTCACGGTATCCCCAATCTCCGTTTCTAAGTGAAACAAAGGGACCGAATTCTCTTCCCACATGATTGAATACACCATCAAGCACTACTCGAATACCGTTTTCGTGGAGCTTTTTGCAAAGGTCGGCAAAATCCTCATTTGTACCAAGACGGGAGTCTATCTTTGTGTAGTCAACAGTATCATAGCCATGGGCTACAGACTGAAATACAGGGCCGAAATAAATGGTATTAAAGCCCATCTTCTTAATATGGGGAATATTCTCCTCGATCATTTTGAATTTGTTTTCCTTGGGGGCAGCGAAGCTGTTTATTTTTTCGCATCCGCAGTAGCCTAAAGGATAAATATGATATACGCAAGCATTTTCATACCACATGGTATTTATCTCCTTTACTCAAAAAGTTAATTTTATTTTACCACTTATCAAATATTTTGTCAATGTTTAAATATTAACCATTAAAAGTTTTAATGGTTTTTTTGCTTTATGAAAACGGAAAAGAGAGTTTCTTATACATTTTTTCGATATTGCTATATTGATATAAAAATATTTGTGGAAAAAGCACAATATTTCTAATTAAAATTCTGTTATTTTTTTTTGGGGATTTTGTCGGTTTCTTTGTTTTCGGTATAGATTTTTTTATTAAAATATGTTAAAATTATATTGTTAATTTTATAACAGCTAAAACCCGGAAGGGATAAATCAAGGAGGCTAAATAATGGCTTTTAAGAAAAGTGTCGTTGCCTTTGCCGGTACTCCTGAGCAGGAAGCAAAGCTCAAGGCAGTTATCGATGCCGAAAAAGGTCACAAAGGCGCTCTGATGCCTGTACTACAGCAGGCTCAGGAAATCTACGGCTATCTGCCCATTGAAGTGCAGACAATGATTGCCGAAGAGATGGGTATTCCCCTCGAAAAGGTATACGGTGTAGTAACATTCTACTCACAGTTTACCATCAACCCCAAAGGTAAGTACAAGATCTCCGTATGTCTTGGTACCGCTTGCTACGTTAAGGGCTCCGGCGATGTTTACAACAAGCTGTCTGAGTCACTTGGCATCAAGGGCGGTGAGCTTACAAGTGACGGTCTTTTCTCACTTGAAGCCTGCAGATGTATCGGTGCTTGCGGTCTTGCTCCTGTAATGACCATAAACGATGACGTTTACGGCAGACTTACAGTTGATGAGATAGACGGCATTCTCGCTAAGTACAGAGGCTAATGCGTTGACCGAAATTTCGCTTCATATACTGGATATAGTTCATAACAGCCTTAAGGCCGGTTCAGATCATGTTAAAATAGGCATTGGTATTGATCAAAGGGATTTTTTACTGATTAAAATAACAGACAACGGCAAGGGCTTTGATAAGGACTTCTCCCCTCTTAACCAGAGCAAAAGCATAAAACCGGGCATTAAAAACGGTCTTGGTCTTATACTTTTTTCGGAGCTTTGTACAAGCTGCGACGGTATGCTCTCGGCTAAAAACGGAGATAAGGGCGGTGCTGAGATCACCGCTAAATTAAGCTTATCATCCCCAAACAGGCCTGTTCTCGGGAAAATAGGTTCTACCTACCGGTTGCTTACGGTATGTAACCCCCACATTTGCTTTGATTTTGAATATACGGTATATTCCGAAGGATTTTCTCTTTCTACTGCCGATATTATATCAAGGGTGGGAAGGGACGCTTTAAGTGATTTGTCCGTAGGAGAATTTATTGAAGGTTTTATAAGCAGGAACATTTCGGAACTGAACGGAAAATATGATCTGAAAGGAATTTAATTTATGGTTACAATAGCAGAGCTTGATGCCATCAAGGAAAAGTTAAAGCATCAGGTAGCACTTCGTAAAGAAGCACACGCAGGTACACAGATCGTAGTCTGCATGGCAACCTGCGGTATTGCAGCAGGTGCAAGACCTGTATTAAGAGCTTTATCCGACATGGTACAGGAAAAAGGTATAGAAGATACATCTGTTACACAGTGCGGTTGTATCGGTCTTTGTGATCTTGAGCCCATTGTTGAGGTTACAACAGCTAAGGACGGCAAGGTTACATATGTTAAGATGACACCCGAAAAGGCTGCTGAGGTTATTGAAAAGCACATTATCGGCGGCGAAGTAGTTAAAGAATATACAATCAACGGTTGAGGAGGAAGAAAGTAATGTATCGTTCACATGTTCTGGTCTGTGGAGGCACAGGCTGTACTTCCTCCGGCAGCGGCGCTATTATTGCAAAGCTTGAGGAAGAGCTTAAGAAGAATGGACTTGAAGAGGAAATCGAAGTAGTAAAGACAGGTTGTTTCGGTCTTTGTGCTTTAGGTCCTATCATGATAGTTTATCCTGAGGGCGCATTCTATTCAATGGTTAAGGCAGAGGATATTCCGGAAATTGTTACAGAGCATCTTCTCAAGGGTCGTGTTGTTGAAAGACTTCTCTATTCAGAGACTGTTACCGAAAACGGTATCAAGGCTTTAAGCGACACAAACTTCTACAGAAAGCAACACCGTGTAGCACTCAGAAACTGCGGTGTTATCAATCCCGAAAATATCGATGAGTACATAGCATTTGACGGTTATAAGGCACTTGCTAAGGTACTTACTGAAATGACACCCGAGCAGGTTATCGACACTGTACTTGCATCAGGTCTTCGCGGCAGAGGCGGCGGCGGCTTCCCCACAGGTAAGAAGTGGCAGCTTGCAAGAAACCTTGTTAAGGACGCTGATCAGAAGTATGTATGTTGTAATGCCGACGAGGGCGACCCGGGCGCGTTCATGGACCGTTCAGTTCTTGAAGGTGACCCCCATGTTGTGATCGAGGCTATGGCTATTGCAGGCTACGCTATCGGCGCTACCCAGGGTTATATATATGTAAGAGCTGAATATCCTATCGCGGTTCAGCGTTTACAGATTGCTATCAAGCAGGCAAGAGAATACGGTCTTTTAGGTAAGAACATCTTCGGCCTGGGATTTGACTTTGACCTTGACATTCGTCTTGGTGCAGGTGCATTCGTATGCGGTGAAGAAACAGCTCTTATGACCTCTATTGAAGGTAACAGAGGCGAGCCCAGACCCCGTCCTCCCTTCCCTGCAGAAAGCGGCTTATTCCAAAAGCCTACAGTTCTTAATAACGTTGAAACCTATGCAAACATTCCTCAGATTATCTTAAACGGTGCTGAATGGTTTGCTTCCATGGGTACAGAAAAGTCAAAGGGTACTAAGGTATTCGCTCTCGGTGGTAAGATCCACAACACAGGTCTTGTTGAAATCCCCATGGGTACTACTTTAAGAGAAGTTATCTATGAAATCGGCGGCGGTATTCCTAACGGTAAGCAGTTCAAAGCTGCGCAGACAGGCGGCCCCTCAGGCGGATGTATTCCTGCTGCACATCTTGATATTCCCATTGACTACGATAACCTTATTGCTATCGGCTCTATGATGGGTTCAGGCGGACTTATCGTTATGGACGAAAACAACTGTATGGTTGATATCGCTAAGTTCTTCCTTGAATTTACAGTTGATGAATCCTGCGGTAAGTGTACTCCCTGCCGTATCGGTACAAAGCGTCTTTATGAAATGCTTGAAAAGATCACTTCCGGTAATGCTACTCTTGAAGATCTTGACAAGATGGAGAAGCTTTGCTACTACATCAAGAACAACTCACTGTGCGGTCTCGGACAGACAGCTCCCAACCCCGTACTCTCAACACTCCGTTACTTCAAGGATGAATATATTGCACACGTAACTGAAAAGAAGTGTCCCGCAGGCGTATGTCAGGATCTTCTTACATATAAGATCATCGACATCAAGTGTAAGGGATGTACAGCCTGTGCAAGAGGCTGTCCTGTTGGTGCTATCACAGGTACAGTTAAGCAGCCTCACGTTATTGATACTGACAAGTGTATCAAGTGCGGTGCTTGTATGGCTAAATGTAAGTTCGGTGCTATTATCAAGGAATAATCGCATCTTTATCAACGGATTACTGAAAGGATTTTATAGACTATGGTTAATATTAAAATTAACGGCATAGAGTACTCGGTTGAAGAAGGCACAACCATACTTGAGGCTTGCAGAGCAAACGGTATCAGAATTCCTACACTTTGCTGGCTCAAGGACACAAACACAATCGGCGCTTGCCGTATCTGTGTTGTTGAAATGACAGGTGCCAGAAGCCTTGTTGCTGCCTGCGTGTACCCTATCTCTAAATTTGACGAGGGTAAGAACATCCTCACCCACTCACCCGCTGTTCTTGAAAGCAGAAAGATGACTTTACAGCTTTTACTTTCAGACCACAACATGGACTGTCTTGCCTGTGCAAGAAGCGGCCACTGTGAATTACAGGAGCTTTGCCGTGAGCTTGGCGTTGACAACTCCACATATTTTGAAGGTGTCAAGAATGAATTTGACATCGACTACAGCTCAAAGCATATGTATCGTGATAACAACAAGTGTATCAACTGCCGTCGTTGTATCTCTGCCTGCGAAAAGGTTCAGGGCATCGGCGTAATCGGTGCTAACGAGCGTGGCTTTAATACTGAAATCAACTGCGCATTCAACATGGACCTTGCAGATACAGCTTGTGTATCCTGCGGTCAGTGTATTGCTGTATGTCCTACAGGTGCTTTATCCGAAAAGGATGATACAGATAAGGTTTGGGATGCTCTTGCTGATCCCGATAAGATTGTAGTAGTTCAGGCTGCTCCCGCAGTTCGTGCTTCTCTCGGTGAGGCCTTTGGTTATCCCATGGGTACACCTGTTGAGGGCAAGATGATTGCGGCTCTCAGAAGACTTGGCTTCAATGCAGTATTTGATACCAACTTCGGTGCTGACCTTACTATTATGGAAGAGTCCAATGAGTTCATTGAAAGAGCTACAAAGGGCGGCGTTCTTCCTATGATCACCTCCTGCTCACCCGGTTGGGTAAGATACTGTGAGGCTTACTTCCCTGAATTTATTCCTAACCTTTCATCCTGCAAGTCACCTCAGCAGATGTCTGGTGCTATAATCAAGACCTACTGGGCAAAGAAAATGGGCTACGATCCTAAGGATATTGTAAGCGTATCCGTAATGCCCTGTACAGCTAAGAAGTTTGAGATCGGCAGACCCGATCAGTCAGCTTCCGGTTATCCTGATCTTGATATTTCCATCACAACAAGAGAGCTTGTTAAGATGATCAACCGTGCAGGTATCAGATTCAGAGATCTTCCTGATGAAAAGGCTGATTCACCTCTTGGCAACGGTACAGGTGCGGCAGTTATCTTCGGTGCTACCGGCGGTGTTATGGAAGCTGCTCTTCGTACAGCTGTATGGAAGCTCACCGGTGAAGACCCCTCATCCCCTGTTGATTTCACAGAGGTAAGAGGCGTTGAGGGTATCAAGACAGCTGAATACAAGGTTGGCGATATGACAGTTAAGGTTGCAGTTGTATCAGGTCTTGCAAACGCAAAGAAGCTTCTTAACATGGTTAAGAACGGCGAAATTGACGTACACTTCATTGAAGTAATGGCTTGTCCCGGCGGCTGTGTAAACGGCGGTGGCCAGGTTATCGTTCCTGCCGATGTTCGTAACTTTACAGACATCCGTGCTGAACGTGCTAAGGCTCTTTACTCACTTGACAGTGCAAATACATTAAGAAAGTCCCACGAAAGCCCCGACATCAAGGAAGTTTACGAAAACTTCTTAGAGGCTCCCGGCAGTCACAAGACACACGAGGTTCTTCATACCTCCTACACTCCTTCTAACTTAAGCAAGTAATTATCCGAGCCGCAAAGCAGAGAAAAAGAAACCTTCGGGTTTGCTCTATCGTAGGCAGTCGGCTTAAAGTAGTTAAACTTAAATAGAAATAATAAAACCGCAGTTTTAAACTGCGGTTTTTTGTTTTATATTATTGAATTTCATAGCCGGACTCTGACAATACCCTTAAAGCCCTATTGAAATTTTCCTCCTTAACAAGGATATAATCGGTATTATAGGTAGATACCGCAAATATTCCGATTTTGCTGTCTGCAAGAATCCTGGATGTTTTTGAAAGAATACCGATAAGGGAAAAATCAAGGGTGCCCTCTATATAAAATCCCCTCCAGCCGTCCTCCCTTTCAAGGGTTTTTAAGGGAGTATCCTCTGTTTTGCAAACAAGGGAAATTTCATCATCGGTACGACTGATAAAATAAAATTCCTTTTTTAAATCTATTGCGGAAATATCCTCCACCTTAGATACAGTAAGTCTGTAAGGCAAGGCTTTTAATAACACTTTATCACCCCTTTTATTATTGCTCCTTTAAGGTAAGCTCTCTTTTAAGAATATACAGGGAATCCACAGAATTATATACCTGCTTTACCCGCCCTTTAATATGCTTACAAGGTGCTTTGCACAGCAGTTATAAAATTCATCCTCATAGTGAACTATATGAGCACCGCCTAAGGGGAAGCTGTCATCAGCATAGAAATTCTTTGCTATATCTATCACCTTGCAGTCGGTAAGCTCAATAAACCTGTCCTCAAGCTGTGACAAAAATTCCACCTTTTTAGAAAAGGTATTATCATTATCGGAAAGCTCAGCTAAGGTCTTATCAAGGGTGATATACTTATCCTTAAGATCTATTTTCACAAGGACTATATTCTTACCGTATCTGTCAGATACGAATTTAGCAAAGCTGTCCATACCGGAAAGGCATTGTTCCATGGTTCTTTCTTCAAAGAGATAGGTGGGCTTTACCTCAAAGGAAATTCTTTTATAAAAGGCTGTACGCTTAATAAAATCGTCCACCTCGAAAAGCCCCTCCTTAAATAAAACCATATTGCAGATAAGGTCATAAAAAACCACCATAAGCCAGTCAGAACCGCTGTTTTGAAGTATTTCTCTTCCCTTGTGGGTAAAGGTCTCAAAAACAGTCCTTCTTCTCCAGGCATTGTTATTGAACTTTTCTGCACCGGGTATCTCATAGTCAATATCCGGCTCATCAAGAAGTACCGCAGGCTGTTTGAAGATGTATTTGTTCACCTGAAGCTTCTCCCCTGCACGGTTTGCTGTTTCCCTTGAAATACAGCTTCCCCATATATCGATCTTTACCTGACCGATAATGGAATAATAGCGTGCCAGCTTTTTGGGATTATTTTTAAGGAGAAATACCATTTCTGCATTTTCCTTGGTAACCCCATAGCCGGTTTCCTCGGATAAGAGCTTTGCCATAAGGGTAACTGCGTTCAGATTTTTCTCAAATATGATCGCATATTCACTATGCTCCTTTGAAATATCCCCCTTTAAAAGAAGGTCTATTGCATTGGCCGCCCTTATAATATCCTTTGCGGTGCCGTCATTTTCAAATATCCGCCTTACATCGGTAAGTGTAGCTGTCTTGTCCTGCTTTAGCTTTATAAGAAAGTCCTTATTTGCCGTAATAAACTCAGCACTTGAATAACGCATAATAAGATCAGCCGCCGATTTATTATCAAGTAACCAGCCCTGGTATGCCCTTGCTGTCATATTGTCAAAATAATATGCAGTTCTGTCCACCCAAAGGGAAAGGTCGTTTTTCTCAAAATAGAAGCTGTCGGTATTTTTAAATATAATATCCCTTATAATATTGCGACAATGCTTATAGAATGATGGCTCAAAGCAGGCCGCTGAGGAATCCTCTGCGTCTATAAAATAGTGGGAGGATATATCTATTACAGTGGGATTTACGGTATCTATAAAATACTGCTCCATTTCATATATTCTCTTATTGAGAAGGGGCTTTGAGCCGGTATTTCTGAGCTGATTTTTCTTTGCGGATTTATCGGGAAATCTCACCCTTATAAGAATTATATTTTTGCTGTCAAACCTCTTTTTAAGAAGCTTTGCATATTCTCTTACGGCAGGCCTCCACATATCAGCCTCTATGGGCTGCTTTATCTGCTGGAATTTATCCCTGTTTTCCTTATAAAATCTGCTGTTTAAAAATAATTGCGAGCCTGTGTATAAGCTGTCATCCAGCTTATAACAGGAAACGCTTGCCGCTGTGTAGAAATCAACCGCTATATGGTTTGCGTTGCTGTTTTGAAGATATTCTTCAAAGCTCTTATAGAAATCAAACCTTAATCTGCTGTTCTTTTCTCCGTATGGAGTATCGGGGTGTTCCTTACTCATAAGAGAAACGGGAGATAAAATAAGGGGATTTGAATCCGCATCGCAAATATCAAAATTCTCGAATATCTTTCTTAATACAACAGAGCCTTGAAGCATTATTTTTTCCTTGTAGGGCTTTATTTTATCCCCTATGGATATGGCTATTCTTTCCCTTGTTATTAAATCCTCTTCGGAAAGGCCTGTTATCAGCGGCCGCATAATTACCCTGTCATCATTATCGGCTGAGGTTATGGGAATATAGGAATAATCCGCCTTTATGCCCTCTTTTCCCCTTGTAAGCTCAAGTCTTATAAGGGCGCTTTCGGTGTTTTCCTTCATTTCCTTCATTGAGGTAAGAGAATTACCGAGAGAATAAACACAGGGTACTGTTCTGTCGTCCTCAGTCTTTATAAGCTCAGCCTTCTGTATTACATGGGGGTGTGAGCCTACGATGAAATCAGCACCCATTTCAGCCATTCCCTTGGCTGTTTTTCTTTGTGTGTTTCTTATCTGGGTGCTGTTCATCATTCCGAAATGCTGATAAGCTATAATATATTCTGCACCCTTATCTATGGCATTTCTTACACATTCACCGAATTCCTCGGGGGTATACTTACCTATGAAATTAGTTCCCCCTATACTGTCGCAGGCATCCTCAAGACCGTTTGAAACCATATTAAAGGCTATTATTCCCACCCTTATACCGTTAAGGTCAACCACTACAGGGTTATTTCCTACGGTGCCTATATTATCCATGCCGGCGGATTTAATATGGTTTACGGTATCTATAAGACCCTCACCGCCGCAGTCACAGTTGTGATTGTTTGCGGTAACTACTCCCTTAAATCCGCCCTTTTTAAGGGCATAGATAAAGCTTGAGGGAGAATTGCAGTTGGGACTTCCCTTGTCTGTACGCTTTTTCTCCATTTCATAGGGGGAATTATCAAAGCATACCGTTTCAAGCACACCTACGCTGTAATCAGCAGAGGAAAGTATGGGCTTTATCTGTTCTAAGGATGAAGAAAAATCAAAGCCCCTTTTAGCGGCTCTTCTCTGATGCACAAGAGAGCACATAAGATCTCCTGCCAGCATTACTACCGCCCTTGGCTTATTCTTTTTATTAAGGCTTCGTTCAACCATTATGCGTACTGTGGTTTTTTCTCCTGTTTCCATCAGGCAGGTAACACTTGCAACACCCGGGGAAATCCCCTTAACGGTGCCGTCCACATCCACCTCGCATATAGTTTTATCGTCACACCTATACCTTACCATAGGCTCGGTATTTTTATATTCGCATTTTATTATATCCTCTTCCCCAACAGAAAGACAGATAGTGTTCTGCGCCTTTAATTCCATACAGATAGGAACAAAGCTCATTTTTCCTGATTCCTTGCCTACTATCTCCTTGTCGCCCTCATAGTAAAATGCCTTAACCGAAACAAGGTATTCAACACCATTTGTAAAGCCGAGAATTATCTTTGAATTACCCTTTGCGTATCGGGTTTTTATGCACTTTCCGGGATCCTTTGCGTTATAGTAGGATAAAATGTATCCGTCTTCGCCCGGCACTTCCTCCCAGATGGTTTTAACAGAGCCGTCAAGAGGTAATGCTATGAGCTTGTCGCGGGGGGGTAATAATTTTCTTTCCATTATGAACCTTCCTTAATTTACTGCTAAAAGTATAGCACCCATCTATATAAAAGTCAAATACAAAAATCTCTGATATTTCAGTAAGTAATCATATTTCAGATAGTTGCGGCATAAAATCAATTAACGGATAAGGGCTGACAAAGGTATAGCCTGCCCTCCGAAGAAAGGGGCGATTTTGTGAAAAGCAATTCTGCTATGATTACGGACACAAAACAGGAAAGATGTGTTATATTGGGAGAATACATAATTGAGAATAAAGCAACAGTAAGAAGTGCGGCAAAACAGTTCGGTATCAGCAAAAGCACCGTTCATCAGGATGTGACGGTAAGGCTGTCAAAAATAAATCCGGCACTTTATAAAAAGGTAAGGTCGGTGCTTGAAAAAAACAAGGAGGAGCGTCACATAAGAGGAGGTATGGCGACTAAGCTAAAATACAGCAAGGCGGCATCAGAGTAAGAAAAAATCGGCATTCCTTAGTGGTAATGCCGATTTTTTTAGCTTATTTTACTATCTCATAATTGTGCATAAGAGGACCGCTTCCCTTGCCTAAGTCAAGTCCTGCCTTTATAGCACCGGAAAGATAATTCTTTGCGTTTATAAGAGCCGTTTCCTTGTTGCAGGTTAAGGCAAGATTGCAGGCTATGGCCGATGAAAAGGTACAGCCTGTTCCGTGGGTGTTGGGGTTATCTATCCTGTCACCCTTTATCCATATTGCCTTGCTGTCGGAGTATAAAAGATCATCGGCGGTATCATCAAGATGTCCGCCCTTTACAACAACAGCCCCCTTAAACATATCCGCCATAATTATAGCTGACTTTATCATGTCATCCTTTGTCTTTATTTCAAGTCCGGTTATAACCTCAGCCTCTGCTAAATTCGGGGTGATTATATCAGCTATTGGGAAAAGCTCGGTTTTAAGGGTGTTTATGGCATCGTCACTTATCAGCTTGCTTCCGCTGGTCGCCACCATAACAGGGTCAACTACAATATTTTCAGCCTTGTATTCCCGTAGCTTCTCTGCTATTGCCTTTATTATCTCTACCTCACTTACCATGCCTATCTTTACTGCATCGGGTCTTATGTCGGTAAATATCATATCAAGCTGTAATTTAAGAAAATCCGCCGGTACATTGTGTATACCCCTTACCCCGGTGGTATTCTGGGCGGTAAGGGCGGTTATGGCACTCATGGCATACATTTTGTGCATGGTAATAGTTTTAATATCCGCCTGTATTCCTGCACCGCCGCTGCAATCTGAGCCTGCTATTGTAAGAATTTTTTTCATATATGCTCCTTTGGGTCTATGGTTATTATTTCTCCCGGAGTAATGTCCATGTCCTTGTTTATAACCGTGATTTTCTCATTTCGGCTTTTTATACAGATAGTAATAATATACTGAGAGTTAATTATATAAACAAGAAATTCACAGCCGCAGTTAAAACCGGGTTTGTTGTTTTCTAAATCAAAAACTGTTTTATCAAAGCCCACCGAATAGCCTCTGCCGTCATATTTTGAATAGCTTTCCTTTAAGGTCCACAAAAGTGTGAAGGCCTTGTTTTTATCCTGCCGGGAATTTATATATTCAGCTTCATTATCACTAAAGCACCGCTTTATTACACCTGGGGATAATTTCCTTATTACTTCACAGTCTACCCCTATATTGCTGTTATTTATTCCGCAGACTGCAAGCTCTTTACTATGGGATATATTAAAGGAAATATCACGTTTTTTTAAAAAGGGCTTACCCTTTTCGCCTTTTATAATTTCCTCATCGGAAAGGTCAATGTTATATTCCCTTTTAAGTCCCTGCCTTAAAAGGTCTATGCCCTTATCATGGGCAAGGCTGTGGGGTCTGTCCTTTATCTCAGGGTCAAAGGATTCAATATAAAGCATACTACCTCTTATTTATATCCAAGCTGTAAAAAGTCATTGATATTCTTCCAGAGAAGCTTGTTTTTGTCCTCCTCGGATAAGGGGAGAGATTCTATAAATTTAAGCTCATCAACAGCGCTCCACATGGGATAGTCTGTGCCGAAAAATACCCTTTCAATGCCGTAGATATTTATTATTTCCATGGCGGAGGATACATTCATTTCGTAAAATGAGCTGGAGGAATCCACCCACACATTTTCCTTATCATAAAGGCACTGCTTTGCCTCATCCCATTGTGACCAGCCACCAAAGTGGGCGGCTATAAAACGGGTATTCGGAAATTGCTCGGCTACTGTTTTCATAAGACAGGGATTTGAATAATCATATCTCATATCCCCTGTATGGACAAGCACCGGAAGGCGGTTGTTATTAGCCTCTAAGAGCCTTGTGCAACGCTTTCCTCCAAGGTGAAAATGCTGAAAATCCGGGTGTAGCTTAATGCCTTTAAGTCCTGCTTTTATACCACGGTCTATTTCCTTTTCCGGGTCCTGCATATCAGGATGAAGGGTCATAAATCCGAACATGGTGGGGTTATTGGTAACAGTATCATGAATGAAGTTATTTATGCTTTCCACCTGATGTAATGTTGTGCCCACCGACTGGACAATATACCCGTCAAGTCCTGCCTTATTTCCTATTTCCAAAAGACTGTTTACAGAACCGTCAAATCTCATTTTAAGGCTGTAAAAATCCCCTATGCCGTCTGTGGCCTTTCTTGCTATTTTATCGGGGAAAATATGGGCATGACTGTCAATAATATGCTTATACATAACTCCACTTCCTTAAAAAATATAAAACAAAACAGCGACCATAAAGCCGCTGTTAAGTAATCGGAAAAACGCGAAAAATCAATCTCCCTACTTCTTTTCGGGAACATAGTTCATAATTGCAGCAATACCCTTGCTTGTAGCTTCATACTCATTAACAAGGTTTTCAAGATATGCCCTACCCTTATCCTCAAGGTGATAGTAAACTCTTGTGCGGCGTCTGCCTACCAGCTCCAGACGATCGGAAATAAGCTCCTTGTCAATAAGTCTGTAAAGAGTAGGATACATAGAGCCTTCTGTTATCTTGAAAGCTCCGTTGCTGCGATTGCAGATTTCCTGTGTAAGCTGATAGCCGTACATCTCTTCATCCTTAAGAAGATGAAGGATCAGCATTTCCAGCGATCCACGTTTGAAATTTTCTTTGATACCCATAAGATAAACCCTCCTTATCTCTTAGCTATTATGACATATTAAAACCTATTTGTCAATACAAATAAAGGTTATTTTAGTTAAAATCATCATATTTTCACTTTTAAAGTAAAATTTGTTTTATAATGTTGCTAATATTATTCTGAATATTCCCCTATTTTTATGTTAAATAATTGGAATATGTTACAAAATTAAATAATATTAACCAAAAATTCCATTTAAAGTTACATTTAGGTTACAAATTTTATAACGTATGATTTTATTGATTTAAACAGGTGGGCTTGCTATATATTCATTATAACACAAACATTCCGACTTGTCAAATATTAAAGTGAATATTTTTTATACTATGTATGTACATTATTATTCTTAATATGTATATTTTAAGTTAAGCTATTTGTTAATATTGTCGGATAATGTGGGATTTAGTCGAAATGTAAAATTTTTGCATGGTATTGAAAAAGGTAAAATAAAGTAGTATAATTATTATGATAGGATTAAGAAAATCTGGAAAGGACTATATTTTGAACTTTGAATCCCTTATAGTAAAGACAATTTTTGAGCTTGGCAAGGGTCAATCCTTAAAGGCGGTAATGAAGCACTGTTCCCTTTCAAAAAAGCATGAGCAGAAGCTGAAGAACGCCGCTAAGAGCCTTATCAGGCAACGTATAATTTACAAGGACAAGAAGGACAGGCTTTTTCTTATTGACAGCAATAAGATATATACCGCAAAGGTGGCTACTTTGTCCCGTACCTTTGGATTTGTAACCAATCTGCTTACCGGTGAGGATTCCTTTGTAAGCGGCGGTTCTCTTATGGGATGTGTTCCGGGAGATACTGTTATCGCAAAGGAAATTCACGAAAAGACAGCCACAAGAAGCGCTACTGCAATAGTTATTGCCTGCCTTGATGAAACCGAGGAATTATTCAGCGGTGTTATAGTAAGAGAGGGAAATTATTTAAAGGTACTGCCTGATACCTTAGGCTGTCCTCCCCTTACTATTGTAAAGGTGAATACACCCATAAAGGAAAATGACAAGGTACTCTTTTCATTAAGAAAAAGAGGCGAGCATCATTCAGAGCATACTGTTGATATAGTAAAGGCCTTTGGCGACTGCGAATATGCAAAGAGCTGTACAACAGCATATCTTGAACAGAATGGTATTCCTGTGGAGTTTTCCGTTGAAGCACAAAATGAGGCAAAGCATATAGGCTGTGGCCCTATTGACGAAAAGGAAGCCGCAAAGCGACTTGATTTAAGAGGTATGCCTATTTTCACCATTGACGGTGCTGATACAAAGGATATTGACGATGCAATAAGCATTGAAAGATTTGAAAACGGCTATTTATTAGGTGTACATATTGCAGATGTAAGCCACTATGTAAAGGAAGGCTCACCCCTTGACAATGATGCCTTTGAAAGAGGAACCAGCGTATATATTGCCGACAGAGTTGTGCCTATGCTTCCTAAAGAGCTAAGCAATGGTATATGCTCATTAAACCCGCAGGAGGACAGGCTTGCTTTTTCCTGCCTTATGGAAATATCCAAAAAGGGTAAGCTTAAAAGCTATAAGTTTAAAAAGACTGTTATCTGCTCCAGAGTAAAGGGTGTATACAGCGAGGTAAATTCCATAATCGACGGTACAGCGACTGAAGAAATCAAGGACAAGTATCACGAAGTAATTCACCTTATACCCGTTATGAAGGAATTAGCGGATATACTTGTAGAAAACCGCAAAAAGCGTGGTGCTCCTGAGATACAGTCCAGCGAAAGCAAGATAATCTGTGACGAGGACGGTATCTGTATCGGAGTTAAAAAGCGTGAGCAGGGTATTTCCGAGGGAATTATTGAGGAATTTATGCTTATGGCAAATAATTCCGCCGCAAGCCTTGCTATGAAAAAGGCTATTCCCTTTGTGTACAGAGTTCACGAAAACCCCTCCCCCGAAAAAATAACTGCCCTTAAATCCACCCTTGAAAACTTAGGTATAAATTGTGTGGGACTTAACGAAAAGTCAAATGCGGCGGTATTCGCTTCCCTTCTTGAAAGCGTAAAGGGAGACCCCAGAGAGGTAGTTATAAACCGTCTTACCCTTCGCACTATGGCAAAAGCAAAGTACAGCGAACAGCCTATCGGTCACTTCGGACTTGTAATGGCTGAATATGCCCACTTTACTTCCCCCATACGGCGTTATGCGGATTTATCCATTCATCGTATACTTACTGATTATGTGGCTAAGAAGGGTGCGGATAAGATAGCTAAGAAATATTCATCCTTTGCTGTAAATGCTTCAAGGATCGCTACAAATACAGAAATAAGGGCGGTGGCGGCTGAACGCTCCTGTTCTGATTTTTACACCGCAGAGTATATGAAAAATCATATCGGAGAAGAATTTGAGGGTATTATATCCGGAGTTCTTCAAAGCGGATTTTTTGTGGAGCTTCCTAACACCATTGAGGGCAAGGTGGATATTCATACATTACCCGACAGCGTGTATGAGGTGGAGAATGGTATTACTCTTAAGGATACCATTTCCGGAAAGAAATACACCATAGGAGATAATGTAAAGGTTAAATGCCTTAATGCCAATGTTAATCTGGGTCAGATTGACTTTGAGCTTATATAAAAATCAGAAGGAATGAAAACAATGGCAGAAAATCATCACAAAATCACAGACGGCGTTAAAAACGGCGCTGAAAAAATCGGAAAGGTAAAGTTCATTTCTGAATTCAAGGCATTCATATCCAAAGGTAATGTAGTGGATATGGCAGTAGGTATGATCGTAGGTAGTGCTTTTACAGCGATTGTTACTTCCCTTGTAAACAATGTACTTATGCCTGCCCTTGGTATGATTACAGGCGGTATTGATTTTTCGGATATGAAGGTCATCTTAAAACCTGAGATTATCGATGAGGTAACCGAGGAGGTTATCCAGGCTGAGGTTGCTATCGGCTACGGTTCATTTATCGGAGCTATAATCAACTTCTTCCTTATTGCTTTATCTGTATTTATTATGGTTAAGGTAATAGGCTCCTTTAAGCGCAAGAAGGTTGAAGAGCCTGCTGCTCCCCCGGCTCCCGATCCTCAGATAGTTCTTCTTACCGAAATCCGTGATCTTCTTAAAGACGGTGAAGTAAAGGCAGCCGCAACAGAAGAAAGCAAGGAAACCACCACGGTTTAATTGCATAGGGTTTTTATAAAAGAACTTCAGTTTGAGGCTCTTTTTTATTAGAATTAAAATTATAGATGTATTTTAAGTAAATTAAAGTAACATAAAGTAAATTTTATAAAATATTTTAAGTAAATTTTAAAAATACCCCTTGAAATTCTTAAAGATATATGTTATTAAGATACAAAATTAAAACCTACCGGAAAGGAAATTAGCTATGAATACTTTTGAAGAAAATAAGAAGATGGTTATTGAAAAGTACGAGGCACTTATCAGCCGTAAAAACAAGGTGGCTGATTTTTATAACGGCATATATGACCGTTATCAGTACCCTGTACTTACCGCCCAGCACGCTCCTGTTATATGGAGATATGACATGAACCCTGAGACTAACCCCTACTTTATGGAGCGTCTTGGTATAAATGCGGTGCTTAATTCTGGTGCTATATATTTAAACGGCAAGTATTATCTTGTTGCAAGAGTTGAGGGCAACGACAGAAAGTCATTCTTTGCGGTGGCTGAAAGTGACAGCCCTGTTGACGGATTTAAGTTCTGGGACTACCCTGTTTTACTTCCCGATACTGAGCCTGAGGAAACAAATGTATATGATATGCGCCTTACACAGCATGAGGACGGCTGGATTTACGGTGTGTTCTGTTCTGAAAGCAAGGACACAAGCAGTAACGATCTTTCTGCCGCATTTGCAAAGGCAGGTATTGTAAGAACAAAGGACTTAAAGACCTGGGAGCGACTTCCTAACTTAGTTTCAAAATCCCCTCAGCAGAGAAATGTGGTACTTCACCCTGAATTTGTTGACGGCAAGTATGCCTTCTATACAAGACCTCAGGATGATTTTATCCAGACAGGCTCCGGCGGCGGTGTTTGCTTTGGTCTTTGCGAGGATATTACAAACCCTGTTATCTGCACAGAGGAGGTTGTGGTTTCTCCAAGACAGTATCACACCATTACTGAGGTTAAGAACGGTGCAGGTGCAGTTCCCATAAAAACTCCCAAGGGCTGGATACATATTGCCCACGGTGTAAGAAATACTGCGGCAGGTCTTCGTTATGTAATTTATGTATTTGCTACAGATTTAAAGGATCCCTCTAAGCTCATTGCTTCCCCCTCAGGATTATTTATTGCCCCTCATGGCGGCGAGCGTGTGGGAGATGTATCAAATGTATGCTTTACAAACGGCGCTATTGTAAAGGAAAACGGGGATGTTTATATTTACTATGCTTCCTCAGATACAAGAGTTCATGTGGCTTCCACCACAATAGATAAGCTTATGGACTACACCTTCAATACCCCCTCAGATCCCCTGCGTTCTGTGGATTGCGTAAAGCAGAGATATGAGCTTATCTCAAAAAATCTTGAATTTCTTTCAAAGTAAGGTTAATATTTAAAAATAAAAGCTGTATGGTATCCATACAGCTTTTTTATTGCATTTTGCAGAAAATTCTGATATAATAGAGAATATGAAGGGAGGATATTTATGCCTTTATTTTTAGTTCGTAATGATATTACAAAAATGGAGTGCGACGCTATTGTCAATGCCGCAAATTCCTCCTTACTTGGCGGTGGCGGTGTTGACGGCGCTATTCATAAAGCTGCCGGTCCTGAGCTTTTAGAAAAAACAAAAACATTAGGAGGCTGTGAGCCCGGTAAGGCTAAGCTTACAAAGGGCTATAAGCTGCCTGCTTCATATATTATACATACAGCAGGTCCTAAGTGGCATGGCGGAAATGAGGGCGAGGCTGATATACTTAAAAGCTGTTATGTCTCCTGCCTTGAAATTGCAAAGAAGAATAAATTCAAGACTGTCGCCTTCCCTCTTATATCCACAGGCATTTACGGTTATCCTAAGGATGAGGCCATGAGAATAGCCTGTGATACCATTGAGGAATTTTTAATTTCCGGTCCGGATATGATGGTATACCTTGTTTTCTTTGATACCGGCTCTTATTGTATCGGCAAGGAATTATATAAGGAAATCGCCTGCTTTATTGATGATAACTATTATGAGGCTTACAGAGAGCCGGGGCATGACAGGGACGCCAGACTGCAAAACAGCGCATCCATTACCGGGAATATGTTCCCAAGTGAAGTGGGACGTTCATTTACTGAGGATGATATTACAGAATGTCAGTATTCCATTGAATCAATGGTAAGGCACATGGATGAGAGCTTCACTGACTATCTACTTAAAAAGATAGATGAAAAGGGCATTACTGATACAGAATGCTATAAAAGAGCCAATGTGGACAGAAGGCTGTTTTCAAAAATTCGCAGTAACAGGCTGTACCACCCTAAAAAATATACCGCTATTGCCTTTGCTGATGCTTTAAGGCTTAATCTTGCCGAAACCAATGAGCTTCTTATGAAGGCGGGGTATATTCTTACCCATAGCAGTAAGGCGGATACTATCATTGAATACTGCATCAATAATAACATTTATGATATTTATAAAATAAATGAAACGCTATTCTCCTTTGATCAGCCCTTGCTTGGATAAAATGTCGCATTCAATGCGACCACTTACCTTCGTTTATGTGTTATACTCTGATTGTAAGAATTAAACACATAAAAACGGAGGTATTTTTTATGAAGAAGAATTTAACAGAAATCGTATTTATACTTGACAGAAGCGGCTCTATGTACAGCCTTACCGATGATACCATAGGGGGATTTTATTCTCTTATGGACAGTCACAAAAAGGAAGAAGGAGAATCCCTTGTATCCACCCTGCTGTTTAACCACGAAACAGAGGTTATTCATGACAGAAAGAATATAAAGGATATACCCTATATGACAAAAAAGGATTATCACGCTGATGGATCTATCGCCCTTTATAGGCGGTGCGGTAAAGCATATTTCAAATATGCATAAATACATAAGAGATGAGGATGTGCCGGAAAACACCATATTTATAATAATCACCGACGGCATGGAAAATGCCAGCCATAAGTACAGCGCAGATAAGGTAAAGAAAATGATTAAGGACAAGAAAAAGCAGGGCTGGGAGTTTTTATTTATCGGGGCTAACATTGATGCTGTAACCACCGCAGAAAGCTTTGGTATAGATAAATCAAGGGCTGTTGATTATCATGCGGATGCTATAGGTACAGCTACCGTATTTACTGCGGTGACGGAAAACATCTCCTATATGAGAAAAAATAACGCCCTGTCTGATGACTGGGCGGATGATATTAAAAAGGATTATAAAAGCAGAAAATAAGATTATGAGCCTAAGTGCTTTCCGTACTGCTTTTTAAGGCTTTGTATCTTTTCCAGCCGTGAAAGTGCGGTATCTCCAAGTCTTGCAGAAAGGGAAAGTATAAGGGCATCAATTACCGCTACAGGGGCAGTCATGGAATGATATTCGTCTTCTTCCCCACGGTATACAAAAAGCTCAATATCTGCTGTGGTGCTTTCGTTATGATAAAGCCTGCTTGTAAATAAAAGGGTCTTATAGCCGGCGGTTTTGCCGTAATCAAGAATTATTTTTCCCTGGGAGGATATTTTTGAAAATCCGAACATTGTAACAAGGTCATCCCCATTCATAAGTGCAAGATTTTCAAGCAATTCCGATGCTCCCGGTGAAATAAGGCATACATCTATACCTATTCTGCGAAGCCTGAATTCAAGAAGTCCGGCAGGAGAACGGGAGGCATTTTTAGCAAAGATAAAAACTCTCTTTGCGTTATAGATAGCCTCTACTGCCCCTTTAAATTCGTTCTGATCCAGTAATTCAGAGGTTTTCTGAATATAATACTGCTGTTGTACAAGCCATTCTGAAAGTAAATTATCTGTGCCTGTCTGTAGGGTTTTCTTTAGCTTTACGGCAGGCCCTTTTTTTAAGGTCTGCTCCATAATTATCTGCTTTAGCTGTTTGAAATCCTCACAGCCCACATGACGGGCAAATCTGGATATGGTAGCCTCAGAAATATTTAAGGTACGGGACAGCTGTACAATGGTCATACAGAAAAATTCATCTCTGTGACCGGCTATGTATTCAATTATTGTCTGCTCTGCTGTGGTAAATCTTGCAGGGGTTATGGGAAACGAAAAATTCATAATGCTCCTTTTAATCGGGAATGGGGTGCGCTTTAGCCCTTTGCTCTTAATACTGCCGGGGATTCGCCTGATTTTCTGAGTAATACAGAAACATAATCTCCCCCAAGGGCGTGTATTTCCTTTAATGCTCTTTTAAGCAGTGTTGCGGTATTTACCTTAAATGCCGCCTCCGGATTTATATTTATGCTGTATCGTCCGGCATACATTTCCTGCTTTAAAACTGAAATAGTGTCAAATTCCTTCTCAAACTTTGTACGGATACAGCCATACTGTACCGCCTGATGAGTGTCACTTCCGGCTACTACAGGCTTTGAAAGCATCCGTCCGAATTCGCAGGTCATAGCCTTTGTTCTGTGGGGGTCAAGGGCTATATCCTTACCGTTCATATCAATAAAGTCAAAGTATCTTAAAAGTGAAGGGGGTAACTGAGGAATATGTCCTCCCTCTCTGAAGGGGTGTCCTGCTCCCACTAATACGGGATATTCCGAAAACATCTCAAAAAGCTGCTTTGCAGGAAGGAATGAGCCCTTCTTTTTATAAGGCTCCAAACGTCGGTTAAGCTCCAGTATTGCATCCATAGGTCCTACCGTAAGCACATGGCCTCCCTCTGCTATATCTGTTTCCATACCGGGGAAAACCTTCAGTTCTCCGAACATAAAGCAATCTCCGACAGGTGTTCCTGTCTTTTTGATGTAGTTATAAAGCACATCAAACTGCTGTGTGTTAAAATGCTCGGTAAGGCATATAGCATCAAGGCCGGAGGACTTTGCCTCCCCTAAAAGCCAGTTTGTATAATCTGTTGAAAAGGGCAGATATTTTGCCAGCTTGCCGTGGGTGTGAAAATCTACGTACATATATATTTCTCCGTTATTAAATTAAAGTGGAAACCAGTATGGTTACTGCTATCCATAAAAATGAAACCGCTAAGAATAAAAGGTCGTTATTTGACATTTTAAGACAGGAAAGTCTTATCTTCTTTACATTCTTATTTACTGCGGCATAGCGATAACCCTTAATTTCAAGTACCTCAACAGTGGTTCTTGAACGCTTTGCCGTATTAAGCATAAGGGGATAAAATGAATGAATGATTATCTTTATCTGATACACAAGGTATTTAATTTTTCCGATAAAGCTCTTATGCTCAGGGGGATTTCCTCTTAAGCGGTAGGAAAGCAGGATATTCTGAAATTCCTCCATAAGTATGGGAAGCATTCTATAAGCATAGGAAATTGAAAAGGACAGTCTTTCGGGACAGCCGTACCACATAAGACCGTTAGCCAGCTTATCAGGGTCCATTCCGGAAAATACCGTAACAGATGCAAGAGAAACAGTAGCCACCTTTAAGGTAAGTATAAGAAGCGGTGCAATAGCAGAAGCATCACCGCCGAAAATAAGGGTAACTATAAGTAAATATCCTGTCTGGGAAAATACACCCAGTCCGAAAAGGAAAAGTACAAGTCCTGCTACCCTTGCCATTATTGTGGTAACAGCCACCAGCACAAAGCAGCCTATAAGGAAAGGAATATCACTTACAAACCAGGGTACAAGTCCGAAAAAGAGATACCAGATAAGAAGTATTCTGGGATCCATTCCGGCTATTACCGTGTCATTATTTCCATAGGCATTTTTAAGTACCTGATTTCTCAGAAAATCAATGGACAGCTTATCCAGTATATTTTCGGATAACTTTTCTCCTATTTTCATATTAAGCCCTTCCTTCAAACTTATCTAAAAATTCATCAATGGTATAGCATAGGGCATCCTTGTTTATTTCCTGCCCCAAGGAGAATATCTCCGGGGGACGGATACCCACCTTATTTACAATATCCGGATTTCCGAATATTTCGTTGCGGTTGCCGTCGGCCACCACTTCACCGTTATATAATACTATAATGCGTTCCGCCCATTCGCATACAAGCTGCATATCATGGGTGGCAATAACCACGGTTTCGGTTATTTCCTTCATGTCCTCTAAGGTGCGCATTATTTCCTTTCTCGTGGCAATATCAAGGTTTGCCGTAGGCTCATCAAGAAGAAGTATTCCGGGATTTAAGGCAACACCGATAGCAAGGCTTGCCCTTCTCATCTGACCGCCGGATAAAAGCCTGCCGTCTCTGTCCTTAAGCTCAGTAAGACGGAAGCACTTTAACAATTCCTCTGTACGCTCCATGCAGTTTTCCACATTTCTTACCTCCATAGCATAGGAAATATCCCCATATATGGAGTCCTTTATAAACATATCCTCGGGATTTTGATATACCATGGAAATCTGCCTTGAAAGTGCTTCCGGCTTTACATTCTTGATACTTTTGCCGTTTAAAAGTACCTCGCCTGTGCCGGGCTTTAAAAGTCCCACAAGTAACTTCATCATGGTGGATTTTCCTGCACCGTTAGAGCCGATAAGGGCGATTTTATTACCCTTATTTATATCTAAGTTCAGATTTTTAAATACAGTATGGGGCTCTCCCTTTACGGTTCTGTATGATACAGAAACATTCCTGAAGGAGGCTACCGCCTCGCTATTGTCTGAGGGAATTAAGGGGGCAGAGGTATTTATATCATCCTTTAGTGCGAATAAATCCTTTGCCTTTTCTATGGTTACGGGAAGAGGGGTATTGTCATTAAGTCCCCCTGCCCTTTTCATACGGTGGGCGGCTATTGTTACCTGGGGAGGGAATATATTACACTCCTGTAATTCCTCTACCTGCTGTAATGCCTCCTCGGTAGGTAATACCCATTTTAATTCTCCGTCCTTTAAAAGCATTACGTGTTTGCAGAAGTCTGCTATATATTCGGTGTGATGCTCTATTACTATAATAGTCTTACCGTGGTTTTCGTTAAGGTTCTTAAGCACTCGGTAAATTCCGTCGGCGTGCTTAGGGTCAAGCTGTGCTATGGGCTCATCCAGTATAAGCACCTCGGGCTGTAAGGAAACCGCCCCTGCAAGGGCTAAAAGGTGGGTCTGGCCGCCGGATAACTGCCATATAAAGTCATCCTCCTTGCCACTGAGTCCGCATTGTTCAAGGGCTTTAAGTCCACGCTCCTTATAGTCTGTCATAGCGTAATTAAGACAGGCATAGGAAGCATCATCAAGGACTGTGGGGCGGATTATCTGATTTTCAAAATCCTGATATACATATCCTACCTTGCGGGCAAGGTCAGCCACATCCGCTGTACGGGTATCAAGCTCACAGGCCTTTACACTACCCTTGAAATCTCCGCCTATAAACTGGGGAATAAGGCCGTTTAGAGTCTTGCAAAAAGTGGACTTCCCACAACCGTTGTTGCCAACGATTGCAAGAAAGTCCCCTTTTTCGATATTAACTGTAACATCCTTCAGGGTGGGCTTGTCCGCCCCCGGATATGAGTAGGTAAGATGCTTGGTTTCTATCACATTCATGATTACACGTCTTTTCCTACAGGCTCGCTCTTTGTTCTCATTCTCATTACAAGAACTATTACTACAGCTACTGCGGCAGCTACTACCATGCCTATTGCGAATGCTGTGGAGCTTTCTGCCCAGTCAGCCTCCCAATCAATAAGGCTCATGCCGTTTTCAGCTAAGAATTCAGCGCCTACTGCTACTGCAAAGGCAACTACACATCCTAAGATTGCCTTCCAACCGATATTACCAAGGGCTGTTTCCTTAGTTCTGGGCTGCATACCAAGTAAGGGCTCAATCTTGCCGTGGAGCTTGGGTACTAAGAAGAGTGTGGGAAGCAGGCAGAAGAGAATTCCTGAGAAGAGAAGGTCATTTGCAAAGGCGAAGCCCTCTGTTGCAAATACGCTTTCGGGAAGTCCTGCCACAGCCTCAAAGTCCTCTATTGCAAACTGTACCTTGAGGATATCCACAACAGTTCCTAAAAGAAGCTGGATTGCTGTACCGCCGAATGCGGCAATTCCTACAAGCTTTCTGTTTTCGGGATTTGAAACAAGGCGGCCTGCTATGTAAACACCGATTGTTACGGTGATGAACTTTTCAAGCTCACCAAGTCCGCCGAACTGTCCTAACATAATTTCACCGAATACCAATTCACCGGTAGCGGCGCCTAAGGCAACGGACATAGGATCAAAAAGCATAGCCAGTGTAAGGGGTATAAAGAGGAAATATTCAACGGAAAATTCCACAATACCTACCTGGAATTTAGGGATAAGCTCAGTAAAAAGGGTTGCAAGGCCGTAAAGTGCCATTGTCAGCACAAACACCATCAGCTTCTGTGAAGCGTTGGCTGAATTCTTCATTGTGTTAGACATAATTCTACCTCCATGGGTTTTTTGTTTGTTTTTTCTTACAAGCCTATTATTACATTTTCCTTGTAAAAGCTACTACCATAGTTTGATAAAATGTCTGTAAAATTTTCATAATGAAAATTTATGAATGAAAATTTTCATTAAGATTATAAAATAACCCCTCCGATTTTCACGGAGGGGTAAAATTATAGCTGTCTTTTTATCTTCCCTAATGCGCCCTTTTCAAGTCTTGATACCTGTGCCTGACTTATTCCTATTTCGCTTGCCACCTCTACCTGGGTCTTGCCCTTGAAAAATCTTAAATCAAGAATATGCTTTTCCCTGTCATCAAGGGAATGAAGGGCATCCTTTAATACTATTTCATCAAGCCAGGTTCTGTCGTCGTTTTTATCCCCTATCTGATCCATCATATAGATAGTATCCCCGGATTCAGAATAAACCGGCTCATACAAAGAAACAGGGTCGCTTACCGCTTCTAAGGCTATTACTACATCATGCCTGTCAGTGTCTAACTCCTTTGCGATTTCTTCAACGGTGGCCTCCTTGCCTGATTTTGAGGTCAGCTTTTCCTTTGCCTGCATGGCTCTGTAGGCAAGATCCCTCATGGATCTGCTTACCCTTACTGAATTGCTGTCCCTCATATACCGCCTTAATTCTCCCATTATCATAGGCACAGCATAGGTGCTGAATTTTACCCCGAATTCGGTGGAAAAATTGTCTATGGCCTTTATAAGCCCTATGCACCCCACCTGAAACAGATCGTCCGGCGGCTCTCCCCTGCCTGCAAAACGCTGAATTACGCTTAATACAAGCCTCAGATTACCGCTTATAAGCTGTTCCCTTGCATTTTCATCCCCCTGCTTTATCTTTAAAAGCAGCTCGTTTTTCTCGGACTCCTTTAATACCTTTAAGGAGGAGGTATTAACACCGCTTATTTCAACCTTATTGTAATACAAAAAAACACCGCCCATACTTAAAATCTTGTTTTAAGTATGGGCAGTTTGATTTAAATTATTCTGTAAAATTATGCCAATGTAATATTGCACTTTTTACCGTTAAGGGTAGCTGATACTACCTTAGCATTTCCTAAGGCGAAATTTGCCGCAGGCTTGTTGGTTACTTCTCCGCCGGGAGCAATATATCCGTTATATGTGCTATTGATAATAATTTGATTTCCTTCTGATCCAGCGAAATCACCGTTCCAGCCATTAGCAAAATTTATATTCTCAGAAAAAGTAATAACAAGCTCCCAGGATTCTATAGCACTTGAAGTATCATTTACTATATTAAATGAATATGTACCTTCCCTATTATCCTGGTTCCATATATTTTCTCCGGAAATAGTTACACTCAGTTCTGTTATCACAGGCTTAGGTGCCGTGGTTGTGGTGGTTGTAGGTTTTGGGGTAGTAGTTGTGGTGGTAGGTTTTCTTGTGGTGGTTGTTGTGGGTCTTGGGGTTGTTGTAGTGGTAGTAGGTTTTCTTGTTGTAGTTGTTGTGGGTTTGGGAGTTGTTGTAGTGGTAGTGGGTTTTCTTGCTGTAGTTGTTGTGGGTCTTGGAGTTGTGGTAGTTGTTGTGGGACGGGGTGAATTTGTGGTTGTGGTGGTGGGTTTTTTAGTGGTAGTGGTGGTTGAAGGCTTACTTTCCTCATCTGATGATGAGGGCTTATTTTCTTCGGTGGCTTCGGTTTCTTCAGGCTTTGAATCAGCTGTGTCAGTCTCCTCGTCGGTTTCATCCCCCGGCTCAGATGAATCTGTGCTTTCAGGCTGGGATGATCCTTCCCCGGTTTCCTCTGTGCTGTTTGCAGGAGGTACTATTATATTGTCACCGCCTGTGGTAGCATCTGCCGGAGTTGTTTCGACGGTGGTGGTAGTAGAAGCAGAGGAATTTTTGCTATCTGTTTTTGAGGTATCAACATCCACCTTATCTCTGCCTGTATAGGCAAGGCAAAGACAGATAAAGAAAATACCGATACATGAAAGTCCGCCGAAGAACCAAAAAAGGAACTTTTTCTTTTTCTTCTGCTTTTCGGGATCTTCCTCGTCAACCTGTACCGGAACCTCCGGCTCAGGCTCTTCCTTCTTGGGCTGAGGTCTGTGGGTAGCATAATAAAGCCTTGCCTCTGCCGCTGTTCTGGGTCTGTCTATCTGAGAAACCTCTGTTCTTTCATCGGGATTGAATACAGTATCATCAAACAGCTTAGAGCCGGATGCCGCAGAAATGCCTGCCGCCGCTGTGCCTGCCGCTACAAAATTATCAAAGTCATCATTATTTGCCGCAGGCTTAGGCTCCTCAGTCTTTTTAGGCTGTGGGGGATGTGTGGCATAGTAAAGCCTTGCCTCTGCCGCAGTTCTTGGTCTGTCTATCTGAGAAACATCTGTTCTTTCATCGGGATTAAATACAGTATCATCAAACAGCTTAGAGCCGGATGCCGCCGCAACATCCTCTTTTTCGGATGCAAAAGTATCAGCAGACTGTGATGCCATGAAATTATCAAAATCATCATTCTTAGCGGTATATGAGGGGGTAAACTGTTCAGTCTTGGGAGCTTCCGTTTTGGGAGGCTCTGTAACTGCTGCCCCGGCTGCCGCCGCTATGAAATTATCAAAGTCGTCATTATTGGCTGTGGGTAATGGCTCATCTGCCGGCTTTTCTTCCTGTGCCGCTTCGGCTGTTGCCATTACATAATCATCAAAGGTAGCATAATCATCAGCGGAGGGTGTTTCATCCACCATAGAAGCAACAGCCGCAGCTGCAGCTACAGCCTCATCGGATGTACTATCCTCTGTATTTGCCTTATCATCACCCTTATAATGCTCATGATTATCCGGGTCTTCCTCGGGAACATAGCCGTAGTATTCAATAGCCTCTCTTAAAATGGCCTCGTGGCGCTGTCTTTCAAGCTCCTCTGCCATTTCGGGAGTAACTCCCGGCTGCATATCCTCTACTATGGGTAAGGGCTCATCCTTTACAGGTGCAGATGCTGAGGGACTGTCATCAATATCACTGTCAAATAAGAGAAGATCATCCATTGTCTTTGCAGATGCAACTTCCGCAGGAACAGGCTCACTGCCTGCTGACAGATCATCATCCATACCTGCAGACAGATCGTCCTCGGTATCATAGATAACATCCTCGATATTAGCCGCTATCATATCAGCATCATAGTCGGCTGTTCTGGAGCTCATAAGTCCTGCAGATACAGTAACCGCATTACTAAAGCCGTCATCAGCAGGTCTTATTTCATCATCGTCCAGGTTTTCAAGGTCAATATCTCCGTTAAGATCACTAAGACCGTAACCCTCACGGCTCATTCTGAGGAGACTTGCCTCAAATTCATCACCCGGTGTAACGGGGCTGAAATCATCATTCATCCCGAATACATTACCCTTTTTATTATTATTAGCCAAAACAAAATTCCCCTTTGTAATTTGCTTTAAGCGAAATGTAATTTATATGTAGCTGGAAAGTTAAATAAAAACAATATCACTTAGTGTAAATTGTAACATATTTAGAGTTGATTTTCAACATATTACTGATACTTTTTGTTATATATGTACAAAATTTTTCCTTGTTTTGTGCAATTCAACTACTTGTAATCCGTTACATTTAAGTAATAAGTTTGTCCGGGGAAAATATAAAAATAATATTGCATTTTTTTGAGAATAGTGTTATACTAAAAGTGGACTAAATTTATGCACTTTTGCAATGAAAGGATAGATCAAAATGAGTGAATGTTCACACAACTGCGGAAGCTGTTCTCAGAACTGCTCCGAAAGAACACAGCCCCAGAGCTTTCTCGAAAAGCCCCATGAGCTGTCAAACATTAAAAAGGTTATCGGTGTTGTAAGCGGTAAGGGTGGCGTAGGTAAATCTATGGTTACTTCCCTGCTTTCTGTTATCATGCAGAGAAAGGGTTATAAGACCGCTATACTTGACGCTGATATTACTGGTCCCTCTATACCCAAGGCCTTTGGCTTAAAGCAGAAGGCTACCGGTGATGATACAGGCATATTCCCTGTAAAGACAAATACCGGCATTGAGGTTATGTCACTTAATCTTTTATTACCTGACGAAACCGACCCGGTTATCTGGAGAGGTCCTGTTATAGCAAACACAGTAAAGCAGTTCTGGACTGATGTTATCTGGAATGATGTTGACTTTATGTTTGTTGATATGCCTCCCGGAACAGGCGATGTTCCCCTTACGGTATTTCAGTCACTTCCCATTGACGGTATTGTTGTGGTAACCTCTCCCCAGGAGCTGGTTTCAATGATAGTAGGCAAGGCTGTAAAAATGGCTGAAATGATGGATGTTCCTGTGCTTGGTATAGTAGAGAATATGTCCTACTTTGAATGTCCCGATTGCGGCGGCAAGCACAGTATATTCGGTGAAAGTCATATTGAGGATGTGGCAAAGAAATTTACCATTGATACTATTTCCAAAATGCCTATCAATCCCAAATTATCCGCCGGCTGTGACAAGGGTCTTATTGAGCTCTTTGACGGAGATTGGCTTGATAATATGGCTGAAAAAATCGAAAAGCTTTAATAAAAACTACCGCAGGCTATCCTGCGGTTTTTAATGAAAGGATTGTCACCTTATTTTTAATCAGAAGTGACAATAGTGTATTATGAAGGTTAAAGAACAGGTTCTTTTAATACTTGAAACAAACAAGGGAAAATATGTATCCGGTGAGGATATTGCAAAAGAGCTTTATGTAAGCCGTAATGCGGTATGGAAGGCTATAAATGCCCTGCGTAAGGACGGCTTTATAATAGATGCGGTTACAAATAAGGGGTATATGCTTGGTAAAGAGGCGGATGGCTTTACTGCCCTGAGAGTATCCTCCATGCTTAATAAAACCTGTCAGGATTGCGAAATAATTTTCTATGATACCATAACCTCCACAAACACCGTACTTAAGGAAATGGCGGAAAAGGGAGCAAAGGAAGGTACTATTCTTATAGCAGATACCCAGACAGAGGGCAGAGGCAGACGGGGACGAAGCTTCTTCTCCCCTGCCGGTACCGGTATATATATGTCGATTTTGCTTCGTCCGGGCTTTACCACCGATAAGGCCTCCCTTATTACGGTGCTTGCCGCTGTGTCGGTGGTAAGAGCAATAAAGGAAACAACAGACCTTCCTGTTAAAATCAAGTGGGTAAATGATATAATGCTTAATGATACTAAGATATGCGGTATTTTAACAGAGGCGGCGGCAGATATTGAGAATGGCCATTTACAATATGCGGTGGTGGGTATCGGTATAAATATTTCCATGCCTGAGGGGGGATTTCCCTATTATATAAATGATATTGCATCGGTTCTTTTTAATGATGAGGTTGTAATAAATGATGTAAGATGTTCGGTCAGTGCAAGGGTTATAAACAATTTCTTTGAGCTATACCATAATCTTAACGAAGCAAGGCTTATAAAGGAATATAAGGATAATTCCTGTATTTTGGGAAAAGAGGTAAGAGTATTTACCGGGGATGAAAGCTATATAGCTACTGCCCTTGATATAGATGAAAATGCCCACCTTATAGTAAAGGACAAAAATGACAGGATTTTAACTCTTACCTCCTCTGAGGTCAGCATAAGGAAAGGAGATCTGAATTGAAAAGACTTGCAGTTTCAATAATGGCACACGTAGATGCAGGTAAGACCACCCTTTCTGAGGCTATGCTTTATCACACCGGGGATATAAGAAAGCAAGGCAGAGTAGATAACAAGGATACCCTTCTTGACAATAATCAGATAGAGCGAAGCAGAGGTATTACAGTATTTTCAAAGCAGGCGATTTTGCATAATAACAATGATTTAATTACCCTTCTTGATACCCCGGGGCATACGGATTTTTCCGGGGAAACCGAAAGAGCCTTACAGGTAGCTGACTATGCGGTTTTACTTATCAGCGGTACAAGTGGAATACAAAACCATACCCATACATTATGGCAGTTATTAAAAAGCTACCGTGTGCCCACCTTTATTTTTGTAAATAAAATGGATATAAGCGAATTTTCAACAGAGGATTTAATGTCAAGGCTTTGCCTTAGCCTTGATGAAAGGTGTGTTTATTTTGACAATGCCTGTGATGTTACTGAAAATGAGCTTGCGGACAATGTCGCGGTATGTGATGAGGGGCTTATGAATGAGTACCTTGAAAAGGGTAATATTTCCCCCTCAAATATTGCAAGGGCTATTAAGGAAAGGCATCTTTTCCCCTGCTTTTTCGGGTCGGCGCTTAAAAACAAGGGTATTGAGAATTTGCTGAAGGCTCTTGATATATACACCACAGAGCCTGTATATAATGAGGAATTTTCCGCTACGGTGTTTAAGATAACCGAGGACGAGCACGAAAACCGCCTTACCCATTTAAAGGTGACAGGTGGTACACTTAAAGTTAAAAGCAGTATAAAAACCGCTGATGACTGTGAAGAAAAGGTAAATGCCATAAGGATATATTCCGGGGGTAAGTTTATTACCGCCTCTGAGGTTCCCTGCGGTACTGTGTGCTGTGTTACCGGCCTTGAAAAAACCTACAGCGGACAGGGACTTGGATATTCTGCGGACTCTCCCCTGCCGGTACTGGAGCCGTTATTTTCCTACAAGGTGGAATTGCCCCCTGATATGGACGCTGTAAAGGGTCTTGCCATGATGAAGAAATTGGAGCAGGAGGACCCTCTTTTACAGGTTGTGTGGAATGAGCAGTTAAAGGAAATCCACATAAGGCTTATGGGGGAAATTCAGCTTGAAATACTGAAAAGCGAGGCTGAAAAACGCTTCGGGGTTAAGATAGATTTCGGCAAGGGCAGTATTGCTTACCGTGAAACAATAGCCTCCCCTGTTATCGGCATAGGACACTATGAGCCGTTACGACATTATGCAGAGGTACAGCTTTTGCTTGAGCCGGGGGCTGAGGGCAGCGGGCTGAGATTTTATTCCGAATGTAGCGAGGATAAACTGGACAGAAACTGGCAAAGACTTATTCTTACCCACCTTGCAGAAAAGACCCACGTGGGGGTGCTTACAGGCTCACCCATAACGGATATGAAAATTTTCCTTATAGCAGGTCGTTCCCACCTTAAGCATACCGAAGGGGGAGATTTCAGACAGGCGGTTTACAGGGCGGTAAGACAGGGTCTTATGAAGGCGGAAAGCGTTCTTTTAGAGCCATGGTACAGCTTTAATCTTGCATTACCCTCTGACTGTGTGGGAAAGGCTATGAATGATCTTTCTCTTATGAAGGCGGAGTTTTCACAGCCAGTTAATGAGGGGGATGAATATATAATCACCGGCACAGCCCCGGCATCGGGAATGACGGGATATTTATCCCAGGTTACCGCCTATACAAGGGGTAAGGGCAGGCTTATATGTATTCCCGACGGATATAAGCCCTGTCTTAATAGTGAAGAGGTAATAGCAAGCTTTAATTACGACCCGGAGGCGGATATTGAAAATACCCCGGATTCTATCTTCTGTTCCCATGGGGCAGGCTTTAATGTAAAGTGGGATGAGGTGGATAACTACGCCCATATTTCCCTTCAGAAGGAAAAGGATGAGGAGCCGGAAATTAAAACAGTACAGCAAAGAAGAATTGACGCTTCAGATGAAGAGCTGATGGCAATTTTTGAACGTACCTACGGCAAGATAAAAAGAGATCAGCATTATGCCATGAGAAAAATCCCGGAGAAAAAGCAGGAAAATAAAACAAGGGCGGCTAAAATTCCCTCCGGGCCTGAATATCTGCTGGTGGACGGGTATAATATAATTTTTGCCTGGGATGAGCTTAAAAAGGCGGCGGCGGAAAATCTTGACTTTGCAAGAAATAAGCTGATTAACATTCTCTGTAACTATCAGGGCTTTAAGCGAAATGAGGTTATAGTGGTATTTGATGCCTATAAGGTTAAAGGAAATAAGGGTGAAGCGGAAAGACAGGGCGGCATCACCATTGTATATACAAAGGAAGCAGAAACTGCGGATATGTATATAGAAAAGGCCACCCGTACCCTTGGCAAAAAGCACAGAGTAAGAGTGGCTACATCAGATTCACTTGAACAGCTTATTATACTGGGAGGCGGTGCCATAAGGGTTTCCGCAAATGAATTTAAGGCTGAGGTTTTGGATATAGAAAAGCAGATAAAGGAATATTTAAGCTGAAAAATGCCGCCTATTTTCCTCGTAACTGAGGTCAATAGACGGCGGGTAGAAATATTCATAGTTTTGGTGTATAATAGGAAATTAAGAGAAAGACAAATTTGAATTTTACGCTGATGGAGGTTTTGAATAAAGTGGATATTACATACAAAAAATTAACAGAAAAGGAATTAGATACATTTATCAAAATGAGAATCAATCAGCTTAGAGAAGAAGGTGCTACAGAAGATATTGATTTAGTTCCTAATCTAAAAGACTACTATAAAAGACATATGGCAGATGGAACCTTTGTCTCATGGCTTGCAATGGATGGGGATAAGATTATAGGAACAAGTGGAATGTCATTTGTTGAGAAAGCACCATATTTTGGATGTCCTTCTGGAAGAATAGGTTTGCTTTCCAGTATGTTTACTAATCCAGATTATAGGAGAAAAGGCATAGCGAAGGAGTTACTTTCAAGAGTAATAAATGAAGCTAAGGAATTTGGCTGTGGTACTGTTCAAATTACAGCATCAGATATGGGTGTTAAGTTATATACAGATTTTGGTTTTAAGCATAATGACAACTTTATGTATTATAAGTTATAGTGGTAAACTGAAATTATATCTTTGCAAGTAAGGCAACTTCCAGTTTGTTGAACTACGCATAAAGCAATGACCGCTTACATTGTGTAAGCGGTCTTTTGCCGTATGCAAAATTATCCGCACACAGTCTGTTTTTTCCTCTCCGCTGAAACCTTCAGAAAAATACAAAAGCCGCCGAAACAATCTTCCGGCGGCATTCTGGCACCCCCTGCGGGAATCGAACCCACAACTAACCCTTAGGAGGGGTTTATTATATCCATTTAACTAAGGAGGCATAAGTGCTTATATATTATACACTATTTTAGTAATAATTTCAAGAGGTAAATAAAAATAAAATAAAAATCCCGTCTTATATAGTATAAGACGGGATTTTTTTATCAGCAATAAATTAAGCCTTGTTGATAGAACCGAATAATTCCATCTTTTCCTTAACTGTAGCCTTGATAGCTTCAAAGCCGGGTGCTAAAAGCTTTCTGGGGTCAAAGCCCTTACCGGAAAGATCCTTGCCTGCTTCAATGTATTCTCTTGTAGCAGCCTGGAATGCAAGCTGGCACTCTGTGTTTACGTTGATCTTAGCAACACCGAGAGAAATAGCCTTCTTTATCATATCAGCAGGAATACCTGTACCGCCATGAAGTACAAGAGGCATATCCCCTACCTTTTCCTTAACTGCTGCAAGTGTTTCAAATGAAAGACCTGCCCAGTTTTCGGGATACTTACCGTGAATGTTACCGATACCTGCAGCAAGCATTGTAACACCGAGATCAGCGATCATCTTGCACTCGTTGGGGTCAGCACATTCGCCTGCACCAATAACGCCGTCCTCTTCGCCGCCGATAGAACCTACCTCAGCCTCAAGTGAAAGACCGAGAACGTTACAAGCATTAACAAGCTCTGTTGTCTTTGCGATGTTCTCCTCGATTGAGTAGTGAGAACCGTCAAACATTACAGATGAGAAGCCTGCATTGATACAAGCCTTAGCGCCTTCAAATGAGCCGTGGTCAAGGTGAAGTGCAACGGGAACTGTGATATTGAGCTCCTCGATCATACCCTTTACCATACCTACAACTGTCTTGTAGCCGCACATATACTTACCGGCACCCTCAGAAACACCGAGGATAACAGGAGAGTTGCACTCCTGAGCTGTAAGAAGTATTGCCTTTGTCCATTCGAGATTGTTGATATTGAACTGGCCTACGGCATACTTGCCCTCACGAGCCTTGTTCAACATTTCCTTAGCTGAAACTAACATTTATTTTCTCCTTTTTACACTTTTTCGGCGGTTTTCCGCCCGTCCCTATTATTATACTACATTTAATTCATAATTTCAAGTAGGAAAAATAAAAACAGGGTGAATATATCACCCTGTAACGTTATGTATTATTCAGACATCTTATTTAGCTCAGCGAGGCAATCCGCACATATATTCTTGCCCTTGAACTGCCGGATATCGCTTGCGTTATTACAGAAGGAACATGCAGGAGCATACTTCTTGAGAATAATTGCATCATCCTCAACATAAATTTCAAGTGAGTCCTTGATGCTGATATCAAGTGTTCTTCTCAGCTCAATGGGAAGCACTATTCTTCCCAATCCGTCTACCTGTCTTACTATACCTGTAGATTTCATTTTTCTTTCTCCTTTAAAATTAACTTTCCTTGCGAATGGAAGAATAATCTGTCAAAACTATCTTCCGATTGATATTTTACCAAATTACTTTTAAATTGTCAATCAGCCATTTTTCGTTAATTTTGGTTACATTTAAAAATCCAAAATTTACATATATTTACATTAAAGTTAATATTATTTTATTTTAATAGCAAAATTGAGGAATTTTGAACTTATTTTGTAACCATATTCTTAATATTTTACAAATTTAAATTGTTTTTTGTCATTTTTGTGAGTGAAAATTCTACTATTTGCACAAATAATTGACAGTTTTTAGCTCTTTGTTCGTCAATTTACCTTGAACGATATGTTAAATAAAATATTGCAAGCATATAAATTTATATATATCAGAGGTTTTTACCATGAATTTTATAATTTTCTTTGCTTTTCTTATATCATTTGTGCTGGCGATATTAAGCGGAAGCACTAAGGAATATACTGAGGTACTACTCAGCGAATCGGCTTCAGCAGTGACTTTGTGTATAAACATATGCGGAAGTATTTGTTTTTGGAGTGGCATTATGAAAGTGGCGGAATCTTCGGGAATTGTGAAAAAAATAGCCAAATTGCTGTTTTTGCCCATAAGCCTGATTTTTAAGGGAATCGACAAAAACGGCAAAGCAATAGGCTATATCACATTGAATATAATTTCCAACCTTTTAGGCCTTGCAAATGCCTCTACACCCCTTGGTATAATGGCCATGCAGGAGTTATATAAGGAGGAGGGCTGTCAGGGTGTTGCTACTGACAATATGGTTATGCTGTGCGTTATAAATTCCGCAAGCCTGCAGCTTTTTCCGGCTACGGTGGCGGCTATGCGTACTGCCTACGGCAGTGATAACCCCCTTGTGATACTGCCGGCGGTGTGGGTAGTATCAATTCTTGCCTTTGCCGTAAGTGTTACTGTGGCTAAAATTCTTTCTAAGACATTCCCTTATAAAAAGGCGGTGGAAAAATGAGTATAAGTAATTATATCGTTCCTGTAATGGTGATTTTAATTCTCGGGATAGCATTTTTCACTAAAACGGATATTTTTGACTCCTTTTGCAAGGGGGCAAAGGAGGGGCTAAATACAACAGTTGATATTTTACCTGCCCTTATAGGCCTTATGACCTGTATAGGACTTTTGCGTACCTCTGGGTTTACCTATATTCTCACCGGATTTTTAAGCCCTGTCACTTCCCTGCTTAATTTTCCGGATGAATGTACTCCCCTTGTACTTATAAGGCCTCTTTCGGGCAGCGGCGCTTTGGCGGTATTTGAGGATGTGCTTAAAAATAACGGTCCGGACAGCCTTCCGGGGCTTATAGCATCCACCCTTATGGGCTCATCGGAAACCACATTTTATACTGTGGCTGTATATTTCGGGGCGGTAAAAATAAAGAAAACAAGGCATACCATTCCCTCTGCTTTAAGCGGGGATCTCACCGCCTTTCTTACAGCCTCGTTTGTGGTGGGGATTTTATGCCTGTGATTATAAAAGAAAAACCACTTCAGAAAAGAAGTGGTTTTTATATTCAGTCCTTTACTATATCGCAAACATCTGCATTTGCCGCTTTGATAAGATCATCCGGGGCAATAATGATCTGAGCGCCTATTCTGCCGCCGCTGATTATTATTTCCGGGTAATTTTTTATAGTGCTGTGGAAAACGGTTTTATAGTGCTTTTTCATGCCTATGGGAGTACAGCCGCCTCTTATATATCCGGTGACTGAATTTATATCCTTAACATGAATCATTTCAACCGACTTTTCCCCTACTGCCTTTGCCGCCTTTTTCATATCAAGCTCTAAGTCAATGGGGATTGCATATACATAATAATTTCCGGTTTTGCCTACGGTAACTAATGTCTTGAAGGTTATCTCATAGGGCTGTCCTAACATATCCGCAATATGAACCCCGTCAATAAATTCATCACATTCGTAGGTGCTTACCTTATAGCTTATTTTACTTTTATCAAGCATACGCATGGCGTTTGTCTTGATGTCCTTTTCCTTAGCCATATCACTTATCCTCACTAAGCATTTTTTCAACAGCCCTGTAGCCCATTTCATGTACCTGCTTTAAAGCCTCGCAGTTGCTGTTTTCAAGAAACATTTTACAACGTTCCTTGTCTGCTGTCAATGTGTCTATACATTTTTCTCTGAAGGCTTTTACCGTATTTATCATCAGCTTAAGACTGTCAAGCAGGCTTTCTGCTATAAGGGGCATAAAGGCATTAAGCTCAAGGTTTCCGGCAGAGGCACAGTAGGAAATTGCATAGTCGTTTGCCATAACCTTAACTGCCGCCTGTATGGTCATTTCGGGAATAACCGGGTTTATTTTTCCCGGCATGGCACTGCTTCCTACCTGCATGGGCTTTAAATGTATCTCCCCTAAGAAATTGCTGTTCATAAGCCTTAAATCATTGGATATTTTAATAAGGCTTACCGCTAAGGCTTTTACAAGGCCGTGTACCTCGGTAAATACATCACAGTTCTGAGTAATATCCATGGGATATTCTGCCCTTGCAAGTCCTATACCGCTGTATTCCCTTATAAGCTCGGTTATCTTAAAGGCGAATTTCTTATTGCCGATTTTACCTATTGAGCCGCTTCCGATATTGGTAAAACGAAGTCGCTCCTCGGATTTATATAACCTCCACCTGTCCCTTGCAATACTCTGGGAATAGGCGGCAAATTCATCCCCCAAAGATACCTCCATAGCATCCATAAGCTCGGTTCTGCCGGGCTTTTTTATGCCCTCATATTCCTGCTCCTTTTTCTGCAAGGACTCCTGAAGCCTTGCACATTCGTCGCTTAGCTGTCTTATCAGCTTTATTGCCGCTATTCTGAGGGCAGTAGGATAAATATCATTGGTGGACTGATTTAAATTAACATGGTCAAAGGGGTCAAGCACAGAATAATTTCCCGGCTTTTCTCCCATAAGAGTAAGGGCAAGGTTACATACCACCTCATTAACGTTCATATTTGTTGAGGTACCTGCACCGCCCTGTAGACAATCTGTTGGGAAAATTTCGTAATTTATATCCTCAGACAAAAGCCGGTCACAGACCTGTGCTATATAATCCGCCTTGCTTGCATCAAGAACGCCTGCATGGGCATTTGCCCTTGCCGCCGCCTTTTTAAGCATGATTATTTCCCTTAAAAGCTCCTTATGTACCCTTTTGCCGCTTATGTTGAAATTTTCATTTGCCCGTACGGTATTGATACCGAAAAGGCAGTCATCCTCAAGATTAACCTCTCCTGTAATATCCTTTTCAGTACGCATAAATTACTCCTTATCAAGCAAGGAATGAATGTAAGGAAATGGCTCTACACTCCGCTTTAATATACCCTGCATATAGGCTATTGCTATGCCGTAATTTGTCATGGGTATACCCTCCGCCTTTGCACAGGCAAGGCGGTATTTCATTTCCTTTTCACCAAGCATACATCCCCCACAATGTACTATCAGCTTATAGGGGCTTAAATCCTCTGCAAAGCTGCCGCCGGAGGTAAACTCAAAGGTTATGTCCTTACCGGTGTATTCCTTTATCCACCTTGGGATTTTTACCGTTCCTATATCGTCACATTGTCTGTGGTGGGTACATCCCTCGGAAATAAGCACCTTATCCCCGTCTTGTAATGTATCAAGGGCGGTAACTCCCAAAACATTGGTTTCAAGATCTCCCTTGTACCTTGCCATAAGAATAGAAAAGGAGGTAAGCTGAATATCGGTGGGTACATCCGCTGAAACCTTGGCAAATACCTGACTGTCGGTAATAACTATACGGGGCTTTTTATTAAGGCTTGAAAGGGTGTCACGAAGCTCATATTCCTTGCACACTACGGCTGTGGCATCCGCCTCTAATATATCCCTTATAGTCTGCTGCTGAGGTAAAATAAGTCTGCCCTTTGGGGCGGCCTTATCTATGGGTACAACAAGCACCGCTAAATCCCCGGGGGATAATAAATCAGCGCAGATACAAAGGGAATTGTCCTTGACTTCTACCCTTCCTGCCATCATTTCCTTCAGCATATTTATACCTGTGCCGTCAATGGCATCGGTATAGATAACATTTTCGCCGGAAACCTCCCTTTTATCCGTAAGGGAGCATTTATTCATAACAATAATATAGGGGATTTTAAATTCTTCAAGCTGTGATTTAATATTCTTATCAAAGTCGCTTATACCCTTTGTGGAGTCTATTACAAGCAGGGCAATATCCGACTGAAGCATTACCCTTTTAGCCTTTGCTACTCTCATTCCTCCAAGCTCCCCCACATCATCAAGTCCGGGGGTGTCGGTTATAAGCACAGGGCCTAAGGGCAGTAATTCCATAGCCTTTGAAACAGGGTCGGTGGTGGTACCCGCCGTATCGGATACCACCGCTAAGGACTGGCCTGTAACTGCATTTATAATGCTGGATTTTCCGGCATTTCTCATGCCGAAAATTCCTATTCTTATACGCTCGGAATTAGGTGTATCGTTAAGTCCCATTTCTATCCTTTCTATCAGAAGCGGAAATCTCTCTGTCCGTTCTTGATATTCTCAATATATTCCATAGCTATCTGTCTTACCTTATCCTTGGGGATATTCTTAAGCTCTCTTTCAATAAGCTCGTTGCCTATTCTCTTAGTATCCTCGCTTGCATAGTCCTCAAGGTATTCCTTTAAGGTCATAAGTGCATTGGGATGACAGCAGTTCTGAATCTGTCCTGCCTTGCAAAGACTCATGAAGCGGTCACCTGTTCTGCCCTCACGGTAGCAAGCTGTACAGAATGAGGGAATGTAGCCAAGTCTCATAAGCCAGTTTACTACCTGGTCAAGGGTTCTTCTGTCGGATAACTCAAACTGTGCTGAGTTTTCCTCCTCCTCTTCCTCCTCAACATATCCGCCTACGCTGGTTCTTGAACCGCCGCTTATCTGGGAAATACCAAGGCCAAGCACTCTTTCACGGCTTGCCTGACTTTCTCTTGTGGAAACGATCATACCTGTATAGGGTACTGCAATACGAAGACAGGCTACTATCTTTGCAAAGGTATCATCGGAAATACCGTTGTCAAATTCATCAGGGTCAATGTCATCCGCCCTTCTTACTCTGGGTACGGAAATTGTATGAGGACCTACACCGTGTACCGCTTCAAGGTGTTCGGCGTGCATTAAAAGTCCTGCAAATTCATATCTGTAAAGCTCAAGTCCGAACAGTGCGCCGATACCTACATCATCAATACCGCCCTCCATGGCTCTGTCCATAGCCTCTGTATGATAAGCGTAATTGTGCTTGGGGCCTGTGGGGTGAAGTCTTTCATAGCTTTCCTTGTGGTAGGTTTCCTGGAAAAGAATATATGTACCTATTCCTGCTTCCTTCAGCTTGCGGTAATCCTCTACCGTGGTAGCCGCAATATTTACATTTACTCTGCGGATAGCACCGTTCTTGTGCTTGATTGAATAAATGGTCTTGATGCTTTCAAGGATATATTCAAGGGGGTTATTCACAGGGTCCTCGCCTGCCTCAATGGCAAGTCTTTTGTGACCCATATCCTGTAATGCGATAACCTCAGCCTTTATTTCCTCCTGGGTGAGCTTTTTACGGCAGATGTGCTTGTTCTTTGCGTGGTAGGGACAGTAAAGACATCCGTTTACGCAGTAGTTGGAAAGATAAAGGGGAGCAAACATAACGATTCTGTTGCCGTAGAAATCCTGCTTTATCTGCTTTGCAAGGGCGTAGATTTCCTCGTTCTTTTCGGGAATATCACAGTCAAGCAAAACTGCCGCATCTCTGTGGGAAAGTCCCTTTCTTTCCTTTGCCTTTGCGATTATGCTGTCAATAAGCTCAACGTTGTGCTTGTTCTTTTCGGCATAATCAAGGGTTTCCATAATTTCCTCATGGCTTATAAATTCTTCAGCCTTCATTGACTTGGGATTGTACATGGTTTTAATTTCCTTTCAAAAATAAATTATCTGTGCAGAATGTGATCTCCCCTGGAAATAACCGCCTTATAGCCGGCATTTTCCACCATTCTGCGTACCTGCTCAACGCACTGGGCGGATTCGTCCCCCAGGGCTATTTTATTATCATAAAGCAAATATTTTTTTCTTACCGTCACGGGAGATAAATTTGGCATAAGTACATTTGCCCCGCATTTAAGCCCCTTTTGTCTGCCGTCGCTGTCGGCTGTGCCAAGAGCAGTAGTGGCAGGAAGTAAGCAGGTTGGAAGGGCAAGTCTTACAAGGGCAAGCATAAATAACGTTAGCTCTACGCTGCCCTTTTTTTCTTGCTTAAAGGGTGTGGCATGGTGTGGGATAAAAGGCCCTATCCCCACCATTTCCGGTTTTAGTTTTTCTAAAAAAAGCATATCATCAGCAAGATTTTCTACTGTCTGGTATGGTGAGCCCACCATAAAGCCGGCTCCCGTCTGAAAGCCGATTTCCTTTAAGTTAAACAGACATTCCTGCCGGAATTGTCCGCTTAAATTTGCCGGGTGCAGCTTTGAATAGTGGCTTAAATCCGCAGTTTCATGCCGCAAAAGATACCTGTCAGCCCCTGCATCAAAATACCTCTGATAGCTTTCCTTTGATTTTTCTCCTATTGATAAGGTCACCGCACATTGGGAGAATTTTTCCTTTATTGTCCTTACTATATCGCAGATAATTTCATCGGTATAGTGCATATCCTCCCCACCCTGTAAAACAAAGGTGCGAAAGCCCAAGGAGTAGCCCTCCTCACAGCAAAGCAATATATCCTCCTTTGAAAGCCTGTATCTTTCCGCTTCCCTGTTTGAACAGCGAAGTCCGCAGTAATAACAGTCATTTTTACAGTAGGAGGTAAATTCAATAAGACCTCTTAAATATACATCCTTACCGTAATTTTCCTGCCTTACCTTATCGGAAAGTGTAAAGAGATATTCTCTTAACTGCGTATTATCAAAGGCTTTTATAAGGGTTATATATTCCTTTTTTTCAAGGTGATTTTCAAGGTGTAGCTTATCAACAAGTGATATTAAGTTATTCATCGTTTTTCTCTTCCGGCAGCTTATGATATACCGCCTTTGCGGTAACACCCTTCAAAGCCCCCAGCTTTCCTGACAGGGTGCTTATAACATTCTGAGGTGCATCAATAGCTACGCTTATAAGGGATACGCCTGCCTTTTCATAGGGTACTCCCATTCTGCCTATAATATAGCCGGCACATTCGTGTAAAAGGCTGTTCAGCTTCTGCACCGAATCCGGCTCACTTACCACAATAGCAATAAGTGCTACTCTTGTAGGCTGGTTTGACAAAATCACCAATCCTTTCCTAAAAAATACGGCTGTGCCAAGGCACAGCCGGTAGTTACAGAAAAATTTCAGCTTGCCTTTCTTCTCAGAAAACCTTCAAAGTCAGTACATAATGCCTTATCCATATTGTTTGGTGAAAGAAAAACCTCGCACCGCACAGGCCTTAATAAAAGATAAGGCATTTTTGAATATAAGACAAATAAAATATTCCTATGTAATAATTTTAACATATATCCCTCAATAAGTCAAGTAAAATGGGAGGTTTTTAAATAAAATATACTATATAATGAAAATGGACAAATTCAGTTGACAAAACAGCATAATAAGTGTATAATATAAGAGTATGTAAACTGAAGAAAATATACTTTGGGGTGCAGATAAAAAGATTTCATCTTCACAAACGAAAGGAAAGAAAGATATTGAGCATACTTACAAAATTATTCGGCAATTACTCCGAAAAGGAAATAAAGCGTATTACTCCCATTAAAGACAAGGTACTTGAGCTGGAGGCAAGATATTCCTCCATGACCGATACTGAGCTTAAAGGGCAGACAAATATTTTAAAGGGCAGACTTGCAAACGGTGAAACCTTAGAGCAGATTTTACCCGATGCCTTTGCGGTATGCCGTGAGGCTATGTGGCGAGTACTTGGCAAAAAGCCCTACCCTGTACAGATACTTGGCGGTATTATACTTTTCCAGGGTCGTATAGCAGAAATGAGAACCGGTGAAGGTAAAACCTTCGTAGCGGCACTTCCCTCTTATCTTGTGGGTCTCAGCGGCAAGGGTGTTCATGTTGTAACCGTAAATGACTACCTTGCAAGACGTGACGGTGAGATGATTGGCCGTGTACACCGCTTTTTAGGACTTACCGTAGGTCTTATTCTTCATGATATGACAAACAATCAGAGAAGACAGTCCTATAACTGTGATATTACCTACGGTACAAATAACGAATTCGGCTTTGACTACCTTCGTGATAATATGTGTATGCACAAGAAGGACAAGGTTCAAAGAGAGCATAACTTTGCTATCGTGGACGAGGTGGACTCTATCCTTATTGATGAGGCGAGAACTCCCCTTATTATTTCCGGCCCCGGCGATAAGTCCTCTGATCTTTATGTAAAGGCCAACAAGGTTGCAAAGGCATTAAAGCCCTTTAAGGTTGTTGAGCTTGACAGCAAGGAGGATCAGGACGTTATCGACGGCGACTATATCATTGACGAAAAGGCAAAGAATGCCACACTTACTCAAAGAGGTGTTAAGAAGGCTGAGGCATTCTTCGGTGTTGAAAACCTTATGGATCCGGACAATATGACACTTCTTCACCATGTAAACCAGGCTATCAAGGCACAGGGTGTTATGAAGCGTGATGTTGACTATGTTGTAAAGGACGGAGAAATTGTTATCGTTGATGAATTTACCGGACGTCTTATGTTCGGCCGTCGCTTTAACGAGGGCTTACACCAGGCTATCGAAGCTAAGGAAGGTGTTAAGATCAAAAACGAAAGCAAGACACTTGCTACAATCACCTTCCAGAACTTCTTCAGACTTTATGACAGACTTTCCGGTATGACCGGTACAGGTATGACTGAGGAAGCGGAATTCAGACAGATATATTCACTTGACGTTATTGAAATTCCCACAAATAAGCCTGTTGCAAGAATTGACCATGAGGATCAGGTTTACAAAAACGAAAACGGCAAATATACCGCTGTTATAAGACAGATTGAGGAATGTCACGCAAAGGGACAGCCTGTGCTTGTAGGTACTGTTACCATTGAAAAGTCAGAGCTTTTATCCTCCATGCTTAAGAGAAAGGGCATAAAGCACGAGGTACTTAATGCTAAAAATCACGAGCGTGAAGCGGAGATAGTTGCCCAGGCAGGTAAAAAGGGTGCTGTTACCATTGCTACCAACATGGCAGGCCGTGGTACCGATATTATGCTTGGCGGTAACGCTGAATATTTAGCTAAGGCTAAGATGAGAAAGGAAGGCATGGACGAGGAGCTTATAAATGAAGCTACCGGCTTTGCCGAAACCGATAACGAGGATATTCTCAATGCAAGAGATACCTATAAGAAGTACAACGACGAATTCAAGGCTCAGATAGAATCCGAAGCGGAAGAGGTTAAGAAGGCAGGCGGTCTTTTCATACTTGGTACTGAGCGTCACGAATCAAGACGTATCGATAACCAGTTAAGAGGTCGTGCAGGCCGTCAGGGTGACCCCGGCGAAAGCCGTTTCTTCATCTCCCTTGAGGATGACCTTATGAGAATGTTCGGCGGTGAGCGTGTTCAGTCTGTAATGCAGAGCCTTGGTATTGATGAGGATGTGCCTATCGAAAATAAGTTCCTTACTAATACCATTGAATCCTCACAGAAAAAGGTTGAGGGTCGTAACTTTGCAATCCGTAAGAATGTCCTTGACTTTGACGATGTTATGTCACAGCAGAGAGCTACCATTTACGCCCAGAGAAACAAGGTGCTTGACGGCGAGGATGTAAGCGAATATGTAAAGAACATGATAAAGGAAGCTATCGAGGAGAATGTAAAGACCTACTGCTCTGATGATTATGCTGAAAACTGGAACTTTATCGGTCTGCGTGAGCATTTTGCAGGTATGCTGACTACTGAGGATGACTTTAACTATACCACCGATGACTTAAATCAGATCGACCGCAAGGATATTATAAATCTTCTTCAGCAGCGTGCTGAGGAGCTTTATGCTAAGCGTGAGGCTGAATTTGGCTCTGAAAATATGCGTGAGATCGAGCGTATCTGTCTGCTTAAGGTAGTTGATACAAAGTGGATGGATCATATCGACGCTATGGAGGAATTAAAGAGAGGTATCTACTTAAGAAGCTATGCACAGCGTGACCCCGTAGTAGAATACCGTATAGAAGGCTTTGCTATGTTTGATGATATGATTTCATCAATAAGAGAGGATACAGCAAGACTTGTTCTTACAGTAAAGGTATCCTTCCAGGAGCCCTTACAAAGAGAACAGGTTATGAAGCCTCACCCTGAAAATGCAGGCTCTACCACCCCTGTTAAGGCCGGAACCAAGGTAGGAAGAAACGACCCCTGCCCCTGTGGTTCAGGCAAAAAATACAAGCAGTGCTGTGGTAAATAATAAAGCCGAAAACGGCAAATAAGCAATACCCCAAGGAGGAATTTTTATGGCTGAGATTAAAGCCTTTAAAGCAATGAGATTTTCCGATAAGGCAGGCAGCATAGGCTCTGTATGCTGTCCTCCCTATGATATTATAAGCCCGGAGCAAAGACAGGCATTTTTAGAACAAAATCCCTACAACATTATCCGTCTTGAGCTTCCCAAGGTGGAGCATGAAACTGATGAGGCATATGACGTTGCAGGCGAAACTGTAAGGGACTGGCTTTCCGAGGGTATACTGGGAATTGATGAAAAGCCCGGTATATATATCTATGAAATGGAATTTACCGCTTATGAAAAGAAGTACAGCGTAAAGGGATATATTTCCCTTGTAAAGCTGGAGGAATTTTCTAAGGGTGTAATTCTTCCCCATGAGGAAACCTTATCAAAGGCAAAAAGGGACAGATTCAGCCTTATGTGTGCTACCGGCTGTAATTTCAGTCAGATCTATTCCCTTTACAATGACAAGGACGGAAGTGTATTTTCACTTATCGAAAAGGCATCAGCCGGAAAACCCGACAATGAATTTACCGACGGTGACGGTGTTATTCACAGATTATGGTGCTGTTATGATGAGGAAATTTTAAATGCAATCAGCGCCGGTATGGCTAATAAGAAGTTATATATAGCTGACGGCCATCACAGATATGAAACTGCTTTAAGATTCCGTAATCATATAAGAACTCTTGGTATTGAAGCAGGCTCCAGCGAATATATTCCCATGATGCTTGTAAATCTTGAAAATGACGGACTGGTGGTATTCCCCACCCACAGAATTGTAAGAGATTTAGAGGATTTTGATATTGATGCTGTTATTGAAAAGTGCAGTGACTATTTTGAAATTGCCGGTATGCAGGACAGACACGAGGCAGAAGCACAGCTTTCAAAGGCTTATGATAACGGCAAAAAGGCATTTGTGCTTTATTGCAGAAACGGTGGCTATACCCTTCTTACCTTAAAGGATACAGAGGTTATGAATAAGCTGATGCCAAATGCAAGTAAGGCATTAAGAGAGCTTGATGTAAGCGTGCTTCATACTCTTATACTTGAAAGAATATTCGGTATAGATAAGGAGAACATGGCAAATCAGATAAATCTCACCTACACAAGAGATTCAAACGAGGCTGTTGACTGTGTGGAAAAGGGTATTGCAGACTGCTGCTTCTTACTTAATCCCACAAGAGTTTCTGAGATAAGCGATGTGGCTACTGCGGGAGAAAAAATGCCCCAGAAGTCAACCTACTTCTATCCCAAGCTCACAACAGGACTTGTACTTAATAAAATTTTTTAATCAGGAGAAATTAAAATGCTTTCTAGAGAATGTAAAAATGAACTTGTAAATCATATTATTCCCTTCTGGAATAAGCTCGAAGACAAGGAAAAGGGCGGATTTTACGGTTATGTGGGAAATGATCTCACACTTGATAAGGATGCACCTAAGGGTGTTATTCTTCACTCACGCATTTTATGGTTTTACTCTAACTGCTATCTGGTACTTAAGGACCCTGAGTGTCTTTCAAAGGCACGCCATGCCTTTAATTTCATGATAAAGCACTGTATCGACGAGAAAAACGGCGGTGTTTACTGGATGCTTAATGCAGACGGCAGCGTAAATGACAGTATGAAGCATACCTACTGCCAGGCATTCTTTATTTACGCATTATCCAGCTACTATGACGCTTCTAAGGACAAGAAAGCCCTTGAAATTGCCACAAGACTTTTTGAAACAGTTGAAAAGCATTGTCGTGATGAGGTTGCTTATCTTGAAGCGTTTTCTGAGGATTGGAGCATTATTCCGAACGATGCCCTTTCCGAAAACGGCCTTATGGCTGATAAGACAATGAACACTACCCTGCACCTTATTGAGGCATATACTGAGCTTTACAGAGTGGACAAAAATCCTGCTGTATTAAAGGCTCTTCGCTTCCAGACTGAAATAATGCTTAATAAGATTTACGACCCTGTAAGAGGTCAGCTTATGGTGTTCTTTGATAAGGACCTTAATGAAATCGGGGATATTTATTCCTACGGTCATGATATTGAGGCTACCTGGCTTATGGACAGAGCCTGTGATGTTATCGGCGATGAGCATTTATCAAAGAGAGTGGCTGAAATGAACAAGGTGATAGTTGAAAATATCGCAAAAAGAGCTATCAGTCACGGCAGACTTAATAACGAGGTTGAAAAGGGTGTAATAAACACCTGGCATATCTGGTGGGTACAGGCTGAGGGTGTTGTAGGCTTCTACAATGCTTATCAGAGATACGGGGATGCACGCTACCTTGATATTGCTCGTGGCTTATGGAAGTACATAACCGAGCATATCATTGATAAGAGAGAGGGCGGCGAATGGCATTCACAGGTGGATGATACTGAGGTTCCCTCCCCTGACAAGCCTGTGGTTGACCCCTGGAAGTGCCCCTATCACAACGGAAGAATGTGTCTTGAAATAATCACAAGAATGTAATTTAAGGTGTCTTATGACTTACAAAAAATCAAAAGGACTTAGAGCTGTAATATCGGCTTTGCTTTGCCTTAGCTGTGCTGTTTGTCTGTCGGGCTGTAATAGTGACCCGGTGGATGCTCAGATAGTAAAGCCCATAGGCGAAACAAAGGTTACCTACGATACCGCAAAGGCAACGGTAATGACTATAAAGACTGAGGAGAAGGTTCCTGCTACTGCAAGCTTTTCTAAGTCTGTGTCATTTACCGCCCCCTATGACGGAAAAATCTCCATGAATAATGCCATGAGAAACTCAAAGGTTAATGAGGGTGATGTCATTATGTCCATGGATACCACCGATATTGATTTTCAGATAAACGAGCTTAAAATAAAGATTGCCGCAGAGGGTAATTCTGTACAGAAGGGTTATCTTCAGATTGAACTGGATAAGCTCCAGGCTCAAAGAGATGCCGCTGTGGTTATTGCTCCCTTTGACGGCATGATACTTGAATGTACCTATGCCGCCACCGGTGAGGATATAGGCGCAGGAAAAAATCTTTGTACCATAGTTGATGAAAATTCCCTTTACTTTTTCAATGACCAGGGCGGCGGAAGAAATCTCCGCTTTGGTATGGATGTAAGTATTGTGGTAAATGACAAGACCTATGATGCAAAGGTTACAGCAGCACCGGATACCGCCCCTGAGGATGCGTCAAGCAAGGCTAAGAAATACTCCGCTGTTCATCTGACGGAGGATAGCTTAAAGCAGGTACTTGAGGATAACAAGGGTGCGGCGCAGGTAGTTGCAGGCTGGGCTACCATTCAGGCTATAACCGTTCAGCGTGACAATGTGCTTGCAGTACCTGAGCAGGCTGTCAAAAAGGACGGACAGAAGTATTATTGCAGTATATTGCAGGGTGAGGAAAAATACGATATGCCTGTTGAGGTAGGTGCTACCGCAGGAGGATATATTGAGATACTAAGCGGCCTTAACGAGGGCGATGAGGTTATCCTTACCGATAATAAGAATAATAAGTAATGTAAATCGGCGTATTAAGGTACGCCGATTTTTATTTTTGCATATAGTGTTAATACCGTAATTTTATGAAAGGCGGACACTATATGGATAATAAGGTAAGGGTAGCCTTGGCAGGAAATCCCAATGTGGGCAAAAGCACTCTTTTTAATTTGCTTACAGGACTTAAACAGCACACCGGAAACTGGGCAGGAAAAACAGTTGAAAATGCCACCGGGTATTTTAAATATAAGGACAGGATTTTTGAAATAACCGATCTTCCGGGAACATATTCCCTTATGGCACATTCCCCGGAGGAGGAAATAGCAAGGGATTTTATCTGCCTTGAAAAGCCGGATATTACAGTTATAGTATGTGATTGCTCCCTGCTTGAAAGGAATTTAAATCTTGCCATACAGGCTATGGAAATAACCGATAATGTAATACTTGTGCTTAATCTTGCGGACGAGGCAAGAAAAAGAAAAATAACCGTGGATGAAAAACGGTTATCAGAGCTTTTATCCTGTCCGGTGGTAAAAATGTCCGCAAGAAATAAGGAGGGACTAAAGGAATTTTACGACACCCTATATAAGGCGGTAGATAATACACTTCCCTGCTTTAAGTCCCGTTATACAAGGGATATAGAAAATGCAATTTCCGGATTTTTAAGCCTTAACAGTCCCCCACCTGAGATAAACAGTCGGTTTTATGCTTTAAGGTGTTTATCAGAGGATATGGGGTTTAATAAAGATAATACAGATGAAATTCTGGCGCAAAATAACCTTACTTTGCAAAAGCTGAGGGATAATATTATATCCTGTATTTTCCTTACCGCTGAGGGGATATGCAGTGAATGTGTTACTGCAAACAAAGGCAAAAAAGCAGAAAGCCGGGCGGATAAAATCCTTACCGGGAAAATAACCGCCGTTCCTATTATGATACTTATGCTGATGATAATATTATGGCTGACGGTAAACGGGGCAAATTACCCCTCCTCCCTTTTGTCGCAGCTTTTTACCAAGGGGGAAATATTAGTATCCGGATTTCTTTCGGATATAAATTGCTCTGATATTATAAACAGCCTTATATGTGAGGGTATTATAAGGGTAACAGGCTGGGTGGTGGCGGTAATGCTTCCCCCTATGGCTGTATTCTTTCCCCTTTTTACCTTGCTTGAGGATGGTGGAATTTTACCCCGTATAGCCTTTAACCTTGACGGGGCTTTAAAAAAGGCTCATTCCTGCGGAAAACAGGCACTTAGTATGTGTATGAGCCTTGGCTGTAATGCCTGCGGTGTTACAGGGGCAAGAATAATAGACAGCAAAAGGGAAAGACTTTGCGCCATACTTACATCTGCATTTATTCCCTGTAACGGAAAATTTCCCACCCTTATAAGCATTATATCTATGTTTTTAATTACCGGGGCAGGTGTTTTTGAGGGAATGGCAAAGGCCTTGGGGCTTACCCTTGTACTGATAGTATCTGTGGGGGCATCCCTTTTTGCTACTAAGCTTCTGAGCCTTACTATCCTTAAAGGCGAGCCCTCCTCATTTGCCTTGGAATTACCCCCTTATCGTATGCCGAAAATAGAAAAGGTGCTGGTGCGTTCTCTATTTGACAGGACTGTAAAGATACTTTTAAGGGCGGTTATAGTTTCAGCACCTGCCGGTCTTGTTATTTGGCTGCTTGCTAATTTAAGCATAAACGATATTTCCCTGCTTTCCTATTGTACCGGGGCTTTTGATGGTATTGGTGGGATAATGGGGCTTGACGGGGTAATTTTATTTGCATTTATCTTAGGCTTTCCGGCAAATGAAATAGTAGTGCCTATTATAATTATGTCCTATATTGAAGGGGGCAGTATAGCTGAGCTTTCGGGGAATGACGCTTTAAGGGAGCTTCTTATAAATAACGGCTGGAGTATAAAAACCGCTGTTTGTATGCTTTGCTTTACTATGTTTCATTTTCCCTGCTCCACTACCTGTATCACTATCTATAAGGAAACCAAAAAAATAAGCTATACCCTGCTGTCGATAGTTTTACCTACTGCCCTTGGTATAGCTCTTTGTGTAATTTTAAATTGTGCTTTATCTTTATTGGGGTTATAATTATTCTGCCTTGGATTTTCTTACAAATATCAGCTTAAATACAGTCCTTACAATGGGCTGAATAAAAAACAGCTGACTGAAAAAGGCAAAGGGGAAATTAAAGCATACCAGCTTTATCCAGTCTGCCAGTAATGTCAGTATGGAAAATCCGGCATAGTAGGGATAATAAAGCCATGCCGCAATAAAGCTCATAACCGGACACATAATCCCCACGGTAGCACAGATAACGGCGGTTTCAAACATAACAGGGTGGGTTTTGGTAATGTCGAACACCTTGCTTGCAAGTCTGAAGGAGGCAGGACTTCCCACAAAAATTTCGATTATGTAGGCAAATAAAAACTCCACTATCACCACCGCCCAAATAGGTGCCATGTGTCCGCAGAGTAAAACTCCGCCCTGTTTATCAATGGCAGAAAGAACGCTTGTGGCTCCTGTGACGCTCATAAGGGTACTACCGTTTACCACATAAAGGCTGTAAAAAACATAGGCGTGTACCGTGATTATCACGGTAATAAGTGCAAATATGCACCTTTGAAATTGATTTTTCGGCATAAAATTACTCCTTTCGGGCAAACAAAAAACACGCCCTACCATATTGGCATGATCTGACTGATTTTAAGTACCGTAATCAGATTTACATACCAAAAGGTAAAACGTGTGTCGTTTGCTGTATTTAATTTACTATATTATTTTATCATATTATTAAGAAATTGTCAACTCGATATTTTAAAATTACTGATTTATTTCAATATCCTGCCGGCCTGAATTTGCTGAAAGCTCCGGTGCTTCCCCGGTGAATACGCTTCCTGCCTCCCTCGTCTGCCTTAAATGGACAAATAAAAAATAAAAAGCCCTCCGGCTAATTCCCGGAGGGCTTATTTTGCAAAAAATCAATCAAAATGCAAAATAGTCGGTTGTACCTGAATCAGTTACGATAGCATAGCCGATAATTCTGCCGATCTCGTCGGGACCGTCAGCTTCAAATACAGTTCCGTACTTTTCACTGGTAGAGATATCAAAATACTTACCGTCATTGTTCTGCTTGATAATAGCACCATTTGACAGATAAATCTTGTCGTTGACTACTCTTACCTCTTCAAAAACTTCGCCGTCGTATGCGGTTACATCTCTTGTAAACGGATTGTTAAGATACTTCATTGGTTTTCTCCCTTTCTGATTAACATATATATCAGTACCCCCATGGTACTAATTAACAATTAAAAAATTCCTTCAGCTTATCTGTTACAGCCTTTACGGGAAGTCCCACAACATTGTCATAATCTCCCTTTATGCTGCTGACAAAAGCACCGCCCTTGCCCTGAATACCGTAAGCCCCTGCCTTATCCATAGGCTCACCGGTGGCTATGTATTCCCTTATCTGAGAAGGTGTAAGGGTAAGAAAGGTAACATCTGTCCTACTGTTAAAGCTTATCTCCTTATCCCCACTTATGATACACACTCCCGTGTATACCGAATGGGTCTTTCCCGATAACATGGAAAGCATATCAAAGGCATCCTCTTTAGTAGCAGGCTTGCCTAATATTTTATTATCAAGGGCTACCACCGTATCAGCACCAAGGATTATATCTCCCTTATGCCTTAATGATACCTCTGCGGCCTTTTGCCTTGATAAAAGTAAAACCGCATCTCCCGGAGTTATATTGTCCGGAAGTATCTCCTCCCCTGTGGCAGGATCTACCGTAAATTCATAACCGGCTTTACTGAGTAACTGCTGTCGTCTTGGGGATTTACTTGCCAGGATCAACATCGTACTTATCGCCGAACACATTAGCGTAATTTTCGATACACTCGTTTATAATGTCTACCGCCGCCTTGTGTCCCATAACCTCATTTACTGCGGTTTCCTTGCCCTCAAGCTGCTTATATACTCTGAAGAAGTGAAGCATTTCATCAAAGATATGAGTAGGAAGTCCCTCAATGCTTCTGTAGGAATTATAGTTGGGATCCTCAAAGGGAATGGCTATTATCTTCTGGTCCATTTTGCCGTTGTCCATCATGTTTATAACACCGATGGGATAGCACTGTACAAGCACCATGGGAACAAGAGGCTCATTACATAATACAAGTACATCGAGGGGGTCACCGTCATCCGCAAGGGTCTTGGGGATAAAGCCGTAGTTTGCAGGATAGTGGGTGGAGGTGTAAAGTATTCTGTCAAGGATAAGCACGCCGCTTTTCTTGTCCAGCTCATACTTTGCCTTACTGCCCTTTGAAATTTCAACTACCGCTACAAAGTCATTGGCGGTAACTCTGTTTTTATCAATGTCATGCCAGATATTCATAGACATATCCTCTCCCTGTTAAAAATTTCCTCTGAAAAAATGCTACATAAATATTATACTACAACTTGTTTTAAATTTCAATATCCTTAATCATCTTTTTTAAAGTTTTTATTGTAATCACCGTAACTAAAATACCGCTTAAAACCCATATTATAGGCTCTGATATGGCAACACCGAAATAACCAAGCACAGGGATAATAAATATAACGGTAATAATCTTCCATACCATTTCTATAATGCTTGCAATAATGGGAATTGTGCTTTTGCCGAGTCCCTGAAGGGTACAGCGTAGGGACAAAAGAACAGTAAGGGCATAATAAAAGGGTACGTTTATTTTAAGATAATCAACAGCGGTTTTAATTATAGTGCCGTCATCCTCTGATACAATCATGCCTACAAGGAAATTTCCGAAAAAGAATATTATAAGAATTGCAACAGTAGCCCAGCCGCAGCCAACAAGTATGGCATAGCGGATGCTCTTTTTTATTCTGTCGGGCTTTCCTGCGCCTAAATTCTGGCTTACAAAGGTCACTAAGGTGGCACTTAAAGAGGAAAAGGGAAGAATGGTAAAGCCGAATATCTTTCTTGCCGCTGTATGGGCAGGAATAATAGAAGTACCTAAACCGTTTATGCCGTTTTGAAGTACAATAGAGCCTATATCCACTATTGAGTACATAAGCGCCATACCAACACCCGATGCTAAAAGCCCTGAATGGCAATAGCCGTTATGATTAAAATGCCTTAGCTTCAGCTTTAAGAAGGGGCATTTCTTTACAAGATAGATAAAGCATACCACAGCGGATAAAAGCTGAGCAAATACGGTGGCAAGAGCCGCACCGGAAACATTCATATTAAATCCGAATATGAACAATATATCTAATCCCACATTTAAAACAGCGGATATAATAAGGATTATAAGAGGAACTACGCTGTTGCCCACTGCTCTTAATATAGATGCCTCCAGGTTATATATAAGGGTGACAACAAGTCCTGCAACCACTATTTTAAGATATGCGCCGGCATTGTCAAATATTTCAGGGGGAGTGTTAAGCAGTCTTAATAAGGGGTCTGTAAATACAAGACAGATAACAGTTACCCCTATTGTGGCTATTGCTGAATAGGTTATCATACCGCCTATTATATTACGCATTTTTTCATGATCCCCTGCCCCGTAATGTCGGGATACGGATATGGCAAAGCCGGTACAAAGTCCGTTTATTATATTAAATAAAAGAGATACCACAGAGGTGGTTGCCCCCACAGCCGAAAGTGCGTCGTTGCCTAACTTTCCTACTATAATTATATCTATAAGGTTATATGCCTGCTGAAAAATATTACCAAGTAAAATAGGAAGAGAAAACAAAAGCATGGGCTTTAAAATTCCGCCCTTGGTCAGATCCTTCATTTATATCCTCCTTTCATTTGCATATCTTAGGAAAGTATAACACAAGGTCATTTTTCTTTCAAGTGGTTAAAGAAAATTTTTATTATGTCTTGTAAAAAATCCTTCTGTATGCTAAAATTATAAAAAAGGAGGAATTTATCATGGAGCCTAAGGATTATATTGTAATAAAAATCGAGGGAGAATATGCCACCCTTAAAGATGTAAATACCGGGGATGAGCTTTTTATAGCCATGGCATTACTTCCTATGGATACGGATATAGGTGTAAAGCTGCACTACGAAAACTTAGAATATACTGTTTTATAAATAAAAAACTCCTGTACAAGGTACAGGAGTTATTATTTTAAGTAAAAATCAGTCTATCGGTACTATGTAGTATATTCTTTCCTCGGGGAGTGCATAGTCAAGATCCTCTCTTGCTATGTTCTCAATATACTCTACCTTGTAATCGTCCTCTGAATAACGGATAAGAAGCTGGTTCTGAGCCTTTATCTGCTCTGTCTGTTCAGTTATCTGCTGAAGCTGGGCGTTTTTATTGTTAATTTCAATCTGAAGTGTAATAAAGCTGTACCCAACATAACAGAGAGTCACAATCAATATTAAAATAAAGGGGATCAATAATACATTTCTTTTACCTGATTTTGACTTTAATTTTGCTTCTGAAACCATCTTCTTCACCCCTTTCATTTCTATGTATTGTATTATAACCTATTACAGGGGCATTTTGCAAGTTATTTTGTGGCTTTTTTGTATAATTTTCTAATTTTTTGTACAGGGCTACAAAGGGGATTTTAACTTTTTGTGCAATAAACACAAACAAATTTTTAAAGGGCTTTAAAATAAGAAATATTATATGCTTTACCACCTTTGTAATATATTTCATAATTACCCCTGTAAGCCGTCCCACGGTAAGCATATAGGCTATTGCCCCAAGGGCGGTAAAGGGCAGATATGCTATTGAAAACAGTCCTCCGGTAATCTTAAGGCTTACGGCAAATAATATAACACCCCATAGCCCAAGGTAAATAAAATCCTCTGTATTCAAAGCGATTTTATTATGGGGGATAAGATACCTTACAGCCCTTAAGGGCTCATATAATATCCCCAGCATTATTCCTGATATTATAAAAACGCTCAGTATCTGAAATTCGGTCATTTTTTCTCCTATCTGAATATTTTGTTTATAATGTTGTCCTGATATATTTCCTCATTGTCTTCAAAATAAAGAGATCGAATTGTTCCCTCTATCTCCACAGTATCGCTGTCATTTGCAAAGGCAGAGATTATGTTAAGGCTTTTTCCCCGTATTCTTAAATCTCCGGTTTTGGTAAAAAGTACAATAAGCTCATCTGAGTAGCTTATTATCTCCTCTACCCTGTCTACTGTAAGACTTTTTCTGTTAAGTAAGGTCAGCTGTTGCTCCATTTTATCACCCCAATAAAAAATGTCCTGTGCTATATTATTCACAGCACAGGACAAATATTCATATTAAATTACTTCATACAGGTCGGAAGCACCGTCCTTGCCCACAACCTCTACCACCTTTAAAACCTTTACTTTAAGGGGTGTTCTGCCCATGTTTATTTCTATTTCGTCCCCCACCTTAACATCATAGGAGGCACGAGCAATTTTACCGTTTACCGTTATCTTTTCCGCATCACAGGCCTCATTGGCCACCGTTCTGCGCTTTATAAGACGGGATACCTTCAGATATTTATCGAGTCGCATATATCCTCCCTTTGTTAAAATAAAAAAGGGCAGATTGCTCTGCCCTGTTAATCGGCTTAAATTACTTGCCTGCAACTGCGTTCTTAAGAGCGCTGCCTGCCTTGAATGCGGGAACCTTAGTTGCCTTGATCTTGATAGCCTTCTTTGTCTGGGGGTTGATACCCTTACGAGCTGCACGCTCACGAACTTCAAAAGTACCAAAGCCAACGAGCTGGATCTTGTCACCCTTTTCAAGAGTTTCTGTGATTGTGTCGATAACTGCAGAAAGTGCCTTTTCAGCATCCTTCTTAGAAATTTCTGCCTTTTCAGCAACCTTTGCTACTAATTCTGCCTTTGTCATTTTTAAAATCCTCCAAGATGAATTTAATTATTATTTATGCTTATAGCATACATTGGACTTAATTTACAGCTTCTTCCAAAGCTCATGCAGTTCACTCTCACCCAAATCCTCGAGTCCTCTGCCCTCATTGGCAAGTTTCTGTTCGATAGCCCTAAACCGCATTATAACCTTATTTGTCGAAAATGTCAAGGCTTTTTCACTATCTTTTTTAATAAATCGTGATAAATTGCAAATTTCATACAATAACAAGCCCAAATTTTCCTCAATATCAGTATCTTTTTCCATATTTACAGCACTTTCAAGCTCATTTAGTTTATTTCTTATGCTGTCAAAAAGCTCCCCGGTGTCGGCATTTGATACCCCTGCATTGGAAAGACGCTTGCTTACCTTCTGGGCTCTCATAAGTGCAGGAAGCACCTTAGGAACGCTGTCGAGGGTATCAGCAAGGGTTTCCTGACCCTTAGATTTTTTCTTCAGCTGATCCCAATTTTTAAGTACCTCATCTGAATTTTCTACAGATACAGTACCGAAAACATGGGGGTGGCGGTAAATCATTTTCTTTGCCACATCATCACAAATATCGTCAAACTGAAATCTGCCTCTTTCCTTTTCTATCTGACAATGGAAAACCGCCTGGAATAATAAATCTCCCAGCTCCTCCTTCAGCATAGCCGCCTCATCGGTGTCTATTGCCTCCATTACCTCATAGGCTTCTTCAAGCACGTTCATGCGTATGGACTTGTGATCCTGTTCCCTGTCCCATACACAGCCGTTTTCACTTCTTAGTATTTCGGTGACCTTTAAAAGATCATCAATATTATACTTATCCTTGAATTCAAAATCCAATATTACACATCCTTTTTATTTATTCACTTATATAATACTCCAAATTCAGGGATTTTTCAAGTAAACAGGGGATTTTTTAAGGGATTTTCTTTTAAAAAGCCTTTTTACGGGTAAACCGCCGGTTAAAGTAACTGAAATAATATACACTATCCCTCCTGCTAAAACTGAAATTGCCAGCCTTATTACCGAATTATCAAAAAGGGCTGTGTTGCTGTATACAATATAGGCGGTAATACCGCATAGTATACCGCTTATAAGGGGGGACGCCATTGATTTCAGGATATTAAACTCAGATCTTGTAACATTTTCTATGGCAAGGTATCCTAAAAGGGCGGCTGCCCCCTGGGAAACTACGGTGGATAGTGCGGCACCGGTTATATTTATTTCCGGTAGGGTGATTAAAAATACATTAAGAATGAGCTTTATTGCCGCTGAAATAAGGGTGAGCTTTATAGGAATATCCCCTCTGTCTATTACCTGAAGCACCCCGAAGAAGGTTCCGGCAAGGGTGTAGAAAATTCCCCCTATGCAAAGTATAAACAAGGGCAAAACCGATACCCCCGCTTCCCCGGGTCTTGAGGAATAGAGTAAGTACAGCACCGGCTCACAAAGGGCCGCAAGCCCCATGTACAAGGGAAAGCCTAAAAGGAAATTTGATTTTAAAACCACCGACAGCCTTTTATTAAAGCTTTTCTTATCCCCTCTTGCATAGCTTCCGGCGATTTCCGGCAGGGCGCTTCTGCCAAAGCCGGCGGTAAACGAGGGAATAAGCATAAACACGGTGGTTGCAACTCCGGTGTAGCTTCCGTATAAAAAGCCGGATAATCTTAATGAGCCCCCCTGCTCCTTTATAATATTTCCCATGGTGTCGGTAAAATATGCCGCATTATCATATATGGCAAAGCCTATACAACGGGGTACGGTAATAAGGTCAATAAAGGAATAGAGATTTACAGCCACCATTCCTAAGGCAATAGGTATACTGTCGCTTATTAGCTTTTTGGCTATTGCCTTAAAGCTGTAATCCTTTGGCTTAAAAAGTCTTATTGGGGGTCTGGTTTTATCTGTGCGAAATTTTATCGTAAGGCAGATAAGGGAAACAAATTCGGATATTGTTACCGCTAAAACCGCCCCTGCGGCGGCATAGGGCAAAATATATTCCATAGCCTTTGTATCCGAAAGGGCAATTTTTCCGAATATCGGCAGACCCTTATTATAGCAATCCATTCCGTAGCTTATAGCAATATATGACGCAGAAAGTCCGAATACAGCACGGCTTACCGCTTCAAGGATATTTGAAAAGGCGCTGGGTCCCATATTGCATACCCCTTCATAATACCCCTTAAATATGGCTGAAATACAGCAGATTAAAACCGAGGGAGATATAAGGGCTATACATATAAAGCTTTCGGGAGAGCCTGCCACAAAATGGGCAAAGGGCTTACATACCGCAAGCATAAGCACAGTACCTGTAAGACCTATTCCCCCGAAAAGAATTATGGCGGTTTTAATTACCCTTCCTAAGTGGATATTATCGGAATACCTGCAGGAGCTTGCCACGGCCTTTACAATAACTGTAGGTACAGCGGCGGCTGTTACTGCGAATACCGGAGAATAAAGGCTGTAGGCGGTGGAATAATAGCCCATACCCACTCCGCCGATTATATTTGTAAGGGGGATTTTAAATAATGCCCCTACTATTTTTGTAATAAGCATTGAAATAAACAATAATGCGGTATTTTTTACAAAGTCGTTTTTATAAGTCACAATATCACCGTCCTGTTTTTGTATTTATATTCAGGGCTGTCCCGGTTTATGAGGGGGTTTTATGATTTCTTGACTTTTTTATGAAAATATAGTATTATTTAAGTAGTTATTATTTATCCCGGAGGTAGATTATGGCTTCAGAATTTAAAGCGGGAAATCTCTCCTTTTCCATATTCGGAGAGTCCCACGGTAAGGCTATAGGCGTTGTTATACAGGGTATACCGGGAGGTATCACCCTTGATTTTGATAAAATACTGGAATATACCGCAAGAAGAGCCCCTAAGGCTGACGGTACAAGTACCGCAAGAAGTGAAACGGATTTTCCTCATATAGTGTCGGGTGTAGTGGATAATGTTACTACAGGTACACCTATATGCTGTGTTATCTGCAATAAGGATCAGCGTTCAAATGACTACAAAAGCGTAAGTCATCTTGCAAGGCCGGGACACGCAGATTATACAGGCTATATCCGTTATAACGGGGCAAATGATTTAAGAGGCGGAGGACATTTTTCCGGTAGAATTACCGCCCCGCTTGTTTTTGCCGGTGCGGTGGCAGATCAGATTTTACTGCAAAAGGGCATTGTGACCGGTGCTCATATTAAGGCAATAGGCGAAGTAAAAGATCAGTCCTTTGATCCTGTAAATGTGGATAAGGAGCAGCTTTTAAGAGTAAGAAGCAGATACCTTCCCCTTATTGATACGGCAAACGATCAGCTTATGAGAAATGTTATAACCGGTGCATTTAATAACCTTGACTCTGTGGGAGGAATTATTGAGTGCTGTACACTGGGTATGCCTGTGGGTGTAGGCTCACCTATGTTTGACGGACTTGAAAACCGCATATCCCAGCTTGTATTCGGTGTTCCTGCGGTAAAGGGTATTGAATTCGGGGTTGGCTTTGAGGCGGCCGCACTTTTCGGAAGTGAAAATAATGATGAATTCTATATTGATCATAAGGAGATAAAAACAAGAACAAATAATCACGGCGGTATATTAGGCGGTATTTCCAGCGGAATGCCTATTATATTAAGGGTAGCTATAAAGCCCACCCCCTCAATTTCAAGGCCCCAGAATACTGTTGACTATACCACCATGACTGAAGAAGTATTACAGATAAAAGGCAGACATGACCCCTGCATAGTACCAAGAGCAGTACCCTGCATTGAATCTGCTGTAAATCTTGCGTTGTTGTCATTTCTTATATGACGGAAAGGTTAAATTATGAGTGTACCTGTACCTAAGCTAACCCTTTATGAAGAAAAGGATATTGAGGTTCTTATCTGCTATATTCTCCGTAAGGTAGGCCAGATGACAAAAGAAGAGCTTATGTGCTGTACGGTGGATTATGACTTTGTGCTGTACTTTGATTTTTGTCTTTGCTTTGACGACTTAAAGGAAAGGGGCATAGTCGAAACCGAAAAGCTCCCTGACGGAGATTATATGGTAAAGCCCACAGCAAAAAGCAATTATCTTGCCTTGGAGCTTGCAAACTCTATTCCCCTTACCATAAGGGAGGACGCTGTATATTATGCAAAGAAGCTGACTGCCGCAGTAAAAATGGAGAAGGCTATTAAGTTTGAGATAATTCCCCTTCCTAAAGGTTATCATTTCCATGTGAGATTTATAAATGAGCTTGGGGGAGATGATTTTATGGAATTAAAGCTGTTTGCCCCCACACTAAATGCCGCAGAGGAAATGGAAAGAAAGTTTATAAATAACCCCATAGGAACCTACCGTTCTGTTATAAATACATTTATAGACGGTTATCTTACCGCATCCCAGCAGGAAATACAAAAGGCCATGGAAGAGGCTTAAAAAAATCCCGTACCATACGGTACGGGATTTTTTATTTACTTAACAGCTTTTGTAAAAGAGCGTTGTTTTTTTCTCTTTGGGTTTTAGTGGCATCGTTATCGGGGATATATATTCCATCCTTTAATATTACCGCCATGCCCTCTTTAACATCCTCTCTTACAAATTCCTTTTTTACATTGAAGGTACGGTCATTTTCTGTCATTACAGCATACTCGCCCTCAAATCTGTCACAAAATATCATACTTCCTCCTTTAATACTCGCTGACAACAGATAGCTTGTTGTCCTTGCTTACAAAAACTATATTTCCGTTAAAGGCGGTGACATAGGTATCTATGCCAAAGCCTCTGTATAATGCCATTATTTCCTTGTGGGGGTGGTCATAGTCATTTCCCTCACCGCAACATATAACGCTGTAATCAGGCATTACCTCGTATAAAAAATCCTCTGTACTTGAGGTGTCGCTTCCGTGGTGGGGTACTTTTATAACATTCGCCCTTATATCCTTGCCGGCACGGATTATATCCTCCTCAGCAGCCTTTTCTATATCCCCGGTAAATAAAAAGCTATGTACGCCGTTTTTTATCCTGCAAACTATGGAATAATTATTTATTTCCTCATAGTCATTTACAGGGGCGATAATATCAATAGTATAGCTGTCCTTTACCTTAATCTCGTCTGTGGTATAAACAAGCCTTATGGGGATGTTTTTTCTTTCTGCGGTTTTAAGAAGATTGGTATATGAAAATGTGGTTACTGTCATATTTCCTGGGATATCCGGCATTATTATACAGTCTGTTGTGAAAAAATCCAGCAGCTTTGCCATTCCCCCTATATGGTCGGAATGGGGGTGGGTGCATATAAGGTAATCAAGGTGAGTTATTCCCATGCTCATAAGATACTTATACACATCCGGCATTTTACTTTTTTCGCCGCAGTCTATAAGTACCGCTGTATCCTCTGTTAATATAAGAGAACAATCCCCCTGCCCCACATCTATAAAATGCACCTGCATTTCATCCCCCACAGGAAAGTCTACAAGCGGGGTGGGCTTACCACCCAGGCTATCTAAGGTGGCAAGTCCCTCTATTTTAAAATATTGCTCATTAAGATAGAGAAAAAGCGTTGCTAACAGGGTTAATATAACCCCTACTATAATTTCGCTGTGCTTTTTAAGTTCTCTTTCTACCCTTGCCCTTCTTGCCTGAAGAGCCCTTTGTCTGAGTCGGTCTTCTGCCATTGTTCTTTACCCTTTTATCCTTATCGGTAGTTAAATTAAGTCCCTCGGGAGTTATAAGACAATCAGGGCCGTGGCCTATAAGGTCACGCCTGCCTGCTCTTATAAGCGCCCTTGCAACTATCTGCTTGTTTTCCTTTTTGAAATACTGAAGTAAGGCTCTCTGCATTTCCTTTTCGGCAGGACTGCGGGGAACATAAACCTCCTTCATTGTATAAGGGTCAAGTCCTGTATAATACATGGCTGTGGAGATAGTGCCGGGGGTGGGATAAAAGTCCTGTACCTGCTCAGGGCGGATATTGTGCTTTTTAAGGAATACCGCTAAGTCCACCGCTTCCTTTATGGTACAGCCCGGGTGGGAGGACATAAGGTAAGGCACTAAATACTGCTCCTTGCCGCATTGTTTTGTGTATTTGTAGAATTTCTTTTCAAATTCCTCATAAACCTCAATATGGGGCTTTCCCATAAGATCAAGCACCTTGTTGCTTGCGTGCTCCGGGGCAACTTTAAGTTGACCGCTGACATGATGCTCAACCAGTTCCTTAAAGAAGGTGTCGTCCTTATCCTGCATCATATAGTCATATCTTATACCGGAACGGATAAATACCTTTTTAACCTTTTTAAGGCTTCTTATTTTACGCAGAAGCTGTAAATATTCGCTGTGATCCGGCTTTAAGGCAGGACAGGGGGTTGGAGCAAGGCATTTTTTACCCTTGCAAAGTCCGTGCTCAAGCTGTTTATCACAGGAGGTTCTGCGGAAGTTTGCGGTGGGACCTCCTATATCATGGATATAGCCCTTGAAGTTAGGCTTGTTGGTAAGGTCAATGGCCTCATTTATTACCGACTGCTGGCTTCTTGTCTGAATTCTTCTGCCCTGGTGTAAGGCAATAGAGCAGAAATTACAATATCCGAAACAGCCTCTGTTGTGGGTTATGGAAAACTCCACCTCCTGTATGCCCGGCACTCCGCCCCCCTTTTCATAACAGGGGTGATATGCCTTCATATATGGAAGCTCATAGGCCTTGTCAAATTCACTTTGGGTAAGGCTTCTCTGAGGGGGATTTTGTACCAGCATCATGTTTCCGTGACGCTGTATTATAGTCCTTCCGTATACCTCATCCTGCTCATCATACTGCTGTCGGCAGGATTTTGCATAAGCCTTTTTATTTTCGCTTACTATTTCAAAGCTGTCACATTGTACCGCCCCTAAGGGGGTGTTTTCCGGTTTTGTAAGATAGCAAGTGCCTCTTATATCGTGGATTTCGGATAACTGCCTTCCGGACTTTAATTCATTGTAAAGCTGTACTATTGTAAGCTCACCCATGCCGTACATCAAAAGCTCTGCCTTGCTGTCCACAAGTACAGAGGGCATAACCTTATCCGCCCAGTAGTCATAATGGGCAAAACGGCGAAGGCTGGCTTCAAGGCCGCCTATGGCTATCTGCTTATGGGGGAAAAGCCTTTTCAGGTTATTGCAGTAAACAGTAACCGCCCTGTCGGGTCTTTTACCGCCCCTGCCCCCTTCTGAGTAGGCATCATCCCATCTTTTCTTTTTAAATACGGTGTAGTTTGATACCATGCTGTCTATATTACCGCCGGTAACTAAAAAGCAATAGTTAGGCTCACCCAGTTTTTTATAATCCTCGTCGGTTACCGGCTGGGCTATAATTCCCACGGTAGCCCCACAGCTTTCAAGCATACGGGATATAATTGCTATACCAAATGAGGGATGATCCACATAGGCATCCCCGGTGATACAGATAAAGTCAAGGGAGTCTATTCCCCTTTCCTTCATATCAGCCCTTGAAATAGATAAAAACGGCATAAGATTTCCTTTCAATTATAAAAGGCGGAGGGCATACCTACCGCCTTTTAAGCGTTATTCCTTATTATTCATCTGTCTTTCATAATACTGTTCTCTGGTCATAAGCACCTGTCTTGGCTTACTTCCTTCTGAAGGACCTACAACACCCATTTCCTCCATAATGTCAATAAGCCTTGCGGCACGACCGTAGCCCAGCTTTAAACGGCGCTGTAATGCACTGGTGCTGGCTTGTCCGGCTTCAACCACTATGCGGATTGCCTCCTCCAGCTTTTCGTCATTAACATCAATATCGCCGCTTTCAACGGCATCACCGCCGGATTTCTTGTCATTAGTACCCACCTTAGCGGCGTGCTGGTCAATTTCCCTGATAACCTCCTCGTCATAGTCAAGTACAAAGGAGTTCTTGATAAAGGTGACTACCCTGTCGATTTCCCTATCGGATATCCAGCAGCCCTGTATTCGGGCAGGCTTTGGCATGGCAGTTGAACGGAAAAGCATATCGCCCTTACCAAGGAGCTTTTCTGCGCCCTGCTCATCAATAATTGTACGGCTGTCAACACCGCTGCTTACCTTAAGGGCTATACGGCTTGGAATATTGGCCTTAATAAGACCGGTTACAACATCCACCGTGGGTCGCTGAGTTGCAATTACAAGGTGCATACCTGCCGCACGAGCCATTTGCGCTAAACGGCATATACTGTCCTCAACCTCGTTTTTGGATGCCATAATAAGATCCGCAAGCTCATCTATAAAGATAACTATCTGAGGCAGCTTTTTCAGTTCCTCGTTTTTCTCGGCTATTGCGTTATAGCCTGCAAGATTACGGACATTATGCTCAGAAAAGAGATTGTATCTTTTAAGCATTTCCCCTACCGCCCAGGCAAGAGCACCTGCCGCCTTTTTAGGGTCGGTGACTACCGGTATAAGAAGGTGGGGTATGCCGTTATAGATCATAAATTCAACCGCCTTGGGGTCGATCATTATAAATCTTACCTCTTCGGGGGTAGAACGGAAAAGTATTGACATGATAATTGAGTTTACGCATACCGACTTACCGGAACCTGTGGTACCGGCTACAAGTAAATGGGGCATCTGGGCAATATCAGCTATCATAATTTCGCCGGAAATATCCTTACCTAAAACAGCCGCTAACTTACTCTTGTTATCAACTATGGCAGGACTTTCAATAAGCTCTCTGAAGGGTACTGAATCCACCTTTTTATTAGGAACTTCAATACCTACCGCAGGCTTTCCGGGGATTGGTGCTTCTATACGAATACCGGATGCGGCTAAGTTAAGGGCAATATCATCTGCAAGGCCGGTTATCTTTGAGATTTTTACACCCGCCGCCGGCTGTAATTCGTATCTTGTAACAGAAGGTCCGCGGCATACGCCTACTATCTTTGTCTGTACACCAAAGGAGCTTAAAGCATCTACTATTGTTCTTGCGTTTTGTTCAAGCTCGGCTCTGGCATCAACTTCATTTTTGGATAATACTATATCATCAAGAAGTGTGGTCGGGGGGAGAACATACTGCTCATCATCCTCAGCCACTTCCTCTTCATTGTAATCAGGTGCAGGGGGAGGTGTGATCTCATTTTCCTGTACAGGGTCAAAGTCTTCCTTTGCGGTTTCCTCCACATACATACTTACTGCCGCCTTTATGGGGTCAACCGGCTCAGGGGGATAATCAGGCACGGGAGGTAATTCATCATCGGGTAATGTGGTAACTCCGCCAAGCTCAATTTCGCTTTTACTTACCGATACCGTAACCTCAGGTAAAACCTCAGCAGAGGTGTGAATATTATCCTCAGGCACTATTTCGGGGAGCTTACCGTTACCGGTGGAAACCGGAGTATCATCCTCATCATATAAAGGATCGGTATTTTTATCCACAGGCTTGTCATTGTAATTATTCAGCTTGTTTATAAATATATTGCTGTCATCGTCAGCCTTTTTCATGGCCTCCTTGCTGTCTCTGTCAAGGTCAGGCTTTCTTGCGGTTTTTCCTGCGGCCTCAAGCTCACGCATCTTCTGAAGCCTTCTTTCACGCTCCTCAAACTCAGCACGCTCACGCTCACGCTTTTCAAGTCGCATAAGCTCCAACTCTTCCTTGCGTATCTCGTGCTTTTCCTTTGCTGTATCAGCCACCTTCTGAACAGGCTTTTTAACTGCGGTTAAAAAGTCCATAAGGGTCTTTCTGCTGATAAACATAACAAACACAAATATAATAAGGATAATTATAACAATAGCTCCCACATGGCCGAAAAGTAAAAGTAAAAATGCAGGAAGGCCGCCTATAACACCGCCGCCCATCAGCTTCATGCCCTCGGTATAAAGTGTGGCTATTGCTCCGAAGAAATCATCCCCGGGATGTCCTACTCTGCCCACAAAGATTATCTGTATTGCGGCACTTAATAAGATAATTCCCAGTATTATCTGAAATACCTTTACCGCTATACCGGTACGGCTTTTTTCTGCGGCAATAAGCACAGCAACATATATAACAATAGGGCCTGTAAAGAATACAGAAAATCCGAATACACCGCATAAGAACTGATATATGTAGTCAAGCAGATTATATTCGGTTATACCCATAATGGCTCTTATAAGTCCGATTATTACAAAGAGCAAAAGAAGTACACCTACAGCAAAAAGCACTATGGATATTTTTATACTGCGCTGTTTAGCCTGTTGCTTTAACTCCTCCTTGCGCTTTTCCACAAGGGATGAATTTTTAGCTTTAGAGGAGCTTCCTGAGGAGCTTCTTGATGAGGTAGATTTTGTTGAACTTCCTGTCTTTTTTGTAGCCATTTATTTTTTCCCCTCCTTATTTATCACATAAGAATTACTATGTGACTTCCGGTTACAAGCTCATATACACCAAGGGCAATACAAGCAAGACCTAAGATGAAAGTATATATTCCGAAAACCTTGAATTTATCCTTTTTAATAAGCCACTTTACAAGGGCTATTGATAAAAGTCCCACAACAGCAGATACCACAAAGCCTATTCCAAGGCCTACCCAGTCAAGCTGAATATCGCTGCTTATAGCACTGCCAAGCTCCAGCACGCTGCCGCCGAGTATGGCAGGAATACCTAAGATAAATGCAAAGGTAACAGCGGTTTCCTTGGTAAGTCCGCAAAACAGTCCTGCGGCGGTGGTTGAGCCTGAACGGGACACACCCGGGAATAATGCAACACATTGCATGGCACCTACCGCAATAGCGTCGGTGACTGTCATTTTATCTCCGGTTTTGTTTCCCTTTATTACCTTGTCGGACATAAAGAGTAAAACAGCGGTGAAGATAAATGCCGCACCCTCAAAGATAATATCGTTATCCCCTTCAAAGCTTGTAAAGAAATCCTTGAAGAAATATATCGGCACTAAAAGAAGGGTGGCTATTATCACCATGAACATCATTCTTCTGTTGGCGTTCATTTCCTTCCAGGAGAATTTTCCGGTGAAAATATCCCTTATGGTAAGGAAAAATTCCTTTATCACGCCCCAGATAGTTGGGAAAAAGGCAATAAATACCGCCACAAGAGTACCTAAGTGAAGCACTATTGAGGTAATAAGACTTTCCTCACCCACATTTAAAAAGTGCTGTACCACAGATAAGTGACCGCTGCTGGATACAGGGAGAAATTCGGTAAGACCCTGAATAATTCCCTGAATTATAACTGATAAATAATCCATTTATGTACCTCTATTCTTTTTTATTTACTCTATTATATGTACGGGCATACGCCCTTATTTTAAAATATTGCTTTTTATATAATCCCGGGGATTTGTGGAAAATAATGCTACCGGCTTATTGTCCCGGTAGGTTATAACCCTGTCCCCTGCCCTTTTATAGCTTATTTTCTGATTTTCCTTTGTCCTTAGTATATCATCTATTGAAATAATGGAATGAATAATCATAGCCTGCCCTCCATATTTCCCGGTTTATACTGCCTCATTATATGAACTGTGGCAGTAGCATGGGAGGGGGATTTATCAGAGGAGGGCTTTGCCCCGGATTTTCTGCCGGTGGTTTTTCGGGCTTGCTTTTTTCCCTGTGATATGGGGGTATTTTTCCTTTCAATCATATCATAAAGGCAGGAGACCGCATCACTAAGACTGCCAAGGCTGTCTATAAGTCCTTCCTTTACTGCGGTTTTTCCGTCAAGAACAGAGCCCACATCAAGCACAAGCTCATTCTTTTCCATCATAAGCTCACGAAAACGCTCCGGGCTCATACCGCTGTGTTTGCATACAAAGGAGGTAATTCTTTCCTGCATACGCTCAAAATAAGAAAGCGTCTGAGGAATACCCAGCATAAGACCGTTCATTCTTACAGGGTGGATAGTCATGGTGGCTGAGGGAACTATAAAGCTTTTATCCGCACTTACGGCAAGGGGAACCCCTATTGAATGTCCGCCCCCTACCACAATGGATACGGTGGGCTTTGACATACCGGAAATAAGCTCGGATATGGCAAGTCCTGCCTCCACATCTCCACCGACGGTATTAAGAATAATAAGAAGCCCCTCTATTTCCCTGTCCTCCTCAATAGCAACAAGGGCAGGTAAAACGTGCTCATACTTTGTGGTCTTGTTCTGGGAAGGGAGAATATAATGCCCCTCGATCTGACCGATGATATTAAGACAATGTATATTGTGCTTTGCGTTCACTGAGGCATAAACACCGTTGTCACAGGTGGTGTTCTGTATATTTTCGGTGCTTTCTTCTACGTTTATTTCCGGTAATTCTTCCTGCATAATAAAACCTCCGTAAAATTTACTGAGGTTATTTTCTGCATAAATCTCCGGTTTATTCACACGCATAATAAAGCATTATAATTATACCACATAATTGAATATTTTGCAAGAATTTTAGGATAAATAAAAGTATATCGCGAAAATTTTCACGGTGACATTTTTTCAGTATAATCGACTAAATTTTTGCTATAATAGTTTATGCAGGTATTTTTGCAATTTTACGAGAAAAGAAAGGAAAGGTATTATATATGAAGGCTACCGGTATAGTCAGACGCATTGACGATCTGGGACGTGTGGTTATTCCTAAGGAAATAAGACGCACTATGCGTATAAGGGAGGGCACTCCCCTGGAAATTTACACAAGCGTTGATGGTGAGGTTATTTTCAGGAAATATTCTCCTGTAGGGGAAATTTCCGGCACAGCCGATGAATATGCGGAGGTGCTTTATAAGGTGGGCGGTATGCCTACTGTAATCTGCGACAGGGATCATGTTGTGGCGGCAAGCGGTATTCAGAAAAAAGAGGTTCTTGAAAGAAGGGTGTCAGGCTCTCTTGAGGATCTTATCGAACAGAGAAAATCCCTTTATCATACTTCTGATGATAAGGAAAAATTAAACCCCATTGAGGGAATTGACCGCTTTGCAGTTGCCTGCGCCCCTATTTTAGCCCAAGGGGATGTGAACGGCGCTGTAATTATGCTGTCGGATAACGAAAATTCCGTGGCTACCGAAAAACAGCAGGCCTTAGTGGAGGCCGCCGCTATGTATTTCGGCAAGCAAATGGAGCAGGTATAAGAAAAACCGCACAAGGCAAAATAGCTTTGTGCGGTTTATATTGTCACTTTTTTAATTTTTGAAGCATTTTATTTGCACGAAGTCGAGATAAAAGAACCAGCTTTCTTCCTTTACCCTTTCTGTGCTTGATAGCACGGTAACGCTTTTTAACACGCATAATATGCTTATCCTTCTTGTTGCCGTTTACAACGATTGCTTCCTTATATACTTCAAGAAGATCGTTTGCCAGTCTTACAGCGCCTGAATTTCTTATTGATTCCCTTGTCTGCTCACCAAAGGCCTTAAGCTCGTCCTTTGGCATATCACGCAGCTTTTTAAGAAGGAAATACATACTTTCCGCATCGGTGAAGTTATAGCCGTTTACTCCGTCAACTACCTGTCCCTCGTTAAGAATGTCCTTAAGGCTTAAAACAGGCAGGTGCATAGCCATACCCTCAAGCATTGATATTGAGCAGGTATCGGAAAGTGAGGCGGTGATATAAGCATCACAGGCGGCATAATAGGGCACTAAGTCATTATGCTCTACCCTGCCTGCAAAGGAAACCATATCATCAATGCCTAACTCCTTAGCCTCATTACAATGCTGATTGTGTAAGGGTCCGTCACCGAGTATGAATAATTTCAGCTTATCGTCATGCTTTACGCACTCTGCCCAGTATTGTAAAAGCAGGGTAACATTTTTCTCCTTGCCCAGTCTTCCGCAAAAGCAGAATACCATATCATCATCCTTAAAGCCTGCATTACGCCTTATTTCCTTAGCCTTATTCATATCTGCATTTTCCGGCTTGAAGGTTTCAAGCTCAACGGAATTCGGGATAACATGAACCTTTTTCTTTACACCACAGGCCTTGAAAAATTCTGCTACCTTTTCAGAGGGGCCTGTAATTGCCGATGCTGTGGCGGCTATCATTTTTGCATAAAAATGAGAAGCGGAGGTTACCACCTTGCCAAAGGCATTGGTTTTAGCCACATAATAAATATAGTCATCATACATGGTGTGAAGGGTGTATACAAGGGGAATATTAAGCTGTCTTGCCATAAGTATACCTGAAATTCCCACACCGAACTCATTATGGATATGTATAATATCCGGGTTAAAGCTCTTTATTCTTTCCAGGCGGTCTATACTTAAAGGGGATGCCACATCATAGTTATATATTTTCTTAACCTTAACAGCAGGACAATACATAACACCGTCTGATATTACATGATTATTCACCCTTGAATCAGCAGTAACCACAAGAACGGTATGGCCCAAGGCTTCAAGCCCGTCCTTCAGGGTTTTAACATGGGTAACAACTCCGTTTATGGTAGGTAGGTAGGTTTCGGTAAAAAGTGCTATCTTCATAATATTTCCTTTCGGATATAAATATTTTATCGGATATGCAAAATAATTAAATTCTTAATAGTATTTTACACTATTTCACACAAAATAGCAAGTAATTATTTAAAAATTTCAATGTGATTTCACATAAAAAGGAAAAATTTTGCCGAAATAAAGAAATAAAGGAATACAGCGTTAAAAAATTTCTTTAATTTTAAAAAAATCCTTGACAAACGGCAAAGATTAGTGTATAATATATCAAGGTTAATTCAAACAATATGCCGCTGTGGTGGAATAGGCAGACACAAGGGACTTAAAATCCCTCGGAGTAACATCCGTACCGGTTCAAGTCCGGTCAGCGGCACCAAAATTTAATACAGTCTTAATTTACCATGCAGAAATACCCAAGTGGTGAAGGGGCTCCCCTGCTAAGGGAGTAGGTCGGGAAACCGGCGCGAGGGTTCAAATCCCTCTTTCTGCGCCAGGAAAATACCTCTTTTGTCAAAGGACAAGAGAGGTTTTTTCTTTATATTAAAATAGGTTAAAATTTCATACAAAATAAAAAAGGACAGCCTTCGCTGTCCTTGTTTTATGTGATTTATTATACACCGTACTTAGCTGTGTTTACCTTAACACCGGGGCCCATAGTAGATGATACTGTGCAGCTCTTTAAGTATGCACCCTTAGCTGCAGCGGGCTTAGCCTTAACGATAGCGTCCATAAGAGCGTTGAAGTTTTCTTCAAGCTTTTCCTTACCGAAGGAAGCCTTACCGATGGGGCAGTGAATAATGTTGGACTTGTCAAGACGGTACTCAATCTTACCTGCCTTAGCATCAGCAACAGCCTTTGCTACATCGGGAGTAACTGTACCTGCCTTGGGGTTAGGCATAAGGCCACGGGGACCGAGAACCTTACCGAGACGACCTACAACACCCATCATATCGGGAGTTGCAATAACTACGTCGAAGTCCATCCAGCCGTCTGTAATCTTCTTTACTGTATCATCATCAGCTACGAAATCTGAGCCTGCGTCAATAGCAGCCTGGATCTTTTCGCCCTTAGCGAATACAAGTGTACGTACAGTCTTACCTGTACCGTTAGGAAGTACAACTGCACCTCTAACCTGCTGATCAGCGTGACGTGAGTCAACACCGAGTCTTACGTGAAGCTCAACTGTTTCATCGAACTTTGCCTTTGCTGTCTGGCAAACTAAGTCAAGAGCTTCGTTTGCATCATATGCCTTTGTGCTGTCGATCAGCTTTGCGCTGTCAACGTATTTCTTACCTTGCTTCATTCATTATCCTCCTTGTGGTGAAACGGAATAAATCCTCCCACTGTCTTAATTAGTCAACTACTTCTACACCCATTGAACGGGCTGTACCTGCGATCATAGACATAGCAGCCTCAATAGAACCTGCGTTAAGGTCACGCATCTTTGTTTCAGCGATCTGCTGAACCTGAGCCTTAGTGATCTTAGCAACCTTGGTCTTGTTGGGTGTGCCGGATGCAGTTTCAATTCCGCATGCCTTCTTAATAAGAACAGCAGCAGGCGGAGTCTTTGTAATAAATGAAAAACTCTTGTCGGCATAAACTGTAATTACTACAGGGATAATCAGACCAACATCATTCTTTGTACGCTCGTTGAACTCCTTTGTGAATGCCATGATATTTACACCGTGCTGACCTAATGCAGGGCCAACCGGGGGAGCCGGTGTTGCTTTACCGGCAGGAATTTGTAATTTAATAAATCCTGTAACCTTCTGAGCCATTTTAACTCTACCTCCAATTAAACAATTAGAACTTAATATTCAACCTTTTTAAGAACTGAAATCTCAACCTCTGCAGAGGATGTACGTCCCATCATAGAAATGGCAACCTTTGCCTTTCCTGCAGCCTCGTCAATTTCTTCAACGGTACCTTCCATACCTACAAGGTTACCGCTTACAAATCTGACTGTATCGCCCACAGCAAAGGAAATCTCTGCACGCTTTTGATTTATGCCGAGATTAGCTACCTCGGCTTCTGTCAGGGGGATGGGTTTTGATCCGGGACCTACAAATCCTGTAACGCCTCTTGTGTTGCGGCATACATACCAGGTATTGTCGGTAAGCACCATCTTTACAAAAACATAGCTGGGATAAAGGAAGGTTTCCTTGGGGTTGCCCTTGTTGTCAACAATAATGTTGCCCTCTTCATCAAGCTCGTTTACCACAGGAACGATAGCATCCTCAATAAGATCCTGCATATCATTGTTCTCTGCGTACTTTAAGATGTTGTTTCTTACACTCTTTTCATAACCTGAGTAGGTGTGAACAATGTACCACTTTGCCTCAGACATCCTGTGTCCCTCCTAACTTACTCAGTCTGTAACACTCATGCCCAGCGCCAGCTTAATAAGCATGCTGAACAGAATATCCAGACCCCATACAAAAATACCGGATACAACAAGTGTAATAAGAACTACTACTGTGTTGTTGAATACAGTCTTCTTGCCGGGCCACACAACCTTTTTGAACTCGGATTTTAAATCCTTGAAGTATTTAACGATGGATTTCTTGGGCTTCTTAGCTGCTGCAGCCTTTTTGCTGTTCTTCTCGTTAGCCTTCTTCGCCTTTGCTTCTTCTTTAGTTAAGCTTGTGTCCTTAGCCATCTGTCAATACCTCCCTTACTTGGTCTCCTTGTGTGGAGTATGCTTCTTGCAGAACCTGCAATACTTGGTCATCTCAAGTCTGTCGGGATCGTTCTTCTTGTTCTTCTTGGTGTTGTAGTTGCGCTGTTTGCACTCAGTACACGCAAGGGTAATTTTAACTCTCACTTTTCGGCACCTCCTATTTTATTTGCCTCCCTCGAGTCAACGGACTTTTTCCGTGACAGAGCCTTATCTTGTCCTTTAAAAAAAGGCACAAAAAAATAGACCCCTAATGAGGTATGATAATTATATCACATAAAAACCTGTTTGTCAATAGGGATCTATTAAATTTTTTCAAGAAATTTTACTTTATTATGCCGGAGTTTTTAAGGTAATGGCATAAACCTTATTTATCTGCATGGGATAGCTTTCGGCAACCATGCCGTCATAATAAACTACCACCTCATCCCCCACACTAAAATTGGTCATGCTGTCCTTAAGCTCTACATCAAGTGATACAGAATATTCCATATTGTCGCTTACAATAAGAATACTGTCATTGCTTGTTTGCTTTACTACGCCTGTAATATTGGGCTCGTTTTGTATAACGCTGTTCATTGTTCTATTGCAGCCTGTAACAGTTAAAGCTAAAATCATTGTTAAAAATAATGCCGTAATTTTTTTCATAAGAGCTCCTTTCGTTTATCTCAGCTTAATATAAAGCAATATCTGAAATCCGCATAAAAGTGCCAGAAGCACCACCACAAATACCTGGGCTACTCCCCATTGGGGTATGGAAAATGCCACAAACAAATCCGCAAGTCCTAAAACCACCGCATTTATAAGAAAACGCCTCTGAGCTTTTTTATCTGAGGTATTTTTAAGCTGAATACCTACGTTTTGCTTACGCTTCATAGTTTCCTGACTGGATACGCTTTGCCATAAGGGTGTTTTTCATCAGCATGGCAATAGTCATAGGTCCAACTCCGCCCGGTACGGGGGTTATGTATGAGCACTTGGGGGCTACCTCGTCAAACTTAACATCACCGCAAAGCTTGTTTTCGGCGTTTCTGTTCATGCCTACATCAATTACTACAGCCCCGTCCTTTACCATATCTGCGGTTACAAAATCAGCTCTGCCAACAGCACTTACCAGTATATCTGCCCTGCGGCAAACCTCTGCTAAATTCTTTGTTTTGGAGTGGCAGATAGTAACTGTGGCATTTTCGTGAAGTAAAAGCATGGCCATGGGCTTGCCTACTATGTTTGATCTGCCGATAACCACACATTCCTTGCCTGCCACATCTGTACCTGTGGAATGGATAAGCTCCATAACTCCTGCGGGAGTACAGGGTAAAAAGGCGTAGTTTCCTATCATTATCTTGCCTACATTAACAGCGCTGAAGGCATCCACATCCTTTATGGGGGAAATTGCCTTTATTACCTTTTCTTCATCTAAGTGACCGGGTAACGGAAGCTGACAGAGTATGCCGTTTACCTTATCATCCTTATTAAGGGTGTCGATAAGCTCTAATAATTCCTCCTCCTTTGTGTCCTCGGGAAGGGCATATTCAAAGGATTTAATTCCGCATACCTCACAGGCCTTCTTCTTGTTATTTACATAAACTCTGCTTGCCTGGTTATTTCCTACTATTATAACTGCAAGGCCTACCTCAAGACCCTCTTTTTCAATGGTATCCTTTATCTGCTGTTTTACTGCCGCAGATACTGCCTTTCCGTCAATAAGCTGCATAATTATTCCTCGCTTTCGTTTTTATCGGTATTATCTTCGGTTTCTTCCTCGGTATTTTCTTCTACATATAAAATACTGGGAGCTTCATCGGAAGACTGCCTCATGGTCTTTCTTGCCTTAGCCTTTTCTTCAAGCACTTTCTGGTGCTTTTCGTACTTTTCTATTCTTTCCTTGCTTTCAGGGGTATTGCAATACATTACATAGCCTGCCTTCTTTGTCTTTGCGGTCTTGCAATAGATAAAAATACCTAAGGCTAAAGCAAAGGAAACTGCCGCTACTATCTGTGATACTCTGAAATCCCCTATCATAAGGCTGTCTGTTCTGAGGCCCTCGATCCAGAAGCGACCCAGACCGTACCACATTACATAAAGCAGGAAAATTTCACCGTCAAAGCTACGAAGCTTCTTTGAGTAGAAATGAAGGGCTAAAAATCCCACAAGACACCATAAGCTTTCATATAAGAAACAGGGATGAACAAGGGCATATACACCCTCCCCTATTTCATCAAGTCTTATCTGCTCCTGTATAACAATGGGGTCCTCTATAATAGTAGTACCTGTCATACCCCAGGGGAGCTTTCCTGCCGTGGGAGCGCCGTATGCCTCCTGGTTTACAAAGTTGCCCCATCTGCCTATGCACTGACCGATAAGAAGTCCAAGTCCACCAAGGTCAAACATGGCAGGTAATTTCACCTTGCGGATAACACACATTATTGCCGCCGCTATTGCCGCAAAGATAACGCCGCCGTATATGGCAAGTCCTCCGTGACGCAGATCAAAGAAATTTATATCCGTGTCAATGAAGATACAGAAGTATGCCCTTGCCCCTATAAAGCCGAAAATTATTGCAACAAATACCACATCAAATACATGGTCCGCAATAAGTCCGAACTGCTTTGTTCTCTTCATGGCATAAATAAAAGCAAGTATCACACCTAAGGCAATAATAATGCCATACCAGTAAATATCAATTCCGAATATGGAAAAGGCTACTCTGTCTATTGCAAGTGAGCCGCTGAAAAGGTTAGGAAACTCAACCTTTGCAGTAAGAAGCTGTAATCCGTTCATTTTGTCATACCTTCCTGTTATTTATATTTTGTTCTTTATAATAGAGATAGTGCTGTTTTCTTCATCAAAATTCTTTAAGGCATTAACCACATCCTCAAATGTGATATCTGCAATAAAATCCACTAAATCATAGGGCTGTGCTCCTGCCAGTTCAAACTCCAGAAGATTGGACGCCACAGATTCAACACCGCCGAACATTCCCACAATTTCACCGTAGGTCTTGTTTCTTATGGTGTCAAAATCATCACGGCTGATGCCCTCCTTTTTAAGTTTGGCAAACTCCTTTAATATCTCCTCATATACCTTGTCCGGGTCAGCGGATTCGCCCTCCGCCATAAGTCCGAAAAAGCCTCTGCCGTTAAAGGCTCTTACATAGAAGTTATTATTTATAAGGTTGCTTTCGTACATACGATTATAAAAATCAGAGGTTTTGCCAAGGCATATTTCTCCCATAAGATTATAGAGAATATAATCCCTGTAACATTCGCTGCCCTCTTTTGCAGGTAATTTAAAGCCTATATTAAATAAGGGTGTGGCACAGGGTAATTCCTGTATCATTCTGCGCTTGTATACCCTGTCGGATTCCTCGGGGACTTTTACCGATAACTGAGGGTCTTCGGATGCAATAAGCATTTTATCGCATACCGCCAGTACCTTATCTACATCTAAGTTTCCGGCTACTGCCAGTACCATATTATTAAGATTATAGAAGGTGTTATAGCAACGGTAAAGCAAATACTTATCTATATGGGAAATACTTTCTACTGTTCCTGCTATGTCAATTCTTACGGGATTTTTCTCATACATACCCTGTAGGCAGTTGAAAAATACTCTCCAGTCGGGAGCATCCTCGTACATTCTTATTTCCTGACCGATAATTCCCTGCTCCTTAGCTACTGTCTCATCGGTGAAGTAGGGCTTTTGTACAAAGCCCAAGAGGATCTCAAGGTTTTCCTCCAGCTTATCCGCACAGGAAAAGAGATAGGCTGTTTTATCAAAGCTGGTAAAGGCATTTGCTGAAGCACCGGTGGCGGCATAAAGTGCAAATGCGTCACAGTCCTCATTTTCAAACAGCTTATGCTCAAGATAGTGGGCAATTCCCTCGGGGACTGTTACATAATCCTCATCCTTTGCGGTTTTGAAGGTGGTATCAACAGAGCCGTAACGAGTGCCGAATAAGGCATAGGCTGTGGAAAAGCCCTTCATGGGATAAAGCATTATTGTGCATCCGCTTTTATGCTTTATGCGGTAGCATTCTTCGTTTATTCTTTTGTTTACTATCCTTTCCATTATTCTTCCTCCTTTTTCTCTGAAGTAAGAACATATACGGTATCAAGGGTAACCTTGTTTGCGTTTTCGATAACACGCTTTAAGTCAACGGACATAATCTCCTCAATTTCATCCTCGGGAGAATGAATATCATCCCCTGTCATAATAAGGGGCAGATACCACCTTACCATTGAGCCTACGCCGTCTCTTACGCTGCGGCGGGCATTGACCATGGCCTTTTTAGCCTGCTCAAGCTCCTTTTCGGAAACATTTCCGGCCTTTACCTCATCAAGCTGGTAAATTATCTCATCCCTTGCCTTTTCTATATTGTCACTTTCAACACCGCAGTTTACAACAACAAACTTCTTGGAGGTATTAAAAGGACCGCTGCAATAGTAACAAAGGGACATTTTCTCACGGACTATGGTAAACAGCTTTGAGGTAACTGCACCGGGGCCGCCGTAAATGTGATTCATTACAAGAGTACCGATATTATCATCGCTGTCAACCTTGTAGCCTATTACCATTTTGCTCTGGTTTACATCCATAAGCTCAGTAACATATTGAGGCTCTGTTTTAAGGGCGCTCTTATTTGTTACGCATTGTTCAATATCGGCTCTTTCTATTTTTGAAAATGCAGAGGTGAGCTTTTCTTCAACCGCTGAAAAATCATTACAGCCTACACAGAATATCTCACATCTGTAACTGCTAAGCATATGCTTATAGGCATTGTAAACAATATCCGGAGTAAGTTCCTTTGCCTTTTCGGTTTCGTTCCAGAAGGCTCTTGGCTCATCCTTGCAGACTGTCTTTAATGCCTGCGCCATGGCATAGATTCTTTTATCGTTTATAATGCTTTCTATATCCTCAATAAGCACATTTCTTTCTGTTTCAAATGCCTTTTGGGGGAATGTGCCGTTTTGTGTAACCGGAGATAAAAGACAGTCAAGGAGAATTTCTGTAATGCCCTCGGTGAGCTTTTCACCGTTTAATGCGTATTTGTCATCAAGGCAAACCGCCTCTATGGCAAGCTGTTGTAAATCCCCTACGGTAGTGGAGCTGTCGTTTATGCTTGCGGCATACATACGGGCAAGGAGGTTTGAAAATTCCTTATTTGTGGGGTATTTGCTGTTGTTTTTGGATAACAGCTGAGGTATAAGGGAATTTGCGGTTACCTTGTCCTTATCTATAACAGAATAGAAATTTATGCTGATCAGATTGAATTTATATCTGTCATCGGTGATTTTGCTGAAGTATACTTCCTTTGCAATTTCCTTGCGGTAAAGGGGGTTACTCATTTTATCATTCCTTTCTTAAAAAAGCGTCCTTATAAGTATACCATACTATTAAATAAAATTCCATACTTTTTACCAAAAAATCAGAAAAAAAGCAAAAAAAATGAGCGTGATAACATCACACTCGCAAATGAAATAATGTATAATGTGTAGAACAAAAGAAAGGAGACAACTAAAAAACTAAACATTGTAAGGAGGTTTTCTCCTTACTATGGTTAAATTATAACGCAAAATAAACAATTTGTCAATTAGTAGGTCGAAAGTTTTTGTTAAAACGTTAAAAGATTGTGCAAATACCCTATAAAGATAAGATATTAAATATACACAATGCACAAAAAATATTCACCTTTTACGACGTTTCTTCTTGTCGTTGTATTGTGACAAAACCTGTACAATTTTATCCGCTTTTTCCTTGCCTATGGGCTTGGGGGCTTCATAACCGGATAAAAATTCCATCAGCTCATCGCTATCGGAACAAACGTTATCGCTGTCAACAAGGTCTAAATACAGGTGTACCGAGGGGGCGGAAAAATAAAGCACAGTATCCACCCATGCCTCTATATCATGGTACATAAGGATATTTTTAAGTATCTCACGCTGTCTTCTCATCTGCTTTATGGGATTTTGTATAGAGGTTTCGGTGGTCTTGCCGTCCTTATACACCTTGCGCTGAGTCCATGACTCATCCTTATGCTTGCCGTAGATATAGCCGTTGTGATTTTTAACCTCTATGATCATAATATATTTTTCACATATTACAAGAAAATCTATCTCAGAACGGTTCTTCTTATATCTTATGGGCTGGTTTGTGAATACAGTATAATCCTTGCCCAGCTTTTTAAGGGTCTTCATAAGGGATTTTTCTCCCCTGAGTCCCGAGATAAGCACATTGTACCGCTTTGTCACCACGATATTGGCAATAGCTGTCAGCACCATAATTCCGATAAAGATATAACCTAAGAGAGGGTTTGTATACAGGTTAAGGAAGATATAGCAGACAAGCAGTACCACAGGCAATACGCCGAATATTACCTGAAGTGCAAAAAGAACGGAAATCATCTTGAAATTGTCGTTGCCGTTCTTATAAAAATATGCCAAAATAACACCTCCTTAACATTACTGATTAAATTATACTATATTATCCTGCTAAAGTCAACATAAATTTTCTAAAGGACTTGAAAACGGCAAAATTTAGTGATATACTTATTGAGATTGAGAATTTTTTGTTGAAAGGACAATAAAATATGAAGCTTGGTATGGTGGGTCTTCCAAATGTAGGAAAAAGTACCCTTTTTAATGCGCTGACAAATGCAGGTGCAGAATCTGCTAACTATCCCTTCTGCACCATTGAGCCTAACGTGGGCATTGTATCTGTTCCGGATGAAAGACTGGACGCTCTTGCAGAAATGTATCACCCCGAAAAATTCACCCCTGCTACCCTTGAATTTGTGGATATTGCAGGTCTTGTAAAGGGTGCATCAAAGGGCGAGGGACTTGGTAATAAGTTCCTTTCAAATATCCGTGAGGTGGATGCAATAGTTCATGTGGTAAGATGCTTTGAGGATGACAATATTATCCATGTGGACGGCAAAATCGGTGCCGTAAGGGATATTGAAACCATAAACCTTGAGCTTATCTTTTCGGATATTGAAATAGTACAAAGAAGAATAGACAGAACCAAAAAGCAGATGAAGGGTGACAAGAGCCTTGCCGCTGAGGTGGATTTTCTTGAAAGACTTTTAGCTCACCTTGAGGAGGGCAAGTCAGCCAGATCCTTTGATTTTTCCGAAAGTGAGCAGGATATGATAAAGACTACTCCCCTGCTTTCAAATAAGCCGGTAATTTATGCGGCTAATTTATCTGAGGAGGATTTCAGAGGTAATCTTGAAAGTAACGAGCATTACAAGGCTGTATGCGATATAGCAAAGGAAGAAAACAGCGTGGTGCTTCCCATCTGTGCTCAGATAGAGGCTGAAATTGCGGATATGGATGCAGAGGATAAGGAAATGTTCCTTGCGGACCTTGGCCTTAAGGAATCCGGTCTTAACCGTATAATAAAGCAGGGCTATTCGCTTTTAGGTCTTATAAGCTACCTTACAGCCGGTGTTCAGGAGGTAAGAGCCTGGACTATTACTGAGGGTACTAAGGCTCCCCAGGCGGCAGGTAAAATTCATACCGACTTTGAAAAGGGCTTTATAAGGGCTGAGGTAGTTGCCTTTGATGATCTTATGGCCTGCGGCGGTATGACAGCGGCTAAGGAAAAGGGTCTTGTAAGAAGCGAGGGCAAGGAATATGTTATGCGTGACGGCGATGTGGTGCTGTTCCGCTTTAATGTATAATTTTGAAAAAATTTAAAAAAGCCCTTGACAAACGGGTTTTGTTTTGGTATAATTATTTCGCCGCATGTATAGGGGTTATTGTAAGCAAAAGCAAAAATGACTTTTCACCTCTTACAGCGAGGATTTTATGAGATGCGGGTAACTCCCGTAAGAAAGGTTGGTAAACATGTACGCAATTATTGAAACAGGCGGAAAGCAGTACCAGGTTAAGGAAGGCGACGAGATCTTCGTAGAAAAGCTGGACGCTGAAGGCGAGATCACCTTTGATAAGGTAATCATGGTTGGCAAGGATGAAGGCGCTGTTATCGGTGCTCCCTATGTTGAGGGTGCAACTGTAAAGGCAACTCTTCTTAAGAACGGCAAGGCTAAGAAGATCACAGTATTTACTTACAAGCCCAAGAAGAGCAGCAAGCGCAAGATGGGTCACAGACAGCCCTACAGCAAGGTAAAGATCGAAGCTATCAACGCTTAATTGCTATGATAACGGCGGTATTTAAGCTGAACGAGGAAAAACAGCTTATCGGCTTTAGCATGGAAGGTCATGCAGGCTATGCCGATTCGGGAGAGGATATAATCTGTGCAGGTGTTTCAAGTGCGCTTATGCTGACGGTAAACACAATTACGGATTTTATCGGGGCTGAGACTGAAGTAGATGTGGATCCGGACAATGAAGGATTTGCAAGGCTTACCCTTTCCCCTCCCTATGATCCTATGGCTCTTATAATGATAAAATCATTTTACGAGCATTTAAGGATTCTTGAAGAACAGTACGGACATATAAAGGTCCATACAGAAGCTTGACAGTGTTTAATACACAGAAAGGAATTTGTTATGATTATTATCAGCTTACAGCATTTTGCTCATAAAAAAGGTATGGGTTCTACTAAGAACGGTCGTGACAGCGAATCCAAGAGACTTGGTGTAAAGAGAGCTGACGGTCAGTTTGTACTTGCAGGCAACATTCTTGTTCGCCAGAGAGGTACACACATTCACCCCGGCAACAATGTAGGTCGTGGTTCTGATGATACTTTATTCGCACTTGTTGACGGTAAGGTAAAGTTTGAACGTTACGGTAAGGACCGCAAGCAGGTTAGCGTATACGCTGACTAATTTAAGAGTTCAAAGGCGGGTTTTTACTCGCCTTTTTCTTGTTTTAGCTTTATGTGAAAGGAATTCACAATGTTTGTAGATATAGTAAAGATTTATATAAAGGCCGGTAACGGTGGCAACGGTGCTGTTTCTTTTCACAGAGAAAAGTATATCAATGCAGGAGGCCCCGACGGCGGCGACGGCGGTAAGGGGTCGGATATAGTTTTTGTGGCAGATGATAACCTGTCTACCCTTATTGATTTCCGTTATAAAAAGAAATATGTTGCCCCGAACGGTGAAAACGGCGGTGCAGGTCGTTGCACAGGAAAAAGTGCTGAGCCTACTATTATCCGTGTGCCGAGGGGTACTCTTATAAAGGATTCCGACACGGGAAGAATACTGGCGGATATTTCCGACAGCGAGCCTGTGGTGGTAGCTAAGGGCGGCAAGGGCGGTAAGGGCAATATGAACTTTGCCACTCCCACAAGACAGGTTCCCAGATTTGCAAAGCCCGGCTACCCCGGTGAGGAATTTAATGTAACCTTAGAATTAAAGCTGCTTGCCGACGTGGGACTTGTGGGCTTTCCCAATGTGGGTAAATCCACTTTTATAAGTGTTGTCAGCGCCGCAAAGCCAAAGATAGCAAACTATCACTTCACCACCATTACCCCGGTATTAGGTGTGGTATCCGTAGGGGAAAAATCCTTTGTAATGGCGGATATACCCGGTCTTATTGAGGGGGCAAGCGAGGGCGTGGGACTTGGTCATTCCTTCTTGCGTCATGTGGAAAGATGCCGTCTTATTGTTCATGTGGTGGATGTTTCCGGTATAGAGGGCAGAGATCCTAAGGAGGACTTTGAAAAGATAAACTACGAGCTTGCAAACTTCTCTGAGGAAATTGCCAATCGCCCCCAGATAGTGGTTATGAATAAGTGCGATCTTGCAACAGCAGAGCAGATAGAGGAATTCAGAAAATATATTGATACTAAGGGTCTTCCCTGCTTTGAATGTAGTGCGGCTACCACAAAGGGTACAGAACAGGTGGTTGAGTATATAGCAGGTCAGCTTGATAAATTACCTCCCCCCATACGCTTTGAGGCTCAGCCCCTTACAAGAGCAGAGCTTGACGAAAAGGAGCTTGCCAAAAAGTCCTTTACCGTTACAAAGCAGGACGGTATATTTATTGTGGACGCTCCCTTTATTGCGCCGATTTTATCTATGGTAAATATGGATGACTATGAAAGTCTTCAATATTTCCAGAGGGTGCTGCGTTTCAGCGGTATTATAGATAAGCTGGAGGAAATGGGAGTTCAGGAGGATGACACCGTTTCTATATATGATTTTGAATTCAGGTATATGAGATGATAGGTCACGAGAGAATGACACCCGCAAAGGCAAGGGCATTAAGCGGTCTTACCCTTGCATTTTTCGGGGATGGTGTATATGAAGTGCTTGTCCGGGAAATGATAGTTAAAAACGGTTCTTTGCCGGTAAATGAGCTTCATAAACGGGCAGTGCAGTATGTAAACGCAGGCTTTCAGTCAAGTGCCTACGACAAGATCGCTTCCCTTCTTACAGAAGAGGAGGAGGAAATATTCAAGCGTGGCAGAAATGCCAGCGGTAATAATGTTCCCCGTTCAAGTAATCCGAGAGATTACCGCAGAGCAACGGGAGTTGAGGCTCTTTTCGGCTATTTATACCTTACAGGGCAAAATGACAGAATGATATATCTGTTTGATGTTATCTGTGAGGGCTGAAGGGTGGCTCTTTAATTGAAAAATAAGGTAAAGGATATACTTACTATAATACTTGCCGGTGTGCTGTTTTCCTGTGGGTTTGAATTATTCAATGCCCCTAACGGCATAGCCCCGGGAGGTGCCTCCGGGCTTTGTATTGTGCTTTCGCATTTTACAGGGCTTTCCGAGGGTATTCTTTACTTTATGATAAATATACCCCTTATTATTACAGGCTTTATTTTCCTTGGAAAATACCTGATGATAAAAAGCTTTATCGCCATTGTCACAATAAGCCTTATGACGGATATGGTTTTTTCCCGTGTTCCCTATTATTCAGGGGATAAGCTGTTGGCGGCAATTTTCGGCGGTGCTCTTATCGGAGCAGGCCTTGGGCTTTGCTTTCGGTGTGAAAGTACCTCCGGGGGTATGGATATAATAAATAAGATAGTAAATCAAAGACAGCCTCAGTTAAGTATCGGGGCGGTCACATTTATTACAGACCTTATTGTGATAGGAATTGCCGCTGTCACCTTTGGCAGCATAGAATCCGCATTGTATGCGGTTATCTCCATGTTCGTATCGTCAAGGGTCATTGATTTTCTGGTTTACGGCAGCTATGAGGGAAAACTGTTGTTCATATTTTCCGATGAATATGAAAGCATTTCCCGGGAAATATTATCTATTGGCAGAGGTGTAACAGGGCTTTACGGCCGTGGGGCTTATACCAATGAGGATAAGCAGATAATATGCTGTGCTGTGGGAAATAACCAGTATGTCAAGATAAAAAGAATAGTAAAAAGCCTTGATCCTGATGCCTTTATGATAATCAGCAGTGCTAAGGAGGTTTTGGGAGAGGGGTTTAAAAAATTAAGCTGAATATGTTTTCAAAAGGAAAACAGTAGTATATCAAAAAGGAGTAGATATTATGTCAGGTCATTCAAAATGGAGTACCATTAAGAGAAAAAAGGGCGAAAAGGACGGCGCAAGAGCTAAGATATTCACTAAGATCAGCCGTGAAATTATTGTTGCAATAAAGGAAGGCGGCGCTGACCCCAACAATAACGCTAAGCTTGCTTCCCTTATTTCAAAGGCTAAGTCAAACAATATCCCCAATGATAACATTGACAGACTTATAAAGAAGGCCGCAGGCGGCGGAGAAAAGAGCGACTACGAAAACTGCGTATATGAGGGCTATGGTCCTAACGGCGTGGCTGTTATTGTAGATTGCCTTACTGATAACCGTAACCGTACAGCAGGTGAGATCCGTCACTACTTTGATAAGTTCGGCGGAAATATGGGTACCAGCGGCTGTGTATCCTTTATGTTCTCCTTAAAGGGAATTATCGTTCTTGATAATGAGGAGGGCGATATTGATGAGGATAAGGCTATGGAGGATATTCTTGAAGCAGGGGGCGAGGACTTCAGCTTTGAGGATGGCTGTGTAGAAATTACAGCAGACCCCAAGGAGGTTCAGGCGGTAGCAGATGCACTTTCCGGTATGGGCTATAAGGTTATGTCAGCAGAGGCTGAGCAGGTTCCCTCTACATATACTACTCTTACTGATGAAGAGCATATCAAGAAGATGAATCTCTTACTTGAAGCCCTTGATGATAATGATGACGTACAGAATGTATGGCATAACTGGGATATGGACTAATAAAATATCATTTTCGACAAAATATAACTTTATATTACAAGACCGCAGGAGGAAATTTTCTCCTGCGGTTTTTTATATTATATATATTTTGGCTTTTAAAATAATTTTACACCACTTTTCCCTTTATAATGGGATTTTCGGCAATTACTTTTTATTTCATGAAAGGTTTGTTTTCGCTTTAATACTTTAATTTATTAGAAAATAAACTATTTAAAATGTTATTTCTATTCAATTTATAATTACTGTTAATTTCATAGAATAAAAACGGAGCTTATACCGCTATGATATAATTAAATTGTCAGGAAAGAGGTGGTTCCCAATGGTTTACTACCGCCTTAACGTAAAACGGTTTTTAAGCGAGGATAAAATCCGCTATACCGCTTACGGGATAAATGTCATACGTCGGGACAACGGAGAGTGTATCGGTTGCGTTGATGATGTGTTTATCGACAGGGAAAACGCCCTACGCTTTATTGAGAAGATCAACAGATACAGACTCTCTCCTCTTCATCTGATGGATGTGATTGAAGATGAATTTGCTTTGATCACAAAATGCAATAAAACCGTAGAGAAACAAGGACAGGGGTGAAGTATATTCACCCCTGTTTGTCAGGCAACCGTAAGCTGCATTATGCTTCTTCCCTCCTGCCACAATTTCATATAGATATTACGGCATTTGGTAAATCGGGAAAACTGCTTTCTTGCCTCACATTCGTTACAATATACCTTCCAAAATCCGCATATAAGACAGTTTTTGCCCTTATTCTCTATAAACCCCCTGACATCCCCCAAAGGATAGCCTAAGAACAGTCCTATCTCATGGGGAAAATCATTACAGACCCTGAGCTTTTCCCTTAGTGTTGCAATAGCCCTTATGGGGTCATTACTTTTATATCCGCAGGAATACATAAAATCAGATACTCCCCTGCTGTCTAAGTCCCTTTCCAGTCTTTTAAGTCTGCAAACATATATAAGGGCGGTGTTGTCCTTTTTTCTGAGCATATATAGGCTTATGCCCTTTTTCCTCAGTTCTCTGCTCCAGATAATGAGATTTTTATTAAGGCTCACCTCACTCTGATAGCGGTAGTTAAAGAGGTTGGCTGTTTTAAGGGATGCCAATGTGGGTGAGCAGTTGTCTATAAGATGTCTTTCAAATTTATTTTCCATATACTCTCCTTTCCTCAAATAGCTGTATAAGTGCCGCCCCGCTTCCGGAATGTATTCTCTCTATGGGGATGTTGTTTCTCTTAGCCTCCTTTGATGCACTGAGCACCATTTTATGGGATACCGTACTTGTGAGAAGAATAAGTAAATCCGGCTTGCCTAACTTCTTTTTAAGGGAGCTGTTTTCCTTTGTGTATATCTTTGATTTGTAGCCGTAGCTTTTGCATATCTCGGTATAGGTGGCTTCCATTCTTTCATTTCCCCCTACAATAACGACACTCATATATCCTCCTTGGTTAGTTTATACTAACTATAATATTATAAAAATACGGCTTATGCCGTGGTTAGTTATGACTAACATCATATTCTGTTTTAAGCCGATATTTCTATCGGCTTTTTGGTTAGTCATATCTAACTATATTAAGTATAGCATATAGTTTAATATTTGTCAAGTTATTTTCCGTAAATTTCTACTGCAGTTTTTATAAAATCCTTAACTATATCCGTATCCGGCTTTTTTCTTGTGTATATGCCAAGGCAGGTCTGGGGAATTTCGGATAGGGGCTTTATTTTAAGCCCATCTATTTTCATACCGGGAAGCACCGGCATAATTGCACAGCCGATATTTGCCTTTACAAGGGCTATGGCATTTTCGTAGCCGTCGGTGAAGAAAATATCGGACATATTAAGATCCCTGTTAAAAATGTTATATCTTCTCATGAGCTGATCCGGGCATTTATGCCTTTCGATACCCACCGCTATGCCGGCTAAATCCTCAAGGCGGATATTTTCCCTTTTGGCAAGGGGATAATCCTCAGAGCAAACAAGGGCAAAATCTATCTTGCACAGCTTTGTGAAATAGCCCATTACCTTTTCATCGTCATCCTTCATGGAAATCATAAGGTCGATTTTATTTTCCTCCAGCATATTATGAAGGGATTTAAAGGGGATGTTTCTTATATCCGGGAAAAAGCCCCTGTATTTAATGATTAGCTCCTTTAAAATAGGGGGCAATAAATACAGATCCGCCTGATTGTGACAGCCTATACCAAGGCGGATTTTTTCTATTGTGTTTTTTTCGCTTAGCCGCCTTTTGGATTTTCTTGTTATGTTATGCATTTTTGTGGCATTGTAAAT
>CALXIO010000005.1 GCA_944388385.1 uncultured Ruminiclostridium sp.
GAGCCCGGTGCAATACCGAACTCATTCACAAGCAATTTAATATTTAATTTTGTCTAAACTTTGGGGTTCACTTCAAAGGGTCGGCTTTTTATTACAGCATAATATAGTGGGGAATAATATCCTCGTAGCCCTTATCGGTTTTAAAGCCCTTGGGGATTACCCCAAGCCTTGTAAAGCCGAGGCTTTCGTATAATTTAAGGGCGTCGGTGTTTGTTGCCACCACAGCATTAAACTGAAGTATCTCAAATCCAAGCTCCCTGCCCTTTTTTAAGGAATGGGTAACAAGGGCTTTTCCTATACCCTTACCCCTTAATGTCTTTGATACGGCATAGCTGCAATTACAGATATGGCCGCAACGCCCAACGGTATTGGGATGAAGTATATATAAGCCCACCGGGGTGTTATTTTCATCAAGGCATATACCCGTAAAGCTCTGGGAGGTGAAGAATTCCTCTCCGGTGATTTTGTCAAGGCAGTCCTTTTGAGGGAATGCCACCCCGTCCTTTACCACCTCATTCCAGATATTTATAGCATCAGATTAATATTCCCTTTTATATGCCACTATTTCCATAATTATTCCTTTCCCTACTCACAAAATAAGTATTTTCTGCATATCTTAAAATAGATTGCAGGCAATCTAATATATTTTGAGAGGAGTAATTTCTTTGGCGCAGTTTTCTAATATGGCCACCCTGTCCTATAACGGCACGGTTGCCAATTCCAATATTGTCACCGGCGAAATTGTGGAGGTATTGTCAGCCGCTAAAACCGCTGTCACCGACACCTATACCGGAGATGATAAGCTCGCTTATGTGGTAAGTGTGGTAAACTCAGGTACTACCGCCTATAATAACCTTACCCTTACTGATAACTTAGGCGGATATACCTCCACAACAGGTACCGTATATCCACTTACCTATGTGCCGGGCTCTGTAAAGCTGTATGTAAACGGCGTATTACAGCCCCAGCCCACAGCCACAGCAGGCCCACCCCTTACTATTACAGGTATCAATATTCCTGCTAATTCAAATGCGGTGATAGTTTATGAAGCAGAAACAAACGGCTTTACACCCTTAGCGGCAGATTCTACTGTGAATAACACCGCAACTCTTACAGGTACAGGTATCACAACTCCTGTTACCGCTGATGAAACTGTCACCGCCGCCGCTGCCCCGGTGCTTAGTATTTCTAAGTCCTTAAGCCCCACGGTAGTTAACGAAAACGGTCAGGTAACCTATACCTTTACCATTACCAATACCGGTAATACAGAGGCAGATGCCGCTGATAATGTGGTACTGTCAGATACCTTCGACCCACCTCTGTCCAATATTTCCGTTACCTATAACGGCACAGCCTGGACAGATCCCACAAACTACACCTATAACGATACCACCGGTGCATTTTCCACCGTGGCAGGTCAGATCACAGTTCCTGCCGCCACCTACACCACAAATGCAGACGGCAGTATTGCCACCACCCCCGGTACAGCAACAGTTACCGTTACAGGCACTCTTTAATAAGTCATAGCAATTCCGCCCGTATCAACAATCTGACACGGGCGGAAAAATATATGAAGGACAATGTTAATATCGAATTTACAGGGGATATTTCTATCCACGGTTACATTGTAACACACTTATGTGAAAATTGGGTGAAAATTTGCTAATTTTTTTGAATTTTTTGAAACTTTTTTAATGTTCGCAAATTTTACCATATAATTCCGGTCTACGATCTCTGAAAACGCCCCAGCTTTGTCTGAATTCTCTGTTTTCATCAAGATCAGTTTCGGAATATATTATACATTCCTCATCTCTTCCTGCCTGTGCTACCTTTTCACCGGTAACATCGGTAATAAAGGAAGAACCGTAAAAGGTAAGTGAGGAGCTTTGGTACTGGTTTTCGCTTGAGGGGATAACCTCCTCTGTTCCTATGCGGTTTGCGGCCACCACGGGAATAAGGTTCGCCGCTGAATGACCCTGCATCGCCCTTTGCCAATGGGGCATGGAGTCACATTCAAGTATAGGCTCGCTTCCTATGGCTGTCGGGTATAAAAGCATATCCGCACCCATAAGCGCCATACATCTTGCCGCCTCGGGGAACCATTGATCCCAGCATATACCCACACCGATACAGCCGAATTTTGTATTCCATACCTTAAAGCCGGTATCCCCCGGGGTAAAGTAGAATTTTTCCTGGTAAAAATGATCATCGGGTATATGACTTTTGCGGTATATTCCCATAAGGCTTCCGTCTGCATCTATCATAGCCACAGTATTGAAAAAGGTGTTATTGTACTTTTCATAAAAGCTGACGGGAATTACGGTGCCGGTGTTTTTAGCCACCTGCATAAAGCGTTTTACCGCCGGGTTTTCCTCGGTTTTTTCCGCAAGAAAATAAAAGTCATAGTTTTTCTGCTGGCAAAAATAGGGTGTTTCAAAAAGCTCCGGAAGTAATATTACATTAGCCCCCTGTGAGGCAGCCTCATAGACAAACTGCTCTGCACGGGCGATATTATCCTCCCTTTCCTCTGTACAAGCCATCTGTATTGCCGCAATTTTAACCTTGCTCATTTTATCCCTCTTTTCTGTATAAAGGTATCTGATGTGTTATACAATGTATATTTCCTCCGCCGATAAGTATATCCCTTGCATATATGGGGATGATTTCCTTATCCGGGAAGGCTTCTGCCACTATTTGCTGTGCCCTTTTGTCGCAGTCCTCATTTTCACCGCCGAATGCCGGCATTACTACAACCTTGTTTCCGATATAGAGATTTACATAGCTTGCACTAAGTCTGCTTTCGGTGTCCCTTGTAGGCTCACCGAAGCAATAGTCAAGCCCCTCAACCTCCTCTTTGGTCATATATACAGGCTTTGGCATGGGTAGCTTTATTACCTCTATTTTTCTGCCCTTGGCATCGGTGGAATTTAAGAGCACCGAAAGACAAGCCTTACATACCTCATGCTGGGGGTCGTTTTCATCCTCACACCAGGATAAAAGCACCCTTTGTTCTCCTGCAAATACGCAGATATTGTCAACGTGCTCGTTGGTTTCATCTCCGAGAATACCTCCGGGAAGCCATATTACCTTCTCTGCCCCAAGGCCCTCGCAAACTCGCTTTTCGATTTCCGCCCGGGATAAATCCGGGTTTCTGCCCTTACTTAAAAGGCAGGCTTCGGTGGTAAGGACTGTACCGATTCCATCAACGGAAATACTGCCCCCCTCCAAAACAAAATCACTCATATCATAGGCATCTATGTCAAGCAAATCGCATACCTTAAGGGCTATGGCATCATCCTTATCCCAGGGGAAATAAAGTCCGTCATAAAGACCGCCCCAGGCATTAAAGCTCCAGTTTACACCCCTCATATCCCCCTTGTCATTTACCACAAAGGAGGGGCTTACATCCCTTGCCCAGGCATCGTCACTGCTCATTTCCACCACCCTTATGTGAGGGGGCATAAGCCGTCTTGCGTTGTCATACTGCTTAGCACTTGCAAGAACTGTTACCTTTTCACTTTTGGCTATTGCAGATGCAACCTCCGCAAATGCCTTTCTTGCCTTAATAGCGCCGTACTGCCATGAATCAGAACGCTCAGGGAAAATAATTATACAACCGCTATGGGGAGAAAACTCCCCGGGAAAGCGGTAGTTATCCATTTTCGGATTGCTGTCTTTTATAATTCTCATATCAGTCTATAAGAGCTGTACCAAGCTCAAATGCCTTTTCGTTTATTTCCTTTACCTTAGCAGGAACGCAGGCATCCACAGCCTTTCTCCATTCCTCCACGGGAAAATCCTTCATTATCTTGGAAAGCACGCCCATAAGCACCACATTAACCGCCTTTGAGCTTCCTGCCTCATTTGCCGCTGAAAGAGCATCAACGCATATTGCGTTTATGTCCATATTCTCCATTTTTGCTATCAGCTCCTCAGGATACTGACAAGCACCGGTGATTACCGGCATGGGGTTTATTTTCTGGGTGTTTGTAAGAAGTGTACCCCCTTTTTTAAGATAGGGAACAAATCTTGCGGCTTCAAGCTGTTCAAAGCTAACCACCATATCAGCCTGTCCCTTTTCGATAACAGGGCTGTATACCTTATCACCGTATTTAATGTAGGTCACAACTGAGCCGCCTCTCTGGCTCATTCCGTGTACCTCGCTTACCTTTACATCATAGCCTGCACTCTGTAATACATGGCCTAATATACGGCTGGCAAGAAGTGTACCCTGGCCGCCTACACCTACTATCATAATTGCTTTAGTTTCCATTGTACTGTCGTCCTTTCCTTATTCCTTAATAGCATCAAACTTACACATCTGACTGCAAAGACCACAGCCTACGCAAAGGGTAGCGTCGATAGTTACGCACTTTTCGGTAAGGCAAAGGGCAGGACAGCCTATTCTCATACATGACTTACAGTTTTTGCACTTGTCGGGATCTATCTTAAAGGCAGGCTTATGCTTTACTGTCTTTAAAAGCGCACAGGGACGACGGGCAATAATAACCGAGGGCTCAGCCTTTGCAAGCTCCTCTCTTATTGCCTTTTCGGTTTCCTCAAGGTTATTGGGGTCAACAACTCTTACGCTGTTTATACCTACCGCATGGGCAAGAGCCTCAAGGTCAACTGCCGCCGCAGGGTCGCCGTAAATATTAAGACCGTTTGCAGGGTTATTCTGGTGGCCTGTCATACCGGTAATGCTGTTATCTAAGATTATTACAGTTGAATTACTGCGGTTATAGGCAATATTTATAAGGCCTGTAACACCGCTGTGAATAAAGGTGCTGTCACCGATAACCGCCACAGACTTGCCCTCATATTCACCCTTTCTGCCCTTGTTAAAGCCGTGAAGTCCGCTTACGCTGGCGCCCATACATACTGTAGTATCAATGGCTGATAAGGGAGCCGCACTGCCAAGGGTATAGCAGCCTATATCACCGCTTACCATTACGCCGAGCTTCTTAAGTATGTAAAATACGCCTCTGTGGGGACATCCTGCACAAAGTACGGGAGGACGAACGGGAATTTCTGCATCCACGGTCTGCCATTCATCCTTTTCGCCTAAAATTACCTGCTTTATCTTGCTCTGGAAATATTCACCCTGTAATGTGAATGCCTCCTTGCCGATAACCTTAATTCCCAGCTTTCGGCAATGGGTTTCAATTACATCATCCAGCTCCTCTATTACATAAAGGGTGTCAACCTTTCCGGCAAAATCCTTAATAAGCTGAACAGGAAGGGGATTTACCATACCAAGCTTTAAGTAGCTTGCCTTATCCCCTAAAGCCTCCTTTGAATACTGATAGCATATACCGGAGGTTATAACACCTATCTTAGTGTCATTATATTCAACGGTATTTATACCTGAATTATCCGCATATTCTGTAAGCCTTTGTGTTCTGTCCTCAACCACAATATGCTTCTTTATGGCATTTGCAGGGGTCATAACATACTTAGATATATCCTTTGTGTAGTCCTTTACAGCCACATTCTGTCTTTCCTCTGTGGTAACAAAGGACTGTGAATGGCTTACTCTTGTGGTAAGTCTTAAAATAACCGGTGTGTCGTATTTTTCGGATAACTCATAGGCTAACTTTGTATAGTCCTTGCACTCCTGAGAATCTGAGGGTTCAAGCATGGGTACCTTAGCACCTATTGCATAATGACGGGAATCCTGCTCGTTTTGTGAGCTGTGCATACCCGGGTCATCCGCAACTGCTATTACCATACCGCCGTTTACACCTGTGTAGGATGCTGTAAATAAGGGGTCAGCCGCCACATTAAGTCCTACGTGCTTCATGGCACAAAAGCTCCTTGCACCGGAAATAGATGCACCAACCGCCACCTCGCAGGCTACCTTTTCGTTGGGAGCCCATTCGCAGTAAAGCTCACTTGGGTCATACTTTGACGCAAATTCAGTAATTTCTGTACTGGGAGTACCGGGATAGCTGGAAACCACTCCTACCCCTGCCTCGTACAGTCCTCTTGCAACCGCCTGGTTGCCTAACATTAAATCAGACATTTTATTTTTCCTTTCCTGGTTATACCTTTTTCCCATAGGTGGTATACATTTATGATATAATTATACTATATTTTCACGGGATTGTAAACAGGTTAAAGACAATTTGCAGAAATTTGTTGAAAAAAATAAAGCCCTGCATAAAGCAAGGCTTGAATTTTTTATTCCTCCACATAGTCCGCTTCGGTCATATCCTTTTCTATCATCTTTTCCAGCTTTTCTCTTTGCTTTTTCTCACGCTCATTTATAATAAGGGTGATTGTATCGAGTACCGCCTCTATTATAAGGGATGCGCCGGTGAATATCCAGAGAATTTCCAATGTGGCAAAGGGGTTGAAAAGAATAACAATTCCGCAGCCTATTGAAATAACTGCGCTTATTGTAGCTAAAAACCACTTGTTGCTTTTGCATCTGAGCATATCAAAGGTAAGCTGGATCTTTAAGATTCCGGCTATAACTACCGCTATTGCGTATACCGTTGCAATAACCGGGAAGGTATTTAAAAACCACTGGGGATTTACAAGGCAGAATACACCGCCTGTTACCGCTATAAGACCCTTTGCCATATACTGATGAATAATAGCCTCATCCGGCCTTGTAAAGAAATATTTTAACACATTAAGTACACCTATTACCACAAGCACAATGCCTGCAATAACAAAAATAGCCTTGGTAAAGGAAACAGGGTCAATGAGCAATAATATGCCCACCGCCAGTTCAAATACGCAAAGAATAATAGTGCTCATACTGTTTTTGAGGTTTTTCATAATTACCCTCTTTAAGGTCTTTTTTTCATTGTACCATATAAATTACAATTTTACAACCTTAAACGGCGAAAAAACAGGTATTTTTATCCTTTATTTTTATGCAAATGTAAGATTGACAGAAATTAAAGTTACGGCTATAATATTAAAGTAATGACAAGGGGGGGATAATATGCCACAGGAAAAACAGGAAAAATACTACCTTATGTGCGAAAGGGTATGGCTCTTTCATGTGCTTATAGCGGTAGGAGGATTTTTCGGGGCTTATACTTATCTTTTAAAGGGAAATATCTTCTGTAATGCCCAGACAGGCAACGTAGTGCTTATGGGTATGGCCTTCGGCTCCTTTGATTTTGCAGAGGGATTTTATTATTTTGTTCCCATATCCGCATATCTTTTAGGGGCAATAGTATCGGAAATTCTCCCTAATCCCATAAAGCATAAGTTAGCTATAAGGTGGGATACTCTGCTTATACTTATTGAAATGATAGTGGTAGCCATAATCGGCTTTATACCCTCCTCTGCCCCGGTGCAGATTTCCCAGGTGGCTATAAACTTCATAGCCTCCATGCAATATAATACCTTCCGTCAGGCTCAGGGTATGCCTATGGCAACTACCTTTGTTACAAACCACATAAGACAGATAGGAATAGGCATGGCAAAGGAATTACAGCATCATAAGACCGGGGATAAAAGTCACAGAAAGAAGCTCATAAATCACCTGGAGATGCTTTTGTTTTTCGTGCTTGGGGCATTTGTGGGAACGGTGTTCTGTAATATTATGGCGGATATGGCTATATGGATAACCCTTATTCCCTTAGGTATAATTTTTGCCCTTTTGCTTCATGCGGATCTTACCACCGAAAAGGATATGGTAGATAAAAAGCCCATGGGACACTAATTCCACATGGGCAGGGTATCATCCGGGATGAAATTTACGGTAAATACAATATGCAGTATAAGTAACAACATGAAAAGCCCGGTTAAAATTCCTTTTTTGATTAAATAGCCCTTTATATGCTCCTGTGTAAGCGCAAATACACCGGGGCATTTTTTATTTATGATGATCTCTCTTTTTTCTCCCGGCTTTAGTACATCATCATAGGGGCAAAGCATTTTTCCGGTTTGCTCCTTATCATTAAGGCTGTATTTTGCAAGGGCTCTTTTGGTGGAATAATAGGCTTTTTTGGTTCTTCCGCCACAGCCTGTAATAATGGCGTTTACTTTAAGTCCCTTTATGTAAAGGCATAGGCTGTAATAAAGCCCTGTGCCGTTTTTTACTGCTCCTATAAGAAAAAGAATAAATAACAGGGCTATCTCCCACAGGGTATCGTTTAAATTAAGCTGTGGCATATATTCTCCTTCAAATTGTTTTTTGCTTCTGAATTATATCATATCCTTGTGTAAATTTCAAATATTTTTGTGGAAATTTTACCGAAATTCCCCTTGACAAAAATCCGAAATCGGATTATAATTATCCTTAGTCCGAAATCGGACTAAGGAGGGCAATATGGATATAGATTATTATGACATGCGATATTTTTACGAGGAAACAGAAAAGCAGTTTAAGGAGCAGGACTCTATTTATCACAAGATGGCGATAAAATACGGTATGTCTGATACTGTGCTGTGGCTTCTTTATGTTATCAGCGATGAGGACAGAGTATTTACCCAGCAGGATTTATGTAAGAGATGTTCCTTTCCAAAGCAGACGGTAAATACCGCCATAAATAATCTTGTGAAATCTCAGCTTGTAGAGCTTATTACCATACCCGGCACAAGAAATAAAAAGCAGGTTTGCCTTACTGAAAAGGGCAAGGCTGTATGCAGTAACACCACCGATGTTTTAAAGACCTGTGAGGAAAAGGTATACGGTCATTTTTCAAAGCAGGAGCTTAACAATTATCTTGAAATGACCAGACTTCTTACTGAATATATGAAAGAAGAATTTATAGGAATAAAAGGAGAGGATAATAATGACTGAAGTATCAGCCTTATCTCAGCACTATACCTACCGAAAATTATTCAGATTTACATTACCCTCAATAGCAAGTATGATATTTACCTCCATATACGGCATAGTTGACGGATTTTTTGTATCCAACTATGTGGGTATGATTCCCTTTGCAGGACTGAACATTATAATGCCCTTTATTATGATGCTTGGTGCTGTGGGTAACATGGTGGGTATAGGAGGCTCCGCCCTTATAGGAAAAACCTTAGGCCTTGGGGATAACAAAAAGGCAAATAATTTATTTTCATTTTTCACCTATTTTATGGCAGAGGCAGGTATACTTCTTTGCATTATTGGAAATCTGCTCCTTCCCAATGTGGCTGTGCTTTTAGGCGCAGAGGGTGAGGTACTGGAAAATGCAATAATTTACGGCAGGATATGTCTTTTCGGTGTTATATTCCTTACCCTGCAATTTACCATGCAGAGCTTTTTAATTACCGCAGGAAAACCAAAGCTTGGCTTTATAGTCACAATTCTTGCAGGAGTTACAAATATAGTTCTTGACGCACTTTTTATAGCGGTGCTTAATATGGGACTTGTGGGTGCGGCATTGGCCACCGTCATAGGTCAGATGGTGGGTGCTGTTGTTCCCATAATAATGTTTGCACTGCCTAAAAATCAGTGGATACTGAAGTTAGGCAAGGCAAAATTTGACGGAAGATCCCTTCTTAAGGCCTGTGCCAACGGCTCCTCGGAATTTTTATCCAATGTATCAATGTCTGTTGTGGGTATGCTTTATAATGCTCAGCTTTTAGAGTATGCCGGAAATTACGGTGTTGTGGCCTACGGTGTAATAATGTATGTAAATATGATATTTATATCCGTGTTCTTTGGCTTTACTGTAGGAACCTCCCCCATAATAAGTTATAACTACGGCGCTGAAAATATCCCGGAATTAAAGAGTCTCTTTAAAAAGGGTCTGGTCATAATAACCGGATTTTCCCTTGCTATGCTGCTCTTTGCACAGCTTCTTGCCTTGCCCCTTTCAATGATATTCACAAGCTATGATCAGCAGCTTTTACAGTTTACCGCCCATGCCTTCAGGCTGTACTCCATATCCTTCTTATTCTGCGGTATGGCTATCTTCGGCTCGGCTCTCTTTACCGCCCTTAATAACGGTCTTATCTCCGCTATACTGTCCTTTGTAAGAACGGTAATATTCCAGGTGGCATTTATCTTTTTGCTTCCCATGCTGTGGGATATAGACGGCATATGGCTGTCAGCGGTTTTTGCAGAATTTATGGCCGCCCTTATAGCAGGAATATTCATCATCGCCATGAGAAAGCATTATAAATATATATAAAAAAACCCCCACCATTGGTGGGGATATTTTATTATACCTGCCAGCTTCCCAAATACTTTTCCTGTTCTTCGGTCAGCTTATCTATCTTTATACCCCAGTAGCCGATTTTTCTCATGGCTACCTCTTTGTCTATTGACTTAGGTACATTTACTGTCTTTTGCTTCATTGCCTTAAGCTCATCCTTGTGGGCTACAAGGTAGGCTGCTGACAATGCCTGAATAGCAAAGCTCATATCCATAATTTCCGCCGGGTGTCCGTCCCCTGCCGCAAGATTTACAAGTCTGCCCTGGGCTATTACATTAAGGCGGTTGCCGTTTGGTAACTGATAGTAGGTAATGTTATTTCTTGCTACACCGGTCTTAACTGCCATCTGTGACAGCTTCGCCACATTTACCTCCACATCAAAGTGGCCTGCGTTACTTAATATAGCCCCGTCCTTCATATTAAGGAATGCCTCTTCGCCTATTACATCACAGCAGCCTGTAACGGTAACAAAAAAGTCACCTATCCTTGCCGCTTCGGTCATAGGCATTACCTTAAAGCCGTCCATAACCGCTTCCATAGCCTTTATGGGGTCGATTTCGGTAACTATTACATCAGCGCCAAGACCCTTTGCTCTCATGGCTACACCCTTACCGCACCAGCCATAGCCTGCTACTACCACATTCTTACCGGCTACAATAAGGTTTGTGGTACGGTTTATTCCGTCCCATACCGACTGGCCTGTGCCGTAGCGGTTATCGAATAAATGCTTGCAGTCAGCATCGTTTACAAGCATCATGGGGAATTTAAGCTCTCCTGCCTTATCCATGGAAACAAGCCTTATAATGCCTGTGGTGGTTTCCTCACAGCCCCCTATTACATTATCAATAAGCTGCGGATATTCGTTATGGATAAGATTTACAAGATCTCCCCCGTCATCAATTATAATGTTGGGTCCTGCCTTTATTACCTCACTTGTATGGCGGTGATATTCCTCCGGGGTGGCATCATACCAAGCATAAACATTAAGTCCCCCGTGAACAAGTGCCGCCGCCACATCATCCTGGGTGGATAAGGGATTACTGCCGGTGATATACATTTCCGCACCGCCTGCCGCCAAAACTCTGCAAAGGTATGCTGTTTTTGCCTCAAGGTGAACGGAAAGGGCTATTTTAAGACCCTTAAAGGGCTTGTCCCTCAGAAAATCCTGCTCAATGCCTCTTAAAAGGGGCATATTGTTTTTTACCCACTGAATTTTGGTTTCGCCGCTTTCGTAAAGGGCTTCATTTCTTATTTCGCTCATGATAATTCCTTTCTCAGCTGTCTATTCTCTTCATGGCCTTGTTACATTCAAAGTAAATTCTCTCTGCATCAAGAGCCTTTATCTCGTAGTTTTCCATTACAAATTCACCGTCGATAATAAGGCTTTCCACCTCATAGCCTGAGGCAGAATAGCAAAGGGATGCAACAGGATTGTTAAGGGGCTGCATTGAAGGATGATTTAAATCAAGTATCATTATATCCGCCTTTTTGCCCTCTTTAAGCTCTCCTGTATCACAAAGTCCCAATGCCTCAGCGCCGGTCTTTGTTGCCATTTTTATTATCTGCTGTGCAGATACACAGTCAGCGCTTCTTGTATTTCCCTTATGGCAAAGGGCAATAAAATTCATATCGCTGAACATATTAAGGGTGTTGTTGCTGGCGGCACTGTCTGTGCCTATGCACACCTTAACTCCCTTTTCAAGCATAGAGGGAATACGGGCAAAGCCATTACCAAGCTTAGCATTGGAAATGGGATTTGTAGCCGCATATACACCCTTACGGGCAAGTATATCAATATCATTATCAGAAAGCTGAACACAATGTGCCGCCACGGTATGAAAATCAAACATACCCATGTTATCAAGATATTCAACCGGGGATACGCCATGCTCCTTGTAGCAGTCCTCTATTTCCTTTACTGATTCGGAAAGGTGGATATTTATACCCATGTTGTATTTAGCGGCATACTCCATAACAAGCTCTAAATATTCCCTGTCGGTGGTGTATATGGCATGGGGACCCATCATAAATTTAAGTCTTTTATTTCCACCGTACTTTTCCATGTCGTAAAGGGTGTCCTCTATTCTTTCAATACCGCCCTTGTCGGTTTTTCCGTTACCCACAAGACCCCTTGTGATAACCGCCTTCATACCGCTTTCGCTTATTGCCCTTGTTACCGCCTCACGGCATATATTCATATCAAGAAAGGCGGATGTTCCTGTTCTTATCATTTCAAGGCAGGCAAGCTGTGTGCCGTAGTAAAGGTCATCCTGTGTCAGTCTGTCCTCCATGGGCATAATTCTGTCAAAAAGCCAGGTATGAAACATAAGGTCATCTGCGCTGTTGCGAAACATTGACATATAGCTATGGGTATGGGAATTTACAAGGGATGAACAGCAAAGCTTATCTGTGCCGTTTATTATTCTGTCGGGCTTTATATCACATTCAGAATTACAGGGCAATATTTTTGCTATAATATCGTCCTTGATATAAATATCCTTCTTTTCAAAGGTGTAGCCCTCTTCGGTTGGAAGTATGGCTGTAATGTATTTAAGTAATATGTTCATAAAAAATCCTCCTATATGTATAAAGTATAGCATATTTATTCTGATTTTGCAATAAAAACCATTGACCAAACTAACAGTATATGCTAAAATAGGGGATAAAAGAAAGGTGATAAAATGAACGCTTTGCAGAAAACCCCCATAGCCGTCCTTTTAGCCCTTGTGTGCTGCGCCCTATGGGGTAGTGCTTTTCCCTGTGTGAAAATAGGCTATGAGCTTTTTTCAATAGAAAATACCTCCCCGGCATCCCAGATACTTTTTGCAGGACTTCGCTTTACAATAGCAGGAATTATGGTTATTATTGCAGGGTCGATGATAAATAAGAAATTTTTATACCCAAAACCAAAGCAAGTACCTAAGGTTATGCTTTTAAGCCTTTTCCAGACCATACTTCAATATATATTCTTTTATATAGGCCTTAGTAATATGAGTGGGGTGCGCTCCTCGGTTATTGAGGGGATGAATGTATTTATCTGCCTTATTATTTCCGCCCTTATTTTCCGGATTGAAAAAATGACTGTGGCAAAGGCTCTTGGCTGTGTTATAGGTATGGCAGGTATAATAGTAATAAACCTTGACAGCTCCCTTTTAGCTGAGGTTACCTTTACGGGGGACGGATTTCTTATAATTTCAATTATTGCCTATTCTCTGTCCACGGTTGTAATGAAGGTATTTTCAAAGGATAATGACCCGGTTATGATGAGCGGCTGGCAGTTTTTATTCGGCGGTGTTGTAATGACCATCGGAGGCTTTATATTCGGGGGCAGGATAACAGCGGATATAGGAGTATCGGCTGTTCTTATGCTTTTATATCTTGCCTTTGTATCCGCCTGCGCTTACAGTATATGGGGTCTTTTGCTGAAATACAATCCGGTATCAAAAATAGCGGTATTCGGCTTTATGAATCCGGTATGTGGTGTAGTTTTATCCGCAATACTCTTAGGGGAATCGGACAAGGCATTAAGACCTGAATTTATTATAGCTCTTATTCTTATAGCGATCGGCATCTACATAGTAAACAGAAAACCGGAGGAAAAATCAGAGGTGTGATTATGGAGATTTTCAGAGATAAGTCCTGTAACATGGAGGACAGAGTAAAAAATCTTATTTCCCTGTTGACATTGGAAGAAAAGTGCGGATTTTTATCCACCCGCCAGTCTCCCGTAGAAAGGCTTGGCATAGGTGAATGGTATGTGGGGGCAGAGGTTGCAAGGGGATATGTTTCAAGAGATCCCCATGAGCCCACCACCGTATTTCCTGAGCCTGTGGGGCTTGCCTGCAGTTTTGATGAGGAGCTGATGTATAATCTCGGAAAAATTGCCGGAGATGAGGCAAGGGGCATATATTCAAGGCATAAAAACGGTCACCTTATGCTGTGGGGGCCTACTGTTGATATGTGCAGAAATCCCCTTTGGGGCAGAAATGAGGAGGGCTACGGCGAGGATCCCTGTCTTACAGGTACCTTATCAAAGGCATATACTCTTGGTATGGCGGATAAGTGCGGTGAATATCTTAAAACTATCCCCACCTTAAAGCACTTCTGTGCAAATAATACAGAGCCTGAAAGGGGTCATGCGGATTCACAGCTGAACCCAAGAACAAAGCATGAATATTATTATGCCGCCTTTCGTCCGGCAATAAAGTATGGAGGCGCATATTCCATAATGGCGGCATATAACGAAATTTCCGGTGTGCCGGGGCTTATAAATCCGGATATTAAGGATGTACTTAAAAAGGATTGGGGACTTTTATTTGCGGTAACCGACGGAGGAGATTTCGCCCAGAATGTGCTTTTACACAAATACGGAAAATCCCATGCTGAAACCCTTGCCCTTGCAATTAAGGCAGGAACCAATGTAATGACGGATAACGCCGACCTTGTAAAGGCCTCTGCATTAAGGGCAATTAAGGAGGGGCTTATTACCGAGGGGGAAATAGATGACTGCATTTACGAAACCCTTCTTGCAAGATTTAAGCTGGGGGAATTTGACGATATACACCCCTATTCCGATATAAATGACAGCATTATAGAAAGCGAAAATGCAAGAAAATTAAACCACAAGGCCGCCCTCGAACAATTTGTGCTGTTAAAAAATGAGGGTATACTTCCCATACAGGATAAAAAGGCTAAGATCTGTGTTATAGGCATAAACGGAAATGAAAATCTCATGGACTGGTACACCGGATATTCCTCATATAATGTAAGCATTTATGAGGGTATCACAAGGGTGTTTGAAGACTGTATTTATGATGACGGCTGTGATGATGTTGCAATAAAATCAAAGGCCATGGGAAAATATTTAAGGGTGGATGAAAATGAGGAGGTATATGCAAACAGCCAAGATATAACCGATTTCTGCACCTTTAAAAAGAGCGAATATGGCAATAATGAAACCACCTATAAAAATAAGGGCAACAACAAATATTTCACCGCTGAAACCTACAAGGCAAGCAGTGATACCACCTTCCGATGGTTTACCCAGGAGATATTAAGGCCTGTTGATACCGAAGGGTACAGGGCATATAAGACCTACTTTAATTCCCTTCTTGCAATAGATGAAAATGGTAAAATAAAGCGCGGTAAATATTTCGGTATTGATGATAGTAAGCTGTTTTCGGAAAGTGTAGTTTCCGACGGTATTAAAAGGGCTGTGGAAATAGCAAAGGGCTGTGACTACTGTATAGTATGTGTGGGTAACGACCCTATGATAGAGGCAAGAGAAATGTACGACAGAAAAAGCCTTGCCCTGCCAAAAAGACAAAGTCAGCTTGTAAGGGCTGTTTATGAGGCTAATCATAATACCATAATGGCGGTGGTATCCGGCTATCCATACAGCATAAATGAGGAAAATGACTATCTTCCGGCTATTATCTATACAAGCCATGCAGGCCCTGAGCTGGGAACTGCTTTTGCAAGGGTGATAACAGGGGAATATAATCCCGCAGGCAGACTTTGTCAGACCTGGTATAAATCCGAGCTTGAATTACCGGATATAAACGAATATGACATTATCGAAAATGACATGACCTATATGTATTATAAGGGTAAGGCCTTATATCCCTTTGGCTATGGGCTTTCGTACAGCAGCTTTACCTACGGTAATTTTTCCCTTGAGCAAAAAGAAAATGAGCTTATATTTAAACTGGATATAACCAATAATTCCGATATACCCGGGGATGATGTGCCACAGATATATTTCCGCAAGGAAAACAGCAGAGTAAAGCGCCCCTTAAAACAGCTTTGTGCCTTTAAGAGGGTTAATATTCCTGCAAAATCCACAGTCAGAGTTACCCTTCCAGCCTGCCCTGAGGCATTGTATTTTTATGATGTTATAAGTGAGGGATTACGGCTTGAAGGGGGAGAATATACCTTCTTTGCAGGTAAAAGCAGTAATGATGACAGCCTTTCCGTAAAGGCAGAGTTAAAGGGCAATTCTGCTTTGGAAAGGGATATTACAAGGGAAATAAAGGCTGTAAACCATGACAGCAAATACGGTACAACAATGAAATGGAGCAAAAAGGGCGGATTTCATTATATGTACGGCGGCGGCATTATTTTCACCCATTGTAAGGGAAAGATAAGCAAGGCAAGACTTGTGGCTGTAAGTGCCGAGGGATATTCTGAAATAACAATTTCACTTGAGGGTAAGGAGCTTGCAAGGGTAAAAATACCCCCAAGTGTGGATATAGAGGACTTTTCGGAATTTACAGCTGATATTGAGCCTGTAAATGCTGATAATGGTACTCTTGTAATAAATCTGTCGGGATACTGCGGACTTAAATCCTTTATCTTTGAATAAAATAAAAAACGGCTTTTTTAAAAAAGCCGTTTTATTTTTATATAAGACATTCTTCAATGCACTTTATTGCAAGGGGGTCATTTGGGTAATATAAAAGCAATTCAAGCTCATGGATAATTGAGTACATGGCAACTCTTTTATTTGTGCCGGGATAGGAAAAAAGCTCCGGGGTGAATTTTTCCATCATTTCAATAAGCTTCATATCCTTGTCGCTTACCTCATTCATACCGCTTGGTATAAAGGGATTTCTGCTCATGCGGTCAAATACCCCTAAGATAAAATCCTTAGGTGCCTGACACAGGGATTCATAGTCCAAAAGCCACACCTTGCCGTTTGAGTCCGCAAGGAGATTATCATAATGAAGATCCGAATAGCAAAGATTATAGGTACAGGGGATAAGGCTTTTCTTATTTTCCTTTGCGAAATTTATTACAGATGAGCATAAATCCGGCGGAATTTTCCCGGTTGCCTGTAATTCACTGCAAAGGGAGAAAATTTTCCCGGTAATGTGCTTTTCCCAGCTCTGGGGCGGAGGTGTTTCAAAAAATCCATCTGCGCTGTAGGAGGTAAGGTCATTTGCAATGGCGGATATCTGACGAACATACCTTTCCCTGTCCTCTTTTTTCATTCTGTGCCAGGAACGGTAAATAGATGTGCCGTATATTCTTTCAAGGACAATATAGTCATCCCCAAGTGCCACCATGCCGGGAGCATAGGGAGGGGCTACCCTTTCATAAAAGCGTCTTTCTCTGTCATAGCCTTCCTTGTTGTGCTTATATATCTTTACGGCGAATTTTTCAGTAAGCCACACATCACTTATATAGCTTACTCCCGATTTTTTAAGCTCAGAATAGTTAAGCCTGTGCTTTAGTAAAATTTCCTTTGCCGTCATAATCTCACCACTTTTCTCTTTTTAATTAGTCTACCTTATTTTTAAGGGGATGTCAATAATATATACAAAAATTTATTTGACAAAGAATATTGCCGATGCTATAATTTTTAAAAAGAGGTGATATTATGACGTTACTTGTTACCGGCGGCGCTGGATTTATAGGAAGTAATTTCCTTAGATATATAACAGCCCACCACCCAAAGCTAAGGGTTATATGTGTGGATTTGCTTACCTATGCAGGAAATACCAATAATATCAGCCAACTTATAAAGGATGAAAAAATCACCTTTATAAAAGAGGATATAAGAAATAACAAGGGTATAGAGGAGATATTTTCCCGGTATAGTCCTGATATTGTTGTAAATTTTGCCGCTGAAAGTCATGTGGACCGTGCCATTGAAAATCCCGGGATTTTTGTGGATACCAATATAAAGGGTGTATGGGTACTTCTTGATAACTGCGTTAAGCACGGGGTGAAAAGATTTCATCAGATTTCCACAGATGAGGTATACGGGGATAGCTATACTGTAAGTAATCCTGCCACAGAAAAATCCCTGCTTATACCCTCAGGCCCCTATTCTGCCTCAAAGGCATCGGCGGATATGCTTACCTTGTCCTATGGCCGTACATTTTCCTTAAATATCAGCATTTCAAGAAGCCCTAATAATTTCGGCTGTAATCAGCACAGAGAAAAGCTGATACCGAAAATTATATACAATGCCCTTAACAATAAGCCCATAGGAATATACGGAAAGGGAGAAAATATAAGGGGCTGGCTTCATACAAAAAATCACTCAAGGGCAATAGAAGAAATAATATTTTCAGATGATACAGCCGGGGAAATATTCAATATCCCCTGTGAAAGATACCTTTCAAATATAAGCCTTGTAAAAATGATACTGGATATTATGAAAAAGCCCTACAGCCTTATAGAATATATCCCGGACAGAAAGGGTCATGATATGGCCTACTATACATCCGGGGAAAAAATAAAAGCCAGTATCGGCTATACCCTGTCAGAGGACTTTGAGGAAAGGCTTTATGATGCGGTGAGATATTATATAAATGAATATAAAAAATAATCCGGAGAAATTTTTCTCCGGATCTTTTTTAGCTGTAATATCCTAAGGTCAGCAGTAAAAGGAAATTCTTATCGGAAATTATCCACTCTCCGTTTACATATCTGAAGTCCACCCTTACTGTATACGGGTCGGATTTAAAATCCGGGTTTCCTATAACCGAATCTATATAGTCCATCTGCTTTTCAAAATCGTTTTTATACTGGGCATTTATCTCAGAATCGGTTTCCTTGTTGAATTTATCAAGGTCAAGGGAGGTGGCGGAAAAGGTAACGGTGGCGGTTCTTTTTTCGGAATTTACATCCTCCTTCATAGAACCATAGGTCACATATTCATCAAACAGCTTACCTAATGTGGCTGAATATCTTTCTGTCCACTCCGGCTCAAATTCGGTGTAGGTATCCTTGAAATAAAGCTCTATACTGTATGCCGAAAAGCTTCTGCAATAGGATGCCACAGAGTCATAGTCCTGCTTTTTTGTAAGCTCAAACATGGTGGTCATAACCTGGGCAGGGGTAAGCTGAAGCTCTATTTCGGATTCCTCCCCGTTATCACAGGCGGTAAAAAGTGATAATGCCGTAATTATTGTCAAGATAAGACAGACAAGTCTTTTTATTTTAAGGGAATGTTTCATCATACTTCCATCCTGATATATAGATAAAAAGACCCTTTAAGGGTCTTATTTATTCCTGCTCCTCGCTAAGCTCGGAAATTATTCTTACAAAGCTTTCAATATCGTTGAAATCCCTGTATACAGAGGCAAAACGAATATAAGCCACCTTGTCCAGCTTTTTAAGTCTGCGTAACACAAGCTCGCCTATTTCATCTGAGGTAACCTCACGCTTAAACTGATTTTTAAGCTCGTTTACAATATCCTCTACGGTATTTTCAAGCTGCTCTATGGTAACCGGACGCTTTACGGTAGCCCTTGCAAGACGGTTTATCAGCTTGTCACGGTCAAAGGGCTCTAAGGTGTTGTCCTTCTTTATTACCATAAGGGGTACATTTTCCACTATTTCATAGGTGGTAAATCTTGCTTTACATTTAAGGCATTCTCTCCTGCGGCGAATTTTATTTTCAGCCGGACGGGAATCAATAACCTTGCTATCCTCAAATCCACATTCGGGGCACTTCACAAAATCACTCCATTCATTTAAAAAGGGGCTTACCCCTTATGTTATTTTAACATAATTTTTCAGCTAATTCAAGGGGAAATCTGAAAATTATAGGCAGAGGCAAACCTTGAAAGGCGGTTTGCACTATGTACAAGCTCATCATAGCCCTCGTAATTGTTACGGTAAAGCTCCACCACAAGCGCCCCATTATAGGAAAGGCTCTGAAGGTGCTTCATAAGGCGGTCAAAGTCAAAATCCCCCTCCCCGACAGGAAGGCAATCACATTCCTTATTGCCGTCGCTTACATGAAGATGAATAACCTTATTCCCAAGGGCATTAAACAGTAAAAATGGATCTACTCCGCTTCTTCTTGCCTGCTTTAAGTCAATTACAAACCGTACCTCGTCGCCTAGTTCCCGTGACATTTTAGTAAGAAATTCTATACTCTTGCTTTTGCAATAGCATACATTTTCCTGCACTACGGTAATACCGAACTGCTTTGCTGTGCGGTATAATCTTAAATACCGTTCAAGGTATCTGTCATCCGGTACCTTTGAGCTTAATATAGCCCCATGGAGTACAAATATATCTGCCCCTATTTCCCCCATTTTCTCAAAATATCTCTTATAGATATCAAGAAGATAGTCCTCACGCCTTTTATAATCCCCGAATAAAAACAGGGTTTCCATGGGTGATGAAAAGGGGTGAAAGGAGGTTATATTCATATCATAGCTTTTTATTATGCTTTTTATTTCCTCAAATATTTTACCCTCAGCCTCATCCACGGAATTTATAAAAAGCTCTGCGTTTTTTATTCCCCTGCTTGCTATTTCAAAGAGGGATTTTTCCGTTTCAAGAGGATAAAGACAAGCGGTAGATACACCTATATCCAAAGCAAAGCCTCCTATTCCATAAGATTTCCTGTTATGCTTAATGCAAGGGGCATAAGATATATTGCCGTTATTACTACAGCAAAAAGTAAATATACCCCTGCCTTGCTTAATTTTCCTAAAACAGCCGGTATTTTATTAAGTCTGTTTCTTAATATAATAACAACTGCAAAAAGCACTATTCCTGTAATAGTTATAATAAGCCCCAAATTAAAGCCACTTGGGGTGTAGCTTATTTCTATGGCATTTTCACCATCAAAAAGCCTTATTGCGCTAAAGCCTCCCATACATCTCAAAAGCTCTGCTTCCTGTCCGTTTATACTAACCTTAAAGCCCTTATCGTAGGGTATTGACAGGAATAAATACTGCCCCTCATTTGTCGCTGTAGCACTGCCGGTTATTTTATTGCCGGATACCTTAAGATCTGCTGTTTTTGCGTTTTCTATAAGATAATCCAGCTTATCAAGATCCATACCGAAAACACCAAAGCCCCTCATATGAGCAGACTCATTTACATCTATTTCAATAAGGACACCCTCATTTTCATAGGTGCCAAGGCAAAGAAGTCCGTTTGAATCCTTTGAGGGAAAGCCATAATCCAGCTTTTTGCCGTTTACATATATATTAAAGGTGTTGTTTATATGCTCATTAAGAGCCCTTGATACCTTATCAAAGGCATCAAAGTACAGGGTTTCTCTGCCGTCCACATAAATCTGATAGGTGATTGTGTGATTTTTAAACCTGTCATTAGGGAGAATGTAGTAATACTTATTCACATACTCCACATCCACCCCGAAAAGCTCGGTATATTCGTAGGTGGTGCAGATATTCTCCTTTGAAGAAAGCAGGGTTTCGGCAAGCAGTTCCTGTATATCCTTTCTTCTTCTGCCGGTGAGCTTTTCATATTGTGATAAGTCCGTATCGGTAATAAGACCTAAGGGTAAAGAGTAGCCGGTTTCGGTTATGGAAAATTCCCCGTTTGTATATATGGGATTTTTATATGTGGGATCAAATTTTTCAACGCTGTACTTTATTGATAAAAGTGCGTCTGTAAGCTCAGTACCTCCGCTTCCGCTTACCTCCATCCAGTAGGAGGAATAGCCAAAACGCTTCATGGCAAACATATAGTTCTCATAGGTAAGGGAGGTATAGTGGGATATGGTGTTATATCCAAGGCCGCCCATAAGGTTTGCATCAAACAGCTTATCATCATCCTGACCGGTTTTTACACGGTAAAAGCTGTCGTCCTCTATTTTGTCTGCCAGCTGTATAACCGAATTATACTGGGTGGGCTTATATGCCGCCGCCCCTATATATACATTTGCGCTGAAAAAGCACTCAAATACTATTACCGCACCTATTCCTATGGAAAATATACGGTAGGAGCTTTTGCGGAAAATTTCCAGCATGAGATATGCCATAAAAAGCCCAAGGAATATAAGGGACATTATGGCAATAAGGGTAAAGGAGGTTTCATCTCCCCACAAAGTTGTGCTGTAGGCATCCAGGTCCTTGCGGTAGGTTATATAATACCATACCGAAATAACCCCCACCCCGGCAGTGATTATAAGCACCGGTAACATTATTATAAGGTTGCTTTTTTCTGCAAAGTCCTCTTTTTTTAGCTTTGACAGCTTATACCCTCCGTAGGCTATAAGCATGGCTATTGTAATATAGCCGTATCTTACGGGAAAGCTCATATAGTCCCCGGTGTGCCACATTTTATTTACAGGCTCTATTATTACCGGAAGCAAGGTAAGTACTATAAGTATCAGATACTGCTTTGTAAGGGAATTTTCTCTTCTTCCTGCAAACACAATAACAATAGCAATAAGTAGTGAAGAGCAAAGTAAAAAGGGCAGGTTTGTATATACCTGAGTAAACAGGTTTGCGGATAAAAGTCCTGCTATTATATCTCCTCCCCTTGCTGAGGCAAAATACTGTGCCAAGGCAGGAAGCCACACCACCGCTGACAATAATGCGGCGGTAAAGGAGGATAATATAAACTTAAATGCAATACTGCCGGAATTATCCCTTTTCCTGTGGAAAAAGAGATACACCCCCACATAAAGCACTATGAATATTACCACCATGTAGGAAAGGTAATAGTTAAGGGCAAGCATACAAACAAGGCATATAATATAGCCTGTCATCTTTCCCTTTTTCAAAAGTGCCTGTATGGATAAAAGCAATATGGGGAAAAAGCACATTACATCAAGCCACACCGAATTCTGATAGAAAAGCATGGCATATCCGCAAAAGGCATATACAACGCTTAAGGCTATACTTAAAAAGGGCATAAGCCTTTTAAAGGTGACCTTAAGCCATATCATCATTGTAACAGAGCAAAGGCACATTTTAATTACAGTCAGTATGTTCATGAAGTTCATAAACTGTGCCTTGTCTATAAATACCGTAAGGAAGGTAAAGGGGCTTGATATAAAGAAGAAAAATACCCCTATAAAGTTCATTCCTCCGGCATTGTGCATACTTAAAAAGAAATTGTCCTTGCCGCTTAGCATATCCTTGAAATCAAGCATAAGGGGTAATACCTGCTGGTGCATATCACACCATGCTAAGGTCTTTTCCCCAAATGGGTACAGTCCCCCAAGGGCAAAGGTACAAAGCAGAATGACTGCTACACTGACAGGTGGTATTAGTATTAAAAGTATGTTTTTTAAGGTAAGACGGCTTTTTATATTTTTCAGCATACCGGTCATATAAATTCCTTTTTTCATTTTGTTATCATTAAAAAGATACATCACAATCTTTTATAATCGTGATGTATCGGAAATTATTAAACCATTAACTTCTTGGGGTCAACAGGACCGTTGGAAGCGGAATTTTTATCTTTCTTTGCGGGCTTGTCTGTATCATTCTTAACATCCCCGTGTCTTTCACGCCACATTACCCATAATGGACCTGAAATGCAGATTGATGAGTAGGTACCGAATACAAGGCCTACTACCATGGGTATAGCAAAGGACATGATAGAGGTTACACCGCAGATAGCACAAACTACGCAGATAGCAAGTACCGCAAAGCCTGTGGTAAGGGTTGTGTTTATTGATCTTGTAAGTGACTGAGAAATACTCATGTTTACAAGATCGGATAACTTCATTGATGTGCCGTAAAGGTTACGGTTTTCACGGATACGGTCATAAATAACGATTGTGTTATTGATCGAGTTACCAAGTACCGTAAGAATAACCGCCATGAAGTTTGCGTCTATGGGGAAGCGTAAGAATACAAATGCCGCATACACCATAATTACGTCATGAACAAGGGCTACCAGTGCAAATACACCTGCACTGAGACCGCCTATCTTCTTAAAGCGGAAGGCAATATAAATTACCAGAAGCAAAAAGGAGAATAATACAGCCACAAGGCACTTAGCAAAGAATTCAGCACCTGAGGAGGGGTTTACGTCCTGGCTGTTTATAAGCTCTAAGTTATTGTCCTTGAACTTTTCATCCAGCTTATCACTAAGGGATTTCTGTACATCCGCTGTAAGACCCTCTGTGGAGGCAAAGGAGATTTCAACTGTCTGTACCGTGTTATTTACACCTGAACCGGTGGTAACTGTTACAGCACCCAGCTTTTCACCCTCAACCACGGATTTTACCGCATTGGTATCAATAGTTCCCGAATAAGAGTAGGTAAGCATTGTACCGCCTCTGAATTCAATGGACATTTCAATACCGAAAATAACATTAAATATAATAGTAATTACCGCTATTACAATAGGAATAGCAAATAATACCTTTCTGTGACCTACAAAGTCAAAGGGCTTCTTTTCACTCATACCGTAGCACCGCCTTTCTTATCCTTAGCGGGCTTGCCGCCGAAAAGACCGGGCTTTCTGAAGCACTTGAAGCGGATAAGGGATGATGTCATCAGTCTTGCCGCAAATACACCGAACAGGAAGTTCAGAATTACGCCCACCATAAGTGTGTAGCCGAAGGAGTAGATGGTTCCTTCGGTAGAAGCACCGAACATAAAGAATACAGGTCTTAAAATCATAGATGCAAGGCTGTCGGGAGTACCGAAAGCACCCATAAGGATAATAGCAACGATAATCATTGTGATATTACCATCAAATACCGCTGAGAATGCTCTCTTGTAGCCGGTATATACAGCACCGTCTATTGTCTTGCCTGCGTTTATTTCTTCCTTGATACGCTCACCTGTAATAACGTTAGCGTCAACGCCCATACCTACCGCAAGGATAATACCTGCAATACCGGGGATTGTAAGGGTAAAGCTGTTTGCAAAGGGGAAAAATCCTGTTATTGCAAAGAGTGTACCGCCTACCTGTCCGATAAGAGCGATAATTGCCACCGCACCGGGGAGCCTGTAGAATACTATCATGAATACTGCAATAAGTGCAAATGCAATAATTCCTGCAAGTGCCATCGCATCACGAGCGCCTGTACCCAATGTGGGAGAAATTACGCTGAAGCTTGCTGTTTCCAGCTTAAAGGGTAACGCACCGCCGTTTATCTGGTTTGCAAGCTTTGTAGCCTCATCTGCTGTGAAGCTGCCGCTGATTGTTGCAACACCGTCTGTAATGTGAGCTGATACAGATGCAACAGAGATACATTCATCATCCATGTAGGTGGAAATGTAGCCCTTGTTTTCCTTCAGCTTCTTTGTGGCATCTGCAAACTTCTGCTTTGCCTCATCCTGAAGCTCTAACTGTACCGCAAATTCATACTCGCTTGTGGAACCGTTCTTAAGGTTATATACTTCTGATGCCTTCTTTACATCTGCACCGGAAAGTATAATGGGAAGTGATTCGTAGGTTTCGTCCTCATCCCAGTCACCGTCCCTGCCCTCACGGAAGGTAAGCATGGCTGTAGCACCGATTTCTTCAACCGCCTCCTCAGGGTCAAAGGTATCGTCCTCAGCCTGCCAGGGGAAGCGTACTATGATCTTGTTGCTGTCATAGTCTGTAAAAATCTCATAGTCGGTAATGTTCTTACTTACCATACGGGTTTCAATAATGGACTTTGCCGAATCGATCTGATCATCGGTAGGCTCAATGCCTTCGGGAGCCTGGAAGGATACGTCAACACCGCCCCTTATATCAATACCCCAGCGGATATCACCCACACCACGGATAACAGTAGTTGTTATATCACCGTACTGTGTGTGTATTCCGAATAATACTACGCCCGTAAATGCTAAGATTATTGCAAGCACTATAAAAAAGACGGGCTTTGCTATTCTTTTCAAATAATTCACTCCGTTTCTTTGCCAAGGCAAATTTCATACATTATAATATTATACTATATTTTTGTCAAATAGTCAAGAATTTTTATACAGATAATTCCGCCTTTTCGCCTAAAACATCCTTGTTCTTTTCAAGAACGGGCTTTATGCACTCTGAAAGGAAGGCATCAACCTGTGCAGGACATCTGCCGATGAAGTTTTCAGGTACAAGCATTTCCTCGATTTCTTCCTTTGTTACAGGGAATGCAGGGTCAGCCGCAATTCTGTCAACTAAGTCATTATCAAGGCCTTCTTCCTTGATTACCTTACCTGCCGCCACGCTGTGCTGACGGATCTTCTCATGAAGCTCCTGTCTGTCGCCGCCGTTCTTAACTGCCTTCATCATAATATTTTCAGTAGCCATAAAGGGTAATTCCTTCATAACTCTTGCTCTTATAACCTTAGGATATACCACCAGTCCGTCGGTGATATTAAGCATAATGTTAAGAATTGCATCCACGGCTAAAAATCCCTCTGCAACTGCTATTCTCTTATTTGCGCTGTCATCAAGAGTTCTCTCAAACCACTGGGTAGCCGCCGTAAAGGCAGGGTTTAAGGTATCTATCATGACATATCTTGCAAGGGAGGTAATTCTCTCCGCTCTCATGGGGTTACGCTTATAGGGCATAGCGGATGAGCCTATCTGATGTACCTCAAAGGGCTCCTCCATTTCCTTGAAGTTTGCAAGAATTCTAAGGTCATTACTGAACTTTGAACAGCTCTGTGCAATTCCCCCGAGTACATTTACAATACGGCTGTCAACCTTTCTTGAATAGGTCTGACCGCTGACAGGAACGCACTTTTCAAAGCCCATTTCCTTAGCTATCTTATTTTCAAGCTCTATAACCTTATCTCCGTCACCCTCAAAAAGTTCCATAAAGCTGGCCTGTGTGCCGGTGGTTCCCTTCTGACCCAAGAGCTTTAAATTGCTCATCTGGTATTCAAGATCCTCAAGATCCATTAAAAGCTCATTCATCCAAAGAGTAGCTCTCTTGCCTACCGTTGTAAGCTGTGCAGGCTGTAAATGGGTATAGGCAAGACAGGGCATAGCCTTGTACTTTTCCGCAAAGGAAGCAAGATTTGAAAGTACGTTTACTAACTTTCTGTGGATTATTTTCATGGCATCACGCATAACGATAACATCTGTGTTATCACCTACATAACAGCTTGTAGCACCAAGGTGAATAATGCCCTTAGCCTTTGGACAGCAAGCACCGTAGGTGTGAACATGAGCCATTACATCATGGCGTAATTCCTTTTCTTCCTTAGCCGCCATATCAAAGTCAATATCATCGATATGTGCCTCCAGCTCTTCCACCTGTTCCTTGGTAACGCTTCCCAGTCCCAGCTCCATTTCCGCACGGGCAAGGGCTACCCACAGCTTTCTGAAGGTGGAAAACTTTTTCTGTGCAGAAAACACATACTGCATTTCCTCACTTGCGTATCTGGTACAGAAAGGGCTTTCGTATGTTTCATAATTAGTCATATTTTATACCGTTCCTTTCGGTTTAATTTTCTGCTCATAGCAATACAGCATAATTATAGCACAAAGTTTTGGATAAAGCAAGAGAAAATTAGGTGAAAATGGGATTTGGGGGGATTTTGGGGGTGGCGGATTTTTATTTTCGACTGCTGTCGGCTATCCCCACCCCCCTTGCCCCCTCCCCCGGGGAGGGGGGAGAGTAGTGGGGCTAGCGCCCTTCAACCGCTTTAAGGGGGCAAGCCCCCCCAACCCCCGGGCGCGCTTACGCACGCTTTGGGGGTAACCCCCCCAACCCCCGGGACGTGCTGGCGCACGTTTTGGGGGTAAACCCCCAAACCCCCTTCATTTGTGCAGTAGTCCTACCTTATTAAAGCCAGACTTAGGTTCTGCTTCAGGACCCCATCTTTAAACTTGTTGTGCGCTCCTTTACAGGTCGCAGGGTGGGTGCTCAAACTAAGATAGTTTTATCGGGCTTGTATCCACCTCTACTCTATGGTTGAGTTTATTTTGCGTACCGCTTTATTTTGCACAAGTGCAAGGCATTATCCCCACCCCCTGCCCCCTCCTCACGGGAGGGGGATTATTGTTATTCCCCTGTGTGATAAAATATTATCCCCCACTTTTTTAATTTGTGGGTGTAAGCCCCTTATTCCCTCTTTCTATTTAAATTGAGGAAGCAATTTAAATCTGCGCTCGAAATAAATTAAAGGGGGCGTGGGGCGAAGCCCCACAAAAAGCGCACGAAGTGCGCAACAACTAAAATCCTCCCTCCCGGGGGGAGGGGGGTAATGGGGGTGGGGATAGCCGTCCGCCGACGATACAAAATAAGGGGGCGCACCGCCCCTTATGAGTGTGATATATGCCGCCCCCCCTTAACGGCAGACCGCCAACCGCAAACAAAAAATAAAAATCGAGCCCCGCTCCGATTGGAACGAGGTTCTTGAGGTGTATCAAAAAAATGAGTACAAAGTCTCACTCTTTGAGCAAAAACAATTTTTGACAATAATGTCATATTTTTGTCATTGAAAGAGATAAATTAGCGCAAACAGGTCTTAATTCACTTTCCGTTAATATTATACTATACTTTTCTTATTTTGTCATTAGTTTATTGGATTTTATCCCATTTTTCTGTTATTTTGCATAAAATAATTATATAATAAATGGTAATATTACCATATAGATTAGGACAAATTTTGTTCTATTTCTTAATTGTTCATAAATTATTTGTAAATAAAATATGTTAAAATTATTCTACATGGTTAAATCCGGAAACAGTTAATCCTATTTAACGCAAAAAAATAAACCGGGATTAAATCCCGGTTTTTCTTAATAGTTTGTCATGCTTTCACCCAGTGCTACAAGAATTCCGCCAAAGACAAGGGAAAGAATAATTGTAAGTACAATAGAAATTCCAAGGAGTATAAACTGCGCAATAACAAAATTCTTAATTGTCTTATTCTTTGCTGTACAAAGCATGATTATATGTCCTATAATCGGCAAGAAGGAGCAAAGTAACAGCCAGCCTATCCAACCGCCTATTGTGGTGTGATCCTCAGCCTGTACATTGTTGAATGTATTGTTGTACACCGGCGGAGGAGCATAGCCCTGGGGCTGCTGATAATAACCGTTCTGGGGTTGCTGATAGCTATTCATTTCAGTTGCGGAAATCGGCTGGGGTATAGCCGGGGATTCCTCCACTGCAACAGCACCGCAGAAGGGACAGAACTTTCCTTCAAATTCTGAGCCACAGCTTGAACATCTTGACATAATCATATACCTCCCTTTTTTTAGTATCTTTATTTTACCATTACTATAGGAGTTTGTCAATAGTTTATGGGTTTTGCATTGTAAAAAATTATTTACAATGCATTAAATTAAGTAAATCTATCTTTTTAAAGGGGGGGATATTCAGCCTGTCTGATAGTCGATAAATAAAGGTCATTTGTATATATTGCATAAATTTCCCTAACTAAATTCTACACTAATAATTTATTTTTCACGAAAAAACCATTGTAATTTTTATGAAATCAGTATATAATTAAAATACTATATTAAATCCCTTGGGAGGAATAATTCATGAAAACCTATAAATGTAAAGACATACGCAATATTGCCATTGCCGGACACGGCGGAAGCGGTAAGACTTCCGTGGTTGAAGGCTTACTCTACAAGGCAGGAGAAATTGACAGAATGGGTAAGGTTTCCGACGGTAACTCCGTTTGTGACTATGATCCCGAAGAAATAAAGAGAAAGATCTCCCTTAACACTTCCCTTGCATACTGCCAATGGAAGAATGTTAAGATCAACATTCTTGACACCCCCGGCCAGTTTGACTTTGCCGCAGGACTTCACGAGGGTATCAGCGCCGCTGAAACGGTGGTAATTGCCCTTCCTGCAAAGGACGGAGTTCAGGTGGGTACAATAAAGGCATACAGAGAGGCTATAAAACACGGCAAGGCTACCATGTTTGTGGTTACCCGTATGGAGGAGGAAAATTCCAACTTCTATAAGTGCCTGGAGGAATTAAAGACAGAGTTCGGTCCTTCGATATGTCCTATTGTAGTTCCCTTTGATAAGTACGGTACAGTAGAAAGCTACATAAACCTGCTTGAAATGAAGGCTTATACCTATGATAACGGTGTTCCCACAGAGGTTGAGATGCCTGCATCCGAAAACCGCCTTAAGGGTCTTCGTGCCGCTATGGCTGAGGCTGTTGCCGAAACCGATGAGGAGCTGATGCTTCGCTATTTTGAAAATGAGGGCGAGGACTTTACAGAGGCTGAGCTTATAAAGGGTCTTCATGACGGTGTACATAAGGGCTATATTACCCCTGTAGTATGCTGTTCAGGTGATACCCTTGCAGGCATTGATATGATGCTTAATACCATTATCTATATGCTCCCAAGCCCCGATGAAAGCGCAGGAGAGCTTTGTACAGACGGCAGTAAGCTTAGCTATAAGGAGGATGCTCCCTTAGCCGCTAAGGTATTTAAGACAGTAGCTGACCCCTTTGTAGGTAAGATGAGCTTTGTAAAGATTGTAAACGGTACTTTAAGTGTATCGGCAGATATTTATAATCAGCAAAGCGGTGCTACCGAAAAGCCGGGTAAATTACTTTCACTTCAGGGAAAGCGCTCAGAGGAAATGATTGAAGCCTATGCTGGTGATATTGTAGCGGTAACAAAGCTTAATGCAAATACAGGTGATACCCTTACAGCACCCGGCTCCAAGGTGGAATTTGTTCCCGAAAAATTCCCGGCAACCTGCTTCTTCAAGGCAGTAAGTGCGGTAAATAAGAATGATGAGGGTAAGATAAGCAACGCCATAAAGAGAATGGTTGAGGAGGACAGAACATTAAGCTACTTCCACAATCACGAAACCCATCAGAGAATTTTAGGCGGTCTTGGTGAACAGCACCTTGATGCGGCAATAGCTAAGATGAAGGCTAAGTTCGGTGTGGATGTTACTGTGTCCGATCCTATTATCGCATACCGTGAATCCATCCGCAAAAAGGCAACCGCAGAAGGAAAGCACAAGAAACAGTCCGGCGGTCACGGTCAGTACGGCCATGTTAAGATAGAGTTTGAGCCCTGCGACAGCGAAACCCTTGTATTTAAAGAAAAGGTATTCGGCGGCAGCGTTCCGAAAAACTACTTCCCGGCTGTTGAAAAGGGACTTCAGGAAAGCACAGCCCACGGTGTACTTGCAGGATATCCTGTGGTAAATCTTAAGGCTACACTTCTTGACGGATCATATCACCCGGTAGACAGCTCAGAGCAGGCATTTAAAATGGCGGCTCATATTGCCTACAAGCAGGGTCTGGCTGAGGCTTCCCCCTGTCTTTTAGAGCCTGTATATCATGTTACCATTGTACTTGATGATGCAAATACCGGTGATATAATCACAGTTATAAATAAGCGCAGAGGTACTGTTCTCGGTATGAATCCCAGTGAGGAGGACAAGGGCATGACAGTTCTTGAAGCCCAGATGCCCCAGGCGGAAATTACCGACCTTGCAACAGTTATCCGTCAGATAACAAGAGGTATGGGTTACTTTGTAGCAGAATTTTCCTGCTATGAACAGTTACCCCAGGCACTTGAAGCGGATGTAATTGCAAATGCGCCTAAGTTCAGCGAGTATGAGGGCTGATAAGTTTCCTATAATATGAAAATTCCCCCCTTGAATATCAAGGGGGGAATTATTTTTACTTAAACTACACCTTTACATAGAAGGGTACTTTTTCCTTGGTGGCTATCTTTGCCGCTTCCTGGGAATAATCCATTACCATAAAGGGTACTTCGGGGTCGTTTATGGGCTGTAATACTTCCTTTGAGAAATCCTTTGCGAATTCCTGGAAATCTACACCCTCTTCAGTATCAACTATAACAAGTCTGCTGGTTTCCTTGCCCTTTATCATGCTTACAAGATATGCCTTCTTTACATCCTTACGCTGATTGAAGTATCTCTCCATGCTGTCGGTAATCTCCTCGGGGATTCCCTCCAGCTCACGGATCATAACCGCATCGCCCTTTTCCACCTGCTTATGACGGATGTACTTACCTATAACCTCTGCTTGGGCAGGACCTACAATAAGGTTTTCGGTAAAGGGATTTATAACAAAGCCGGTTATCTTTCCGCCTACGGATGCTAACATTCCTGCAAGATCCTTATAGGTAACACCTAAAACAGGGGCCTTGCCGTCGGATCTTAAATTAAGCTCCAGAGTTTCAATATCCGTAAAGGTCATGATATACTTTTCATTTTTCTTGTTGGTAAGCTGGGCAAAGTCAACGGTGAATTTATTGTCATCCTCCTTTACATCACGAATGTGTACAGGGGCAATAAGTCTTGAGCTTAAAAGCGCCTCTAAGTATTCAATATTTTCCTCAGGTGTGGGAGGCTCGGGAGCCTTTTCCTTCAGCTTGCGCATTATCTCAAGAAGCTTGGGATTTTTAAGCTCTCTGGTCTTTGCCTGTAAAATTTCTAACTGTTCCTGGGTCATTTATAGTCCTTTCGCCGTATCATAATTCGCTGCGGTTCTGTAATGCCTTCAGAAGTGTAACATCATCTGCATATTCAAGGGAGGCTCCTGCCGGAAGTCCGTAGGCAAGCCTTGTTACCCTTATTTCAAAGGGCTTTATGAGCTTTGAAAGATATGCCGCTGTTGCCTCTCCCTCCACTGTGGGACTGGTGGCCATTATTACCTCATCACAGTCAGTAAGCCTTTGCATAAGCTCCCTTATTTTGAGTTTGTCCGGGCCTATGCCGTTTATGGGGGATAACAGTCCGTGAAGCACATGGTAAACACCGTCAAAACCGCCGCTTCGCTCTATGGCGGAAACATCCTTGGGAGATTCCACCACGCAGATCAGCTTCTTATTACGCTTTTCGTCCTCACATATAGGGCATATATCACTTGAACAGATATTCATACAGGATTTGCATATACGCATACTTTTACGGGCCTTTATAAGTCCCTGGGCAAAATCCTCTACCTCCTTTTCAGAGGAATTAAGGATAAAATATGCAAGCCGCTGGGCAGTCTTCATGCCGATACCCGGCAGCTTTGCAAATTCCTGTGCCGCCAATATAAGAGGCTCTGAGTTAAATTCCGCCATCAGATAAGACCGGGAATATTAACGCCGCCGGTTACCTTTTCCATTTCAGCCGCACTTACTTCTTCAATCTGGGTAATAACAGCGTTTACGCCTGCTACGATAATATCCTGAAGATCCTCAATAGCATCCTTGTCTACTACCTCAGGATTTAACTTAACTTCCTTTAATACCTTGGCACCGTTCATGGTAACCTCAATCATGCCGCCTGCCGCTGTTGCAGTGAAATCTCTTGCTTCAAGCTCTGCCTGAACTCTTTCGATATCCTCCTGCATCTTCTGAGCCTGCTTTATCATGCTGTTCATGTTGCCTGCGCCCTTGTTCTGGTATTCCTTGGGTAATCTTGCTTTCATAATTATAATTCCTTTCGTTTATGCTGTAGCTTTTCAGCTTTTTAGCCTTTTTATTTCAACGCCCGACTTTTCGGCCTTTGCTAAAAATTCCGAAAGACGGTCGTCTTTTTCCTTTGCTTTTTTGCCGGAGTCAATTATTTCCACCTTGACCTCTCTGCCTATAACCTTGGCCGCCGTCTCGGATATTCGGTTTATGCCCTTGCCTACCGTAAGCATACTGTACTGAAAATCACTTTCACAGTATATTTTTACCACATCCCCTGTAAGCTCTGCCCTTTGGGTCTGTAAAAATCCGGACAGGGTGGGAGATTTAAGCCTTGCGGCTATTTTCTGAGCAAGGGATGAATTATCATCAAAGGGCGGTGTGTAGCTGTCCAAGGGCTCGGAAAGATCGGTTGTAACCGGCTCCTCTGTGGGGATAGGGGGTAGATCCTCCGGGGTTTCTGTGGGGATCGGCGGCACCTCATCTGAAGCTATATCCTCGCTTGCCATGGCCTCATTTCCTTCACTAAGCCAGGGGGGAATTGTATCCTCATCTGATGTGGCTGTGCTTTGGAAAACGGCTGAGGCTGAGTTTTCCGGCTTTGCTTCATCCCCCTCATTAAGCCAGTCCGGGATTTTCTCCTCCGGCTGGGGCTCCGGTTCCGGCTGTGCCTTTGGTGGGTCTATATCAAATGGGGGCTCCTCCGGGGCGGTATTTACTACCGGCTGTGCCTTTGGTGGGTCTATATCAAAAGGGGGTTCCTCCTCCGGGGCTGAATTTACTGCCGGTGGGGTAACAGTTCTTGGCTGAATCACTATTTCCGGCTTTTGCTGTACCTTAATATCCCCTGTGGCGATTTTTCTTTCCAATGCCTCAAGCCGTCTTGATATGCCCTTTATGTCATTATCAAGCTGAGGTGAGCAAAGCTGAATAAGGCATAATTCCACCACGGTTTTTTTCTGTGGGATTTTACCGGCGGTTGCTATTGCCTCATTTATTATATCCATAGCCCGGAAAATCTCTCCCGGGGTGAGTGCTGTGCTTTGGTTTGCAAGGCGGTTTTTATCTCCGCTTCCCGGTGGGATAAGGGAAAAATCCTGATTTAATGAGGACAATACACAAAGATTTCTGAAATACCGGGACAGCTCATTTAAAAACTGCACCGGATCCTTGCTTTCCTCATAAAGGCTGTCAAATATCTTTACCGCTTCGCCGGGGGTGTGGTTTATAACGCAATCCGCTATATCACCTATTCGTATAACTCCGGTAACACCTGCAATACTGTATACAGTATCATTGTCCACCCTTTCGCTGACAGCTCTGCATTGGTCAAGAAGTGACAGGGCATCTCTCATGCCGCCGTCGGAAATTCCGGCTATAAGCTGTGCCGCATCTTCGGTCAGGTCTATATTTTCCGCTTTTGCTATTTCCTTCAGCCTTGCTATGCTGTCCATTATATCAATTCTATGGAAGCGGTGCTGTTGACAACGGGAAACGATTGTGGCAGGAACCTTATGCACTTCCGTTGTGGCAAGTATGAATATAACGTGCTCCGGGGGCTCTTCAAGGGTTTTCAGCAACGCTTCAAAGGAAGCATTGGAATTAGACAGGGTATGCACCTCGTCTATTATATAAACCTTATACTTACAGATAGTGGGCTTATATATTACCTCTGAGCATAATGTTCTTATATCATCAACCTTGGAATTGGAAGCCGCATCTATTTCGATAATATCTGTGGTAGTTCCTTGCTGTATCTCGGTACAGCATTTACACTTGCCGCAGGGGTTTCCGTCAACGGGATTTTCGCAATTTACCGCCATGGCAAGAAGTCTGGCGCAGGTGGTTTTGCCTGTTCCCCTGGAACCGGTGAATAAATAAGCGTGGGCAGGGGTGCCGGACTTTATCTGATTTTTAAGGGTGGTGGTAATATGCTCCTGGGAAATAACATCATCAAAGCTTGACGGACGATATTTTCTGTAAAGTGCAAGATACATATTATTCCCTCCTTTTAAAAAACCCATGATTATGAGTGTAAACTTACTGCGGCACAGGTCGTAACTGCTTAATGCTGCTCGGTTCCCCGCCTGACATGGTTCACAGAACTCCCTTGCACAGGGCTTACACCCATAATCACGGGTTCTATAGTATGCTATATTATTTTAACATATTCATAGGAAAAAATCAAGGGTTATTGTGAAAATAGTAGGTTTGCGTGTTATTTCGGGGTTTTTAAAGTGCCTTTTTGGGGTGGTGGGGGGATTTTTCGACTGCTGTCGGCTATCCCCATCCCCCCTTGCCCCCCTTCCCCTCGGGAAGGGGGGAGTAAATCGGGGCTAGCGCCCTGCGACCCCTTTAAGGGGGGTAACCCCCCTTAAAACCCCCATTAAGGGGTGGTGCACAAAATTCCCTCCCCCATGTAAAAATCCCCCAACAAAAAACTATCCCCCCGATTGCTCGGGGGGATATGATAAACGTCTATCAAGCATTTATTTTGGTTAACCTAAATTTTTTAAATTACTTTCTCTTCTTGAGAACTACGCCTGTAGCTACAAGAACTGCACCTGCTACTACTGCAGGAACTACTACAAGGCCAACACCTGTAGGAGCGTTAGCACCGTTAGAATCGCCGGGAACTTCTGTTGCGGGAGTATCTGTTGTGGGAGCGTCTGTTGCAGGAGCGTCTGTTGCAGGAGCGTCTGTTGCAGGAGCATCAGCATCTGCAGCCTTGTTTGCAACAAGTGAATCAAGTGAAAGAACAGGGTTTACTGCACCTTCAGTATCATCTACTACGTAGTCTGTCTTAAGAGCTAAGCACTGGCAATCTTCAACTGTAACACCTTCGGGAAGTACAAGTTCAACTGTGTATGTGCCGTTACCTGTTACATCAACGGGAGTAACGTCAACTGTGTTGGACTTATCGCCGGGGCCCCAGTATGCCTGTGACCAGTTGTTGAATGAGAAGATGGGGAATGCCTTGAATGCTGTACCTGTGTAATCAGATACTGTGAATGTAAATGTGAGCTTGTTAACCTTAGCAGATGTTAAAGCATCTGCAGTAAGAATGTTGCTTGCTTCATCAGTTACAAATGTGTTGATGATGTCAAGTCTTGCCTTACCGTCGCTGTCAACACCGGAAACACCCTTGTTTGCAAGGTCAAGTGCTGCCTCGGGGCCGTACTCAACTGCAGGAGCATCTGTTGCAGGAGCATCTGTTGCAGGAGCATCTGTTGCAGGAGCATCGGTCTGATTGGGCTTACCAGCGCAATCACCGGGCTGATTTTCAGTTTCTGATGTTACAGCAGGAGCTTCTGTCTCGGGAGCTGTTGTTTCGGGCTCTGTAACTACCCAAGATACTGTGTAGTTCTTGTCAAACCACCAGCACTGAACCTGAAGATCGGCACCTGCCTGAATATCAGCATCAACATCGAGAGCAACCTCGAAGCTTGTAGCCTCTTCAAGAGTCCATTCTACAGCTGTCCACTCACCGGCAGCGTTGTTATAACCTACACAACCATTTGAGTAGTTAGCTTCTTCTGTTTCTGATTCAACTGTAATTGTAATAGTTTCCTTACCGGCAAACTCAGAGTTAGCAATTACAACATCTTTCTTTTCAGTAACTGTTTCGGGAGCAGCAAATGCTGTTAAAGCGACAGAAGAAGCTGCTACTGCTGTAGCTGCTGCTACTGCCATAATCTTTGAAATTTTCATTTCTTTATCCTCCATATTATTTTTAGCTTGATAGCTACTATAATAATACCTTATTTACACTTTAATTTCAATCGGCATTTTGCACAATTTTATATGAACCATATAGTCAATTTGTCCCACATCTGAAATATATTTTATAACTTAGTGCTATTTATTACGATTTTTTGAGGTAAAATGTGAGTATTATACCGCTATAATAAGGCGGCCATTTTACTTTTACTTAATAAAAATACCCTCGGAAAACCGAGGGTATCTTATCAGCAATTATTCAATTACTTAGTCTTCTTAAGAACGATACCTGCTGTTGCAAGACCTGCTGCTGCTAAAGCTGCAGGAACTACTGCAAGAGCCACACCTGTCTGTGTGTTGTCAACAGCACCGGAAGATTCACCGGGAACTTCTGTTGAAGGAGCTTCTGTTGCAGGAGCTTCAGTTGCGGGAGCATCTGTTGCAGGAGCTTCTGTTGCAGGAGCTTCTGTTGCAGGAGCTTCTGTTGCAGGAGCTGCTGCTTCGCCGATTACCTTGCCGTCCTTGTCAAGAAGGTCAGCCTCTAATACCTTAACCGTGCCGCCCCATGTCTGAACCCAAGCCTGTGCCCAAGTATCTTCTGCTGTGAAGATAGGAGCATTGCCTTCGTTCATCCATACGATTGTAGCTACATTACCTTCAAGGGTATCGTCAATAGCGATAGCCTTTTCGCCTGATGCCTTGCCCCATTCAACAGACTTCCAACCTGTTGAATCAGAGTTAACACCGATACCGCCGCCGATCCAGAATTCTTCATCAGCGAGCTCAGCATCATCTAACTGTACCTTGAACTGTACGCCGCATACATCTGTGAGAGAGTAGCCGTTGGAGTTAATGTAACCATTGGGTTCCTCTGTGTCCTCATTTGTGCCGTAAACAACAACAGTAGCATCGCCGGGCTTAGCTTCTGTTACTGTCATAAATTCGTCAGCAGTACCTGCAAAAGCAGAAATTGAGAAAGTAGCTGCTACTGCTGTAGCTGCTGCTACTGCCATAATCTTAGAAATTTTCATTTGTTTGTCCTCCATAAAAAATAATGAAAAGTTCGCTTTTATAAGCTTAGGATTATTGTACAATATTCTTGCGCTTATTTCAATCGTCAATTTAAACAAAAATTTAAGTTTAAGTTAGTGGCAATATTACATTTTGCTTAAATTTCGGTATTATTTTAGTCCATTTTAGCGTTAAATTTCCATTTTGTGAATAATCTTCCGAAAATATACTTATACATGATAAATAATAATCCCCCGGATAACCGGGGGATAGCTTAGTTCATATATTCGCCGTTATATTCAAGTAAGGTTACGCTGTCCACTCCCTCAATAGCCTGAAATCTTGCAATCTGTGAAGCGTCATTGGGAGCGTTCTTTATCTCTGCGGTAAGCTCTGTTCTGTCGCCTATGACGGTTTTATTTTTGAGCTTATACTTAATTGAGCCTATCATGGCGGAAACATTTTCCTCAGCGGAGGAATTATAGCGCACCACTAAAAGGTAGCTTTTTCTTTCCTTTTTAACTATGGTAAGTACTATATAAAGTACCGCTATAAATACCGTGCCTATAAGGGCTACAAAGTAAAGTCCTGCTCCGGCGGTAAGTCCTGCCGCCACACCCCAGAATAAAAATCCCACATCAAGGGGGTCTTTAATTGCACTACGAAATCTGACAATAGACAACGCACCCACCATACCAAGGGAAAGCACAAAGTTTGCACTTATGGTCATGATAATAAAGGCGGTGACTACGGTAATAAGCAGTACCAGTATATTGAAATTATCGCTGTATACTACCCCTCGGTAGAACATTCTGTACACAAGGTAAATTATAACACCGCATACCGTGGCGGTAAGCATAGCAAGTAAGATCCTCGGTAGGGAGAGATTTTCAAACTGTACAGTAAGATCAAAGCTGTCCTTCAGCATCTGGAAGAAATCATCGGTGGCAGCATCTGATAGAATATTTATAAGCCCTGTCATAAGTTTAACCGTCCTTTTTTATATTAACCCATATAAAGCCGGGTAAGTGCCTCTTTACATATCAGGAATTTTGAGAAGGAATCCTGTCTTAACCCCACTCCCCCCACAAGCTCAAGAAGATATGAGGGAAGAAATTCATCGTATTTAAGTTCAATTACCGCCGCCGGGGAGGAAATGGGAATATAGCGGATTTTGTCGGAAAACATATCCCTTGAAAATGCCCCCACCTTAAAACCGCTGTCTATGGTAAAGCGGACATTTCCCTCCTTATTTATATAAGCCTCTCTTGTATAGTCCACCACTACTGAGGGGGATAAAAGGGAGATTGAATTACTTATAGCTCCGTCATCGATAACAGTACCGGCATACTGCTTATCCCATGCAAAGGAAAAATCCCCTTTAAGAATACTTTCATACTGGGGTAAGGTTATCCACATACTTCTTTTTGAGGTCATGGAGTTATCCTTATATTTACATTCAAAGCGGATTTTCTGAGGGTTTAAATCATAAGTACGGATGCGGTATTTTTTTCTTGTATCAGTGCCGTTTTGCTTATCTATATAGGCGCTGTTATAAGCATCATCAAGATACAGGCTTGTGATACGATATTTACCCTTATCGCCGTTTTTATCCGGTGTCATCACCGCAGAAAATCTCTGCCGCAGAATTTCACATTGGGGCATAGTAGCCGGGAATTTAAGCTCATGTCTTAGTTTACGTTCCTTATACTCCATAGCTACCCTCCCTTTACACGCTATACTGTAATTTTCAGTATAGCATAAAAAAATTGAAAATTCAACATATTTAAAAAAATAAATTGGGCTGGGGTTCTTTTTGGCTGGTGGATGGATGACACCCTCATAAGGGGCGGTGTGTACCCATTTTTCTGAACGGCTTCAGACTTCACACCACCCACCCCCTTGCCCCCTCACTTATAGGGAGGGGGGAAGGGGGGATGGGGATAGCCGTCTGCTGACGATAAAAATTAGGGGGGCGCGTATCCCCTTAGGGGGCTGAATTCCCGTCTGAACCCGAAAAATAAAGAGGGTATGCGCCGCCCCTTAACGAGGTCAATTCCAACACCGCCCAACCACAAAAAAACAAGCCCGTCAAATGACGGGCTTGCATTTAAGAAAATTATTCATCTTCCTTGTTATTCTTCTTTTTCTTTACAGCAGAAATAATTCCGAAAACTACACCAAGTACAATAAGCACTCCAAGACCGATTGCCGCAGGTACCCATTCAACCGGAACACCGGTTACAGGATCGGCATTTCCGGATGAGCTGCCTATTGTTTCTGCAAAGCAGGTAAGTGAAGTTAAAGCCATCATCATTACCGCTGAAAATAACGCTGTTACTTTTTTCATTTTTATCATCCTTTCTTATGGGCATTTTCTACCTTGCCCATTATACACCTTTTTATTTTAAAATGCAAGTCTTACATTTTCTTAAAGCTGAAGACTCTTTAAGTATTCCTTGAAGTCCTCACCTATTTCGGGGTGCTTTAAGGCAACCTCAACACAGGCCTTCATGATACCAAGCTTATTTCCCATATCATATCTTGTGCCGGTAAAATCAACACCTATCATTCCCTCAGTCTGAGCAAGAATTTTCATGGCATCTGTAAGCTGATATTCGCCGTTTGCACCTGTGGGAAGATTTTCAAGTATGTCAAATACCTTTGCAGGAAGTACACATCTGCCCAAAATGGCATAATTGCTTATAACCTCCTCAGGCTTAGGCTTTTCTATCATGTCGGAAATATAGTAAAGATCGTCCTCTGCGTGCTTTACATCAAGGGTACAGTATTTAAGCACCATTTCAAAGGGAACTTCCTTCATACATACTACAGCCTTGCCGTATTTTTCATAGGCTCTGCAGCACTGTGCTGTACAGGGGTCCTCACCGATAATAACATCATCACCGTAAATTACGATAAAGGGATCGTTTCCTACAAAGTTCTTTGCATAAAGTACAGCGCCGCCGGTACCGTTTTGTACCTGCTGACGAACATACTGTATTCCGTCACCCATTTTAGCAAGGTCACATACCACCTTGTAAAATTCAGTCTTGCCGGATTTTAAAAGCTGTGCCTCTAAGTCGGGGGAACGGTCAAAATGATCTTCAAGTGTCTGCTTGCCCCTTGATAATACTATGAGAATATCGGTAATTCCTGAATTGATTACTTCCTCAATAGTGTACTGAATTGCAGGCTTGTCCACAATGTTCAGCATTTCCTTCGGTGTAGACTTACTTGCAGGAAGAACTCTTGTACCATATCCGGCACAGAGAATGACTGCCTTTTTTACCTTTTCCATAATTAAAATTCCTTTTTTAAAATTATTTACCTCTTTTTCTTCATACTCCGAAATATAAAAAAATACCGCACACCCACTTTAAGTGTGCGGCGTTTTTTTTAAAGCTTAGAAAAGTGCCTTCTTAACCTTGAGCATCTTTGTGAGAGAGCCAAGTGCATAGAAATCACCTGAAAGTGCCTTAGCTGCGAAATCATACTTGCCTGCAATTACATCAAGTACATCAGCGATGGGCATATCGATATGAATGTCGTTATCCATATAGCCGTAGGGCTCTACAGTAACTGTGCCGTTGTCGATAAGGATGTACATATAAGCTTCATAGTCGCCGTATACCTTGATCTCAACTGCGATCTTTTCATTTACGGAAGAAACATTCTTCTTGCCGATCTTCTTTTTTAACATACCTGCAAGAGCAACGATATCGGGTGTACCCTCAACCTTAGCTTCCTTCTTTGCAGTTGTCTTCTTGGCAGCAGGCTTCTTAGCAGCTGTTGTTGTCTTCTTGGCAGCAGGCTTCTTAGCGGCAGGCTTTTCTTCCTTTGCAGCTTCCTTAACAACGGGAGCAGCTTCAACCTTTGCTTCTGCTACGGGAACAGCAGCAACTGTCTTCTTTTCTGTTGCAGTAGTTTCAGTTATCTTCTTAGCCATATTGATATTTCCTTTCTTATTGCTGTCATTGACAGTCAGGATATCGGAAAATAAATTTCCGTATGTGGAATTTAACCTATATAAATTCCCTACTACAGCATTATAATACCACATTACATTTAAAAATACAATGGTTTACAATAACTTTCGCTTAAATTCACAAAAATATCACCATTTTCATAAGCTATGATATGAAATTTAATATAAAAATATGCGTGAAAGGGGCATTTTTATGAACATTCTTGTTCTCGGAGGAGATAAAAGATTTGTATATACAGCAAGAAAATTAGGAAAAAAATACAGCGTTGCCACCCATATAAATCACAATTCGGATAGGTTTGATTGTATGGTTTTGGGGCTTCCGGGAAGTCGTGACGGAGTACATATAAATGCTCCCATGCTGAGTGAAAAAATCACCCTTGAAAGTGCTGTTGAAAATGTCCGGGACGGGGGGATTGTTTTTTGCGGTATGCCGTCGGAAAAATTATTTACCCTTTGCAGTGAAAGGGGAATTTCCCTGAGGGACTATTACAAAGAGGAGGAGCTTATTATAAAAAATGCCCTGCTTACTGCTGAGGGTGCTGTGGCGGTGGCTATTGACAGCACACCCTTTTCATTGTGGGATTGTCCTGTGCTTATTACCGGCTACGGACGAATTGCCTTTATTCTTGCCCGGTATTTAAAAAGCCTTGGGGCGATAGTTACGATAACCGCAAGAAAAAGCACCGACAGAATAAAGGCTGAATGTATGGGATATAAATCGGTATCAACAAATGAGCTTGACAGGGTATGCAAGGAAATGCGGATAATTTTCAATACCGTACCTGCTCCCCTGTTTTCACTTCAGCATATAATGGAGATAAGGGAGGACTGTGTATATATTGAGCTGGCTTCATTATACGGCATTCCGGAGGAATTGCTTTCGAGGTGTACCTTCAGGGTAATAAATGCACAGGGGCTTCCTGCAAAATCAAGCGCAGAGGCTGCCGGCTGTATTATAGCCGACACCATAGATAAAATGCTTACTCCCATTATTTAAGAAAGGGGCAATTATGGAATTACTACACAAGCTGAGGGTGGGTTATTGCTTTACGGGGTCATTCTGTACCTTTTCAAAGGCAATAGCCTCAATGCGCGGCTTAAAGGAGCTGGGCTGTGATATAGTGCCGGTGATGTCCTTTAATGCAGGCAGTATGAATACAAGATTCGGTACCGCAAGGGAGCATATTGAGGTAATAGAAAGAATTGCAGGCAGAAAAGTTATTATGACAATAGAGGATGCTGAGCCTATCGGTCCTAAGAACATGACGGATATTATGGTAATTGCTCCCTGTACGGGAAACACCATAGCAAAGCTTTCCGCAAGTGTTACCGACACCCCGGTAACAATGGCGGTAAAGAGTCATCTCAGGGGTGAACGGCCGGTTATAATTGCAATATCCACAAATGATGCCCTGGCAGGCTCCCTTAAAAACATAGGTCTTTTACTTAACCGCAGGCACTATTATTTTGTGCCCTTTTATCAGGATGATCCCATTAAAAAGCCTATGTCATTAGTGGCGGATCTTGATAAGCTGCCGGATACGATACTTTCCGCCTTAGGGGGGAAACAGCTACAGCCTATATTAAAAAGGGGTTGATTTTTTGGGGGATTTTTTGGTGGTGGGTGTGGGGTGTAGTCCTTATTTTTTCGGGTGCTTTCGGAATTATACTTGCCCATAAGGGGATATGCGTACCGCTTATTTTTATCGTCAGCAGACGGCTATCCCCATCCCCCCTTACCCCCATTCCCCTCGGGAAGGGGGAGTAAATCGGGGCTGGCGCCCTGCGACCGCCTTAAGGGGGCAAGCCCCCTTAACCCCCCCTAAATTTATTTTGCGTATCGCTAATCTTTTTCGGTTGCAAGCCATTATCCCCACCCCCTGCCCCTCCCCTCGGGAGGGGGTGTTTTTTTAATCCCTTTATGCGGTTAGCAAATGGCTTTCGCCCACATTAAGAATACAACGGGGGTCTAGGGGGGCTTGCCCCCTATGTCGCGCGTCAGCGCGAAACTAATACTCCCCCTCCCTACAAGGGAGGGGGCGGGGGGGGTGGAGTGCCGACCGCAGTCGAAAAATAAAAAGGGGCTATCCACCCCTTAACAAAAATTACCCCCTAACAAAACACACCCCACCCACAAAAAATCCTTCCCCTATGGGAAGGATTTTTGTTTATCTTCTTGCATTCCCTCTTATGATAATTCCTATCATCTGAGGGCCGGCATTTGAGGCTACCGCCGCTCCGGAGTAGCTCTCCATTTCCGGGGGTCTGCCTACCTTCTGACTGTAAAGTCTGATAAATTCATTCTCCTGGTCGGTCATTGTGGTACGAAGAATTTCCCAGGGGGTGCCGGGGGTAGCTCTCTTGCTTATATATTCTACCGCATCGGTAATAGCCGCCTTTTCGCCACGGCATTTCTTTACCACCGCACTTTCTCCGCCAATAAGGGAAATAAGAGGCTTTAAGCCCATAAGCTCACCTAAGAATGCCGCTGCGGCATTTATTCTGCCGGACTTCTTCATGTGACGAAGTCCAAAGCCGATTATGTAAATTTCACAACAGTTAAACATATCCTCAAGATATGCCACTATCATATCCACACTCTGTCCTGCCTGTGCCTTCTTTACCGCCTCAATTACAGGATAGCCGTATCCGAGGGAATAACAATGACTGTCAAGAACCTCTATTCTCATTTTTGAGTCCGGGTGGGCTTCTATGAAGTTGTTTTTCGCAAGAACGGCATTTTCATAGGTCTGTGAGCCGGTGGAGTTTATAATAACCATGATTATTGCATCATAGCCCTCATTATAATACTTCTCCAGCTTTTCCTCAAAGCGGATAACGGTTATCTGGGAGGTTTTTGGTAAATGCTCTGACTTATCTATCATTTCATAAAATTCCTGGGGAGTAAAGTCCACTCTTTCACACAGGGATTTATCTCCCAAGGTAATGTCAAAGGGCATTACATCAATATCATACTTCTTCTCATCATCAATTAAAATGTCGCTTGCGCTGTCTGTTATAAATTTAATTTTCATCTTTTCTTTCCTTTCAGTTAAAGAAATTTGCCTTTTCCCAGTCATACTGAGTGAGCTTCCCGTAGTTTATAAGCTCCGGGAAATCCCATTGTCTTAATACTTCATATACCCCTATAGCCACACTATTTGAAAGATTAAGACTTCGCATGGCGCCTTTCATGGGTATTCTTACACAATAGGGCTCATTGTTAAATAATAGCTTTTCCGGTAGTCCCTTATCCTCTCTTCCGAAAAACAAGTAGCACTTATCCGGATAACGTACCTTTGAATAAACGCGCCTTGCCTTGGTGGTAAAGTAGAAAAACTTACCCTCCGGATTTCTCTTGAAAAAATCCTCCAGCCCCTCATAATAGGTAATATCAAGATGATGCCAATAGTCAAGGCCTGCGTGCTTCAGCTTTTTATCATCTATTGAAAATCCCAAGGGCTTTACAAGATGAAGCCTTGCACCGGTAACCGCACAGGTTCTTGCTATATTACCTGTGTTCTGGGGAATCTGAGGCTCAACCAGAACAATATTTATTTCCATACTAACCGGCTATTCTGAAACCGCTTCGGCGGTTATATGTGGCTACCGACAGCTTTTCCTCTGAATACTCAAATAAAAGCGCACTGAAGCTCTTTATCTTTTGTTCATCGGTAAAGTCAAACTCCACAATAGCCGTACCGTCCTCGGTTATAAGACCGTATGCCTCCTCGATAGTTTTTTCATTATAATCCGCAGGAATTATCATATCCACTGACCCCTCGAATGGGTCGTCGCTTTCAGGCAGAAAATCATTAAAATAAGTGTCAAACTTTATAAAGCCCTCTGTCTGCTCTTTAGTAAGACAGTAATAAAATCTTCCGTCAAAGCCGGCCTTGTATGCCGGATTGTCTGCGGTGGAATCAAGGTAATAATATTCATCCCCGGACTGTATTATATTTACTACATGGGCGGTATTTCCCTTAAAGCCCTCTGCGGTAAAGCAGGGAATATCCGCAAGATTATAAAGCATCATAAGGCTGTCTGCAAAGCCGTCACAGATAGAATGGCTTTCGGCAAATACACCGTATACAGGTACTGTATTGCTGTCAAGGGCAACCTTATCATAATCGGTGCTTTTTGAAATACGGATGTACAAAGCTTCAATAAGCTCGTTTCCGCTGTAGGTTTTTTTGCTTTCCTCTACTATGTTTTTTGCAAGGTCATAGGCTAACTTTTTCTGATTATAGCCCTCGCCGTCATTTCTTGCAAGCTCAAATTCATTTATAGGTACAGCCTTATTTTCCTTTACATCCGCTTCCTTAAGATTTAAGGGAAATTTTCCGTCTATGGTGAAATTATGCTCTAAAAAGGGACTGTCACAGCTGTATAATTTTATAAGCTGGATAAGTCTTTCCTGACCGGGGTAATATTCCCTCGGAAAGGCAATTATGCTGTATCCCTTATCCACCGCATATGCCACCATGTTATAAAGTATTCTTTCGTTTCCGGAAAGCTTATCTCTGTAATAGCTTCCCACAGCACCCTCAAAATAAAGGGTGGAGTCATACTCCTCTATTTGTGCCTTATCTACTGCTATGTATTCTGTATCATCGGGGCTTACCTTATATAAAAAGCCCTCATAGGCAGGTGTACCCGGCAGACAAAATAAAACCACCGCCGTTGTTATTGCCGCTACACCGATACATACAGCAGTTATAATTACAGGTTTTTTCATAGTACCTCTTTATATTATCTCATGGGCATGACGAGTAACATGACAGCCGATATTTACCGCCACCGGCAGTCCTGCTATATGGGTAGGATGCTCCTCTATATTTACATAAAGGGCAGTTACCGTACCCCCAAAGCCCTGAGAGCCTATACCAAGCTTATTTATTCTTTCAAGCATTTCCTGTTCCATGCTAGCATAAAGGGGATTTGGATTTCTTATTTCAAGATCTCTGCAAAGTGCCTTTTTAGCAAGAACTGCGCTGTACTCAAAATCTCCTCCGATACCTACTCCCACGGTAATGGGGGGACAGGGATTACTTCCTGCCTTAGATACAGTGTCCACAACGAAGCTTATTATATCCTCCCTTGTGGCGGAGGGGGTAAACATTTTAAGAGCGCTCATATTTTCACTGCCAAAGCCCTTAGGTGCTACCATTATATCAAGCTTATCGCCGGGTACTATCCTTGTATGGATAATAGCCGGGGTGTTGTTGTTTGTATTTTTTCTTTCAAGGGGATCCTCCACTACCGAAAGCCTCAGCTTTCCTTCAACATAGCCCTTGGCTACGCCCTCGTTTATTGCCTGTTCAAGGTTTCCCCCGGTAAAGTGTATATCCTGTCCTACCTCAAGGAAAATTATTGCCATGCCGGTATCCTGGCAGATAGGCACCTGCATTTCCTTGGCGCAGTCGATATTTCTCACAATGTCGGATAAAACTTCCCTGCAAAGCTGACTTTTTTCACAGTCTATGCAGGCACTTATTGTTTCCTTCATGCCCTTTGGGAGATATAAATTTGCCTTTATACAAAGCTCGCTTATTTTCTCCCTTACAAGGCTTACATCAATTTCTCTCATAGCTCCTCCATTATACCCTTTTACCCTCTATAAATACCATACAGGGCTGTGACAGGGCGGATAAGGGATCATCCTTAAAAAGCACTATATCTCCGTCCTTGCCCTTTTCTATTGTACCTACCCGGTGTGATATTCCTGCAATTTCCGCCGGATAAATTGTAATTGCCTTAAGTGCCTCTTTATAGTCAAGTCCGCCCTTTACACAAAGCGCCGCACTAAGGGGCAGATATTGCTCAGGTACCACCGGGTGGTCGGTGCATATTGCAAATTTAAGGCCTTCGGCATTTAAAATGCCCCCGGTTTTTATGGTGTGATATTTAAGCTCCGGCTTACTTCTGTCACAAAGTATCGGGCCTATTACTATATCCGGATTGTCCTCCTTTAACTCATCTGCAATAAGATGACTTTCCGTTGCATGGATAAGCACATATTTGAGGTTAAATTCCTTTGCTATTCTTACAGCGGTGAAAATATCATCCGCCCTGTGACAATGAAAATGGGCAGGTATCTCCCTTTTAAGTAAAGGAATAAGTGCCTCACACTTAGCGTCATACTCCGGTCTGTCTGCATCCTCATCCGCATTAAGGGAGGCTTCATATTCTATCATATCCTCAAGGTATCTTTTAGCCTTATAGAGCTGTTCTCTGATAATTGCCGCTGTTGCCATTCTTGTAATGGGGGCGGTGTCCTTATCCTTATATACGGTTTTGGGATTTTCACCAAGGGCAAATTTCACACAGCAGGGGTCCATTATTATACGCTTGTCAATTCTTTTTGAGCCGGCGGTTTTCATGGCAACAAAGGTTCCCCCTATGGGATTTGCACTTCCCATACCGCTTATAACGGTGGTAACTCCTGCCATAGCCCCCTCAGTAAAGCACCTGTCCATGGGATTTATCATATCAACCGCCCTTAACTGAGGTGTGGCGGGGTCGGTTTCCTCGTTGCCGTCATCCCCCTCAAAGCCAAGGCCGTCCTCCCATACTCCTATATGGGTATGACAGTCTATAAAGCCCGGGTATGCGGTCATGCCATTTGCATTTATATCATTTTCTCCGGGGGTATATGAAAGCTGTGACATTTCTCCCAAGTCGGCTATTTTTCCCTCTTTTATATCAATATAGCCCTTTTCTATATCCTTATCTGTCATGGTGACAATGCGGACATTATAAATCAGCATAAAACCTTTGCCTTTCTGTCGTTGCTGTCAAGTATGGCCATAATATCAGCCACAATTTCCTTGTCGGACTTCTTAGCATCAACCGTAAAATTGCTGTTTTGCTTATATATGGGATAGCGCTTGTTATAAAGCTCCTCTAACTGCTCCTTTGTGCTGTTTACCACAATGGGGCGGTTTTCATCTCCCTTTATTCTTTCATAGCACACCTTAAAGGGTACATCAAGGAAAATAACAGTTCCCTGCTGTCTTGCAAAAAGAGCCGTTTCATCCCTTAATATTGCCCCTCCTCCGGTGGCTACCACTGTGCGACCCTTGAAGTTTTTTATATATTTTGCTTCCAATTCACGAAAATAAGGCTCTCCGTACTTTTCAAATATTTCCGGAATTCTCATCTTCTCCTTATCCACTATATAGCGGTCAAGGTCAATAAAAACCGCACAGCATTCCTTGGATAACATTCTTCCTATGTGACTTTTTCCGCAGCCCATAAAGCCGCAAAGATAAACCGGCTTCATTATACCAGCTCCTTCATATCTTCAATAAGCTGCTTTATATCACTTTCGTTATAGGTTGAGCCGTCCCAGATAGTATGAGCCGCCACAGCCTGCCATACAAGCATATCCATACCGCCGCTGACAATAACGCCCTTTTGTGCCATAAGCTTCATAAGGGTGGTTTCCCTTGGGTTATATACAGCGTCAAAGAAGTATTTTGCATCTATATCGGCTAATTGCTCCTTGCTTAATGCTGTACCCTCGGTTTTTGGATACATTCCTAAGGGGGTGGCATTTACACAAAGGTCAAATTCTCCCTTTACATCAGGTAAAAATACATAGCTTGCGCTGTTTTCTCTCATTTCGCAAAGCTCCTTGCATAAGGCCTTTGCGATTTCCTCGTCCTCTTTTCTTATACCGAAGGTAAGTGTACCTCCCTCAAGGACTGTTTCAATGGCCATCATTCTTCCTACACCGCCGCAGCCAAGTAATAATACCCTGCTGTCAAGGGTAGCCCCCATGGCCTTTATTGACATTGTAAAGCCTACACAGTCGGTGTTATAGCCTACTACGGTGTCACCGCACTTTATACAGTTTACACTCATGTATCTTTTTGCGGTATCGTCAAGGCTGTCACACATATCAATTATGCTTATCTTGTGGGGAATGGTGATATTAAATCCCTTTAATTCCTTTAATACCGGGAAATTGTCCTTTAACTGTTCCGGACTAATCTCAAGTACCTTATATTCCGCATTTACAGATGACAATTCAAAAAGTCTTTTGTGTATCTGAGGTGATAAGGAATGTCCTAAGGGATAGCCTAAAATAGCATAGCTGTTCATTTTGTTTTTCCTCTTTTCTTTATTAAACACATTCATAAAAAGCACCACCGCAAAATGTCCCGTAACCCCTGTAATTATGCCGAACAACGCTCCGCATAATACGTCTGTTGGAAAATGCACATAAAGATAAAGCCTTGAAAATCCCATCAATGCCCCGTATATAAGTGCCGGGATTCCGAATTTTTTATTGCCGCAGAATAATGCGGTTGCCGCCGAAAAGGCTATAAAGGTATGGCCTGAGGGAAAGGAATATTCCCCCGGCGGGTCTATAATAAGCACCGTTTCCGGCCTTACAATAAAGGGTCTCGGTCTTGCAACAAGAGGCTTTATTATAAGATTTCCGAAAATAAATGCCAGCAGTAATGCAATTATCATCGCCGCACCGCACCGCCTTGTTTTCTTAAAGCAAAGGCAGATAAGTGCAAGCACTATCCAGATAATACCCTGTTCGCCTGTGGCGGTGATGAATTTCATAATAACATCCAAAACCGGACAGGCTATATTTTCACGGATAAAATCAAGAATCGAAAAATCTATATCGGTTATACTCATAAAGCTATTGCCTTTTCAAGGGTAGCTATATTTTCCACATTAACGGCAGTAACACCATCAAGGGTCTTTTTAACAAGTCCTGTAAGTACCTTGCCGGGGCCAAGCTCGATATATGCCTCTATGCCGTCATTTTTCATACAGTCAAGCTCGCTTGTAAATCTTACGGGTGAGCAGATATGCTTTGCAAGATATGAGGGCATATCTGAAAAATCAGTCAGCTTATTGCCGTATACGTTGCAATAGAAGGTCTTTTCGGGGGCTTTAAAGGAAATGCCCTTTGCCTTTTCGTAAAATTCCTTAGCGGCGCCCTCCATGAGCTTTGAATGGAATGCGGCTGATACAGCAAGGGGTACTACCCTTTTTGCGCCCATTTCGGATAAAAGGGCGGTTGCCTTTTCGATAGCTTCCTTTGTGCCTGCAATAACTGTCTGTGCAGGGGAATTATAGTTTACCGCTGTGATGTAATTTCCTTCAGCGGATACCTTTTCGCAGGCCTCCTCTATCTGCTGAGCCTTAAGGCCTAATACCGCCGCCATACCGCCGGGGTTTTCGTTTGCCGCTTTTTCCATAGCCTCGCTACGGTATTTTATAGCAAGAAAGGCATCCTCATAGCTAAGCATTCCGCTTGCCGCCATAGCCGCATATTCACCTAAGGAGTGACCTGCAACTGCTGAAAATTCCACGCCCTTTTCCTTTATTGCTTCAAGTGACATAAGGGACATTGAAAGAATTGCAGGCTGGGATATAACCGTTCTTGCCAGCTCCTTTTCATCCCCCTCAAAAATCTTCGCCGCTAAATCAAAGCCTAAAACCTCGCTTGCAGTTTCCATTACCTTTTTGCAGGCAGGAACATTTTCATACAGCTCCTTACCCATGCCGGGATACTGTGAGCCCTGACCTGAAAATAAAAATGCGATGGTATTTTTCTGTAACATACTCGTTTCTCCTTGTAAAAATAGTAAAAATTTGCCGTTTTTCCCCCTAAAATCATCAAGATTACCCCAAAATAACCAAATAAATATTGACAAAAGGTATATAAATAGGGTACAATAATAAGAGGGCTTTTTGCGACAGAAAAAATTAAATATAAAATTCAGCCCGTCGCTTTATAAATTACTGTACTATTATACTACAATACAGAGATAAAATCAATACAAAATGAAATAAATTAAAAAAGCCGGGTTATAAGGGTGCGGCTTTGTGAAAGGAAAGATGTAAATGAGCGGTGTAAAAATCATAGGTACGGGAAGCTATGTTCCCGAGTTTATCGCCGACAATAATAAGTTTTCGGAGTTTCTTGATACCTCCGATGAATGGATAACTCCCCGTACAGGTATCAAGCAACGACATATCCTTACGGATAAGCCTAATTTCTATATGGGAGTACAGGCGGCACAAAGAGCCATTGAGGATGCCGGGGTAAATCCGAAGGATCTGGACCTTGTACTGGTGTCCACCTGTTCACCTGACTTTTTCTATCCCAGTATGGCTTGCCTTATTCAGAAAAAGACAGGGGCTGTAAATGCGGCGGCTATTGATGTAAACAGTGCCTGCACAGGATTTATCACCGCTATGGATATAGCTCAGAAATATCTTGAAACAGACCACTATAAGAAAATTCTCATAGTTGCTACCGAAAAGCTGTCCTCTCAGCTTGACTACACCGACCGTTCCATGTGCATACTTTTCGGAGATGCGGCAGGGGCTGCGGTGGTGGAAAAATCCGATAAGCCCTTCCATTCTATGCTTGGTGCGGCAGGAGATGAGTTTGAGGCTCTTTACTGCAAGATCCACTACAATTCAAACTGCCCCTTCTATGATAAGGAAGCGGATCATTACAATGGTATTTTTGATACCTTTTCAAAGCAGAACTTCTTACAGTCTGACGGCCATGCGGTATATAAGTTTGCCGTAAATGCCATGGATAAGGCGGTAAGAAAGGTGGCTGAGCAAAGGGGCATTGATCTTCAGGATATTGATCTTGTAATTCCCCACCAGGCTAACCTTCGTATTATAAAGAAGGCAACCGAATTACTTGGCATATCCCAGGAAAAGGTTTATACCAACATTCAGAACATGGGTAATGTTTCAAGTGCTTGTATTCCCGTATGCCTTGATGAATTGTCTAAGCAGGGCAGGTTAAAGGAAGGCATGACAGTATGCTTTGTGGGCTTCGGCGCAGGTCTTACCTACGGTGCTTGCATATTTGATATTTAAAATTAACCGCCATGGCGGAAAAGATAAACGAAAACCCGAAAGGAATAATAAAATATGAAAACAAGAATAACCGAGCTTTTAGGTGTTAAGTACCCCATTCTTCAGGGCGGTATGGCATGGATTGCCGAAAGCACCCTTGCAAGTGCAGTTTCCAATGCAGGCGGTGTGGGTATCATCGCAGGCGGCTCTGCTCCCATTGATTACCTCAGGGATCAGATAAGACGCTGTAAGGAGCTTACAGATAAGCCCTTTGGTGTAAATATCATGCTTATGAGCCCCAATGCCGAGGATTTAGCACAGCTTGTAATTGATGAAAAGGTTCCTGTTATTACAACAGGGGCAGGAAATCCCGGTAAATTCATGGAGGGCTGGCTTAATGCGGGCATAAAGGTAATTCCCGTTATACCGAGTGTAGCTCTTGCAAAGAGAATGGAGAGAGCAGGTGCGGCGGCTGTTGTTGCCGAGGGTACGGAATCCGGCGGTCACATCGGTGAAAATACCACCATGTGCCTTGTTCCCCAGGTAGTGGATGCTGTTGATATTCCTGTTATTGCCGCAGGCGGTATTGCAGACGGCAGAGGTATTGCCGCTTCCTTTATGTTAGGTGCTGAGGGTGTTCAGTTAGGTACAAGATTTTTAGCCGCTGAGGAGTGTCAGATACACCCCACATATAAGCAGCTTGTTGTGGATGCAAAGGACACAGACAGCATAGTTACCGGAAGATATACCGGTCACCCCTGCAGAAGTGTTAAGACTAAGTTCTCAAAGAGACTTGCAAGCGGTGAATCTAACGGTACAATCACCCCTGAGCAGTTTGAGGAAATAACCTTAGGCTCACTGAGAAAGGCTGTACAGGACGGCAACCTTGATGAAGGCTCCTTCCTTTGCGGTGCTATTGCAGGTATGATAAATGAGGTAAAGCCTGCCAAGGATATAATTGAGGAAATGTTTGCACAGGCTGAAAAGCTGCTTGGCAGATAAAAGGGAGGAATTTAAAATGGCTACAGCAATAATTACCGGCTCTGCAAGAGGTATCGGTGCGGCTATCGCATTAAGACTTGCAAAGGACGGCTACGACATTGCCCTTAACGATATAAGCGAGGGAATGTTTGAAAATAACGACATTATGGACAAGATCAAGGCAGAGGGCGTTCAGTGTGAAAAATACATAGCGGACGTTTCAAGCCATGCGGACTGTGAAAATCTTGTTAAGGCAGTAAAGGAACGCTTCGGCAGTATTGATGTACTGGTAAACAATGCAGGCATCACAAGGGACGGCCTTATGATGAGAATGGCTGAGGATGTTTATGATCTTGTTATTTCCGTAAATCAGAAGAGCGTATTTAATATGACAAAGTTTGCCGGTGCTGTTATGATGAAGCAGAAAAGCGGCAGAATTATAAATCTTTCCTCCGTTGCAGGACTTTACGGCAATGCAGGACAGATGAATTACAGCGCATCCAAGGCGGCTATTATCGGTATGACAAAGACAACCGCAAAGGAGCTGGGTTCAAGAGGAATTACCTGTAATGCGGTAGCTCCCGGATTTATTCAGACCCCAATGACCGATAAGCTGACTGAGGAGCAGAAAAAGGCTATCCTTAATATGATCGCCATGAAGAGATACGGTCAGGTGGAGGAAATAGCCGGTGTTGTATCATTCCTTGCTTCAAAGGATGCAAGCTATGTTACAGGACAGGTAATTGAAATAAGCGGCGGCTTATCAATGTAAGAAAGGAAATAGATGAAAATGAGCAGAGTAGTTATTACGGGACTTGGGGTAGTAAGCCCTATCGGTAACACCGTAGATGAATTCTGGCACAGCCTTCTCCAAGGTAAGCACGGCTTTACTCTTGAGGAGTGGTTTCCCGGACAGAGCGAGGAGCTTAATGTCAAGGCAAGCGTAAAGGACTTCAGCGCAGAGGATTACTTTGACAAGAAGGAGCTTCGCAGAACAGATATTCTTACCCAGTATGCGGTATATGCCTCAATGAAGGCACTTGATGATGCAGGAACAGACTTTAAGGATGTGGACCCCTACCGTTGCGGTGTTATAATCGGTTCAGGTATCGGCGGCATGGAAACCACCCAGGAGGAAATGCTTGCATACCACAACAAGGGCAACAAGAGAGTATCTGTATTTACAATTCCCAAGATGATAGGAAATATGGCGGCAGGTACCGTTGCAATTCGTACAGGCTTTAAGGGTATAAACTACTGTACGGTTTCAGCCTGTGCCAGCGGTACTCATGCAATAGGTGAAGCATTCCACGCCATAAAGCACGGCTATATGGATGTGGCTGTTGCAGGCGGTACGGAAAAGTGTTCAATAGGCTTTGCTTATGCAGGCTTTAACAATATGCACGCTATTACAAAGTCCACAGATGTGGACAGAGCAAGCATCCCCTTTGATGCTGAAAGAAGCGGCTTTGTACTGGGTGACGGCTGCGGTATTGTTATTCTTGAGGAATATGAGCACGCAAAGGCAAGAGGTGCCAAGATATATGCTGAGGTGGTAGGCTACGGCGCTACCTGTGATGCTTATCACGAAACCAGCCCCGACCCCGAGGGACAGGGCGGTGCTAAGGCTATGGAGCTTGCGGTACAGGAAAGCGGACTTCCGAAAGAGCAGTTTAACTACATTAACGCTCACGGTACTTCTACCCCCATGAACGACAAGACCGAAACCAACGCTATAAAGATTGCCTTCGGTGAACACGCTAAGAATATTGCCATTAACTCCACTAAGTCCATGACAGGTCACCTTTTGGGTGCGGCAGGCGGTGTTGAGGCTGTTGCTACTGCACTTCAGATAAAGAACGAAACAATTCACTGCACAAGAGGTTATAAGGTAGCAGACCCCGAATGTGATCTTGACTATGTAACAGAGGGTGCAAGAAAGGCTAAGATCACCGGCGCATTAAGTAATTCACTGGGCTTTGGCGGTCACAATGCTTGTATTGCCTTTGCTCCCGTTGAGGACTGAGAAAGGAAGGATGATATAATGAAGAAGGAAGAATATATCCAGTTTGTATCAGAGCTTGCTTCAGTTATGAAGGAAAACGGCATTGACCATATAAATATAAAAGAGGAGGATTTTGAGATAGAGCTTTCAAAGTCCTGCTCATTACCTCCCATACCCCCTATGCCCCCTATGGGAATGGCTCCCATGGCAGCACCTGCAGCTGCACCTGCTGAGGCTTCTGCCCCTGCTGCACCTGCCGCACTTGCAAAGAGCATTACAAGTCCCATAGTAGGTACATTCTATGCTGCTCCGGCCCCCACAAAGCCTGCCTTTGTAAAGGTCGGCGACAAGGTAAATGTAGGGGATGTAGTTTGCATAGTTGAAAGCATGAAGGTCATGAATGAGATAGTAGCCGACAAGGCAGGAACGGTTACTGCTATTGCGGTAAATGACGGAGAGGCTGTTGAATTCGGTCAGCCCCTTATCATTCTTGACTGAGAAAGGAAAAAATATGAGCTTAATGAATAAAGAGCAGATAATGGAGATCATCCCCCACAGAGATCCCTTTATGCTTATTGACACAATAGAAGAAATGGTACCCGGTCAGAAGGTAGTTGCCACAAAGTACATGAAGGAGGACGAATTCTGGTTTAAGGGTCACTTCCCGGAATATCCCGTTGTACCCGGTGTGCTTATGCTTGAAATGATGGCACAGGCAGGGGCGGTTGCTATGCTTGCACTTCCCGAAAACAAGGGCAAGATAGGATTTTTCGGCGGTGTAAAGGAAGCAAAGTTCCGTCGCCAGGTCGTACCCGGTGATACACTTAAAATAGAAGTAGAAATAGTAAAGGTAAAGGGGCCCGTAGGCGTAGGCAAGGCACTTGCCACAGTAAACGGTGAAAAGGCGGTTTCCGCTGAGATTTCCTTTGCTATAAAGTAAGGATTGGAAAGAAGAGTATGTTCAAGAAAATTCTGATAGCTAACCGCGGTGAAATTGCTATAAGAATTATCCGTGCCTGCAGAGAAATGGGAATAAAGACCGTAGCGGTATATTCCTCAGCGGATAAATCCGCCCTTCATGCACAGATAGCAGATGAAGCGATATGTATAGGTCCTGCCCCCTCAAAGGACAGCTACCTTAATACTAAGGCCTTACTTGCCGCCTGTGAAATAACAGGGGCACAGGCTATTCACCCCGGCTTTGGATTTTTGTCGGAAAACAGTCACTTTGTCCGTCTTTGTGACAAGTGCGGTATAAAGTTCATAGGTCCAAGTGCCGATGCCATGGATGCCTTAGGCGACAAGGCAAATGCCAAAAAGACCATGATCGAAAATGATGTACCTGTTGTTCCCGGCTCAGATGGTGTTATTGAATCCATAGAGCAGGCAAAGGAGGTTTCTGCCCGTATAGGCTACCCTGTAATGGTTAAGGCCTCAGCCGGCGGCGGTGGCAGAGGTATCCGCCTTTGCGAAAAGGAGGAGGACTTGGAGGCCTGCATTACAGCCGCTAAGCAGGAGGCACAGCAGTGCTTTGCAAATGATGAGGTATATATTGAAAAGTTCATTGTAAATCCCCGTCATGTGGAGATACAGCTTCTTGCCGATCAGCACGGTAATGTGATATACTTAGGTGAGCGTGACTGCTCACTTCAGAGAAGAAACCAGAAGGTGCTTGAGGAAAGCCCCTGCCCTGTTATGACTGAGGATCTTCGCCGCAGAATGGGCGAAGCGGCGGTAAGAGCCGCAAAGGCCTGCGGTTATGCAAATGCAGGTACGGTTGAATTTCTTGTGGATAAGGATCTTAACTTCTACTTCATGGAGATGAACGCAAGAATTCAGGTTGAGCATCCTGTTACAGAGATGGTTACCGGGGTGGATTTAGTAAAGGCACAGATAGCTATTGCCGCAGGAGAGCCGTTAAGACTTTCCCAGGAGGATATAAAGCTTACAGGCCATGTTATTGAATGTCGTATCAATGCAGAGGACCCCAAAAACGGATTCCGTCCCTGCCCCGGCAAGATAGAATCCATACATATGCCCGGCGGCCCCGGTGTGCGTATTGATACTGCCGTATATCAAGGCTATGTTATCCCTCCCTACTATGACAGCATGATAGCAAAGGTTATAGTAAAGGGTGTAGACCGTAAAGAGGCTATGCAGAAGATGAAGGTTGCCTTATCGGAATTTCTGATTGAGGGTATCACCACAAACATTGACTTCCAGCTTAATTTACTTAAGGACGAGGATGTGGAAAGCGGTAACTTTGATATCGGTTTTCTTAATCGCAAGGATCTCACATAATATATTTTTTAAGAAAAAAGGCGGTGCTGTAATTGTTAGAAGATCTTTTTAAGATGGTCAGAGATCGTTTTAACGATGACAAGACAGAGGACACTAAGCAAGAGTCCCCGGAAATACCGAAGGATCTGCTTTTTAAGTGTCCCAGATGTCAGAGCGTATTTTACATGGATGAGTTTGAAAAGAGAAGGAAAACCTGTCCTGTATGTAACTATCACGCAAGACTTACCTGGAGAGAGCGTCTTGAAATAACTGCGGACAAGGACAGCTTTGAGCCCTTTGATGCAGAGATGAACAGTAAAAATCCCATAGGCTTCCCGGAGTATGAAAATAAAATCAAGGAGCTTCAGGATAAGAACGGCATAAATGATGCGGTGGTTACGGGTGTATGCACAATAAGAGGATACCGCGCGGTGCTTGGTATTATGGATTCAAACTTCATGATGGCAAGTATGGGAAGCGTGGTAGGTGAAAAAATTACCCGTGCCTTTGAATATGCCACCGAGCATAAATTGCCGGTGATACTGTTTACGGCATCCGGCGGCGCTCGTATGCAGGAGGGTATAATCTCCCTTATGCAAATGGCCAAGACCTCCGGTGCGGTAAAGCGTCACAGCGATGCAGGGGGACTTTATATAACTGTACTTACAGACCCCACCACAGGCGGCGTTACTGCATCCTTTGCAAGCCTTGGTGATATAATTCTTGCTGAGCCTAAAATTCTTGTGGGCTTTGCAGGAAGGAGAGTTATCCAGGGTACTATAAAGCAGAAATTACCGGATGATTTTCAGACTGCGGAATTTTTACTTGAAAACGGCTTTGTTGATGCCATAGTAGAAAGAAAAGCCATGAGAAAATCACTGTCAAATATTCTTCGACTTCATAATTATAAAAAAGTCGTTGATATGTGGCAGCACGGTTAATGCAGTAAGGAGGTATTGATATGTCAGAGCTTACTGCTACACAGCGACTTGAAATAATAAGAGAAAAAACAAGACCCACGGTAAATGATTATATCCCCCTTATATTCAATCACTTTACCGAATTTCACGGGGATCGTCACTTTGGTGATGACGGGGCTATTATGGCAGGTATTGCCACCTTAAACAGCACCCCCGTTACGGTTATTGCTCAGGTTAAGGGCAGAAACTTAGAGGAAAACAAGCGTTCTAACTTCTCTATGCCCAATCCCGAGGGCTACAGAAAGGCATTAAGACTTGCCTATCAGGCGGAAAAATTCCACAGACCGGTTATCTGTCTTGTGGACACCCCCGGTGCATTTTGCGGTGTGGATGCGGAAAAGAGAGGTCAGGGTGAGGCTATTGCAAGAAACATAGCCGAATTTATGACGCTTAAGACCCCGGTTATTTCCGTTGTACTGGGCGAAGGCGGAAGCGGCGGCGCACTTGCGCTTGCGGTATGTGATGAGCTTGCGATGCTTGAAAATGCCCTTTATTCGGTAATTTCCCCAAGGGGCTTTGCATCCATATTATGGAAGGATCCCTCAAGGGAAAAGGAAGCGGCGGAGCTGATGAAGATAACCGCCGAGGATCTTACCCGCTTTGGTGTATGCGATAAGATAATTGCCGAGCCGGTGGGCGGCGCTCATAACGACCCCCATCTTACGGCGGATAATATTTCCGAGTATCTTCTTGATGCGGTAGAAAGACTTACAAAGCTTGATATTGATACTCTGCTTGAAAACAGATATCAGAAGTTCCGCAAGATAGGAGAATTCACCGAATAAGCGGTCAATATTGTCATTATGGCGTTTTATTGTGCAAGTTGATGAAATATGGGGATAATTTTTAGATATTTTTATTCCTGTTTATGTTAATTTCACACTTGATTATTTTGGCATTATGCCTTATAATATTAACGAAAGAAAAATTCTTTTAAATAACGGAGGAAAATCAGATGGTATTTGATAAGGTTAAATCAATAATCGTAGATCAGCTTGATGTTGATGAAGACAAGGTTACAGAAGCAGCAAGCATCACAGAGGATCTGGGTGCAGATTCACTTGACGTTGTTGACTTAGTAATGAGCTTTGAGGAAGAATTCGGTATCGAAATTCCCGATGAGCAGGTTGAAAAGATCAAGACTGTCGGCGACATCGTAAACTTCATCGAAGAAAACACAGAAAACTGATTTAATTACAGATTCTGAAAGCCGTATTTCCAATACGGCTTATATTTTTATTTGAGGATTGATTAAATGAAAAGTGCTTGCTTCACAGGACACCGCAGGGTTGACAGCGGTGACATTCTGCCATTAAAAACATTGCTTGACAGTGTTATATGCTCTCTTGCAGACAGAGGTGTTACCGATTTTTATTGCGGTGGTGCTTTAGGCTTTGACACTATCTGCGCCTCTATGATAATCTATCTGCGCAAACGCAAGGCATTGGATATAAAGCTTCATCTTGTACTGCCCTGCAGAAATGAGGAGCAGACAAGGGGCTGGTCTGACAAGGACAAGCATGAGTTTTACAGCATCATGATGTTTGCGGATGAGATAGAGTATACAGGAAGTGACTACGCTAAGGACTGTATGAAAAAGCGCAACCAACAGCTTGTCAATATGGGGGATATTTGTATTGCCTATTATGACGGGGTGACAAAGAGAAGCGGTACTGCCCAGACTGTGCGTATGGCAAATGAAAAGGGCATAGAGATAATCAATCTTTATAATCTGATGCAATAAAAAAGGGGAGGCTATGCCTCCCTTATTTTTTATTCTATTGTGTCTGAACCTCAGCCGCCACTTCAAGATCCTTCTCCATGGATTTAAGTCCCTTGGGAGGGTCTTTTTTATTGTCCTCTGATTTAAGCCGTTGTAAGAAGTCCTTTGTTTCCCTTGATACAACACCGCTTAACAGCAACAATGCCACTAAGTTCGGGAATGCCATAAGTCCGTTAAAGATATCCGCTAAGGTCCATACAGCCTCTGCCGTAAGGTAAGGTCCTATGAATATCATAGCGATATAGATAAACTTGTATATCTTTAATACTAAGGGCTTTTTGCCTATGAGATATTCAAGACATCTTTCGGAATAATAGTTCCAGCCTAAGATAGTAGTAAAGGCAAAGAACATAAGGCATATCATAAGTATAAAGCTGGTGACACTTTCAGGTAAGAAGAAAAGTCCGTTATCAAAGGCATACGCTGTAACATTTACGCCCTCAAGGAGATTTCCTGCTGCGTCTGTTGCCTGCCATGCACCGGTGATAACTATTGAAAGACCTGTCATGGTGCAGATAATTATTGTATCAATAAATGTACCTGTCATGGATACAAGACCCTGTCTTGCAGGCTCCTTTGTCTTTGCCGCTGCTGCTGCAATAGGCGCAGAACCAAGACCGGATTCATTTGAGAAGATACCTCTTGCGATACCCTTCTGCATAGCTACCAACATACTGCCCACAATACCGCCGGTAACCGCCTGAGGATTAAATGCGCCCTCGATAATTACCGCAAATGCGCCGGGTACCTTGTCTATGTTTGTAAATAACAAAGTAAGACAGGTAAGCACATATAAAATAGCCATAAAGGGTACTACCAGTTCAGAAACCTTTGATATTCTCTTGATACCGCCGATAATAACAAGGGCGGCAAGAATAGTTACCACAGCACCTGCAATAAGTGCCGCTACTGAATAATCATGACCGAAAAGGTTTATCATAAGTGCCTTATCCGGATCAAAGAAGCTCTGTGCCGCATCGGTGATACCGTTGCACTGGGTGATAGTTCCTATACCCATGAGACCTGCCAGAAGTCCGAATACCGCAAAAATCTTAGCAAGCCACTTGAATTTCTTACCAAGGCCGTTTTCAATATAGTAGAATGGTCCGCCGAGAACGTGTCCCTCATTATCAATGGTACGGTACTTTACCGCAAGCAAGCCCTCGGCATACTTTGTTGCCATACCGAAGAAGGCCGCTACCACCATCCAGAATAAAGCACCCGGGCCGCCTGCCGCTATGGCAGTGGCAACACCTACTATATTACCTGTGCCTATGGTGGCTGAAAGGGCTATACATAATGCGGAGAAGCTGGAAACCTCACCCTTGCCCCCTTCTTCATCCTTCACCATAAACTTAAAGGCCTTGCCGAGTTTGGTTATCTGAAGAAGTCTTAATCTTACCGTGAGGATTATACCTACCGCTAAGATACATACGATAAGGGGTATGCCCCATACAAAATCATCTACTGCTTTAATCATTTCATTGAAACCCATATGCACTCTTTTTGATTATAAGCCGAGTTTTTCTTTAAGTGCATCTGCCTTATCTGTCTTTTCCCACAGAACCCCTGTTTCCTCACGACCCATATGACCGTATGCGGCTATGGGACGGTATTTTGTCTCTCTTAATTTTAATGTCTCTATAATAGCGGAGGGACGAAGATCGAATATTTCCCTTACCGAATTGGCAATAAGCTCATCGCTTACCTTACCTGTGCCGAAGGTATCCACAAATACAGATACAGGATAAGCAACACCGATAGCATAGGCAAGCTGTACCTCACAACGGGAGGCTATTCCTGCGGCTACTATGTTCTTTGCCACATATCTTGCCGCATAGGCAGCAGAACGGTCAACCTTTGTGGGGTCCTTTCCGGAAAATGCGCCGCCGCCGTGTCTTCCCATGCCGCCGTAGGTATCTACTATTATCTTTCTGCCGGTAAGACCGCTGTCACCCTGGGGGCCGCCGATTACAAATCTTCCGGTGGGATTTATAAGGAAGTTTGTTTCCTCGGTAATAAGCTCAGAGGGAATGGTGGTGAGGATTACCTTCTCTATAATGTCCTTAGTCAGGGTATCATTATCCACATAGTCCTTATGCTGGGAGGAAACTACCACGGTTTCTACCCCAACAGGCTTGTCATCCTCATAAATAACCGTTACCTGTGTCTTGCCGTCGGGAAGTAAATAATCCAGCTCCCCGGACTTTCTTACTGCTGTCAGCTTTTTTGCAAGGGTATGGGCAAGGGAGATAGGAAGGGGCATAAGCTCCTTAGTTTCATCACAGGCATAACCAAACATCATACCCTGATCTCCTGCACCGGTATCAAAGAGATTTTCACTTCTTCCCTCTAAGGCATTATCAACGCCCATGGCAATATCTACGCTTTGCTCATCTATTGAGGTGAGTATGGCACAGGTGTTGCAATCAAAGCCGTATGCGCTGTTATCATAGCCAATGTCCTTTATTACCTGTCTTGCTATTTTAGGTATATCAACATCCGCTGTGGTGGAAATTTCACCCATAACAAGCACCATACCTGTTGTAGCACAGGTTTCGCAGGCAACTCTTGCCTTTTTGTCCTGCTCTAAAATAGCATCAAGAATACCGTCGGAGATCTGGTCGCAGATCTTGTCGGGGTGACCTTCCGTAACACTTTCGGAGGTAAATAAATATCTTGCCATTTTCTTTTTCCTTTCCGTATATAAAAAAAGCTCCCTTTAGGAGCTACCTTGTGGGTACGCTCCTTATCTCTCGGCTATGCCGTAGGAATTAGCACCGTTTTTCACTAAAGTGAAGTGGTTGCTGGGTTTACGGAGCCTGACTCCCGTTTTGCAAAGCAAAAACTGTAAACCACTCTTGATAAGGGGTTATCCCGAATGTAATATACAAACGTTCGCATTATATTTTAACACATATAACCCCCTTTGTCAACAGAAATATATATTTTTTCATATTTTTTGCAATAACTGTGTAAAGACAGGAAATTATATAATAAATTCTTACGGTTTATTGAAAATTTAGTTCAAACTTGGTTTAAAATATTGCATTATACTATAAAAAATGGTATACTATTACTTATGAAGAAAGGTTGATAGTATGGAATTTGTAACATTAAAGAACATAAACAAAGAATATAAAATGGGGGATGTAGTTATCAAGGCCAACGACAATGTGAGCTTTGATGTAAAGCAGGGAGAATTTTCGATTATTGTAGGCCCCTCTGGTTCAGGCAAAACCACCGTTCTTAATATGCTTGGAGGTATGGACAGTCCCACCTCAGGGCAGTTTTATGTGGACGGCACACTTATAAGCAATTACACAAGAAAACAGCTTAACTCATACAGAAGATTTGATATAGGTTTTATATTCCAGTTCTATAACCTTATACCAAACCTTACCGCAAAGGAAAATATAGAGCTTTCCACCCAGACAGTAACGGATTTTATTCCGGCGGTGGAGATACTCGAAAAAGTAGGACTTAAGGACAGGATAAATAACTTTCCTGCCCAGTTATCCGGCGGTGAACAGCAAAGAGTGGCTATTGCAAGAGCCCTTGCCAAAAAACCTAAGCTGCTTTTGTGTGATGAGCCCACCGGCGCACTTGACTATAACACCGGTAAGATGATACTAAAGCTATTACAGGATACCTGCCGTAATGATAATATGACGGTGATACTTGTTACCCATAACACCGCCATATGCCCCATGGCAGACAGAGTTATCCATATGAAAAGCAGTAAGGTAACAAATATAGAGATAAACGAAAATCCCATGCCGGTTGAAATGATCGAATGGTAAGCGGCGGGGTGTAGTATGAAAAATGCAATGCTGAAGAATGCCTTTGCCGAAATAAGAAAGACAAAGAGCAGGTTTTTTTCCATATTCGGCATTATAGCCATCGGTACCGGATTTTTTGCGGGACTTATGGCCACAGAGCCGGATATGAAGCTGTCCGCAGACCATTATTTTGACCGCACTAACCTTATGAATTACCGTGTGGTTTCCACCTACGGCTTTAATAAGGAGGATATTGAGGAGCTGGACAAGATAGAGGGGCTGGATATTTACCCCGGATATTTTGCGGATATGTACGTAAATACCGAGGAGGGTGACAAGGTAGCGAGAATATACTCCCTTGATAACCCCGGCAAGGATAATGAATATAATAACCTTACCCTTGTAGAGGGCAGATTTCCCGAAAATGAGCATGAATGTATAGTGGACGGGGGAAAGCTGGTTTCCGGCTTTGATATAGGGGATAAAATCACCCTTAAAAGCCCCTCGGATACGGATATGGAGGATACCCTGTCGGTAAGCGAATATACCATAGTGGGAAGATATAATACACCTATGTTTATTTCCGATACGGAAAAGGGCAATACCACCATAGGTAACGGCTCGGTGTATATGATGATGTATATTCCCACAGAAAACTTCACCACAGAGTATTATACCCAGGTATTTGTAAGGGCGGAAAGCCTTGACGGATATAACTGCTACAGAGATGAATATAAGGAAAAATCCGAGGAAATAAAGGAAAAGCTGGAGGAAGCGGCAGAAAAGCGTAAGGACGGCAGATTGCAGCAGATAAAGGATGAAGCCGAAACTGATCTTGCCGATGCGGAAAAGGAATTTAAAGAGGGCAAAGAGGAAGCCGAAAAGCAAATATCCGAAAATGAGGAAAAGCTGAAGGAAGCTAAGACTCAGCTTGATGATGCGAAAGTACAGCTTGAGGATGCAAAAAAGCAGATAGATGAGGGACAGGCTCAGTCAGATGAGGCTAAAAAACAGCTTGATGAAGCAAAGGCTCAGATAGATGCCGGCAAGGAGCTTATAGAGTCCAACGAAAAAACCCTTACCGATACCAAAGCACAGCTTGACGAGGCACAAAAGCAGTTAAGCGAAAATAAAATAAAATTAGATGATGCAAAGGCAGAGCTTGACAGCGCTAAGTCACAGCTTGATGAGGCTAAGGGTCAGCTTGATACCGCCGAAAAGGTGCTTCTTTTTGGTGAGGATGAGCTTAAAAAAGGCTATGAAAGTCTTGAAGAAAGGCTTAAAAAGGGAGAAATTTCCGCTGAAGCCGGGGAAATATTAAGAAAAACCCTTGACAGCACAAAGGAAATACTTGCCAAAACAAGAGCCGAATATGAATCAAGTCTTAAACAGTATAATGAGGGTCTTGCCAAGTACAACGAAGGACTGAAGCAGTATAACGAGGGCAAGGTGCTTTATGAGGCAGGACTTGAGGAATACGAAAGCGGCCGCCTTATGTATGACTTATCCTTTATGCAGTTTCAGCAGGCGAAGATGGAATACGAAGCAGGACTGAAGCAGTATAATGAGGGTCTTGCTCAGTATAACACAGGCGTAGCACAGCTTGAGGATGCTAAAAAGCAGTACGAAGAGGGCAAGGCAGAATACGAAAAGGGTCTTAAGGAATATAACGATGGCAAGGCAGAATTTGACAAGGCTAAGGCGGACGCAGAAAAAGAGCTTGCCGATGCTGAGGAAAAGATAAACGAAGCCAGGGAAATCCTTGAAAATCTTGCTCCCCCGGAGTGGTATGTATTTGACAGGGATGATAACCCCGGCTATACCGAATACGGACAGAACGCAGACAGAATTCATAATATCTCCCTTGTGTTCCCCATATTCTTTGTACTGGTAGCCGCCCTTGTATGCCTTACCACCATGACCAGAATGGTGGACGAGCAGAGAACACAGATAGGTACATTAAAGGCTCTGGGATATTCAAACGGGGCTATAATGTTTAAGTATATGCTATATGCGGCGGTGGCATCAATAGCCGGGGCATTGTTCGGTACCATGGTGGGACTGAAATTATTCCCGGCGGTAATTATAACCGCCTACGGCATGATGTATAAGGTTCCGGATATACTTATGCCCCTTGACATTCCCACTATAGCATTAACCTGTGCCGCCGCTGTTGCATTGGCACTTATTACGGTGTATTTCTCCTGCAAGGCGGTAATGAGCGAACAGCCCTCCTCCCTTATGCGACCTAAGGCGCCTAAGGTGGGCAAGAAGATACTTCTTGAAAGAATACCCCTGTTTTGGAACAGATTGTCATTTTCCCATAAGGTAACCATAAGAAATATTTTCCGCTATAAGAGAAGAATGCTTATGACGGTTATAGGTATAGCAGGCTGTACCGCCCTTGTGCTTACCGGCTTTGGAGTATATGACAGCGTAAACGATATTTTAAACAATCAATTCAGGGATATAAGCATTTACACAGGTATGGCCGCCCATGATGAAAATATTTCCGATGAGGCAAAGGAAGAAATATACGATATTCTCTTTGACTATGACTGTACTGTTGATGAGGTATATCAAAAGCAGATAACCGTTAAGGCAAAGGGCAAAAGCGCAGACGGATATATTTTCGGTGCGGAAAGCGACGATGTTATTTCCCTTTTTGTAAATGTAAAGGACAGACTTAACGATAAGAAATACACCGTTACTGATGATGGTGTTGTAATAAACGAAAAGCTGGCTACTCTCCTTGGGGGAGTAACTAAGGGGGACAATATCACCCTTGAACTGTCCGAAACAAAAAGAGTAAAGGTAAAAATAACCGATATATGCGAAAACTACGCTAACCATTACATTTATATGACAGCCCCCTTATATAAGGAGCTTACAGGGGAGGAATTGTTATATAACTGTACCTTCTTTAATTCCCTGGATATGGCGGAATTTGATGATAAAACAGAGGAGGAAATGGCAAACAGGCTTATGGCCACAGGTAATATAATGGCGGTAAGCTTTAAAACAGCGGTTGAGGGTACATTCTCAAATATGCTTAAATCCCTTAACATGGTTGTACTTGTACTTATTGTAAGTGCAGGACTTCTTGCATTTATCGTATTATTCAATCTTACAAATATAAATATCAATGAGCGTATCCGTGAAATAGCCACTTTAAAGGTACTGGGCTTTTATGATAAGGAGGTTTCCCTCTATGTATTCAGAGAAACCTTTATCTTAACCGCCCTTGGTACAATAGCCGGACTTATTTTAGGCAGAGTGCTTACTGACTTTGTGGTAAAAACCGCCGAAATAGATATGGTTATGTTCGGACGGGAGGTGCATCCCTTGAGCTTTGTGCTGTCGATTATAATAACCCTTGTGTTTGCGGTTATTGTTACCCTTGTAATGCACAAGCATCTTAAAAATGTTGATATGGTAGAAGCGCTTAAGAGCGTTGAATAATTAAGGAAAGGGCTGAAATATATGAAAGCCGGAAAAATTTTTGCCGTAGCCGCCACAGCAGCGGCGGCATTGGGGGCTGCCGTTATTGCAGGAAAAAAGCTGGAAAAGAAAAAGCTTCCCCTTAAAAAGGAAATCACTCGCGAACAATGGAAAAGCGGTACCTATACCCGTACCGCAGTTATTAAAAATCCCTCTACCCAAAAGGAGCAGGAGGAGGTTATTAAAAGCCGTCTGAGGCAGGCAGGCTGTGACCCGGATCACTTCACCTTTACAGAGGAGGACAGTGAGCCCACATTTGATGATGTGCTTATGCACTTTAATGAGCTTGAACGGCCGGAAAATACAGAGGAGGAGGCACAGCCTTCTCTCGAGCTGTCAGAGCATAAGGAGCCCATGCCTAAAGCTCCCCTTTCAGATACGGTGGTGTCCATAGAAAAGTCAGAAAAAGCCCCTATGGAAAAGGTTCTTGAAAGAGTCGAGGAATTAGCCGAGGAAACAGGCAGTGAAATTCCCGTATCTGTGCCCATAGTAAAACAGGATGAGCCGGATAAGGATAATATTGCGGATCTTATTGCTAAGGTTGATGAAATCGCTGAGAAGCATCCAGAGGAGATAATTCCTGCTGAAGTTCCCGAAGAAAAGGCAGAAATTACAGAGGAAATCCCCGAAGAAAACCACATAGCAGATCTTATTGCTAAGGTGGATGAAATTTCTGAGGAGCATCCCGAGGAGATTATTACTGCTGAAGTTCCCGAGGAAAATCCGGCAGAGGTTACAGAGGAAATAACGGAAGAAAACCACATAGCGGATCTTATTGCAAAGGTGGATGAAATTTCCGAGGATGTTCACGGGGATGAACACCATATAGCGGACCTTATCCTTACCGAAAGCGAAGCTCCAAAAGAGGAGGAGCAGGAGGATAATATAGCAAATCTTGTTGCCAAGGTGGACGAGATAGCACAGGATGTTCACGGGGATGAAATTGCAGAGCCTATATTCAGCCCGGAAGTACCGAAGGAGGAGCCCTCTATTGATCATCTTTTGATGGATAACAAGGAGGACGCCCCCAAGGAAGAACAAGAGGAAATAAGCCACGAAATGGCCGCCCTTATAGCGGATATAGACAGTCTGGCGGACGAACACCCCATAGACCATTTACTTATAGATGACAATTCCGAGGGGGTTAATGAGGTTGAGGCCATACCGGATATTGAGATTGCCGCAAGGGTTGAACAGATAGCAGGAAAGAATGTTATCCCCTCTATTGAAAATTACGAGGAGGAGGCAAAGGAAGATATAAAGGCCACCGCCGACGATAATGTATATGAATTTCCGGCTATAGAAAGCCTGCCGGAGGTATCAGAGGAGGACATAATCGTTGAGGATGCTGAGCCGGATGATATTCCCACGGTGGGAGATGAGCCGGTGGAGGTTATAGAGGACTTTGTAGCTACCCCGGACACAACGGTTTATAATTTCCCGACGGTGGATAGTATACCTGAAGAAGCAGAGGAAATAAAGCCTGCCGCTTCCGAGGAGGTTTATGATATTCCCTCAATAGGCGGCGATGAGGCTGTAGTTGAGGAAACAGCCGAGGTTGAAGAAGCCCCTGTGATTGAGGAAACAGCCGAGGTTGAAGAAGCCCCTGTGATTGAGGAAACAGCCGAGGTTGAAGAAGCTCCTGTTATTGAGGAAGTTGCCGAGGTTGAAGAACCGGTTCCTGCTGAACCTATGAAGCCTAAGATAACAATGGACTTTTTTGATATGCCCCAGGATGATACTGAGGAGGATGAGGATGTTTCGGTAGAGGAGCTGTTCGGAAATCTTTTCAGCGGTCAGACCGTTTCAAAGCCTGAGCCGGTACTGACAAAGCCGGATGATGTGTTTACCATGTACAAGACAGAAAAGCATGACGACTTTGATAATTACCATGACGAAAATATACAGGCACAGGCAGAAAAGGAAAAGACAGATAAAATAAGACGGCAGATAGGCGAAAATGTAAGGGATAATATAGAGCTTTTCGCTCCCCTTCTTGAAAAGCTGTATCAGGTTAAGGAAAATAAGATAAGAAGCAAGGACGGAATTATTTTCGACTGGGAAATGACCATACAGGGTCTGCCGGGGGATGATCTTCCCTTGAAGGCATACTGGAGAAGAAACTTCACAAACCATGAAATATGGGATGATGACAAGTACATGGCACAGGCAAAGGATCTTATAGCCTGCCTTGAGCTTGCAGGTATTGTAAGAGATACCGCAAAGGAAGTAGCTATAACAAAGGACATATTCAGATATTATTCAGCTAAAAATCAAAACCTTAATAATGATTTCCATATAGGTGAAACCGCTGTGGTAGTTAAGCCCTGCTGGAGATGTGGCTTTAAGGCGGCGGTTATGGGCGAAATTCAGAAAAAATCCCCCTTTGCGGAATTTTCAAACAAGCCCATTTCCCCGGTGGAAAAAATGCTGAGAACTAACCTTTGCGATAACGGTGAGGTTAATATCCCGGTTACAGAGGAAAATTTCTGTGCTTATGACAGGGATGTTCCCTATGTAAAGAACGCCATTGAAACAGGACTTTGCCGCTGTGCGGTAAGAAGAATGGATGACGGCGGTGTGCTGGCATTCTTCTATGAGGTGGTAGGTGAGGGCGAAAGCGCTCATTATCCGTCTTGTACATTAAGATATGAGGTATATCTTGATAAGAATGCCAATATCATAGGCAGATTTAAAAGTGAACAGGTATAATAAAAAATATCCCCGGTCTGACCGGGGATTATTTTTATGGAATAAAAAAAGCAGAGTTTACGCTCTGCTTTATTTTTTGTTTTATGTTCAGGGTGCCGGTGCCGGTGCCGCTGTTGTGGCGGTTGCTACTTCAACAGCAGGATCTCTTGCAAACATTTCCATACCGATAGCGCCGCACTCTGTGGGGAATGCGCCCACAGGCTCACCGTTTATCTGGTAGTTATCGGTGAACAAAAGATCGTCAAAATTACCTGCGGATCTGTTTGCTAAATAATCAAGACTCTCTCTGCACCAGAAAGCAGAAAGCACTCTGCAACGATAGTCAACTACCGCAAAGAAGTAGCCGTATTCATCGCCGGTGGTATATTCGTTCATTCTCTTGATAAGATCATCATTTACTGTAAGTGTCTGTGTTGTGCCTGTGCCAAATGCACTTTTATAATCCTTATCCGGAAGAACTATACTGTTAGCGTAATCAGATATGGTTGCCACGCCTCCGACAAAGCCTTCATTAACCTCAGCCTCAAGAACTATGTACAAAAAGCTCTCCTGATCACCGGCGTCAGATTTTCCGGCATATTGCTTAGTACCGCCTGCCTCAACAGGATAAAAGCCCTGGGTTATATCTATGGGGCTTTCCGACTTATATTCGATCATTACATTCTGCGCCATATAATAAAAGCTCTTTGCAAATGAGTTAGCCTCCTGGGGCTTATTCATATTTACAAATGCAGGTACCATTATAGCCATAAGTACGCCGATAATGGCAATAACTATAATAAGCTCCACCATTGTAAAGCCCTTTTTGGCTCTTAATTGTCTTAATTTTGTCATTAAGATCATCGTCCTTCCCCTGATAACTTAAAAAGGGTATACTACCTCTTATTATTTACATACATTGATTTTACCATATTTAATGCACTTTGTCAATAATTTTTCGTAATTGTATTAAAATTTCGTCAAATTACTTTATTTGTGATACTTTTTTCCGGCATTTATTGAAAAAGCTCTGTAAATTTGTTCTAAAAGCATTACCCTTGCAAGCTGATGAGGGAAGGTCATTTTTGACATGGACATTCTTATATCAGCCTGTTTTTTAATACTGTCGCTTAGTCCGTAGGAGCTGCCTATTATAAAATTCACCGCGGATTTTCCCTGTATTCCGGCATTGTCTATACACAATGCCAGCTCCTCGCTTGAATATTGCTTTCCCTCTATGCACATGGCTATATTAAGCCCACCGGGGATAAGCTTTTTTGCTATAAGCTGTGCTTCATCCCATAAAGCCCTTTCTATCATTGCATCTGAGGGATTTTGCGGTAACTGCACCGGGTCTATTTCATTTATTATAAGCCTTGCCATGCCGCCCATACGCTTTTCATATTCCTTGCAGGCACTCTTTAAGTAGTCCTCTTTAAGCCTGCCTAAGGCAACTATATTTATAGTCTGCATTATCGTCTGTTAGCGTAATGGGAATATTTACGCCTTTCCTTTGCCCTTGACTTTCTCTTTCTGCTGTTTTCAACAGTACGGGTAACAATGGTGCAGATAAGCAGAATTACAAATAATACTACCGAAATCTTTACCCAGGTCTTATTAACCTCTATTTTTAATCTTTCAATGTAATATTCAGTTTCAGAGCGAATTACGCTGTTACTTGCCACAAGGTTTATACTTGTAAGGGTTTCACCCTTGAACTTAATATCCATTACACCAAGCACATCACCCTTTTCTACAGGGGCTTGTACCATATCATACTTCTTGAAGGTTTTTTGTACCGCTGATGCGTCTATGTTTTTGGGCATAAGCTTCATAAAATCATTTTCCGGTACTAATATTACATGGGAGGCATTTTCACCAAGTGCCACATCCACTTCAGTTATCTGCTCATTTTTTTCCTGTAAGGTGGCCATGGCGAAATTCTCAAATGCCCAGTTATAAAGATTTATGGCATCCACCATATTGTACCAGTCGTCATAATATTCACCCTCGCTGTCATATATGGGGGCATTAAGGGTAACAAGCATATATGTGTAATTTTTCTTTACCGCAGAAACAAGGCATCTTCCCCCTTGGTCAATGGTACCTGTCTTTATACCCATAGCACCCTCATAGTAATACATACTTGCAGGGTTTATAAGGGATACGGTGTTATATATATAGTATCCGTTGGGATTTGCGGTGTTGGGGGGCATTTCGTATTCGTATGTTCCGCATATTTCCCAGAACTTGGGACAATGCTCATAGGCATACTTTGTAATAAGGAACATATCCTGTGCGGTGGTGTAGTTTGTATCCTCGTATAAGCCGTGGGCATTGGAGAAATTAGTACCTGTACAGCCTATTTCCTTTGCCTTGTCATTCATCATCTTGAAAAATGTCTGCATATTGCCCTTGCCCACATTATAGGCAAGGATATTCGCCGCATCACAGCCTGAGGGAAGCATAAGTCCGTACAGACAGTCAAGATAGGTAAGGTTTTCCTGTAATGGCTCTATTGCCGCATGGGAAGCTCCCCACTTATTAGGGTCATCCCCGTTAAACTCATCAAAGCAGTCATAGGGTGCCTCCACCTTTTTCCTCAGATCCCTGACATTTTCAAGGACAATAATGGCGGTCATTATCTTAGTGGTGGATGCAGGATACATTTTCTTGGTTTCATTCTTTTTATAAACCACATCCCCGGTGTCCATATTAGCCATATACACAGCCTCGCTCCATACCTTATCGGTATTGGGATCAAAGGTCGTGGTGGGTGCTTCCTCATTTGACTCTGCATAGCCTATTGTTACTGTGCAAAGCATCATGACAGCACAAAGCATTCCGCTTATAAGTCTTATAAATTTTTTCATAGTGTTTACCCCTTTCGGTATTAGTGAGATTTTGTTGAAATGTAAGCTAATTTGTTGTACAGCTATAAATATTTTACCACATTATTATTAAAAAGAAAAGAGGAAATTTTAAAAAAATCATATTTTTATAACGGAAAATCCCCTTACGCATTTCAGGGGGAGCGTAAGGGGTTTCCTTGGGTTATAATTCAGAGGCTATATAATAGATACTGTCTGATTTAATTTCTACAATATCAGAAATCAACTTCTGTATCGTAGTAGCAGCACTTAAGCAGCTTTTCCATTTCTTCCTGAGAAGGCTGACGGGGGTTAGAGCCTGTGCAAGCATCTCCGATAGCATTCTTAGCAATTTCGGGAAGTCTTTCAAGGAATACTTCCTCGGGAACAAAGCCCTGCTCTGTGGGATAGCTGTCTGCGCCGTAGTTCTTAATGCAGTGAGGAATCTTAAGATCATCATTCATCTTGCGTAAGTATGCAATAAGAAGCTGAACCTTTTCCTCTGTTGTATTACCGCCAAGGTTCATACGGTCAGCTATTGCAGCGTAACGCTTAGCTGCTGTTTCGTCCTTTGCGTTGAAAGCAATTACCTTAGGAAGGTACATAGCATTTGCGGCACCGTGGATAATGTGTGCGCCGTAATCAGCAAATGCAGCACCTGTCTTGTGAGCCATTGAGTGAACGATACCAAGTAAAGCATTGGAGAATGCCATACCAGCAAGGCACTGTGCATTGTGCATAGCAGCACGCTTTGCCATATCACCGTTGTAGGATTCTACAAGGTCAGCCTGGATCATTTCAATAGCATGTAATGCAAGGGGATCTGTATAATCACAGTTTGCTGTTGATACATATGCCTCAATAGCGTGTGTCATGGCATCCATACCTGTGTGAGCTACTAACTTCTGGGGCATTGTTTCTGCAAGTGCAGGGTCAACAATAGCAACATCGGGAGTGATCTCAAAGTCAGCAATAGGATACTTAACACCCTTGCTGTAATCTGTGATGATAGAGAAGGCTGTAACCTCTGTTGCTGTACCTGATGTGGAAGGAATAGCGCAGAAGTGTGCCTTTTTACGAAGCTCGGGGATACCGAATACCTTGCACATATCCTCAAATGTGCAATCGGGATATTCGTACTTGATCCACATAGCCTTTGCCGCATCTATAGGTGAGCCGCCGCCCATAGCTACTATCCAGTCGGGCTGGAACTTAAGCATAGCGTCAGCGCCTCTCATAACGGTTTCTACGGAAGGATCGGGTTCAACATTCTCAAAAAGCTCAACCTCCATGCCTGCCTCTTTAAGGTAATCTACTACCTTGTCAAGAAAACCGAATCTTTTCATGGATCCGCCGCCGACAACAACCATTGCTCTCTTGCCCTTTAAGCTCTTTAAAGCCTCAAGTGCACCTGTGCCGTGATAAAGATCTCTTGGTAAAGTAAATCTGTTCATTTGTTTTTCCTCCTTGTGGAAAATAATTTAAAATGTATCCGTTGGTGTTGTCGCTCCGTCGTGGATTATATATATCTCTTTGGCGGCGGAGTAACTTTCCTTTGTTCCTTGTCATTATATCACCACTATACCTTGATGTAAAATGTATATTTGGAATATCGATATATAAATATCTATATAACAGTATCAATATCCGTGCATTTTTATGCTATTTCGACAAGCTATATGTAAAATATTATACTTTTTTGGGGAATTTTTCCGTGGAAATTTTTTCCGTACAAAAAGAAAAACGGCGTACAAAATACGCCGTTTTGTGTGATTTACTGTTGTCTTTTAATGAATTTATTAAGCTGTCTTAATAATTCCTTCATATCTATTGGCTTTGCTATATGGGCATTCATACCAGCATCATGACACTTCTTTATATCCTCTGCAAAGGCATCTGCCGTCATGGCTATAATAGGTATTTCCTTGGCATCCGGTCTTTCCTCGCTTCTTATGGCTTTTGTAGCCTCATAGCCGTTCATTACCGGCATACGAAGATCCATAAGTATAGCATCATAATATCCCGGCTCATGAGACATAAACATTTCATGACACAGCTTGCCGTTTTCTGCCCATTCGGTATAAAATCCGCTGGCCTCCAGTAATTCCTTTGCTATTTCCCAGTTGATTTCATTATCCTCTGCAATAAGAAGTCTGAAGCCGTTAAAGTCCTGCTTTTCCTCCTTAGCCTCTGCCTTTTCCTTAAAGGCGGGATCAAGATAATGACTGAGTCCATAGAAAAGGGTGGATTTAAACAGGGGCTTTGCTATAAAGCCTGTGATACCTGCATTTCTTGCCTCCTGCTCTGTATCGGACCAATCATAGGCGGAAATAAGAAGCAGGGGTACATCCTCTCCTATTCTGCGGCGGATTTCCCTTGCGGTTTCTATGCCGTCCATTCCCGGCATTTTCCAGTCAAGAAGCACCACCTGATAGTCATTACGGAGTCTGTGCTGTTTTTCTGCCATTTCTGCCGCTGTATTTCCGTCAAGAGCCCAGTCGGCATTTATTCCTATTTCCTTAAGGGATGCCACTGAGCTTGAACAAAGCAATTCATCATCATCCACCACCAGCATACGCCAGTCGGGTAGTGTCATGTCGTCGGTTTCGATCTCTGCTCTTTCAAAGTCAAATACCACATGGAACTGTGTACCCTTGCCCTGCTCACTTTCAACCTCAATAAAGCCTCCTGCCATATCAACTATATGCTTTGTTATGGCCATACCAAGGCCGGAGCCCTCGGTTTTTCTCACTCTTAAATTATCCTCACGGACAAAAAGCTCAAAAATCCTGCTCTGAAACTCCTTGGACATACCTATGCCGGTGTCCTTGACATAGAAGTGAGTTCTTACAAAGTTACCTCCCTTGGGGGATTCCTCCTGGGTTACGGTAACAGTAATGCTTCCCCCCTCCGGGGTAAACTTATGGGCATTGGATAACAGATTTATAAGCACCTGGCTCAGTCTTATGCCGTCACAGTATACCTGTTCATTCTGTATATCCTTTATAAATATATCAAAGTGCTGATCCTTGGTTCTCACCTGGGGCTGAATTATACTAACCAAGCTCTCCATGGTTTCACGCAAGGACACAAGCTCCATATTAAGGGTGAGCTTGCCGCTTTCTATCTTCGACATATCAAGAACATCGTTTATAAGCCCCAAAAGGTGCTTACTGGAAAGATTTATCTTACGCAGGCTTTCCTTTACCTGGTCGGGATTGTCTATATTTTCCGCCGCTATTGCCGTCATACCCACAATGGCATTCATGGGTGTACGAATATCGTGGCTCATATTGGATAAAAATTCGCTCTTAGCCTTATTGGCACTTTCCGCTTCGCTTCTTGCCTGTGCTAAGGCTATCATCTGCTTTTTACTCATGCGGAAGTATATTATAAATATACCAAGTAAAAGCCCCATAACCGCTATACATGAGCTTATTGCCACTATCATTATTCTGTTACCGGATTCAAGGACGGTTTCGTCCAGCTTTCCGTGGGGCATAACATTTATCATATACCAATCTGAATAGGGCAGAGGTACACCGTATATAAGCCGCCTTTCGGAGCTTTCCTTTACAAGGATATTGGCGGTATATTCTGTCCTGTCGGTCATGGCCCTTTTAAGCTCCTCCACGGTCTTTTCTATGGGCTCGCCGTCACCCTCGGCAGATACAAGGAAATTAAAGTAATTATTCCTTTCGTTATCTCCGCTTCGTATAATAAATGAGCCGTCGGAATAAAGAACATGGGAATATACAAGGGATATATTATCCATATCAAGGGACATGGCGGACTGGAGATACTCTATATCAAGGGCGGCTACCATACCGCAGGAGGTATCTCCGTTTTCCATTTTATATTCTGCGGGAATTCCAAGGATAAGGTACTTGTTTCCATCCTCATCAACACCGCTTTCAAGACGCTGTTCTCCCTTTACAAGCCGTGAAAGGAAGGATTCGTTTCTTACTATTGTAAGCTGTCCCTTTACGCTATCCTCAGTATATATATCATGAAGTGTGCCGTTTTTGTCATATAATCCGAGATAGGGAAATGATTTTGCCTGGCCTGTGGCCTCTAATTCCTTTCGTACCTCTTCTGAATACTCGGTGTAGCTGTCCGGGGGCACTCTTAATGTAACACCCTCCACCTGGCTTAGCCTTATATCTATGATCGAATTGAAATGCCGTCTTAACTGGGCACTCATTTCCTTCATGTATATTTCGCCGACAGCACGCATTGAAACACCGTTTTCAGTATATATAAAAAGATACATGGAGGCAAATATCACAACACACAGAATAAGCACACTTGCAAGTCCTATCCACAGCGTGCGCTGACTGTTCTTCTTTATAATAACACCCCCCGGGGAAAATGCGGATTTTTTAAATCATACCGCAAGAAGCAAGCACGGAGGTTATTTTTCCGTACTCTGCTGTTATTTCGCTTATAAGTGCATCAGCCTCATCCGGCTTATCTGCTCTGTATAAATCAACCTGTGTCTTGCACAGCTCAAAAAGTCTGTCCATGGCAAGGTTGCCGCTGATACCCTTTAATGTATGGGAAGCGGCAAGGGCAGCTTCTCTGTCCTTTTGCTCCACCGCCTTTACAAGCTTTTCGTAATTTTCATCTGCCGCAAACTTCTTTAGAAATTTTATCAGCAGATTGTCATTTCCCATAAATCTTTCAAGGGCTGAATCCACATTTATACCTGCACTGCAAAGTGTTTCCTTTACTACTGCGTCCAATATTCCTTATCCTCCTTGCGATACATCTTTGAAAGCTCCTCCTCCACTTCAAAGAAGCACTCAAGAAGCCTGGGATTGAACACACCGCACTGGTTTGTTCTTATCATTTCGTTTACCTTTTCTCTGGGAAAGGCATCCTTATAAACTCTCTTACAGCTTAATGCGTCATAAACATCCGCTATTGATACCACCTGAGCCCAAGGAGAAATTTCATCTCCCTTAAGTCCGTCGGGGTAGCCTCTGCCGTCCCATCTTTCATGGTGGTGACGGGCTATATCATGGGCATACTGATAAGCGCCGTTTTCGTGAAGCTGGGGTATTCTTTCAAGAAGCGCCGCACCCTGTATTGTGTGGGTCTTCATTATCTCATACTCCTCAGGCTCCAGTCTTGCTGTCTTATTAAGTATAGCGTCCGGAATGGCTATCTTTCCCACGTCGTGCATTATGGAAGCAAGGGCGATATTGTCTATGTCCTCATCTGACAGACCCTTGCCGAACTCTGTATTTTTCATAATGAACTTGGTAATATCGTGTATTCTTCTTACGTGCTCGCCGGATTCGCCGTTACGAAATTCTATGGCGGTGGAAAGGGTTTCAATCATACCCTGATTTAAGTCAATTATCTTCTGGGCATTAAGCAGTAACTGGTTCTGCTGCTGCTCTACCCTGTTTTCAAGACTTCTTCTTGCTCTGAAAAGCTCCACCACGGAATTTACTCGTCTTAATACGATGTAGGGAATTACCGGCTTGCTGATAACATCCATAACGCCTAAGTGGTATGCCTCCTTCATGGCGGCATCCGGCTCTGCTGTAATCATAAATACCGGAATGCGGTCAAGAAGATTATGCTCGTTTAACTTTCTTACAACCTCAAAGCCGTTCATCTTAGGCATCATTACATCAAGAAGTATAGCGCAGAGCTTATCCTGAAGCTGTAATACCTTTGCAAGGCCCTCTTCTCCGTTTTCGGCTTCCTCTATCTTATAATCATCCCCGAAAATATTATCAAGTATACCGCGGTTTATCTCGTCATCATCCACTATAAGGACTGTGTCTGCAACTACGTGTTTTTCCTGTTCAAGTTCCATGGTCATACCCTCCGTAAAAAAAGCCTCTTCAAAAGAGCATAATAATACATAATATTATACATTACTATTATAACAAAACAAATCATATAAAGCAAGGGACTATCTGATACCGGTTACATATAGTATTGAATTTTTTTCTTAAATAGTGTAAAATAGAATTGAAGCTTGGGTTTGTATTCAGATAAAAAGTAAAATATTCACTTAGTGAGGTGTCTTTGAAAAAGGAATTTACCCTTGCCGACAGGGTTTTTGAGGAGATAACCGCCTCCATAAGGTCGGGATATATGAAAAAAGGCTCACGTTTTATTTCCGTCAGAAAAATGCGTGAGGAATATAATATAGGCTTTCGTACCGCAAGACAGGTTACAAAAAGGCTTAAGGAGGCAGGCTACATAAAGGTAGAGCCTAAAAAAGCCCCGGTGGTTACCCTTCCGGCAAATACCCCGGATGATATAGCCATACTGGAAAATAAATATATTATTCTTTCCTCCTTTGGCGCTATAAGGGATATTTTACCCTGTCTGCTTGCCTTTTGCATGACCAACTGCAATTTTGAGGAATTAAACCACGCAAGAGCCATGCTTAAAACCTCCAAAAGATGTCTTGACCCGGCAAGATGGCAGCTTTTACATGATGTTACCCATGAAATATTAAGGGCAGGAGGCGGCAGGATAATGTCGGATATATATGAGGAGCTTTCAAATAAGGGGATGGTTTCCTACTTTTTTGAGCAGGGCAATAAGGAGATTGATAGATTTATTTCCCTGTGCAGTACAAAATTTGTGGAGATAGCAAATATCCGTGGCTTTAATGAAAAAAGGAAGCTTTTATATTCCTTTCTGTCAGAGCTTTATAATATCATTTCCGGTATGATAGATAAATTAAGCCTTGAACACCCCGATATAACCCCCAAAAAAAGCAAGCCGGAAATAAGGGTATACCGCACAAAGCCCTATAAGTACATAAATATAATACATGATATAATCTACCGTATCGGAAAGGGAGAATTTAAGAAGGGGGATTATCTTCCCCATGAGGCGGCGTTGTCAAAGTATTACAATGTTTCGGTAAGCACATTAAGAAGAGCCCTTGCGGATCTGAGAAATATGGGGTATTGCGATACCTATAACGTAAAGGGTACGGTAATAAGAAAGAGAGAAACGGGGGCTAAGTACGATTTAAAAAGCATCCCGGATCATAATATAAGAGCCTATGAGTATATGAAAAATCTTCAGCTTGCCTGTCTTTTAGTATTGCCCTTTGCCAAAAACGGGGCTTTAAGTATGACTAAGGAGCAGGTGGAGGATATGTATATTACGGTAAAGCAGTCGGGGAACTGTCTTGAGGCGGTGGTGGACTATATTTCCGAAATGTCCGGGGACAGCCTTGTAAGGGATATATTTATTCAGGTGGAAAATGCGGTAAGGTGGAATTATTACACCTACTGTATAGATATTGATATAAGCACCCGTCATATAAGGCTTTACTGTAAGAGAGCCTGCGACAATGCCCTTGCAGGGGATATGTCCGCCTTTGCCCATGAATTATCCTCCCTTTATTGCTATATGCTGGATACCATGCAGGAATATTTAAGCACAAGGTGTGAAATTAAGGAAATTTCGGAAATTGTCACCCCTCATATTGCATATTAGCTTTACAAACAGAAGGTTTTATGGTAAAATAATATAAGATTTAATTTTGAGAGGTAATTTCATGGGAAGACACGGAGGAGGAAGCCGTGGCGGCGGCAGAAGCCGTGGCGGCGGCAGAAGCGGCGGCGGTGGCGGTAGAAGCGGCGGCCGAGGAAGCAGCACAAGAGGATCAACCAAGCCCTTTGCCGGCTGCTATAACCGTTCATATTATGACAGGCGGGGCAGACTGCACCGATATTACACCACAAACTATAATATAGGCATAAGTCAAAAGCCGGTCAAAACAAGTATATTAAATCTGCTTATAATTATTTTTACGGCTATTCTGTTTTTGTCAGCCATATTGATACACTTTATCCATGTGGGCAAAAAGGTAAACGGGGACGAAAGCCGTATCTACATAGAGGATAATGTAAATGTGCTTACAGACTCTGAGGAGGCAAGACTTACGGAGCTTTTTGAAGAAGTCTACGATAAAAGCGGTATGCCGGTGGCACTTGTTACTATTGACCTTAGCTGGAGAGAAAATTACAGCAGTCTTGAGATACTTTCAGAGGAGCTTTATTATCTTGACGGCCTTGATGAAAGCTCCATGATAATCCTGTACTCCTGCGGTAATGCGGACGGCTTTGATGACTGGGAATATGATATGTATTGCGGAGATGATACAATAGACTGCCTTTCGGATGCCGCCTTTGACAGGTTACTTGATAAATTCCATAAGGGGCTTCAGGGAAACATGGGACTTTGTGATTCTTTGTTTTACGGCTGGGAGGCTATTATGGACGATTTAGCCACCACAAGTTTTGATGTTTTAGCGACGCCTTATTTAATAATAATTGTTTTCTTGTTCGGAACTTCTATATATTCCTGCATTTTAGATATTAAACGCTCAAAGGAAGCCTATGAGTATTTTAAGGCTCACCCTGAAATGCTGAACCCTATGCCTATGAATGCCCATGAGGCAAAAATGCCCTTATATCTGCCCCAGTGTCCCAACTGCTGCGCACCCAACAGGGAAAATAAAAGCACTTGTTCCTACTGTGGCTCACGCTTAGAGGACAGAGGAGGTAAAAAACATGGAAAATAATCAGACAATGACCCCGGAAAATAAAAACGGCAAAAAGGGGATAATAGTTGCTGTTATAATGATAATCCTGCTGATTTTGATAGTGGGTGTCCGTATTGTTGCAGGACTGTTTTCGGGAGAAGAAAGCAGTACAAACAGCACACCCTCACAAAACAGCAGTATCACCGAAAGTGATTCCTCAGATAAGGACAGCGAGGATAAGGAAAGCACAGATTCTGCTGATAGTACCGAAAGTACCGATAATACCGATAGTACCGACAGCACAGAGGCTACCGAAAGTACAGAAAGTACCGAGTCTACTGAGGATAATGAATCCGATAACTCATCTGAGGATGAAAATTCCTCAACCCCCGGCACTACCACCACAAAGCAGGAGGGCACTACAAAGCCAAGTTCCACTACAACTACTACAAATAAGCCAAGTTCCACTACAACTACTACAAATAAGCCAAGTTCCACAACCACTACCACTAAGCCTGCTACAACCACCACTAAGCCTGCGCCCCAGACCACTACCACTAAGCCCGGTGCTGTTACTCCTGCCGGAGATGGCATTACTATCAATGTTTCTGCCAATAACTCCTGGGAATCAAACGGGGTAAATATGTACGGTGCGGAGTTTGGTATTACCAATAATTCCGGCAAGAATATTTCCGGCTGGACTTTAAAGTTACATATAAACGGTGTTGATAATGTGGAGGGCTGGAACGGTACATATACGGTATCTAACGGTGTTCTTACCATTACAAACGCTGAATATAACGGAGATATTTCGGTAGGCTCAACCTTTAATGTGGGCTGTAACTTAGGAATAAAGGGAGAACTTAAGGTGACCAAGGCAACCCTTAACGGCACAGAATGTAAAATCGCTTATGGTAAGGTGGCGGAAAACAATAACAATAACAACAACAATAACAATAACAACGGCGGAAATAACAACACCGCTGTTGATGTGGATGCACTTTTAGAGAGAAGCGACCAGGCGGTACAGGGAGATGACTGGCTGTTTACCGACGGAAACCGCATAGTTGATAAAAACGGCAAACAGGTATGGCTTACCGGTGTAAACTGGTTTGGCTATAACACAGGTACCAATACCTTTGACGGACTTTGGAACAGCGAGCTTAAATCCTCTGTGGAGGCTATTGCGGATCACGGATTTAATCTTATCCGTGTGCCTATGTCAGCAGAGCTTATAAATCAGTGGGCGGCAGGAGAATATCCCAAGGCTAATTATAATCAGGCATATAATCCTGATCTTAATGCCATGAATTCACTTCAGATATTTGACTACTTCTTAAAGTTAGCTGAAGAAAACGGCATTAAGGTAATGCCTGATATTCACAGTGCAGAAACCAATGCCTCCGGCCATGTGGTAAATCTCTGGTGTACAGACAAGGTAAAGGTGGAGGACTACTACCATGCCCTTGAATGGATCGCAGAGAGATATAAGAATAACGATACTATTGTAGCCATAGACCTTAAAAATGAACCCCACGGCAAGCCCTTTAAGGGTAACAATGCGGCTATATGGAATGATTCCAAGGCGGCTAATAACTGGAAGTATATAGCTGAGCAGGCGGCGGCAAGGGTGCTTGCTAAAAATCCCAATCTGCTTATATTGGTTGAGGGTACTGAGATTTATTCCAAGAATAACGGAGACTATTCCTCCAAGGATGATGACGACTATTACTTTAACTGGTGGGGCGGTAATTTAAGAGGTGTTAAGGACTACCCTGTTGACTTAGGAAAGTACAATAATAAGCTGGTATATTCACCCCATGACTATGGCCCTACCGTATATAAACAGCCCTGGTTTGAGGGAAATTATGACTATAACAGCCTTATGAGAGATTGCTGGCAGGATAACTGGCTTTATATCCACACCGATAATATTGCTCCCCTTCTTATAGGTGAATGGGGCGGCTTTATGAAAGAGCCTAACTTAAAGTGGATGACCTGTATGCGTCAGCTTATAAAGAACTACCACTTAAACCACACCTTCTGGTGCTTTAATGCAAACTCCGGTGATACCGGCGGACTTGTACTGGATGACTTTAAGACCTGGGATGAGGAAAAATATGCCTTTGTAAAGGAAGTATTATGGCAGCAAAACGGCAAATTCGTAGGACTTGACCATGCTATTCCCTTAGGTGATAACGGTATTACCTTATCAGCGGCAAAGGGTCTTAACTAAGGGGAAAAATTATGGCTGAAATTATAGCGGTAAGCTCCCTTGATATTCCCCAGCTTAAAATATATACCTCCCTTACCGATTCCCATTTAAGAAAGCTGCTTGAATATGACAACGGCATATTTATAGCTGAAAGCGACACGGTAATAGAGGTGGCACTGAGTGCAGGGTGTGTTCCTATATCCGCCCTTACTGATGAAAAATACCTTAATCACAGGGCTATGGATATATTAAAGAAATGCGATATACCGGTATATACCGCAAGCAGTAAGGAAATGAAAAAGCTCACCGGGTATAAGTTAAACCGGGGTATGCTTTGCGCTATGAAAAGACCGGTTTTGCCCTCGGTGGAGGATATTTGCCGTAATGCAAGAAGGATAGCGGTGCTTGAAAATATAGCAGATTCCACCAATGTGGGGGCTATAATAAGAAGTGCCGCCGCCCTTGGAATAGACGCTGTGCTTGTTAGTACCTCCTGCTGTGACCCCTTATGCAGAAGGGCTATAAGGGTAAGTATGGGCACGGTATTTCTTATCCCCTGGACCTATATCGGGGATAATGATAAAAACTGGTACAAGACAGGTATACCAACCCTTCACAAAATGGGATTTAAAACAGTTGCCATGGCGCTTACCGATAATTCGGTGGGAATAGAGGATAAAGCCCTTAAAAGGGAAGAACAGCTTGCTATTATTCTCGGTACAGAGGGCTATGGGCTATGTGAAAATACAATTAAGATGTCTGACTATACAGTAAAGATACCAATGTATCACAATGTGGATTCCCTTAATGTGGCGGCGGCAAGTGCTGTTGCCTTTTATGAATTATGTAAATAAAAAAGGCCTTGCATCAAGCAAGGCTTTTTTGTATCAGAATTTATCCGCAAAGTAGGCTATAACCGACATTTCCTTGCCGGTCTTTTTGTCAATTCCCTTTGCGGTAATGCCGGACAGGTTCATCAATTCCCCCACCCTTACATGGTTAAGGTCGCACCTCATTACATCATTACCGCCACACACAAGGACGAAATCCCCGTCAATTATATTTATCGCCCCGTTATCCCCGAGGCGGTTTTCCTTATATGTATCCGGGTCCCTCATGGTAACATATTTAAGGGGTCTTTTATCAAGAGCCTGCATTTGCTTTATGCTCATACTGTCCTTTTTGTTCTTTCTTCCGAACATACCCTCACCTCACACTTTTTTACCTATATTATAGTGATAAATTATGCTGTTGTCAACTTTCACAACTTAAAGCCTGTGGATTTTGCTGTTTAAGGGCATTATAACAAGGATTTTTTAAAAAAGATTACAATATGATTACAATTTCTATAAAGCGGTTGACTTTTATAGGCGTTTAATGTAATATATAGTTGTTGTATTATGCGATACGACGGCTAAGCAGTCATTTATAGATAAAGGGTAAAACCCATCGCAACTGAAAGGATTAGTTTATGGCGGAAATAGAAAATCTGTGCCTTGGCTGTATGAGCGAAAAGCAGGGAGAGGGTCCCTGTGAAAAGTGCGGATACAGTGAAGATACTCCCTATCTTCCCTCCTATCTTGCCCCCGGCACATTACTCAATGACAGATATATAACAGGAAAGCTGTTAAGCTACAACGGTGAGGGCGCATTATATATAGCCTTCGACAAGGTAAACAGCACAAAGGTAACAATAAAGGAATATATGCCTGATGCCCTTTGTTCAAGAAAAAAGGGAGATCCCACAATTCACGTGGAATCAAGTCAGCTTCCCCTTTATAAAACCTATATGTCCGAATTTGTGGAGCTTAACAAAACCCTTATGAAGGCAAGGGGTATGACACATATCCAGACTGCACTGGATATATTCCCCCAGAATAATACAGCCTATGTGGTATTTGAATATGTGGGCGGTATCACCTTAAAGGAATACCTCGCTAACTGCTCAGGTGAGCTTACCTGGGATAAGGTAAAGGAATTATTCCCTCCCATACTCACCACATTAAGCCTTGTACACTCCTCCGGCATTGTTCACAGAGGTATAAGCCCCACCACAATTATGGTTACCGACAAGGAAGAGCTTAAGCTGGTGGACTTTCAGATAAGTGCAGGCCGTACAACAAATACCGAGATAGCCTGCGAATTATATCCGGGATATTCTGCCCCCGAGCAGTATTCATCAAACGAATGGCACGGCACCTGGACTGATGTTTACGGCATTTCTGCGGTGCTTTACAGAGTGCTTACCGGATGTCCTCCCACAGAGGCCCTTGCCCGTATGGGTACGGATAACTGCGCTGAGCCTATGGTAATAAACCGTAATGTTCCAAGTCACGTATCTAAGGTACTGATGAACGGTCTTAAGCTCAGCACCGCAAACCGTATACAGACAATAACCGAGCTTGTTATTAAGCTTTTTGAAGAGCCTAAGTTCAATACAGCGGAAAGAGAGCCTGTAAGGGTGGCTACCACACCTAAGACAGAGGCTAAAAAGCCTGTAAAAACAGCCGAAAGCGAAAATGCAAAGGCAAAGAAGAAAAAGAAGGAACAGCAAAACAAGATAATGATGTTAGCCGGTATAATTATATGCCTGCTTACCATTATAGGCTTTGGTATTGCTATTGCTATTGCTATTCATGCAAATAATGAGGATCCCGGCTCATTGGTGGATTCAAACTACTATTCAAAGCCAGAAACCACCGAGGAAATTTCCTCCTTACCCGAAAGCAGTGAGGAATCCTCCGTGGAAGAAACCTCAGCTACAGAATCCTCTGTGGATGAAATTATATATCTTTGTCCTGAATTTACAGGCAGGCTGTTTACTTCCGTTCAGAATAACGCAAGATACAGCTACCTTAAGATAACCGCTGAATATAAGTTCGATGATTCGGTTGCAAACGGACTTATAATAAGTCAGAGTATAAAGAAGGATACCGAGGTAAAGGAAGGCACAGAGTTAAAGCTCATCGTAAGCAAGGGCCCCAGCACCGTTCCTCTGCCTTCATTTAAGGATAAGACCAAGGACGAATATGTGGCTATGCTTTCAAAGCTTAATATCAAGTACGAAATAGCCGAAGAGAAATCAGCAGATGTTCCTGCAGGATATGTTATTAAGTGCAGTAAGGATGTAGGCGCAAAGGTAAATGTTGAAAAGAGTGAGGTTGTCACTATTACAGTAAGCAAGGGCAGTACCGAAACCGCCGCCCCGGCTGAAAGCACACCTGCCGATGGCACACCTGCCGATGGCACACCTGCCGACAATACATCCCCGGCTGAAACTCCTGCACCTGAGGCAAACTAATAAAATTTTATGCAACCGTCTTATGGCGGTTGCATTTTTTTAGGAAGGGTATTTTATGGATCTTGGAAAAATAAGAGAAGAAATCGACGGCATTGATGATAAGATAGTTGAGCTGTTTTCAAAGAGAATGGAGCTTTGCGTAAATGTGGCAAAGTACAAGAAGGAAAACGGGCTTCCTGTATTTCAGGCATCAAGGGAAGAACAAATTCTTGAAAAGGTGGGCAAAAAATGCCCGGAAAATCTCAAAAGGGGAACAAAGCTGCTTTTCACCCACATTATGGATATATCAAAGTGCCTTCAGCAGGAAATGCTGACTCAGGTTTATGAGAAGGAATTTTATCCCTTAAAGCAGGGCAAGGTAACGGTAGCCTGCCCCGGTACAATAGGAAGCAACACCCATATAGCCTGTGAAAAGCTGTTTTCCGATAAGGATATAAGGTTTTACACCGACTTTGAGGATGTGTTTAAGGCTGTGGCAAATGAGGAGGCGGACTATGGTGTGCTTCCCATAGAAAACAGCACCGCAGGTGAGGTTTCCCAGACCTACAGACTGCTTTCAAACTATGATTTTACGATCTGCAAAAGCACTCAGATAAAAATTGAGCATTGTCTTTGTGCAAAGTCGGAAAATGCGGATGTAAAGACGGTTTACTCCCATGAGCAGGCTCTTACTCAATGCTCACGGTTTTTAAAGGAAAAGGGCTATAAGACACACCGCTATGCAAATACCGCCCTTGCGGCTCAGATGGTATCCCAAAGTGAGGATGAAAATGCCGCCGCTATCTGTTCTCCCTATGCGGCAAAGCAGTTCGGACTTCATATAATAGCCACCGATATAGCAAACGAGGAGGACAATACCACCCGTTTTATCTGCGTATCAAAGAGGGCAGAATTAAGCGAGGATGCGGACATTATTTCAATAAGCCTGTCACTCCCCCATACTGAATGCTCACTTTACAGACTGCTTACCAGGTTTTCCTTTTACGGTCTTAACCTGACCAAGACAGAAAGTGCCCCTGTTCCTGAGAAAAACAAGGACATAAAGACAGAGGCATTTGATGTAATATTCTATCTTAATTTTGAGGGAAGTATTCGTTCCAAGGAGGTTATGTGCCTTATGCAAAACCTTAAGGACGAGATGAAGTATTTTAAGTTTTTAGGAAACTACGCCAATATAGAATAATATGTATAATAACAGAAAAATAACCGCAATTATCCTTGCGGCAGGCTCATCCTCCCGTATGGGTACAGATAAGCCCACCGCCCTGCTTTTGGGAAAGCCGGTTTTATATTACAGCCTTATAGCCTTTGAAAAAAGCTGTGCAGATGAAATTATAGTTGTAGGCAGTGAAAATAACATAGCAAGCCTTATAGCTATATGTGAAAAATGCGGTATAACAAAGCCTGTAAGGGTAATTACCGGTGGGGACAGCAGAGATAAATCCGCCCTTATTGGGGTAAATAATGCAAAGGGGGATATAGTCAGCATACATGACTGTGCAAGACCCCTTGTAACTGAGAATATAATAAATGAAAGCATAATTTCCGCCTGTGAAAAGGGAGCATCGATAGTGGCAGTTCCCGTAAAGGACACTATAAAGCAGATAAAGGGGGAGTGTATAGAAAGCACCCCCGACAGAAGTACCCTGTCAGCGGCTCAGACCCCACAGAGCTTTAATAAGGAGCTTTATTTAAAGGCGGCAGAAAAGACAAAGGGCATACCGGTTACGGATGATGCCTCTGTTTTTGAAAAGGCAGGTATACCTGTATATATTACCACCGGGGATTACACTAACATTAAGCTCACCACCCCGGAGGACATAATTATTGCTGAAGCATTTTTAAAGGAGAGGGAAAAATGAGAATAGGTCACGGATATGATGTACACCGCTTTGAAAAGGGCAGAAAGCTGATACTTTGCGGAGAGGAAATTCCCACAGAGGATAATGAGGGGCTTCTGGGTCACTCTGATGCGGATGTGGCAATCCATGCGTTAATGGATGCCATGCTGGGGGCTCTTGCCCTTGGGGATATAGGAAAGCACTTCCCCGATACCGACAAGGAGTTTGAAGGAATAAGCAGTATGGAGCTTCTTGACAGGGTAAATAAGCTCATTAAAACCAAGGACTATGTGCTTTCAAACTGCGATATAACAATAATTGCCCAAAAGCCTAAGATATCCCCCTATATAGATAAAATGAGAGAAAACATAGCCACACTTCTTAATGTTCACCTTGACTGTGTCAGCGTAAAGGCCACCACCGAGGAGGGTCTTGGCATAGGAGATAAGGGAATCGGGGCTCATTGTGTCTGCATATTAAATCTTAAATAAGGGGTGAAAATATAAAAAAATACTTTAACATAGCCCTTACATACGGCATTTGCGCCATGGTGTGCGGTGTGCTTTACAGGGAGCTGACCAAGTTCTGCGAATATACCGCTGATACCTCCCTTTCAAAGGCTCACGGTCATCTTTTTGTGCTGGGTACTGTAATATATCTTATTATAGCCCTTTTTCACCTTGCAAGGGAATTTGAGGAAACAAAGCTTTTCAAGGGTGCTCAGATAGTATATAATATCGGCATTTCCGGGCGTCTCTTATGATGGTGGTAAGAGGCGTTACTGAGGTTATGGGTGCTGAATTAAGTAACGGCGCTTCTGCATCAATTTCCGGCATGGCAGGTATTTTCCATATATGCTTTGCTGTGGGCTTTATAATGCTTGTTATTTCCCTTAAAAAGGCGGTATTAAATAAATAATCCCAAAAAAATAACCCCGGAAATGATATGCACCCCAAAAGTTAGACACTTTTGGAGGTGCATATTTTTATGGCAAAAAAAGGACAAATCTTTAGAAAGT